>CAIQCB010000057.1 GCA_903870245.1 uncultured Methylocystaceae bacterium
CGCCCCTGAAGGCTCTACAATACCTCAAATAGCTGAAGCATATGACGTTTCTGAACATCATCTTCGTAAGGTGACGCTTCATCTCACGAAACTTGGACTTGTGGACTCAACAAGAGGCAAGGGCGGAGGCTTAAAACTAGCCAAAGATCCATCAAAAATTTCGATTGGCTGGGCCATGCGCAGGCTGGAGCCTGATTTCGCAATTGCAGAATGCATGGGCGCAGAACCACAAAAATGCGCCATAACAGGCAACTGCGGACTGCAGAGCATCCTCATGGAAGCCTTAGGTGGTTGGTTCAGTGTGTTGGACAAATATACTTTGGCAGATGCAATAAACGGATCGCGGCGTCTGAACCGACTTCTTAAAATCCCTGCCTAGCCTGCTTTAATTTGTCACATGCTTATCTCTGCTTTTCCATTGGCTATCCTTAAAGGTGTATGCAATATACTTCTTAGTTGGAGCCATGGCGCTTCACCACCCAGATTCGAATGTGTCGCGCGCAGCAACAGATTTTATCCAACATTGCCAAATCGGTGTGTAGGCGGAACAAGATAGCTAAAAAGTGCATCAGGAGCGGATATGAGTGAAATTCTTAGCAAGTCAGCCGCCCGAAATATTTTTTATGGCGGATCTGCTTTCTTCTTCGTTGTCTTCGCGGCGCTCGTCGCCCAGAGCCATTATTACGCAAAAACAACATCAACAGACGAGGCTGCGCTCACAGCTGAAGTGGTGCATGGCAAGCGGATTTGGGAGAAGCACGCCTGCATTAATTGCCACACAATATTGGGTGAAGGCGCCTATTTCGCACCTGAACTGGGCAATGTATTTGTGCGCTATGGCGGAGACAAGGATCCACAGGCGGCGCGCGACGCACTCAAGGCCTGGATGAAATCCCAGCCTAGTGGCGTTCAGGGTCGCAGGCAGATGCCTCAGTTCAACCTCGATGAAAAAGAACTTGATGACCTCAATGCGTTTTTCGAGTGGGTGAGCAAGATCAAGACCAACAACTGGCCGCCGAACAAAGCTGGTTAATCTAACCCAAACCCATCCTATTGCGCCTTCAGGGAATAGTCCGATGAAATATCAAACTCAAGCCATTGCTAAATGGTATTGGTTCGCTGCCATCGCTCTTTTTTTCGTTCAGGTCTTCGCCGGCTTATGGGCCGGGTTCATTTATATTGAACCAAATTTCTTATCCGGACTGATGCCCTTCAATATTGTCAGAATGATCCATTCCAATGCTCTAATTGTTTGGCTGCTGCTTGGTTTTTTTGGCGCAACCTATTTTCTGATACCTGAAGAGTCTGAACGAGAGATCTATTCGCCTCTACTGGCATATCTTCAACTCGTTATACTGATCGTCGGCGCTTTGGGCGCTGTTGTCGGCTATGTCTTCAGGATACACGAAGGCCGGGAATTTCTTGAGCAACCCTTGTGGGTGAAGCTCGGCATAATTGTCGCCGCACTGATCTTCCTCTTTAATGTCTCTGTGACTGTTCTTTCAGGCCGCAAAACCGCTATCACGAATATCCTCCTGCTCGGACTCTGGGGTATCGCGGTTTTTTTCCTATTTGCCCTCTACAACCCGGCCAATCTCGTTCTGGATAAAATGTATTGGTGGTGGGTTGTCCATCTTTGGGTTGAGGGTGTCTGGGAGCTGGTTATGGCCTCCATTCTGGCCTTTATCATGCTCAAAATGACAGGTGTCGATCGTGAAGTCATCGAAAAATGGCTCTACATCATCGTCGCCACCTCGCTCTTTACGGGCATTATGGGCACTGGCCATCATTATTTGTGGATTGGAATGCCGGCCTACTGGCAATGGATTGGATCGATCTTCTCTTCTCTTGAGATCATCCCCTTCTTCGCGATGGTCGTTTTCTGCTTCATGATGGTCTGGAAGGGTCGTCGCAACCACCCAAACAAGGCCGCACTGTTGTGGGCTTTGGGATGTTCGGTTTTGGCGTTCTTTGGAGCCGGCGTCTGGGGGCTGATGCATACGTTGCATCCCGTCAATTACTATACCCATGGCACCCAAGTGACGGCCGCGCATGGTCATCTAGCCTTCTACGGGGCTTACGTCGCTCTGAACCTGGCGATTATGACCTACGCCTTCCCAATCATTTTCCGGGTGAACCCCTATAATCAAGTCCTGAACATGGCCTCCTTCTGGGTCATGTCGAGCGCCATGGCGTTCATGACCTTTACCTTGACCTTCGCAGGCATTGTGCAAACGCATCTGCAGCGGGTCATGGGCATGAGCTATATGGAGGTTCAGGACCAACTCAGCGTTTTCTACTGGATGCGCTTTGGCTCAGGGCTTGTTGTCGTGATCGGCGTCCTGATGTGGGTCTACGCGACCTTAGGCCCTAAAAAGGAAATCACGATCGTTCCGGATGGCGCGCTGGCGCCCGCTGAATAGCTGCATTTTCGATGCTCAATAGCGCGCCCTCATCATCTGAGATTACGGACGTCCCCTACTATCAACCGGTAGGGGATGAGTGCGCCTTATTCGAACATGCCTGGCGCAACCAGTTGCCTTTGATGATCAAGGGCCCCACTGGCTGCGGAAAAACGCGCTTCGTCGCGCATATGGCGTCGAAGCTAAACCGCGCTCTGACGACCGTCTCATGCCATGACGACCTAACCGCTTCCGACCTGACGGGTCGCTGGCTGCTAAGAGGTGGAGAAACAATCTGGCAGGACGGTCCACTGACCCGATCTGTGCGGGAAGGCGGCATTTGCTATCTAGATGAGCTTGTCGAAGCGCGAAAGGATGTAACCGTCATCCTGCACCCGCTGACGGACGACCGTCGCATTCTGCCTCTCGAGCGCACGGGAGAGCTCCTTGAAGCCTCCGACGGCTTCATGCTCGTCGTTTCATATAATCCTGGCTATCAGAATATTTTAAAAAGCCTCAAGCCCTCGACCCGTCAACGCTTTGTCGCCATCGAATTTGATTTTCCACCGCCAAAGATAGAAGCGAAAATCGTTTCTACAGAGAGCGGGTTAGACATAACCAGATCCGAGCGTCTGGTCGCATTGGCTGGGAATATACGCAATCTCAAAGGCAGAGATCTGGAGGAAGGGGCCTCTACTCGACTGCTGGTCTATTGCGCGAAGTTGATTGTCTCGGGCGTACGCCTTGAAGACGCTATCCGCATAGCCATGATCGAGCCGCTAACTGATGACAGAGAAATTAAACGCGCGCTGAACGATCTGGTTGTCGCTATATTTGGCTGAGGTGCCTCATGCGATTTCCTCGAATATGGGAACCAGAGGAAGCGATCGGGAGCGCATGGGAATATCTGGTTCGCGACACAGGCGCGGAACCTCATCATCCTGACGCGAAGGTCTACTTTGATGAAGTCAAGACCTCTGTAGGCGTCATTTTTCGGGCTCTATCAGGCGACCCAGCAGTCGAAATTGCTGGGATGGCTCAAGATAGAACCACCAACAGGCTCTCAAGCCGCACAAGAATCGCCAAAGAATTTGACATTGTCACACATGCTCAATTCAATGGGCAACAGCTCCGACTGCCAGCGTCGATTGATATCTTCGCAAATAAGGATTTGGCTAGAGGGCTCTATCAATGGCTTGCCGCCCTGGCGGCATTTATTGATATCTCAAGCGAACGACCAGATGATCCCTTTCTAAGGGATATCGCTCAAATCAAGATCTGCACCCACGCCGAGAACCTTTTGCTCACGCGGTGTCCGGGATTTGCAGGACTGAGAGAACGTCTCGGCGAAGCGCTTCTTTCGATACGTCCTCAAACTTCACTTCCTCATCAGGAGAATGAACTTGAAAAGGCGATCCGTGAGATTCTTGGCTCCCCTGGTTTGGATATCGCTCGAATTACATCAACTGAAGTTCTAGCTGAATCATCCGGCGTCTCCCCACTCGCTGCAGCTGGATATAAATCCTTTCGGCCTGTGGCTTTGTGGCCGCTCATTCTTGAGCCAAGAAACAGCGAACCCAACCAATCATCCTCAGCTGAAAAAGCATCGGTATCCACTAAGTCATCCGAAGTCGATCACCTTTTAAAAGTCAGCCGTAAAAACGCGGACCAGGCTGACAGAAAAGACAGCTTTATTCTGCATCGCTTCGAATCCATTCTTTCTATGATCGACTTTCTGAACATCAATAGAAAAATTGACGATGATGACGATACGAACGTCAAAAAAGCGGCTGATGATTCACGAGAGGCCTCGTTTATTAAAAGTGCAAAATTACCAAAGACAAAACTTAAGCTTCACCTCGACTTGGCGCCGCAAGACGTGGATGCCACTAAGCTGATTGGTGAGAAACTCTACCCAGAGTGGAGCTGGAAGACGCGGTCTTATCTGCAAGATTATGCACATGTCGAAGAGCGACTAGCTGAAGAAGCATCAACCGCTCCTCTAGAAGAACTGGCTACGCGCCGTCAGATCGAAGCAGTTAGGCGTCAATTTGAAGCGCTACGACCACGTCGGGTCCTCTTGAGACGTCAGCCGGACGGCCACGATCTTGATATTGATGAAGCCATTCGAGCCAGATGCGATCTTCTGGCCTCTGGTGAAACAACCAGCAGGTTCTACTGCGACTCTCGCAATAATGAGAGGGACTTGGCTGTTTCCGTATTATTTGACGCATCTCGTTCGACCGAAGCATTCATCGGCGAACGGTCGGTCATGGATATTGGGAAGGAAGTTCTTGTCGCTTTAGCAGAAGGCATTACTGCTTGCGGAGATCAAGTATCAATTCACGCATTTTCATCTCTCAAACGAGAACGCGTGATGATTACATCAATCAAGTCGTTCGAGGATAACTCAAATCAGTTGGTAAATCGTCGTATTATGAGCCTCACGCCTTGCTACTACACGCGCATGGGCGCGGCTATCAGGCATATTTCATCTTATCTAGGACGGCACAGCAGCTCACGCCGGTTGCTTTTGCTGATCACGGATGGGCGCCCCAATGATTTGGATCACTACGAAGGACGATATGGGATAGAGGATACTCGGAGAGCCGTAATGGAGGCGCGGCGATTAGGGCATGCGGTTTTTGGAATAACGATAGACGCTAAAGCGCAACAATATGTTCCATATATTTTCGGCCCGTCAGGGTTTGTGATTATTCCTAGCCCAAGTCTATTGGTTGGTAAATTACCGATTATTTACAGTCATATTACCGGACATTCATCATGAGTTAGCTGGCGGTTATGCGTAGGAGTGTTTTACCAAATCCGAAGCATATCATCACCTGATTGGATCTATCTTACTCAGCATATATGGAGCGTGTCGATTTATCGTTACTGGATCTTTCATGTTGGCCATCAAATAGTAGCTTTCTCCGATCAAAACCGGAGAAATCAAATGATCCAGCATGATCGAAGCTCTATCTTCAAAGCCCTGCTTTTCGTGGCTGGAGGTCTAGCGTTTTTTCTGGTGATCATGCACCAGGCATCACAATTCTTTAGATGACACGATCTACTCGCGCCTATAGCTGTGATAATCAGGGCTATCCATCGTCCAGCATTCGACGCGCCGGCAGATGAGTTTCCTAGACGAAGTGGATGATTTCAACCTTCTCAGAAGGTTACCTCACTCCTACCTTGCGGAGCTCCGCAATAGTCTTTGGTGGAGCAGGAATAGATCGGGTGCTGCGAATCAGGATAACCCAATAGAGCGTAGCATGTCCGTCTTGGCCCCATGCGAGCTGGTTCCCGACGCTTTCAATTTCTCGACCAACAACACCGCTATCCAGAGACTGAAGAGGTTTCATGGAAAACGTAAAATCGGGTTTCTCGAGTGCGTAGCCTTGAAGATGCTTTTCAAATGCTCTCTCGATTTTCAGGACGGCTTCTTCGAGTTGCTCAACTGAATACCTTTTTCTGGATCCTGCTATATGCATTTCAAATACAGAAGCGCCAATAACATTCGATGCAATCCTAGCTTGCATCATGCTCATAGTAGACGTGATTTTATGGAGATCTTGTTGAATGCGAGAAAAATTATTGGCTCTAATTTTTACCTCGATGATCGCAAGAGGGATAATGCCATCCTGCATGATTGCAACATCGGTGCGTTTTGAGCGCAGATCTTTGCTCGCAGCTCCATTTAGTTTGGTCATTGCGTTTACCATGTGCCGATTGAGGCACTCGACACCGACTTCATATCCTCTTTCTATAAATTCACGGGCGATGTCGGCCGTGATCAAATATTCGGTTTTCACAGCTCCGCCGTGATAGTCGGTGAGGCGACCGATCAGCTTTATTGTGCGCTGCACGCCGCATTTGAGAGCATCGACAAAATCCGTCTCTGAAATTGGAGGCATTTATCTTTCCTTTTTTCAATCCGGCCCATTTTACGAGCAACTGGGTGGTGGCATGAATAGTTCTCACCTTACCCGCCTGCATTTTGCGACAGACAACCAACTTGGCCAACGTGTGCTGATCTAGCCACAGGCCAGCGGCGGCTATGTCGTCAGCGGCAGTGATAGTGAGCGGTCGGATCTGGAAATTCTGGCCCATGTCGCGTGTTCTGAACGTCTTGACATAAGACCGGATGAGGGCGCTTGATATTCTACTGCGTGACGCATTGCAGGCGCTGAACGCTTCGCCCGTAACTTAGGCGGCGTTCTGATGCATGTTCAGGCTGGCTGTCGCCAGTGTCGACAATCATCATTATCTTCTCGAAACGAACAGAGTGAGGGTGATGGCGCTAGGTGACGCTGGAATGTGAGTCGCTGCATGAGTCGGTCCCGGGCGCGGCGCGTGCCGACTTATGGGCGGCATGTTTTTTCTTGATCCGCGAGCAGACGCGTGGCGACGGCCTCGCGGTGCTCGCGGATTGGGTCGAGACGTCGATCCGTGGTGCAGGGCTGTCGCCACCAGCGCAGAATGCGGCTTGATACTGCCTGGCTGATATTGCTTGATGCACTACGACAATTCACTTCGTTAATGGTCAACATTGTAGCGCAGGCTAGGGGTAAAGTTGGCTAGTCATCAGGAGTTGGTGGTAACTTCGCTGAAAAAGACCAAAAGAAATCAATGGGCGTTATTATAAGGTGGTAACGGTATATGCATTGATTTCATTGAGCTATTCCTAAACGGCCGCCCGCACCAGCCAACATACCGCCTCACCGGTTGTCGTTCATGCGTCTTGCTTCTCTCTACCGCTATCCCGTCAAGGGGCTTTCGCCTGAGCCTATCGAAGCCGTTGAGCTTGTCGCCGAGGGTTATTTTCCCGGCGACAGGTTGTTCGCTCTGGAGAACGGCCCCTCGGGCTTTGATCCCGCCGCGCCGGCACATCAGCCGAAAATTAAATTCCTGATGCTGATGAAAAACGCCGCGCTCGCAGGTCTGACGACGCGCTACGATCCGGCGTCAGGCGTATTGACCGTCGTCGACGGGGGGCGCGAGGTCGCCCGCGGCGATCTCGCCAGCCCAGTGGGACGGGCGCCGCTGGAGCATTTCTTCACGCAATTTCTGGGCGAGGCCATTCGCGGCCCGGTTCGTCTGCTGGCGGCGCCGGAGGGGTTCCGATTCACCGATTCGAAATCGGGTTTTGTTTCGCTGGTCAATCTGCAGAGCGTCGCCGACATCGAACGAACTTTGGGCGCGCCGGTCGATCCTTTGCGTTTTCGCGCCAATCTCTATGTCGCCGGCGCCGCGCCATGGATCGAGGCGGCCTGGCCGGGACGCCGGATCGTGATCGGCGGCGCGACGCTGGAAGTTTTGAAAATGACGGATCGCTGCGCCGCGACCGGCGTCGCGCCGGAGACGGGCGCGCGAGACATGGATCTTGTCCAGACGCTTCGCGAGAATTACGGACACATTGATTGCGGCGTTTACGCCCGGGTTGTCAGCGGCGGGCGCATCGCTTGCGGCGACGCGCTCGCCTTATCATAAACTCACGACTCGAGCGGTAGTTCGCTCGTCGCCTCGACCGGCGTATCGGCGCTGTCTTCCTGCGCCGGGCGCGGGCGGCGGCGGCGGCGTGAACTCAGATGAAAATTCACGCCATCGGTCTCCTGGGGCCCGCTGATCTCGCCGCCGCCCACGAAGGCTTCCGTGGCCGCCTCATCGGTGGGCGCGGGTCGCGCGACCGGCGCGGTTATGAAGGAGGGTAAAGCCGCCGGGGCGTCGACCGTCGCTTCCGCACGGGGATATCTTCTGTCGCTGCGGCCATTTCGCTCGAAACCGCCGTTTTGCTGATCGCCATAGCGCGGACGCTCCTGTCCCTCGCCGTAGCGGCCGCGTCCCCGTTGCTCGCCATAGGGCTGACGGTCCTGCCTCGGCGCACGGCCATCGCGATCCTGACGCGGGTCGGCGCGCATTTCCGGCATCGGACGCTCTTCGAAGGGCTGCGGCAGCGGCAGCGGCGGCGGCGGCGGATACTGGATCGGCGGCTGCGGTTGGGCCGCGTAGGGCTGCGGCTGCTGCCCCGGTTGAAAGGCGGCGGAGGGGAGGCGCTCAGAGAGCGGCGCAAATCGATCGGGGAGGGCGGCGAAATCGTCGTCTTCGTCGATCTCGACTTCGGCGTCCGTCGCCGACCTTGGATATCCCGGCATGCCCTGCGCCGCCTGAGCGGCCGCGATCAGACGAAAATAATGCTCCGCATGTTGCAACAGGCTTTCCGCCATCACCAGGTCGCCGGAGGATTGGGCGTCGCGGGCGAGCTGGAGATATTTTTCGGCGATATGTTGCGCGGTGCCGCGAATTTTTACGTCCGGGCCGTTCGACTCGTAGGATCGGGTGAGCGGATTGGGTCCCTTGCGGCCGCTGCTTCTTCCGCGCATTCTCTTGTTCTGCCCTGGTCTCATCGAACCCCCGAAAAAATGCGGGGCGTCTCTCGCCCCGGCGAAACGCGGGCCAAGCCGCCGTCTCGAATCCCGGCTCGCGGCGGCGCGGATAAGCCGCCTCCCGCCTCGACGCCAATAAACGCCATTAGAAACCGCCGCATACATGCGGTCGTTTCATGCTTTGCGCCTGAAGCTGATCGGCCGGTAAAGGCGGTGCGACCGCAAACAGTGGCGTAATTGCTGTTTACCCGCGCGTTTATTGAGACCCTACGCGCCTGGCGCTCTGGATCTTCGATTTACGCCGCGATGACTGTTTCGTCGTCGGCGCCGGCATTAAACTGCCGGTCGCTGGTCTCCGCTTGCGCGGCGAGGGTCCGGTCACTCGGTCCCCTCAAACCCGACTTCGACGAATACGGGTATTCGACCGTATAGCCGCTCTCGAAGCCCAAGCCAAGTGCGCCGGCGGCTCGGAGAAGAAAAACCTTCATTACAGTGTCGACAAGGGCGCGGCAGGCCAATGGGCGGCGACCACGCGTTCCCGCCCGCCCAGATCGCGGTCCACCCCGAGGGGAGCAAGCCCCCGCTCGGCGAGCAGGGCGGCGACATCGCCGGCCTGTCCGATCCCGACCTCGAACAGCGCAAGCGCCCCGGGCGCGGCGAATCGGGGCAGGTCGCCGACGATGGCTCTGTAGGCGTCGAGACCGTCGGCGCCGCCGTCGAGCGCCAGCACAGGATCGTAAAGACGCACTTCCGGATCTAGCCCGGCGAGGTCGCCGGTGGCGATGTAGGGCGGGTTGGAGACGATCAGATCGAAGCCTCCTGACGCAAGCGCCTCCCCCCATCGACCCCGCAATACAAAAGCCCGATCGGCCGCACGACATCGTTCGAGATTATGCAAGGTCGCGAGACACGCGTGCGGCGAGAGATCAACCGCGACTGCGCGCGCCTGCGGCCATTCGTCGAGCAGCGCGCAGACGATCGCGCCTGAGCCCGAACCAAGATCGAGGATGGTGCGCGGCGGCGCGTCTCCGCACAGACGCAGTGCGGTCTCGATCAGCGTTTCTGTGTCGGCGCGCGGATCCAGCACTTCCTGCGCAACGACAAGATCAAGGCTCCAGAACCCGCGCGCGCCGAGAATGCGCGACACGGGTTCGCGGTTCGCCCGTCGCGCGGCGAAGGAGGCTAGTCGGGTTTCATCCGCTCGGGTGAGCGGCGCGTCCGGAGCCATGGCGAGATCGAGACGCGAAAGGCCGCCGCAAGCGGCGCGCAGCAATAGCCGCGCGTCTTCCGTCGCCGTGTCGACGCCGGCGGCGACGAACGCCTGCACTGTCGCTGTTAGCGCCTGTGCGCGCGTTCGCGCCGCCATCGACAATGGAGTCAGACTCCCCTGGCGATCAGCGCGCCGAGACGTTTGACGAATGCGCTGGCGTCGACGGGCTGCTCGCCATCGGCGACGCGGGCGAGATCGAGCAGCAGAAACATTGCATCCGTCGCCCCGTCGCGGCCTTTTGCGGCGAGCGTCGTAGACAACATGGCGACGGCCGGATGTCTGGCGTTGATCTCCAGAACGGCTTTGCCAAGCATCGCCGGCTGGCCATGTTCGGCGAGTAGGCGCGCTAATTGCCGGTCCAGCCCCTTGTCGGAGGCGACGAGACAGGCGGCGCTTTCCGTCAGCCGCGTCGATACGCGCACGTCGTCAACGTATTCCGCCAGTGTTTCCTTCAGCACTGCGACCAGCGCGCCGGTATCGGCGGGCGCCGGCGTTTCTGTCTCATCCGCCTCAAGGGACGGGATGGCGTCGATATCCGCCTGTCCCTGCGTCACCGATTTGAAAGGCTTGCCATCGAAGCCCAGCGCGCTCGTCACCCAGAAGGCGTCGACGGAGTCGTCGAGCAGGAGCACCTCGACGCCCCGCGCCCGGAAGCCCTCAATCTGCGGACTTGCCGCCAGTCGTTTGATATCGTCGCCGGTGATGTAATAGATCGCGGTCTGGTTCTCGCGCAGGTCGGCGACATAATCCTTGAGCGTGCGAGTTTTGCCGTCGCTTTTTGTCGAGGCGAAGCGCGCCAGAGCAAAGAGCGCATCGCGACGCGACGGGTCCTCATGCAATCCCTCCTTGAGCACGGCGCCGAAATTCTCCCAGATTTTGTTGAATTTCTCCGGCTCGTTTTCGGCAAGCTTGGTCAATTCCTGCAAAATTCGGGTCGCAATCGCTTTGCCGATGGCGGCGATCGCCGGACTTTTCTGAGCCATTTCGCGCGAGACGTTGAGCGGCACATCAGCGCTGTCGACGACGACGCGGACGAACCGCAGCCACGCCGGCAGGAGTTCAGCGTCGCGCGAGATCAGCACGCGTCGGACGTAGAGCTTTGACTTGCTCTTGCGCGCCGGGTCGAAGAGATCGAGTGGACGCGAACCGGGAATGAAGGCGAGCACCGTATACTCGGTGCGGCCTTCGGCTCGCCAGTGAACGGTGAGCGCCGGCTCGTCGAACTGGCCGCAAAGCTGACGATAGAAATCGGCGTATTCTTCATCCGTGACGTCGGTTCTGGATTTCGTCCACAGCGCGACGCCATCGGCGATGCGTTTGGCTTCCTCGCCGGGCGCGGCGATCAGATCAATCGGCGTCGCTACCGCGCCGGAATGTTCGTGCACGATCGACTCAATCCGCCAAGCGTCGAGAAACTCATCGCTACCGGAATTAAGATGCAGCGTCACGCGCGTGCCGACCGGGGGCGCGAGATCGGGATCGAGCGGCGCAATCGAATATTTTCCCTTACCGGCGGAAGTCCAAAGCCACGCCTCGGAGGATCCGGCCCGGCGCGTCGCCACCTCGACCCGGTCGGCGACCATGAAAGCCGAATAGAAGCCGACGCCAAAACGTCCGATCAATGAAGAGGCGGCGTCACCTTTTTCCACGCCGATCCTGTCGAGAAAGGCGCGGGTGCCCGAATTGGCGATAGAGCCCAGCGCCGAGATCAATTCGTCGCGCGACATGCCGACGCCATTGTCGACGATCGTTAGCGTGCGGTTATCCTTGTCGAGGGATATCGTGATTAGTGGCGTTTCCGACTGGGCGGCAAGACCTGCGTCGGAGAGGGCCTCGTAGCGCAGTTTTTCGCAGGCGTCAGCGGCGTTGGAAATCAGCTCGCGCAAGAAAACGTCGCGTTCGGAATAGACCGAATGCGTCATCAACTCGAGGAGTTGTTCAACATTGGCCTCAAAACCAAAATCGGCGGCCTCTTTCGTCTCGCGGTCGGCGGCGTCGGCGGAAGCGGCGTCGGTCGTCATGCAGTCTCCATTTTTTTTCAGGCGCCGGAAAAGGCGCAGGGCAGGGATGTAATGGCCGCCGGCAGCGGCCCCACAGCTGAAATTCGGGGCTTGTCGCCGGATTTGCAAGAGGTGGCCGCAGTTGCAGCGATTAGGGGCTTGCGCCGGCTGGTCAAGCGCGCCAACATGCTGGAAAGACAATGGAGTTGCGGCGCATGGCCGAAACCGATGCTTCACATTCGCCGCCCCGTCGGCCGGCCCTGGCGCTGGTGCCAGGAACCGGCGGCGCAGCGCCGACCCGGTCGGCTGCGGAGAGCGTCGGCAAATCCGCCGTCGTCTCCTTCGACCGTCGGGAACTTAATTTGCTTTTTAATCTCTATGGCGCGCAGGTCGCGGCCGGCGAGTGGCGCGATTACGCGCTCGACTTCCTGCCCTCAAGAGCTGTGTTTTCCATTTTCCGCCGGGCCAGCGAGATGCCGCTATACCGTATAGAAAAAATTCCAGAACTGGCGCGTCGGCAGGGGGCCTATTGCGTGGTCGCCGCCAATGGCCAGGTTCTGCGGCGTGGTCACGATCTGGCTCGTGTCTTGCGTGTGCTTGACAAGGGCTTGAAGCTCGTCGGGCGAGAGTAGAGCACAAAAAAAGCCCCGCCGGAGCGGGGCTTTGTTATTAGCGCGGTTACAGTCAGTTATCGCGATCGCCGAACAGGAACAGCAGCGACTGGAACATGTTGATGAAGTCGAGATAAAGCGACAAGGCGCCAAAGATGCTCTTCTTCTGTGCGACCTCATAGCCGTCCGTCTCGAAATACATGTCCTTGATCATCTGCGTATCCCAGGCGGTCAGGCCCGAGAAAATCAGCACCGACAGGATCGACAGGGCGAACTGAAGGCCTGTCGACTGGAGGAACAGATTGACCAGACCGGCAATCACCAGACCCCACACGCCCATGACGAGGAACGAGCCGAAAGCCGAGAGATCGCGCTTGGTCATGTAGCCGTAGAGGCTCAGACCGCCGAAGGCCGCTGCGGTAATGAAGAACACCCGCGCCACCGAAACGCCCGTAAAGACAAGCAGGATCGAGGACATCGAGAGGCCCATCACCGCCGCGAAGGCGAAGAAGGTGTTGCGCGCCGAGGCGACTGACATGCCGCCCATGCGCGCGCCAAGCATGAAGATGAAGGCGAGCGGCGAGAGCATGATTACCCAGCGCAGCGGCGAGGTGAAGATCGCCTGACCGAATGGCGTCAGGGCCATGGCCCCGCCAGCCCTGGTGACCGCCATCATGTAGACGCCCAGCGCGGTCGCGCCGGTGATGGCGAGACCGATGGTCATGTAGTTGTAGACGCCGAGCATATAGGCCCGCAGGCCCTGATCGACCTCGACCGCAGTCGACCGGCCAACGCCACGCTCGTAACCGACGCCCCATTTGCCGTCGAAATTGGACATATCACCCTCTCAATGTTGTCGACGCCGCCAGCGGCGTCGCCTCGTGGAGATCCCACGGAACTTCCCGGAATATGGCGGGCCCCGGCATGAGTGGCAAGCCATCGGCGCATGAACTCTTGTTAAGGTTTCCGCCGGGCGACGACCGCTGCGCTATTGGGATTTGCGCCGTGGAAGGCCGCCATCTCTCCCGAAACCGACAATTCTCGCCAATTTGCGTGCAAAACAGGGGCGCACGCTTGCCCTACGTCAAGAATGCGCTACCCTTCGTTTTTCGAAGACTTTGCTCAGCCAATTCTTGCGCCGGCTTGGCTCTGTCAATTTTCCTGTGTCGTGTGGCGTTCCGACGCGAGGGACCGGGGGGTGGCTTATGAACACTGCGATATATTCGACTGGTTCAACACGATCTTTCTGCCGGAGTATTGTGGCTGTAGCCGCACTTTTTGGCGCGCTCCTGGTTGCGGCGACCCCGGCTGCCGCGCATGGCCGTCTTGGCGCGACAGAGGGACGTTGTCGCCTGAACATCGGGCCGGACGTTATGAATTTCACCGGCTATCTGCCCGAGGCCTCCAAAAACGAATTCTGCGAGGACATCCCCTCGACCGGACCGATGATCATGGTCCTCGATTCGATCCAGGACGAACTTCGCGACATGCAGGTGTCTATCCGCATTGTTAAAGATGTCGGGGGTGAAGACGCAGAGAATGAAAATCTCGACGCCATCACGCTTGCCTACAGCCCACCGAAAAAATACCCCGGCGGCACCATTAATTTCGAGCATGATTTCAAGGAGGGCGGTTATTACGTCGGCATCGTCACCGTCCTCGGCGATCATGGCGAGACCTGGACATCACGTTTTCCGTTTTCAGTCGATCGCACCTTCATGCGCGACTTGCCATCCTATTTGATGATGACCCTCGGCGTTCTGGCCCTCTCGACAATCTATCTTGTTCACCGCCGTCGTCAGACTTCAGCAACGCAGACCATCCTCACGACGGGCGGCGGTCCCGGCCGCGGCAATCCCGGCATGGGGCCTCATGAGGCGGTTCTGAACGAGCAAAGCGCGACGCCGTCGGACAATCACGAGCCGCATGAAACGCATGAGGCCACACCGGCCGAATAGCGCCTGACGAGATATATCTGAAATTAAAAGCGGCGTTTAAACGCCGCTTTTTTTGTTCCCGCTTTTGTTCTGTTCCTGTTCTTGCGCGCCGGGCCGCCAAAGGCTAAGCTGAAGCATATGCGGCATGAGGCAGGCGAGGCGGGACGATGGCGGTGCGGGTGGCGACGATCGCTTTCGAGGGCGTTGAGGCGCGACCTGTCGATGTGCAGGTGCAAATTTCCAGCGGCTCGGTGGTTTTCAACGTTGTTGGGCTCGGCGACAAGGCGGTTGCGGAGTCGCGGGAACGAGTGAGGTCGGCGTTGATCGCCTCGGGGCTTGCTCTCCCCGCGAAGCGCATCACCGTCAATCTCGCGCCCGCCGATATGCCGAAGGAGGGCAGTCATTACGATCTGCCTATCGCGCTGGGCGTGATGGCGGCGATTGGCGCCATTCCCAGCGATGCGCTGGAGGGGTTTTGCGTTCTGGGCGAACTCGCGCTGGATGGCGCGCTGACGCCGGTCGCCGGCGTGTTGCCGGCGGCCGTCGCCGCCAATGCGCGAGGGCAGGGGTTGATCTGCCCCCATGAATGCGGGCCGGAGGCCGCCTGGGCGTCAAGCGATATGGAGGTTCTGGCGCCCCGTTCGCTGATCCAGCTGGTTAATCACATCCGCGGCGCGCAGATCATGGCGCGTCCAGCGCCGGCTGTGCGTCCGCCCGCAACGGATTTGTCCGATCTGCGCGACATCAAGGGACAGGAAAGCGCCAAGCGAGCGCTGGAGGTTGCCGCAGCCGGCGGCCACAATCTGCTGATGAGCGGACCGCCGGGCGCCGGCAAATCGATGCTGGCGGCGCGGTTGCCCTCGATCCTGCCGCCGCTCTCGCCGCGCGAATTGCTCGAAGTGTCGATGATCCATTCCATCGCCGGACAAATCGCTGGCGGCGAACTTACCGACCGTCGGCCTTTCCGCGCTCCGCATCACTCCGCCTCAATGGCCGCTCTGGTCGGCGGCGGCGCTCACGCCCGGCCGGGGGAAATCTCTCTTTCCCATCACGGCGTTCTGTTTCTGGACGAATTGCCGGAGTTCCATCCCCAGGCGCTCGACAGTCTGCGCCAGCCCCTGGAGACCGGCGAGGTCGCGGTGTCGCGCGCTAACCATCGAGTTGTTTATCCGGCGCGTTTCCAGCTTATCGCGGCGATGAATCCCTGTCGCTGCGGCCACGCCCGCGATCCCGGCTACGCCTGTCGCCGTCAGCCCAATGAGCGCTGCGAGGCGCAATATCAGGCGCGCCTCTCGAGCCCCTTGCTCGACCGTTTCGATCTGCAAATCATGACGCCCGCCGTCTCCGCCGCGGATCTTGTGCTGCCGCCGTCCAGAGAGGGCTCCCGCGAGGTCGCCTTGCGTGTCGCCGATGCCCGCGCCCGTCAGCGTGCGCGTTATGACGCGCTTGATCTACCTGGCGTTGTCGCCAACGCCGCCGCGCCCGCCGGGGTCATCGAGGAAGTCGCGCAACTCGACGCCGCCGGCACGACGCTGATCCGCGAGGCGTCGGAGAAATACGCTCTCACGGCGCGCGGCTTTCATCGGGTGCTGAAACTGGCGCGCACCATCGCCGACCTTGATGGCGCCGATGCTGTGTCTCGCGCCCATATCGCCGAGGCGCTCGCCTATCGCTCGGGCCTCGTCGCCGGTCGGCTCGCGGCGTGAATTTATACGTCCTCATCGCCGGCGCCATTGTCGCGACCATCGTTGTGAAGACTGTCGCGATCTGGCGACGACTGAAGCTCCGGACGAGCGATGAGCTCGAAAGGTTGCGCGATGAAATATGGGAGTTGCGCGCAGCCGCAGCGCAACGTGACCGCGCCGAGGCGGCGAGTGAAGCCAAATCACGTTTTCTCGCTACCGTGAGTCATGAGATTCGCACGCCCCTGAACGGCGTCATCGGGCTTGCCCAACTTCTCGCCATGACCCGGCTCGACGCCGAACAGGCGAGCTATGTGGAGGCGATCGAGGATTCGGGACGCGCCCTCGCGCAACTGATCGACGACATTCTCGACTTCTCCAAAATCGAGGCGGGTCGTTTCGACATTCGTGTTGAACCCTTTCAGCTGGCGCAGTTGGTCGAGGGCGTTGTCGAACTGCTCGCGCCCCGCGCCTTCGCAAAAGGTCTGGAAATCGCGAGCTTCGTTACGCCCGCCGCCTGCCGCAATATCGTCGGCGACCCGGCGCGGCTGCGCCAAATCCTCCTTAACCTGCTTGGTAATGCGATCAAATTCACCGAACGTGGCGGGATCGGCGTGATGGTCACGTCGACGTCAACAGAATGGCGTTTCCAGGTGCTCGATACGGGCGCGGGCGTGCCAGAGTCGGCGCGAGCAAGGATTTTCGAGGATTTCGCGCAAGCCGACTCCTCGACGACGCGACGCGATGGTGGCGCCGGCCTGGGTTTGGCGATATCGCGTCGTTTGGCAAGGTCGATGGCTGGCTCGCTCGTATTGCGAGAGAGTTCTTGCGCCGGCTCTACCTTCGAACTGATCTTGCCCGCGAACTGCGCCAGCGATCCGCCGGCGGCATCGCTATTCGGGTTACGGATAGCGATTATCGCGCAAACGCGTTTCGAGGCGCCTTACCTCGCGGAAACCCTGCGCGCGTCAGGCGCGTCAGCGGATATCATCGCTCCGTCGGCGTTTGCGTGCGGTCAGGGAGTCGAAGGTCCCGCGAAGCTCTATGACGCGGCGATCATCGATTGCGCACTGGGCGAGGAGAGCTTGCGCCGCCTGGCCGTCGCCGCGCGCGAGGCGCGCATCGGTCGACTATTCCTGTTGTTCTCGCCGCTCGAACGTCGCGCTTACGGCGAATCGGCCTTGCGTGATTTCGATGGTTGGCTCGTCAAGCCGGTGCGGGCGGCGACGGCTCTTGCCCGTCTGGGCATCATGGAGTTGCCGCAAACGGCTCCCGCGCCAAAGAGGCCAGTGCGCGCGCTTGACGGTCTTAAGGTTCTGGTTGCGGAGGATAACGACATCAATGCGCTGATTTTGACGAGGCATTTCGACAAGCTCGGCGCCGAGGTGAGCCGCGCGCATGACGGGATCGAGGCCGTAAGTCTCGCCACGGCGCAAACATTTGATTTGATTGTCATGGATTTATTTATGCCCCAACGCGATGGCCGAGACGCAACACGCGCCATTCGCGTTTACGAAGAGCAAACCCAACGATCTTCCACGCCCATACTCGCTTTGACGGCGAGCGCGCAGGAAGAGGATCGTCGCGCAGCGCGCGCCGCCGGGGTCGACGCGTTTCTCACCAAGCCAGTGGATTTCGTCACCTTATGCGCGACGCTGGAGGAAATTCGCGCCGCCGCGCATCGGCACGATTCAGAATGGCGTCATCCAGCGACGTCCGGTAATACGCCAAATACTCCATCGCGGTAATCCGCAAGCGCTTGCCGCACTTCTTCCATGGTGTTCATGACGAAGGGGCCCTGTTGCGCGACGGGCTCGTCGATGGGTTGGCCGCCAAGCAGCAGAAACTTGGTGTCTCGTAATGCGCTGACGACGATCTCGCCGCCCTCGCGGTCAAACACGACAAGCTCAGCGACATCGACCGTTTCCGCATGGTTGATCCGCAATGCGCCGTCGAGCGCCGCGATGACCAGCGAATGGCTTTCCGGCAAGCGGAGGGTCGCAGTTGCGCCTGCGTCGAGTCGCACATCCCAGATGTTAATTGGCGTATGGGTCTGCGCCGGTCCGCAATGGCCGCCGTAATCGCCGGCGATGACGCGCACCAGGCCGGCGTTATCGGGCAGATCCACGCGCGGAATGTCGTCGTCCAGTAAAGTCTGGTAGCGTGGCGCCGTCAATTTATAGGCTGCCGGGAGATTGACCCAGAGCTGGACGACCTCAAACCTGCCGCCGCTTCGTGTGAAAGATCGCGTGTGCATTTCCTCATGCAACACGCCGGAGCCCGCCGTCATCCATTGCACGTCGCCGGGGCCGATCACGCCGCCGGCGCCGGTCGAGTCGCGATGGGCGATCTCGCCGTCGAGCACGAGAGTGACGGTTTCGAAGCCCCGATGTGGGTGCGCGCCAACGCCGCGCGGCGTCGCGGCGGGTGGAAAATCCGTCGGCCCCGCGTAATCGACCAACAGAAAGGGGCTGACGCTGTCGCCCTGCGCGCGATGCGACAGGAGTGAGCGTACCGGAAAACCGTCGCCGACCCAGTGGCCGGCCGGCGGCGAGTCAATGCGCAAGATTTTTCGCAAAGTCGTCTCCTAGAAATGACTCAGAGCCTTGACGTCGACCGTTCGGGGACGGCAACAAGACCCGCCGGCGCACGACCGGCGGTAACATGCGAGGACTCGCCCATGGCCTGGATCATCCTGTTGATTGGCAGCATATGCGAAGTCGGCTGGCTGATCGGCATGAAATACGCCGATGGCTTCACACGCCTCTGGCCATCGGTGATCATGGTGTTTTTCATGGCGGCAAGCGTTGGCTGTCTGGGGCTTGCGGTCAAGGAAATTCCCGCCGGCACAGCCTATGCGGTGTGGACCGGCGGCAGCGTTGCGGCGGTCACGCTCGTCGGCGTCTATTTCTTTGGTGAGCCAGCGACCTTGTTACGAATCGGGTCTATTCTGCTGATCCTCATCGGCATGGTCGGACTTCGGCTGGACGGCGTCGATCCCTGAAACGCAGGCCGGTCATCGCAGGCCTGGAAAAAGAGGCGCCGCAGCGCCTCTCTATGTTCCCGCCGAGCAGGGCGCAAATGGCGAGCGATCAGTCGAAATAGCTTTCCAGGGTTCCTCGCCGGCGCACGTCGAGCGTGGCGCAGTGGAAGGCGCCGCCGAAAGCCGCGTAATGCAGGAAGGGGACCGGGATCGGCTCGAAACCCCATTTCTCCATGGCGCGCATCATGCCTGTGTGATGCGGATCGACGATCACGCGTTTTTCGTCGATCATCAGCACGTTCATGCTGAGCCATTTGCCGCACATGGAGGTGATGGCGAGGATACGGTCATTGATCGGATCTGGCTCAGGGGTGACAAGAATGTCCCATTTCTTGAGAATGTCCGGCAATTCGTTGGGGTCAAGGTATTCCGGATTGATCAGGAGCTTGCCGGGGCCGAGCGGCAGGATCGTGGTGTCGATGTGCATCGGGTTGGGACAGCGGCTCTTGATCTCGTGGACGCGATATCCTTCGCCGAGATGCCGGCGCAGCCAATCAACGCCCATGGCGTTTGTGACGTTAGAGCGCGTCACGAAGATGTCGCGGCCGCAGCGGAAAAAATCAGCGGCGTCGAAGACCGGTTCAAATTCGGTGAGGATATATCGGATTGGCTCGCCCTTCTCGGGCAAGGTGAAGTTCGGATCGAACAATTCGTCGGTGAGTTGCGGTTTGGGAGCGGAGGTCCAGCGCGCGCCACGACGGAAATAATCCTTCAGGATCGTGCGATAGGAGTGCGTCTCAAAATAACGGCAGGGCCAGGCCATTGGCGTTTCGAGAATTTCATCGCCGATCACCAGCATGCTGTCGCGTGGACAGGAGTTGCAGAACCCGCGCGACGACCAGTCAGGCGTCGAAAATTTGCGCTTATGCCCATAGGCGTCCGGTCGGGTCACCTTGACGCCGAGTTGTTCGAGCACCTTGACGAAATTGTCCAGCTCCTGCTGGGCCGGCTCGATCATGAAGCTCGGGAAGCGAAAGCCGGCGGCAAGCGCCTGCGCCCGCGCAGCCATGCCGGGGACGTTGCAGGTGACGACCGGGTGGGCGGAGGGTATGGTCGAGCCTTCAAGGCGTCCGACGATGATCTCCTCCAGCGGGTCCCATTCGTTGTGTGAGTTGACCGGACATTCGGCGGATACGGCCATATCGGCGGCGGATGCATGGACGTTCATCAGGGTCGCTCCTCGTTCCCGACCGGGGGGTGTTCCATAAAGTTTTGCATACAATCCGCCGCCTAATAAACCGCCCTCGGGAAAGCGTCTACTCCCCGCCGGTTGCGGACGCCCTTGCCAGAGCGCCCGGCCTTTGCTTATAAGGCAGCCTTCCTGAACCGCCCGGCCAGTGATGGGCTGCCGTGGCGGTTCTTTTCGCTCGCGCGATGCGTCTTCTCTGGGCCAGTCCCGAGAGAAGACGTCCAAAGAAAACAGGGCTCAGGGCCCGGGAGAGCAAAATGCCCAAGCTGAAGACGAAATCCGGCGCGAAAAAGCGCTTCAAGATCACCGGCACTGGCAAGGTGGTGTACGCCCAACAAGGCAAGCGCCACGGCATGATCAAGCGCACCAACAAGCAGATCAGAAATCTGCGCGGGACCAGCGTGCTGTTCAAGACCGACGGCGACAACGTCAAGAAATATTTCCTGCCGAACGGCTAAACTGTCCCCCAACTCACTCGCAGATTTTGCTCAGATTCTGATCCAGGAGTTTCGTCATGGCTCGCGTCAAACGCGGCGTTACGTCTCACGCCAAGCATAAGAAGACTTTCAAGGCCGCCAAAGGCTTTTACGGCCGCCGCAAGAACACCATCCGCACCGCCAAGGCGGCGGTCGATCGCTCGATGCAGTATGCGACGCGCGATCGCAAGGCCAAAAAGCGCGTCTTCCGCTCCCTGTGGATTCAGCGCCTGAACGCCGCCGTGCGCGAGCATGGCCTGACATACTCGAGATTCATTGACGGCCTCGCAAAAGCGGGCGTGACGGTCGACCGCAAGGTTCTGTCGCAACTCGCCATCGAGCAGCCGGAGGCCTTCGCCGCCATTGTCGCGCAGGCTAAAAAGGCGCTGCCCGCCGCAGCCTGAAACGCCTGACCCTCAAGTCCACAAAAACGCCCGTCGGCCAGCCGGCGGGCGTTTTGTAGTTTTTGGCCACCCTGCAGGCGTCGACGGGCTTCGTCGGGGCGGTTAACAGTAGGCTTGTCGGGGTTGGTCAACGACTGCGGGCGACGCGGGGGAGGGATCATGAGCGAGGCCTACGATCTCATTGTCATTGGCGGCGGTCCGGGCGGATATGTCGCAGCGATCCGCGCTGCGCAACTCGGGCTTAAAACGGCTGTCGTCGAGCGCGAACATCTTGGCGGGATCTGTCTGAACTGGGGCTGCATCCCCACCAAAACTCTGCTGCGTTCGGCCGAGATCTACCGGTTGTCGAAGGAGGGCGAGGTTTTCGGCGTCATGGCGGCGCCGGTCTTCGATCCGGCGCGAATCATCGCCCGCTCGCGCGAGTCGGCGACTCGCCTTAACGCCGGCGTCGGTTACTTGCTGAAAAAGAACAAGATCGACGTGATCTGGGGCGAGGCGCGGCTCACCGGAGCCGGTGGCGTCAGCGTCGGCGCGCCGTCCAAGGCGCCGGTCTCGCCACAATCGCCGGCGCCCAAACCGGCGCTGGGCGCGGGAGACTACAAGGCCAGGCATATCATCATTGCGACGGGCGCCCGCCCGCGACTTCTACCGGGACTGGAGCCGGACGGGCGTCTCGTGTGGACCTATTTCGAGGCGATGAAGCCGGAAGCGTTCCCAAAATCGCTGTTAATTGTCGGCGCTGGGGCCATCGGGGTGGAATTTGCTTCCTTTTACAACACATTCGGGGTGGCGGTGACTCTGGCCGAGGCGACGCCGCAAATCCTGCCGGCGGAGGACGCCGAGATCGCCGCTCTGGCGCACAAATCATTCGAGAAACAGGGGATCTCCATCCATACGGCGACAACGGTCGTTGCGCTCGACAAGCAGAACGATAGCGTGGTCGCGACGCTGAAGGCTGCTGATGGCGAAATCGACGCTCTGGCGTTTGATCGCGTGCTGTCCGCGGCGGGCGTCGTCGCCAATGTCGAAAATCTGGGCCTCGAAGCGCTGGGGATCGCGCTGGAGCGCGGCGTGATCAGGACCGACGGGCTGGGTCGAACAAGTCTGGACGGCGTTTACGCCATTGGCGATGTCGCCGGCGGTCCGATGCTGGCGCATAAGGCCGAGCATGAGGGCGTCATCTGCGTCGAGGCCATCGCGGGCCAAAATCCTCATCCGTTGGATAAATCGCTGGTGCCGGGCTGCACATATTGCCACCCGCAGATCGCCTCTGTGGGGTTGAGTGAGGCGAGGGCGCGCGCGCAAGGTTTTGACATGAAAATCGGCCGCTTTCCCTATCTCGCGAACGGCAAGGCGATTGCCCTGGGAGAGCCAGAGGGGCTGGTGAAAACGATCTTCGACGCCAAAAGCGGACGACTGCTGGGCGCGCATCTGATCGGGGCTGAGGCGACCGAATTAATACAGGGCTTTGTCGTCGCAATGAACCTCGAAACCACCGAAGAGGAATTGATGCGCACGGTTTTCCCGCATCCGACTCTATCCGAAACCATGCTGGAAAGCGTTTATAACGCATGGGGTCGGGCCATTCATATCTGAACGGCGCGCTTGAAGACCAGCGTGAGGGCCTTACATGGCTTGAAGAAAACCGCGGAGGACCGCCATGAAGCGCCTGCCTATCTCCTTCGTTATGGCTCTTCTCGCCACCTCTGCGTGGGCGATGATGAAACCCGGCGCGAGCGCCCCTGATTTCACGATCGAGGCGGCGCTGGGGGGGAAGGAATTTACCTTCTCCCTGAAGGACGCCCTCAAGAAGGGGCCCGTTGTTCTGTATTTTTACCCCAAATCCTTCACCAGCGTCTGCACGGTCGAGGCCCATGAATTCGCTGAGGCCATGGAGCAATTCGCCGCAGTAAACGCCAGCGTGATCGGCGTTTCGGGCGATGGCATAGACGTTCAGAAAGAATTTTCCAAAAAGGAATGCCGAGATAAATTCCCGGTCGGCGCCGACTCAAGCTTCCGGGTGATCAAGGCCTATGACGCCGCCTTCGAGCTGCCTCTCGCCGGACCGGTGTTCGCAGATCGCATCTCTTATGTAATCTCGCCTCAGGGAAAAATCGTTTCGGCGATCAAGGACTCCGGGGCCCATGCGCATATTGAAAACGCCCTGAGGGTTGTCCGGGAGCTGGGCGAGAAGAAAAAAACCTGACGAACCGGGGCATGGCGCCCCTCCGGCCGGAGCGAGCCTCCCCGGGTCTTCGCCGCCCGCCGGCACGAAAACATTCGCCGGTCCGGCCTTCAAAACCCATGATGTGACGACGCTCTGCTGTTTGCCTTGCCCTCGATAGCCGAGAAGCTGTAATCCTTTCGAGGCGACTGTTCCCACCCGACAGGGAGACAAGGCGCAGGCAGGATTGTCCGGGCAGGAAGCGGCATGCTGGAAATCGCGGTCCAGATGGACCCCCTCGATCGCATAAATTTCGCCGGCGACTCCACCTTCGCCCTGATGCTTGAGGCGAAGCGTCGAGGTCATCGGCTTTGGTATTACACGCCCGATCTGTTGTCGCTTGAGAGCGGTCGCGTCTGCGCTCGCGCCCATCGGATCGACGTGTTCGACGAGCCCGGTCGCTATTACGCTCTGGGCGAGGCGCGTGAGATCGATCTCAACGAAACGGATGTGGTGCTGCTGCGTCAGGACCCGCCTTTCGATCTGGCCTATATCACCTCAACGCATTTTCTGGAGCGCGTGCAGTCGCGCGTATTGGTCGTCAATGATCCGGCGCATGTGCGCAACGCGCCGGAAAAAGTCTTTGTAATGGATTTTCCTGACCTGATGCCGCCGACAACTTTGACCCGCGACCGCGCCACAATCGAGGCCTTTCGCGCCCGACATGGCGATGTTGTCATGAAACCGCTTTACGGCCACGGCGGCGCTGCTGTCTTCAAGGTGGGACAACGGGACCCTAATTTCGGTTCGCTGTTCGATATGTTTCACACGATGTTTCGCGAACCGTGGGTCGTGCAGCGTTTTTTGCCGGAAGTGGCGCAAGGCGACAAACGCATTTTGTTAATAGACGGCGTCGCCATGGGGGCGATCAACCGGGTGCCGGCGCAAGACGATATTCGCTCCAATATGGTTCGCGGCGGCGCGGCGGCGGCGGCGCAACTCGATGCGCGAGAACAGGAGATCTGTGACCGGCTTGGACCGGAACTAAAGAAGCGCGGGCTGATTTTTGTCGGCATAGATGTAATCGCGGGATTTCTGACCGAAATCAACGTCACTTCGCCCACGGGTCTTCGCGCGCTCAAGCGTGTTGGCGGGCCCGATTTAACGCCGTCGGTGTTCGATGCGATTGAGCAGCGACTGTCGGCTTTGCGCGCCGGCTCATGAAACAGGTCGACGTCGCGATCGCCCCGCGCGAGGTTTTCGATCGGCTGACGTCGCCCTCCAGTTTTCACGGACTACGCGACGGGCTCGGACCAGCAATCGCTTCGATAAGCGCCAGCGCCTGTAACGATGCAGAACGGCGCGCCGCCGTGATCGAGCTTCTGCGGGACACGCTCGCGCAAGGTCGGGCCCGTGTCCGCGCGCGACTTGAAGCGGGCGCACGGGGCGCCGATTGTGGGAGACTCCTGTCCGAACTTGAGGACGAACTGATCGGAGCCATCTTCGATTATGTCGTTGGTTATGTCCATGTCGCCGATAACCCGACGTTCGCCGAGCGGCTCGCTATTGTCGCCGTCGGCGGCTACGGGCGAGGTTTGCTTGCGCCGGGTTCCGACATCGATCTGCTGTTTCTGTTGCCCTACAAGCAAACGCCCTGGGGTGAGAGCGTGATCGAGGCGATCCTCTATATATTGTGGGATCTGCGTCAAAAAGTTGGTCATGCGACGCGTTCGGTCGCAGAATGCATTCGCCAGTCTCAGGCGGATATGACGATACGCACAACCTTGCTCGAAGCGCGTTTCATCCTCGGCAACGTCGAGTTGTTCGGGGAGTTGCAGACCGCGTTTGATCGGGAAATCGCGCGGTCCGACGCTTCGGAATTTGTCGCCGCCAAACTTGCGGAACGCGCCGCGCGGGTAAAACGAGCCGGAGCCTCGCGCTATCTTGTCGAGCCCAACGTCAAGGAAGGAAAGGGCGGCCAGCGAGATCTCAACACACTGTTCTGGATCGCAAAATATGTCTATCGCGTTCGCGAGCCACGTGAACTTGTCGCCGCCGGCCTGTTCACTGCAGCCGAATACAGCCTGTTCGAGCGCTGCGAGGAGTTTTTATGGCGCGTAAGGTGTCATTTGCATTTTGTGCGTGGACGAGCCGATGAACGGTTAACTTTCGATATCCAACCAATGCTTGCCGAGCGCATGGGCTACCATGATCGCGCAGGCCTATCGCGTGTCGAAAGATTCATGAAGCATTATTTCCTTGTCGCGAAAGATGTCGGCGACCTCACCGCTATCGTCTGTGCGGCGCTGGAAGCGCGTCAGGCCAAACCGAGAGCTATTTTCGAGCGTTTTCTGCAACCGTTTCGTCGCCGCCGCGCTAAAGGACAGATGGGTGATTTCGTCATCGCCAATGATCGTATTTCGATTCTTGACGATGATATTTTCAAGCGCGACCCGGTCAACATACTCCGCCTGTTCTGGCTGGCGGATCACCATGGCCTGCCGTTTCATCCGGACGCCTTGCGCGCGGTCGCCCGCTCCGTGCGCGAGATCGATTCCGATCTGCGGGCCGATGCGGAAGCAAACCGGCTTTTCCTGGAGATTTTGCTCTCCCGCAATATGACCGAAATCGTGTTGCGGCGGATGAATGAGACCGGCGTTCTTGGACGATTTGTTCCGGATTTCGGTCGCATCGTCGCGCTGATGCAATTTAACATGTATCATCATTACACTGTCGATGAACATTTGTTGCGGGCTGTAGGCGGACTGTCCGATCTTGAGGCCGGCAGGTTACCCGATCAGAAAAAAATCATTGGCGACCTGTTGCCCGAGATCGTCAATCGCAAGGTGCTCTATCTTGGCTTGTTCCTCCACGATATCGCCAAGGGGCGCAAGGAGGATCACTCTATCGCGGGCATGGATGTGGCGAGGAGCCTGTGCCCCCGTCTGGGATTTACCCCGGGCGAAACCGAGTCGGTCGCGTGGCTTGTCGAGCATCATTTGACCATGTCAAGTTTTGCTCAAAGTCGCGATTTATCCGATCCTGCCACTATCGAACATTTTGCCGCGATCGTACAAACGATGGAGCGGCTTAAAATGCTCTTTATCCTGACGATTTGCGATATCAACGCCGTTGGCCCCGGCGTGCTCGACGCCTGGAAAGCGCAACTGTTGCTGACCCTCTATTGGGAAACGGAGGTTGTGCTTCGTGGGGGACATTCCGCCGTTGATCGCAAAAGCCGCGTTGCGGCGGCGCAGGCTGAGCTGCGGGCAGCGCTGCCGAACTGGAATGACGCCGCCTTCGACGTCTACACCAAACGCCATTATCCAGCCTACTGGCTCAAGGTCGATGCGGCGCGCAAGGCTCGTCATGCGGAGATGTTGAAGGCGCTTGACGGCGCCGGCTCGCCGCTGGCCACGGATGTTCGGCTTGACGCGGAGCGTGGCGCCGTCGAACTCACTGTGATCGCGCCTGACCATAGGCGATTGTTATCGATTATCGCCGGAGGCTGCGCCGCCAGCGGAGCCAATATTGTCGATGCGCATATTTTCACTACGATGGATGGTTTGGCGCTCGACACGATTTTTTTCTCGCGCGCTTTTGACTTCGACGACGATGAGATGCGACGCGCCGAGCGTATTGCGACGCTGATCGAACGCGCCTTGCGCGGCGAGGCCGTTATTTCCGATGTGCTGCGCGCGCGGGGAGCCATCCGGCAAGCGATCGCGGATTTTCCTGTCGCTCCGGATGTGGTGGTCGACAACAGCCTCTCCAATGTCTACACAGTGATTGAGGTTTCAGGTCTGGATCGAGAAGGATTGCTGTATGATCTGACCAATGCGATTTCGAAACTTAATCTCAATATCGCCTCGGCCCATATTACGACTTTCGGCGAGCGTGCGGTCGACGCCTTTTACGTGACGGATCTCACCGGCGCTAAAGTGATCTCGCCGCAGAGGCAGGCGACGATCAGGCGTCTTCTTCTGGAGGTTTTTCCGCATGGTCCGGGGCTAAAGGCGAAGGAGTCGACGGAGCCTGCGCGGGCGCCGTCCCCGTCGCCAGGCGTTGCGGCGACTTGATTTCGAGGCGTTCAAAGCTGATATCCAGGACTTTGACTTTCGATCCTGTAGAGAATGGACAAGAAGATGAGCGGACATGGCGACGAGAATGGCGACGAAAACAGGCATGGAGCCTATGACGGGCAGGAGTCCGGCAAAGTTGCGAACGAGGGACATCCGTCCGCATTTTCCCGGCCGGACGCAGAGGCGCCGATAGACTCGCCCGAACCTTTCACCGAACTCGAAAATCTCTATGCTGAGAACGCGGCGCTTAAAGAAAAGGTCTTGCGCGCCATGGCTGAGGCCGAGAATGTTCGACGTCGCGCCGAGCGCGAGATCGCTGACGCGAAACTTTATGGTGTCGCCAATTTCGCGCGCGAAATGCTAGCTTTTGCTGATAATTTGCGTCGAGCCGTGGAGAGCGTGCCGGCACAAACGCGTGCGACGCTCGATCCGGCGATCGCCGCTCTTGTCGAGGGAGTCGAATTGACGGAAAAAGATTTTCTGTCGCGCCTTGCGCGGTTCGGCGTGAAAAGAATCGATGCGCTGGGCGCGCGTTTTGATCCCAATCAGCATGAAGCATTGTTCGAGATTCCGGACGAGTCTCAACCGGCCGGCGCCGTCGCCCAGGTTGTCGAGGAGGGCTATACAATTGGCGATCGCGTATTGCGGCCGGCGAAAGTCGGTGTGACGCGCGGTGGCCCCAGGGCCTGATCCGGAGTCGCGCCATGCAGGACAGTCCCGATGGCTCCCTCGATATTGACCATTGGCGCCGGGAAGGACTTGTCTCCGCCGTCGTCTATTACGCAGGCGAAAAAATCGGCGATATTTATCCCGAAGACGCCGGACGATGGGCGCAATCTGATGGTCACGTCGTCTGGATCGGGCTCTATGAGCCCTCCCCCAGCCTGCTGGATCTAATCGGCCAGGTCTTCTCCCTGCATCCCTTGATGATTGAGGATGCGCTCTCGGAGCATGAACTCCCCAAGATAGAGGAGTATGATCAATCGCTGTTTCTATCCGCGCGCACGGCGCAGATGAACGAAAACCGTATCGTCTTCGGGGACACCTATTTGCTTGTCGGCAAGGGGTATGTTGTGAGCATTCGGCATGGCGCGTCGGCAAGCTATGCGGCGGTGCGCGCCCGTGCAGAGGCGCGGCCGGCCAATCTCGCCGAGGGAGAGGATTATATCGTTTACGCTATTCTGGATTTCATTGTCGATAACTACTTTCCCGTCCTTGATAGTCTGAACGTCGAAGTCGAGCAGATCGAGGATGATATTTTATCGACATCAATTACGCTGGAGGATATCAGTCACCTTTATACCTTACGTCGCGATTTGCTGCGTCTGCGCAACGCGGTAGGTCCCCTGCAGGATGTCTGTCGATGGCTTGAGCGCAATAATATCATGATCATCGATAAAAAGATGCGGCCGCATTTTCGCGATGTTAGAGATCACTTGCTTCGTGTCGCCGAACAGATCGACACGTTACGTGAAACCCTCGCCTTTGCCTTTGAAGCGCGGCACCTAACGGCGCAGATGCAGCAGACGAATATCTCTCGACAGCTTGCCGCCTGGGCCGGCATTCTCGCTGTACCCACAGCCATCGCCGGCATCTATGGCATGAACTTCGAGCATATGCCGGAGTTGAAATGGGAGTATGGTTATTACGGAGTCATTGTTATTATCGTCTTCGTTTGTGTCTGGCTTTATTTTAGTTTCCGTCGCGCCAGGTGGTTGTGAAAGGTCTTTATGGTCGCGCTTTATCTTGCTGGTCCCGAGGTCTTTCTCCCACAAGCGCGGTCGATCGGCGTAGCAAAGAAAAAACTCTGCGCCAGGTGGGGCTATGAAGGTCTGTTTCCGCTTGATTCCAACTTACCGGTAGTCTCGGGCGAGGATGTCGCGATGCATATATATCGCGCCAATATCGATATGATCGATAAATGCGAGGCTATCGTAGCCAATTTGACGCCGTTTCGCGGGCCTAGCGCCGACGCTGGAACGATATTCGAGATTGGTTACGCGCTTGGAACGGGTAAACCGGTCTTCGCCTATATCAATGTCCTCGCCGACTATCGCTCGCGTGTTATCGACTCTCATGGTCCGTTGGTCGTGACGAAGGACGATGAATGGGGCGCCGACGGCATGGCCGTGGAGAATTTCGGTCTGCGCGACAATCTAATGATCGCCCAGTCCATTGCTGCACAGGGATGGGAGATTATCGCCCATTCGGCTGCCGCTGACGCCCTTTTCACCGATTTGCAGGGCTTCGAGATGTCCCTGCGGCGCGTGCGCGAGCATTTGGCGCCCGAGCGCGCGTTGCGCTGAAGCGAAAGCCGGTCCGGCGAAAGAAATTGCGACAAAACAAACAACCAGAGTCCCGGCCTGACTCAATCAGGCCGGAGAAGACGTAAGACTATTTCTTACGAAATTTTCATCTCCCGGAAATTGGTCGGCAATGGGAGCATCTCCATCTTGCTGTTCAGGCGGCGGGGCGCTCCAGGCCCTGCTGCAACAGATGGAGTGTTCTCAATGCCAGTTTCCTATTTGCCGCCCTCCGCAATGACCTTGCGCCGCTCGCGCGCCTCACGTCTTGCGTTGATGGCTGCTGTCGCCGCGTTGGCGCTGGGCGTCGCCGGTGGCGCGCCGTTTTCCCAAGCTCATGCCGAAAACGCCGTGAGTTCGTCGACGGCTGCGGCCCTCAATGCCCCGGCCTCCTTCGCCGATGTCGTCGACAAGGTGAAGCCCGCCGTCGTTGCGATCAAGGTCAAGGGCGTCGCCGGCGATGACGATCAGGAGCAGACCGCCGGCATACCTGGTCTTCCCGGCATGTCCCCTGACGATCCGATGTTTCGTTTCTTCAAACGCTTTGGCGAACAGCAGCAGGGTGGTCATGGACATAACCATATGACCATGTCGCAGGGCTCCGGCTTCATTATCAGCGCCGATGGTTATGTCGTGACCAACAACCACGTCGTCGATCATGCTTCGGATGTCGAGGTGACCTTGGACAGCGGCAAGACCCTGCCGGCCAAGGTGATTGGCGTCGACAAGCGCACCGACCTGGCCTTGCTCAAGATCAGCGATGGCGAGAAGCTGCCTTATGTCGACTGGTCGAATGGAAATCCGCGCATCGGAGACTGGGTGATCGCGGTCGGAAATCCCTTTGGTCTGGGCGGTAGCGTGACCGCCGGCATTGTGTCAGCGCGCGGCCGCGACATCGGCGCTGGTCCCTATGACGATTTTCTGCAGATCGACGCGCCGGTCAATCGGGGCAACTCTGGCGGTCCGGCTTTTGACGCGCATGGCAATGTGATCGGGGTCAACACGGCGATTTATTCACCCTCCGGCGGCTCAGTCGGCATCGGCTTCGCCATTCCTTCCGAGGTTGCCCGGGACGTCGTCGCGTCGCTCAAGGAGAAGGGCGCGGTTGCGCGAGGCTGGATCGGCGTAAAGATTCAGAATGTGACGCCCGAAATCGCCGATAGCATGGGCCTGAAATCCACAAAGGGCGCCCTGATCTCGCAACCTCAGACAGGCGCTCCGGCGGAGGCCGCCGGCCTGAAGGCGGGCGATGTGATCACGGCGGTTAATGGCGAAGCTGTTGATGGTCCGCGCGAACTGGCGCGTCGCATCGCAGCTCTGGGTCCCAAAAAGACGGTCGACCTGACCTATCTGCGCAATGGCGCCGAGAAAAGCGCCAAGCTGACGTTGGGGGTTTTGCCTGAGGAGAAGGAAGCGCGGGCCGATAATGAGACTGTTGGCGGAGGTTCCTCTGTCGCCGGCCTTGGCGTCGAGGTGGCGCCGGCGGCGCAGATGCGCGGCGTCGGCGGCGCTGGCCTGGTCGTCACCGATGTCGACCCCGATAGCGCCGCAGCCCAAAAGGGCGTCCGTCGGGGCGATGTGATCGTTGAGGCCGCCGGCCGACCCATCAACTCGCAAAGCGATCTTTCATCGGCGATTGACGCTGCGCGTCAGGAGGGCCGCAAATCTGTGCTGTTACGCCTGAAATCGGCGGATGGCATGAAATTCGTGGCTGTCCCGACCAAAGCGGGCTAGTCGACCAGAGAAACTTGCCGGCGGGCCCAACGCTCCCGCCCACAGCAGGCTCCCGGCAAGCACCGAGACGGAGGAGCCGGCCCCCTCCCTGCCTTCCGTCGCGAGCGCAGGCCGATGCGAAAGCGTCGGCCTGCGATTTTTCACAACATCGGTTATGATGCGATTCATGCGCATATTGATTATCGAAGACGACCGCGAGGCGAGCGACTATCTCGTCAAGGCTTTTCGCGAGCAGGGCCATGTTGCAGATCACGCCGACGACGGCCTTTCCGGCTACGCCGCCGCCCGCGAGGGCGATTACGACGTCTTGATCGTTGATCGCATGTTGCCAAAAATGGATGGCCTGTCACTGATCTCCAGCCTGCGCGAGCAGAAAGTGGAGACGCCCGTCTTGATCCTTTCGGCGCTTGGCCAGGTCGATGATCGGGTGAAGGGCCTTCGCGCTGGCGGAGACGATTACCTTCCCAAACCATACGCTTTCTCGGAATTGCTGGCGCGCACAGAGGCGCTTGCGCGCCGTCGTGTTGGTCCCAGGGGAGAAGAGACGCATTATCGCGTTGGCGATCTGGAGCTGGACCGCCTTTCCCATGAGGTGCGCGTCGGCGGGCAGGAAATTATGTTGCAGCCTCGCGAATTTCGTCTGCTCGAATATCTGATGAAAAACGCAGGTCAGGTGGTGACTCGCACCATGCTTCTTGAAAACGTCTGGGACTATCATTTCGATCCACAGACCAATGTCATCGACGTGCATATCTCGCGGCTGCGCTCAAAGATCGACAAAGGGCGCGAGACGCCTCTGCTGCACACCATTCGCGGGGCCGGGTATATGATCCGTGACAGCGCTCGGTAAGCTTTTCCGCACGACGGCTTTCAAGCTGTCAGTCGCTTTTCTCGTCCTGTTCTCGGTCGGGGCCGGGCTTGTGCTTGCGAGCGTTGGCGCACGCGTCAAGGAAGTGCTCGACGAACAGATCGAACAGACGGTCGACGCCGAAATCCGCGCACTCTCAGAGCAATACACCCAGGGAGGCATTCGTCAACTTACCGATGCGGTAGAGCGACGGGTGCGCGCGCCAGGCGGCTCGCTCTATCTGCTCACGACGCAATCGGGCGATGTGATTGTAGGCAACATCGATCCGCCGCGATTTGTTCCGATCGAGAAGGATGAATTGGTTGAGACCATCTATCAGCGGCGCGGGGAGCCGGAGATCGCCCCGCATCCGGCGCTGCTGCGGCTGTTCCTGATTCCTGGCGGCTTCCGACTGTTGATCGGTCACGACATTGAGGATCATCGGGTCTTACGCGATATTCTACGCAACGCTCTGGGCGTTTCACTGTTCTGGCTGGTGCTGGTGGGAGTTTTTGGTGGTTTGTTCGTCTCTTACAGGATGATCGAGCGTGTCGATATCATGTCGGCGTCGGCCAGGCGTATCATGGCGGGAGATATGAACGAGCGCCTTGCCGTTTCTGGTTCAGGCGATGAACTGGATCGTTTGGCGGAGAATTTCAACGCCATGCTGGCGCGCATCGCGGAACTCATGGCCGGCCTGCGTGAAGTTTCCGATAATATCGCCCATGATCTGAAGACGCCGCTGACCCGGATGCGAAATCGCGCCGAGTCCGCGCTGCGATCCGGCGACCAACCGGAGAAACAGAAAGACGCATTGGTCGCTATCATTGACGAGGCCGACGACCTTATCGCCGTATTCAATGCGCTGCTAATGATCGCGCGCGCCGAAGCAGGCTATTCGACCGACAATCTCGCCTTATGCGACGCCGCAGCGGTTGTTAGCGATATGGCCGAGATGTACGAACCTGTAGCTGAAGAGCAAGGCATAACCCTTGCGCTTGAGTCCGAATCCGGTCTGATGGTGACCGGCAATCGTGAACTGCTCGGACAGGCCGTCGTGAATCTCATCGACAACGCCCTGAAATACGGACGCAGCGAGAAAGATCCGCGTATCGTCGTCAGCGCCCTGCGCGCCGGTGAATGGATCGAAATCGCCGTCGCTGATCATGGTCTCGGCGTATCTGCTGCGGATCGTCAACGACTCACTGGCCGGTTTGTGCGTTTGGAGAATTCCCGCTCGCAGCCGGGCTCCGGGCTGGGACTTTCGATGGCCGCCGCCATCGCACGACTTCACCAGGGAACTCTAAGGATCGAAGACAATAGTCCCGGTCTTCGGGTCACCTTGTCGCTTCCGGCCACACGCAAAAACAGTCAAAGCATCAAGCCGAACGAGGAGTAAATTCTCTGGGCGGGTCAGGTCTCGGACTGTAGAATCACGACCCGATCGCGTCCGGTGTTTTTGGCAAGATAGAGCGCCTTGTCGGCGCATAGCAATGTAATGTCCAGATCGGCCCCCGCCGAATGTGGCGCCAGTCCAATACTCGCCGTAGCGGAGATCATCGCGTTGCGCGCGTTTATTGTCGCATTCCTTATGTTCAACAGGATTTGATCCGCCAGCCCGATCACATACGATTTTTCTTTATGAATGACGAGGAGCGCAAACTCCTCGCCGCCGATGCGCCCGACCAATCCACGAGTGTCTCGCATGGATTGCGTGAGAATATCAGCGACCAGTATCAACACAGCGTCGCCAGCACTGTGACCGTAGGTGTCGTTGATGTTCTTGAAATTATCGATATCTACGAGAATAACAGACGCTGTCGCCTCAGCTTCTTTTGATTGTGCGATCAATTCGGGAGCGTGTTCAAAAAATGCGCGACGATTGGCGATGCCGGTCAAATCGTCTGCGTAGGCGATTCGCTCTATTTCCTGACCAATGCGCGTAATCTCATAAATCAAATTTGCAAGCCAGTAAGCTATCGGCGTTGCAACGATTAGAGGAACTACCGTTGTAAACAGATAGATATCAGGTATGTATTTTCCTGTTAATCTCATTATGAGAGTGGTGACGATTGTTGACGAAATAAGCGCATAGGCATCTATCTGCACGGTGAACCAGAATACCTGGCTGCGTGAGTTGATTTTTTTTGGAATGAAACGCATATCCAGTTTTTCCCTGTCACGAACAGAGGGCTTGGTCCGCACGGGGTTAAATTACGGGGTTGAATTGAAAATAACGGGGAATTGTGGATTATTATTTATAGCTTTAATGATTTATGATCACTTTGAAATACACCTTAAGTTGAGTTTTTATCTCATATCTGCACTGCGGTTGCATATCAAAAATTGAACGGCGCTCCCTCAATAATTTCATCTTTTCTAGGCCGCCGTTTGTTGTTGGGGCATTGATGGCTCTTTGGTCTCGGAAGGTAAGTCATGAGCTTTGCAGCCAGGCAGACGTATCATGACCATTGTTCCGGCGCCGGACCGCGATCGAATGCGTAATACTCCGCCGTGGAGATCGACCAGCGCGCGAGCGATTGCGAGCCCGAGACCGGAGCCTTTCATGCCGTTTTCCATAACGGCTGCGCTTTGCTCAAAAGGCCGGCCCAGTCGCATCAAGGCTTGTTGATCAATGCCGCATCCGTTATCTGCGATATAGATCGTGATCGTCTCGCCGTAACGACGGGCGCGTATATGAAGCAAACCGTTATTTTCCGTAAATTTTACGCTATTGGAAATAAACACCCCGAGCGTCTTGACGATAGCGGAAAGATCACCGAAACAGCTCAGGTTTTCGAGGCAGTCTATATCAAGACGCAGCTGTCTCTCTTCGATGCGGGCGCGCCATTGCGCTACGGCTCGGCGTACGGCGTCAGAGATGCGCACTTCGCGCTCGGCAAGGCGCATCTGACCGGCTTCCAGCCTCGACATATCGAGAATATCGCCCAACACATCGTTGAGATAAGTTCCGCCTCTATGAATATTGCGACAATATTCAAGGTATTTTGGCGAACCTAACGCACCGAAAGGCTGGGCTTCCATCATTTCGGCAAAACCTATGATGGCGTTCAGCGGAGTACGTAACTCATGACTCATATTGGCGAGAAATTCCGATTTGGCCAGATAGGCGGCTTCGGCGACGGCCTTCTGATGGTGATACTCCTCGGCGAGAGTCGCTAGCTGCTGGGCCTGTATTTCGAGCATCCTGCGTGAATGTGTCAGATCGGCAACGCTGGCTGTTAGCTGGCGTTCGGACTCGCGTAATTGCTCCTCCTTGCGTTTCAATGTGGTTATGTCTGCGCCAACGCTCACATGGCCGCCGTCCTTTGTTCGCCGCTCGTTGATTTGCAGCCACCGGCCATCGGCAAGTCGCGCTTCGTAGGTGCGCGCTTCTGTGGATCTTAATGTGGCAGAGGATGTTTCAGTTTGAGTCAAGGGCGCGCGCGCCTTATGCATCACCTGTGCGTAACTGGCCCCTTTGACAGTATCTTCTGGTGGCAGAGCGTAAAGATCCACGAATTTGGAGTTGCAGGCGACAAGCCGGTTTTCCGAGTCCCATAAAACGAAGGCTTCTGAAATAGATTCGATTGCGTCGCGCAGACGCGCGCTGGCCAGGGCTTTGTGCTCTGCAAGGGATCTTTGCTCCGAAATATCGACGGCGATGCCGACAAGATGCGGCCCTTTATCGTTCCCGGATGTTATGTCCTCAATCAAACGTGCGCGCGCACGTAGCCATATCCAGTCTCCCTTGACGTGACGGGCTCGGAATTCGTGATCGATTGTCGGCGTTTTCGAGGCCATCGCCAGGTTGGCGAGAACCGAAAGATCCCCATCCTCGGGATGGATCATTGCATTGAGCTGTTCAAATGAGATCGAATGCCTTTCGGCCGGAAGGCCGAGTAATTCATACATCGACGCAGACCAGTAGATCTGCCCCCGTTTCAGATCCCAGTCCCATAATCCGCAACGTCCACTGGATAAAGCGGTGTGGAGGCGTTCACGGATCGTCGCATTGACTATTTCAGCCGCCTGACGTTCCTGCGATTGTCGAAAATAACCATACACGATCACCAGCAACATCGCTGTCGTCACAGCGAAAAGCAATGCGTAACGCGCTGCGATCGCCCGCCAGTTATCCAGAACGCTGTCGATCGGGTGGATCATTGCCACCTGCCCGAAGGGTGGCGGTAACTTACGCAACGTGGCGAGCGCGAGCGCGCCATTCGCAAGGGTGACGCGCACAACTTCGCCATTTGCCGTGAGAGCGGCGATATTATTTTTGGCGCCAAGGATATCGGCAAGGGTCCCGCCCGGTCCTGGCATGGGTGGAAAAGCGGCCGCGACCTTTCCGTCGGCGTCAATCGCCAGGGCTCGTCGGCCGTGGGTCAGCAGACGTTTTGGCACGACGCGGTCGAAACTGTCACCCAGCGAGCGGGACGCCTCGGGTCTCAGTTCATCCTGTAGATCGCGGGAAACAATCCTCGCGAACATGTCCAGATCCGCGGTCGCCTCGTCAACAAGGCGATCTTGCAGGGATGTTGTGAGCGAGAGGACGAAAGCGGCCAGACAGATCAGGCAGATTGAACTAACTATAATCGCCAGACGCCGAAGCCATGAGTTGGCGCCCGGCGGACCGCCGTCGTTAAAACGATAGCCGCTCCATACCTTATCGACGTGATTCAACTCCCTGGCTGCCGTGACGCGCGCCATCCAGCCCTCTCCGAATGGTCGGTGGTCTCACGGGCAGGCGGAAGCCCCCCGAATCACCTCCATTCGAATCTCTCTCGCCTCGTTTGTCCAGACCTTAAACAAAAGTTAATGGCGGGGGCTTCCGGGAATGATCAGGCCAGCGCCCGTGTGGCGATATCCCTGACATCCGTTGAGAGCGCTGGCTGCTCGAGTATCTGCTTCAGGTGCGACTCGATCAGCGCCCGACGCCTCGGCTCCAGCGTTCTCCAGGACCGCAGGGACGAGAGCAGGCGGGCCGCGACTTGCGGATTTCGTGGATCAAGCTCCAGAACAACCCGAGTCAGCAGATCGTAACCTGAGCCATCAAGCGCATGGAAGCGGGTGAGATTGCCGTTCATGAACGAACCCAACAGCGCCCTCACGCGATTGGGGTTGGACAGCGAGAATTCCGGATGCGTCATCAGGGTCGCCACACGATGGGTCGTCGATTCTTCCGGGATCATCGCCTGGAGCGCAAACCATTTGTCCAGGACCAGTCCATCGCCGGAGAACTGCTGATAAAATTGATCGAGCGCCTTTTCACGCGCCGCGCCGCCGATGAGAGACAGGACTGAGAGGGCAGAGAGACGGTCTGTCATGTTGGTCGCATCGGCGAATTGCCGTTCGGCGTGCGCCGCACCTGTGGCTGCGTCGCCCGCTGATATATAATCCAGCGCGATAGCGCGCAGGGCGCGCCGTCCAGCTCCTGCTGCGTCTGGCCTGAATGGCCCGGCATCACTCATCGACTTGTAAATTCCAGCGAATTCAGCCGAAAGGGCCATGCCGATTTCTGAGCGCAATCCCATACGCGCGGCAAAGAGAATATCTGGATCGACATTCTCCCGCGCCTCGCGGGCCAGATCGATTTCGGATGGCAAGGACAGAGCCTGCGCCGCATATGCCGGATCATCCTCGGCTTTGGCCAGCAATATTTTCAGAGCATCGACATATCCAAGCGCCCCAGGTGAAGTCGTATCCGACCGCAAAGCGTCGACGCGCGCAAAGATGGCCCGTAGCGCCAGCGTTTGCGCCGCTTGCCAGCGGTTGAAGGGGTCGTCGTCACACGCTAACAGTCGTTCAAGATCTGCGCTGTCGGGGGCGGGCTCCAGCCGCACTGGAGCAGAGAATCCCCGCAGCAGTGACGGCGCAGGCCGCGATGGGACATTGCTAAAGACGATCGCACGCACCGACTCCGTCAGTTCGAAGACGCCGCGTCGCAACTCCTCGGCGGACGCATCGGCGCTAACCAGAGGGATTCTTTCGCCATTGTCCGCAAACAGCGCCAGCGCGACAGGGATCACGACCGGTTTTTTTTCATTTTGACCGGGCGTCGGCGGCGTTTGCTGCCGCAGCGTCAGAGCGAAAGTTCGCGCTGAAGGATCATATACTCCCTCGGTCGAGACGATCGGCGTGCCGGCCTGACTGTACCATAATGCGAAGTGAGCGAGATCGCGTCCAGACGCTTCAGCGAAGCATGAGAGAAAATCCTCCACCGTCGCGGCGACACCGTCAAAACGTTCGAAGAACAAATCCATACCACGACGGAAAGCGTCATCTCCAATGAGCGTGCGTAGCACGCGTACGAGTTCAGCGCCTTTTTCGTAAACTGTTGCAGTGTAAAAATTATTGATCTCATGATAGACCTCCGGGCGAACCGGATGCGCCAGAGGCCCCGAGTCCTCCGGGAACTGGGCCAGTCTCAGACCGCGCACATCGCTGATCCGTTCGACAGAGCGCGAGCGTTGATCCGCAGAAAATTCCTGATCGCGAAAAACGGTTAGGCCTTCCTTGAGGCAGAGTTGGAACCAGTCGCGGCAGGTGATGCGATTGCCTGTCCAGTTATGAAAATATTCATGGGCAATGACCGCCTCGATGCCTGCATAGTCGTGGTCAGTTGCTGTATCCGGCGACGCCAGCACATATTTATCATTGAAGATGTTGAGGCCCTTGTTTTCCATCGCCCCCATATTAAAGTCAGACACGGCGACGATGTTAAAAACGTCGAGATCGTATTCACGTCCGAATTTTTGCTCGTCCCAGCGCATCGAACGTTTTAACGCATCCATTGCGTAGGCGGCGCGGCTTTCCTTGCCATGTTCGACGAAGATCGCCAGATCAATACGTCTTCCAGACATGGTGACAAAATCGTCGCGCAGTACGCCCAGATCGCCGCCTACGAGCGCGAACAAATAGGACGGCTTGGGGAAGGGGTCGCGCCAAACAGCATAATGACGTTTGGACCCGGGAATGTCGCCCGCCTCGACAGGATTGCCGTTGGATAGCAGAACTGGCGCTTCCGCCCGATCAGCTTCTATGCGAGTGGTGTAGATGCTCAAGACATCGGGCCGATCCAGAAAATAGGCAATGCGACGAAAGCCTTCCGCCTCACATTGCGTACAATAGGCGGAGCCCGATCGATAGAGCCCCGAGAGCTGCGTATTGGCGGAGGGGTTCACCTCGGTTTCCATTTCAAGAACGAAAGGCGTATCAGGCGTCGCGGTCAGCTCGAACCGCTCCGGGGTTGCCTTGTATTCCTGGGGATCGAGCACACGACCGTCGAGCTTGGCCCCGAGCAGGGTCAATCCATCGCCGTCAAGCGCCAGCGGCGCGGTCGGGTCGCCTTTCGGGTGACGACGAAGCGCCAATCTGGCGAACACCTTCGTTGCGGTTTGATGCAGCCGAAAATCGAGATCGACCGAATCAATCAGGAAATCCGCCGGTCGGTAATCTGTCAGGCGAACGGGAATATTGGCGGCATGACGCATTATAGGCTCCAAAAGGCGAGCAGATACGTTAGGAACTGTTATATATGGCGTGCAGGAGCCGTGGCGATGGCTTGGCGGCATAGCCAACGACGGCGTTACTAACCGCAAGGGGAGTTTAAGTCCCCAGTGGGCCGGGAATCTTAAGACCAACTTGCCTGCCTGCGTCGCCGGCCGGCCGGGCGGCCGACGACGGTTCGGGTGCGATGTAGAGGATAAGACAGTTCATGATGAGGATTTTTTCTTCTCCCGCCCGCTATGTTCAGGGGGCAGGCGTAGCGGCCGATCTCGCCATGCAAATGCGGCATCTGGACATCGGCGCCCGCTCCTTGATCGTCGTCAGCAAATCGCCGCGCCGATTTCTGGAGCCGCTATGGCGGAAAAGTTTTGCTGACCATGGTTTAGCTATCGAACTGTTCGATTTCGGCGGAGAATGCTCGCGCTCCGAAATATCCCGCGGTGTCGCCGCCGCGCAATCATTCCAGGCGACGACCATCGTCGGCGCTGGCGGCGGCAAGACGCTCGACATGGCTCGCGCCGTCGCCGGAGCGCTTGCGCTTCCTATTGTCTGTTGCCCTACGACAGCGGCGAGCGATGCGCCCTGCAGCGCCCTCTCGGTGGTTTACTCGGAAACAGGTGTGTTCGAAACAATTGAATTTTATCGCCGTAATCCTGATCTGGTGTTGGTTGACAGCGCCGTCATCATCCGCGCTCCGGCACGGACATTTATTGCAGGAATGGGCGATGCGCTTGCGACCTGCTTCGAGGCGCGCGCCTGCACTTTGGCTGGCAAACCGAATGTGCTTGGCGGCGCTGCGACATTGGCGGCGTCGGCAATCGCCGAGCTATGTTATCGTACGCTCTTGCAGGATGGAGTCGCCGCTTTGGCTGCGGTGCGAGAGGGGCTGGTCACTCCCGCGTTCGACCGCGTCGTTGAAGCCAATACGCTATTGTCTGGACTGGGATTCGAATCCGCCGGTCTTGCCGTGGCGCATTCGGTGCATAATGGTTTGACGGCGCTACCCCAGACCCATGACTATATGCATGGAGAGAAAGTCGCCTTCGGCGCGTTGGTGCAACTCATGCTCGAAAATCAATCACCAGAGCTTTTACGCGAGGCGTTTGGTTTTTGCCTGAGCGTCGGCCTGCCCGTTACACTGGCGCAAATAGGTCTTGACGCCTTTACCCAGCTTCAGGCGCGCACAGTTGCGACGCGCGCGCTGGCGGAGGGTGAAAGCGCGCATAATGAACCTTTCCCAGTGTCGGTAGAACAGTTGGCGGCCGCAATTTTTGCTGCCGACCATTATGGTCGGGCGTGTCGCGACATGGCGCCCGTACAATAAGGAGGGGCAAAACCCGGCTTATCGAAAGACAGTAGGCGGGTTGAAAGTTTATTTTATCAGTTCGCGGCGATGATAACATCCTGCGGCCTGAAATAGGCGAAGAGTTTCTGGCCTCGGGTCACCGCCAGCTTTTCTGCCTCTTCCAGGGGGATTACTGTAGTCAGGGTTTTTCCGTCGCCGATGTTAAGCAAAATTTCCCAATTTTTGGGCCCCTTGATCAGGCGCGTGACGGTCCCGGAGATCGTATTTACGTCTTCAGCCGGTTGTTGCGCCGTCAGTTTGATGGCGTAGGCTTTAACAAAAGCAAGAACATCCCGGCCAACTTCTAGTTCGAGTTCGTCCACCGCAGCATTGGTCACAACGGCCAGGAGCGGAGACCCAGAGTTGAGGAGCAGTCGCAACTCAACATCCACCGGTCCCTTTTTGATTTTTTCAATTGCGCAGTGAAAAGCATTTCTGCTTGAAATTCGAGCGCCGAAAGTGAATAGCAGCATCTCTTCATCGCCGTGCAGACCTGTCTCAGAAATCCGCGAGGAGAGTCGGGCGAGCTTTTGCTCGATTTTGTGAAACGTATCGATGAGGCGAAGTCCCTCTTCTGTCACCTGAGCGCCGCCGCCGCCGCCTGAGCCGCCCATTTTTGTCACAAAGGCTGGACTGGGCAGAAGATTGTTTATGGCGTCTACCGAGTCCCAAGCGGTCTTGTAGCTGTAGCCGACAGCTTTCGCCGCCTTGCTGATGCTGCCGTATTTGGCGACGGCCTCCAGTAGCTTGATCCGCTCCCGGCCGACAAGAAAACGGTCGCCGCTGCGCAGGGAAAGGGTTGCGTCAATTTTGGGTTTTCGCATAGACGGCCCGGTTGATGCATTTATCAGTCAAAGCAAGTATATCGCCAAATCCTATCATTTCAAAGTTCTGAATTTATTGGGTAATCAAAGGGACGGTTCATTATTGGTTGCCATCGCTTTGTAATTCATCTATATGGCGCATAGCTAGCGCTATCACTATCCAGTTTATAGTGTGGCGCATGTCCCAACCTGTGGCCTGGAACACGCCATATGACCAACAGCAGATGTTCAATTATTCTGGCAGCCGGGATTTTTCTGGTCCTTGGCTTCGGAAATGTTCGGGCGGATACGGTCCACGTTGCGGTCGCCGCGAATTTTACCGAAACGGCCAGAGAACTTGCGCGGGAGTTCAAGAATTATAGCGGCCATGAAGCTGTTTTGAGCTTCGGGGCTTCCGGTCAGTTTTACGCCCAAATAAAGGAAGGCGCGCCATTCGAGGTGTTCCTCTCAGCTGACGATGCACGCCCAAAAAAACTTGTTGAAGATAACCTTGGCGTTGCAGATGAAGAGTTCACCTACGCCGTTGGCAAGCTGGTTCTCTGGAGCAGGAAACCCGGACTGAGCCTCAATGAGGAGACACTGAAAAAGGGCGATTTCTCCAAAATCGCCATCGCTAATCCGGTTGCCGCGCCCTACGGCGCGGCGGCGGTCGAGGTGATGAAGGCGCTCGATATTTATGATGAGCTTCTACCGAAAATCGTACAGGGGAATAGCGTCGCCCAGACTTTCCAATTCGTGAATACGGATAATGCCGAATTAGGTTTTATCGCCCTGTCTCAAATCCCAAACCGGAAAGAGGGGTCCTGGTGGATCGTTCCTGACAAATATTATAAGGAAATCGATCAGGACGCTGTGCTTCTCAAGTCCGGCGCAAAAAACAATGCAGCGAGAGCGTTCATGGCGTTTCTCAGGAGCTCTGTTGCTCACTCCATAATTCAAAAATCAGGTTACGCAACAGATGCTATCGCAAGCAGGAATAAATGAATCAAACTATTGATACAGAATTGTGGCGTCCAATTGAACTTTCCATAGCGCTTGCGTTCATTACGACAGCCCTCCTTCTCATTCTTGGCGCCCCTTTGGCGTGGTGGCTGGCGCGTTCGAAAGTCTGGTGGAAAGAGGCGGTCGCGACACTTGTCGCCATGCCACTGGTTTTGCCGCCGACGGTTCTGGGCTTTTATCTCCTGATCGCTCTGGGTCCGAATGGTCCGGGCGGATACATCGCCAGCCTGTGGGGCGGACGCACTTTAGCATTCAGCTTCCCGGGATTGGTCATCGGATCATTATTGTATTCGATGCCGTTTGTCGTTCAACCTATTCGTAATGCTTTCGAAGCGATAGGCGATCGTCCTCTCGAAGTTGCAGCGACGCTAAGGGCGACCCCGTGGCAGTCCTTCTGGAGGGTCGCCGCGCCATTGGCCAGGCCCGGGTTTATGACCGGCGCCATCCTTGGTTTTGCGCATACATTGGGAGAATTTGGCGTCGTATTGATGATCGGCGGCAATATACCGGATCAGACCAGAGTTCTCTCCATTGCGATCTTCGATTATGTTGAAACCTCACAATGGGCGCTGGCGCATATGCTGGCTGCAGGCATGGTTATTTTTGCCTTTATCGTCATTTTCTCGATGATGATCATCGAAAAGAACGTGTCCGGCTCACGTGAATGACAGCTTCAGAAAATATTCGTATCTTTTTCCGCGATAGCCTCGGGCTTCTTTCCCTGGATGTCGCTTTCGAGGCGCCGATGAAGGGTATAACTGCGCTTTTTGGGCCTTCCGGTAGCGGCAAAACAACAGTTCTGAGATGTATCGCAGGCTTGCATCGGGCGCGGTGGGGCCGTTGCGAGATAGGTTCTGACATCTGGCAGGCGGAGGGTTATTTCAGGCCTGTTTATGAACGTCGGATTGGTTATGTTTTTCAGGAGGCAAGTCTATTTGCTCACCTGTCGGTAAAAAATAATCTGTTGTTTGGCATGCAAGACAAGAACGAAGATCGCATGCAATCGTTTTCTGAAGTTGTGCGACTATTGGGCGTCGAATATCTTCTCAACCGTATGCCGATCAAACTTTCTGGAGGAGAGCGTCAAAGGGTAGCCATCGGTCGGGCGTTGCTTTCCGGTCCCGGTCTGCTGCTGATGGATGAGCCACTATCGGCGCTTGATACGGCTTCGAAGGAGGAGATCATGCCTTATCTTGAACGACTTCAGGCATCGCTTGATATTCCAATATTCTATGTCAGCCATGATATGAACGAGGTTGATCGGCTTGCAGATCATCTTGTTCTGATTGAGAATGGCCATGTGCTGGCTTCTGGATCGCTTGCGAAATTACAGTCCGATCCATCACTGATGCTGGCGTCGAGGCCTCATGCGGCGGTGAGCCTCAATGCCGAAGTCGTTTCTTATGATTCCGATTTCAAAATCGCCCGTTTTGCAATTAATGGCGGATTCTTGAATGCCCCCTCGCAAAAACTGGAGATCGGCGACAGGCGACGCCTGAAAATATACGCCGGTGACGTTAGTTTGAGCCGGGCAGCTGCAAGCAGCAGCACAATTGATAATCATATCCCTGTCAGGATCACGGATTTCAGGGAGACAGAACCGGCGCAGATTATTGTGTTTATGGCGCTCGGCCACGAAGGATCTGGAGAAAGACTTCTCGCGCGCATCACCAAAAAATCATGGGCGACCCTCGGTCTTGATGTTGGCCAGCGCCTTTATGCGCAGATCAAAGCTGTTGAGCTTTTTCGGCGCAGCGATCAATAGATGAATGTTTAACTCCTTTCACGCGGCGTAGAGTTTATTGAATTGCTGGCTTGTTGTTGATGGGGGCGGTCTCGTTGCTCGGGAATCCACCAATGCCCGTAAAGAGCTTCGCATCGAAATATATGGAAAATATGATTTTATTGATGTATCCATTATCTATGGTAAGCGCCAGATTCTTGTCGTCGCTGCGGCTTTCCAGAAATACTGGCTCCGGCGGAGTTTGTGGCCTGACATAAAAAGGTGGATCGAGCTATGGGTCCCTGATAAAATTACAATTTGTAGAAGCAAAGATTTATCACAGCGGAAAAATCTTCAGTTGAGTTCTGGTTTCTGTCAATTGCATCATTTGTGCTGTAATCAAGCCTTATCGTAATCAGTATTATTTATATTGCATCATGAGAGCTAACTCTGGACGTATAGATATAACGAGACCATGAATAGGTGCTACCTGAGATGATTAAAACAAATCATTCAGCCTCTGGTAATTTTAGATCATGGCTCATATTCGCGCATAAGACTATTGGATTGACGTTAGGCATGATCTTCGTGGCGATCGGCTTAAGCGGCGCGATTCTGGTTTACCGCGAGGACATAGATGAATGGCTTAATGCTGATCTCATGCGGGTTGAGCCGGCGCCCGAGCAATTTTATCGCTCTCTTGATGAGGTGTTTGACGCGGCCAAAGCCGTCTTGCCACCGCAAGCGAAGGTCGAAAGGATAATGTTGCCGCGCCACGCCCGTGCGGCGACAGTTGTGACCTATATCTCCGAGACGGACGATCTCGACACCTTTGTTTATGACATGTTCATTGATCCCTATCGGGCCAGAGTGAAGGGAGAGCGGTTGAAGATTCATGGAGATGATCGCTTTTCTCAGCCGCTCATTCCGCTTTTGATGGATTTTCACTGGACGCTTTTGCTCGGGGCCAATAACGCTTTTCTTATCGGCGGCGTCGCTATTTTTGTTTTTTTATCGAGCCTGATCGGGCTTTTTCTATGGTGGCCCGTGAATGGCAATTGGCGAATGGGACTGAAAATAAAATTACCAGCGACATCACAGCGTATCATTTTCGATCTGCATCGCGTTACAGGACTTTATCTGGGAACTGTATTGTTGATCAGTCTGTTCACCGGGGTTGCGATGATCTTCAAACCGGCTACCCGAGAACTGGTTAGCCTCATCTCTTCTGTCAGAGAGAATGAGAATTTTGGCAAGTCGAGACTTTTTAACGGCGCGACGCCGATCAGTCCTGGCGCAGCTGTCAGTGTCGCGGATACGGTTTTTGCTGACGGCAGGTTACACTGGATTTTGCTGCCAACCAGCCCAGATGGCGTTTATGTCGTCGGCAAACAATCGGCGAGCGAACCTAATCGAACCAAAACGTTTCATAATGTCGGAATCGATCAATATAGCGGCGCCATCACCCGGATACAGGATCGTGAAACTTATCGATGGGGCGATAAATTCATGGAATGGTTGTTTCCGCTCCATAGCGGCGAATTCCTTGGCGAAAGCGGTCGCCCTCTTTTTGTCATTCTGGGCTTGGCTCCGATGATTTTGTTCGCGACCGGCATGTCGCGTTGGATGTCGAAGCGGCGCGCACGCAAGGTTAAGCTTTTCGATGGCTTGAAACCCTAAGGCGGGTTTTATTGACGTCAATGGGTCTTTCAGTTTCCTGCGGTTATCGGCATGTCAATCGTATCTTCCTTGTTTTTAGCTTCGCCGAAGGCAGCTCTTAGAAGATATTTTCCTGCGTGCTCTATGGTTCCTCCAATCGAGATCATGCCGCTTGGATAGGTCTTTGAAGGCGTTTCGTTCAAAAGCAGAAGCTCGCCTTTCGTGTCGTATTTATAAAATGATAGCGCAACCGGATCGTTGCGCACCTCTTTCTCCATCAGCGTCAGGGCAAAGATCACTTTGCCAGTGCCGGGGACATGATTGCAGTACTCTGCATATTTGCGCAGGTCGTCTGTCGCACCGCCGGCGTTTTCAGATGAGTCCGCCAGAAAATAGGTTGTCAGATGAACAGAGTAGAAGTCGCTGACCTGAAGGCAGTCGGAGATTGTGCGATCGCCTGCCTTTTCGGCCGGTTTGTTTAGCTTTTGCTTCCAGTAATCGTCCCATTCCTGAACAAGCGCAGGCCCCCAGAATTTGAAGGTGAAGGCTGCAACATTGACGCTGACCAACAAGACGATCGCCATGGCTATTAACGGGATCAGACGTCTTTGATCCATGGGATGTTCCTTTACTGTGAGGCGAGAAGAGAGTCAGGGCTGCACATCGAATTCCCAGGCCCCGCTGACCATATGACCGTCGGCGGAGAGTGCACGATAGCGCACCGTGTATTTGCCGGGCGCCATTGGATTGACGCTTACTGACACATGTGCGGGATCGGCGCTATCGATGGCGGCGTCACGCTTGTCAATTCTTTCGCCGGCGGCGCTGACGACCGCCAGGGCTGCAAGGGAATCGCGAATCCCTGCATCGTACCAGACATCGACCTTGCCAATATTTCCGGGCGCAACGCCGCCCTGTGCCGGTGAGGTTTTGACGATGATCGCATGCGCTAACAAAATTTTGTGTTGATCGTGATGTTTAGGCTGCTGTGTTGGCGCATATAGCCCTGCTCTCAGGCTGGTTATGCGGGAGAGCGTGGCCTCGAAGCCTGATGTTGGCTCGATCCCGACTGTGGCGTGTGCGCAGGCAATGTCTGACTCCAAGGCGGCCAGGAGGACGCCCAAAAGGCAATTCGCGAGCTTCACGCGGATGAAGGATCGACCTGACCCCTGCCGGTTGTCGATAGAAGCCTTGTTTCGATAGGTCGTCAGTCTTTGCCGCATAAGACGATTCTCTTTATCGTGATTGATTGAGAAAGGACGCAAAGCCTATAACCGGACCCGACGGATCAACAAGAGGTCTCAGGTTTTCTGCTATTCGTCGCGCGGGATGAGACGTTGCTTCGTCTGGCATTGCTTGACCCGACTGCCGTCACTCGCATAATGCTTTTTATTGAATATTGCATACGACGTGATCTCCGACAAGGTCAAGCGAGCAAAGAAAAATGTTTAGAATCAATCATGCATATGGTTTATTCGGGATTTTTTCGAGTATTTTTTTAAACCCAGGCTTCGCCCTCGCGCATACGGCGAACATCTCCAGCAGCCGCATCGTGCCTGAGCCAAAAGCATATTACCGGGTAGACGTTGGTTTTCTCGGTTCGGACATTGAGCGAATGCTGATCGAGAATAAAGAGGCGCTGGCCGGCGTCGATCTGACCGAGCCTGGATTGTTCGAAAGCTATATTGGTAAATTCATACAAGATCGGATCAGTATGCAAAATGAAGAGGGCGTCGCTTGCGCCAGCGCCGTCGTCGCAGTTGGCGAAGACCCCGCAAATCCGGGTGACTCCAGAGTCGTTATACGTTTCGACTGCAACAAAGTACAGGGAAAGATTTTTTATAATCCCCTTAAGTTGATTGAGGCGCAGGGTCCTCGCGCCAAACATCTGGTCGGAGTCGGGGAAAAAGACGCCGGGAACAATCTGACCGAAGCCCAGCACGCCGGCAGGGAACCGGCGCCCGGGCAAGTCATGATCTTTCCGGGCGACAGGCCCATTGATCTGGCAGAGCCGTTGCTGGGGCCGTGGGAATTGGCTCCAAAGTTTTTCTTTGCCGGTATGGAGCACATAGTCACCGGTTACGATCATTTGTGTTTTCTTCTGGCGGTCGTTCTGTGGGCGACCCACGTTTGGCCGATTGTAAAAATCGTCACCGCTTTCACGATCTCGCATTCGGTCACCTTGACGCTGGCGGCGCTGGAACTGGTGAAATTACCCGGTAACTGGATCGAAACCGCAATTGCCGCGTCGATCATCTATGTGGCGCTCGAAAATTTTTATACGCGCAGAGTGGATGGACGGTGGAAGGACACTTTTGCCTTCGGTTTCATTCATGGCTTCGGCTTTGCCAGCGGGTTGATCGAACTGGGCGTTCCCCAGCGCGCCGTCGCGCCGTCGCTGGCGAGCTTCAACATCGGCGTCGAGGTCGGGCAGATCGGCGTTGTGTTGATCGTTATGCCGTTGCTTCTGTTGATCGATAGATATGTTACGCATCGCGCGCGGAGCGCGAAACTCGTCTATGCGCTTTCTGGCGTGATCGCATTGTTTGGCGCCTACTGGATGCTGGCGCGTCTCGGGATTATCGCTGGATGACGCTTGAGCGTTACGTTAACGCCGACGCATCCGCCGCTTCTGTTGCGCAACCGAATCTCTATTGCAGCTTCTTTCGCCTCTTCCCGCCGATTGGTGGAGCTCAGAGGCGTGGCGTTATGGAAGCATGTGATTTTTAGTGAATTACGCCTGCAAGACAACGTCGCGCAGCCGCCCGGCCGACGGGTTTGTTTCCGGCTTTGCCGTCATCGCCAGGCGCTGACCGGCGGCTTTTGCGAGTCGATGGCGCGCTTGACCGCACCAAATGTTCTATATATGTTCCGGTTCTGCCGGGGCGTCAGGACGCATCTGTCCGCCCTCCCGGGGTCTTCGTTCAAACAATCGCGCGCCAATAACCGCGCGCAGGGTGAATCATGTCGTTGTCATCCCAACAACGGCCCTTTTCCGTTTGCGCGGCGGGGCGTAACGGGGTTTTTATTCCGCTCGCCGCCAGCACGGTCGCGGCGGGATTTCCCTCGCCGGCCGATGATTATCTCGACCGCCCGCTCGATTTCAATGAACTGCTGGTTGAAAATCCGGCCGCAACCTTCGCGGTGCGCGTCGCAGGCGAGAGTATGACCGGCGCCGGACTTTATCCTGGCGACATCGCTGTTGTGAATCGCGCGCGTAACCCTGTAAGCGGCAATGTTGTTCTGGCGTTGATCGATGGCGATTTCACCATCAAACGTTATCGCAGGCGGGGCGTCCACATCCGTCTGGCGGCCGAAAATCCGAAATTCTCCGATATTGTGATTTCGGAAGGCGTGACCTTCGAGGTCTGGGGCGTCGTCACCCATTCGATCCGAATGCTTTGATCCGTCCATGACGCGCCCGATCGCCCTCGTTGACTGCAATAATTTCTACGCTTCCTGCGAGCGGGTGTTTCAGCCGACGTTACGCGGCAAGCCGGTCGTCGTGTTATCGAATAACGACGGCTGTGTGATTGCCCGATCCAACGAGGCGAAAGAGCTCGGGATCGAGATGGGCGCGCCCTGGCATCTCAACCGGGAAAAATTCTCTGGCGCCGGGGTTATCGTCAAGTCGAGCAACTACACGCTCTATGGCGATATGAGCGCGCGTGTGATGAAAACGCTGCTATCCTTTTCACCGGTCCTGGAGATCTACTCCATCGACGAAGCCTTTCTGGGACTCGAAGGCTTCGAGGATCGGCTTGAGGATCATGCGCGGACGTTACGCGCGACCGTGTTGCAATGGACCGGCATTCCGGTCAGCGTGGGGATCGCGCCAACGAAAACCCTCGCCAAGGTCGCCAATCGACTTGCCAAGAAAGATTCGGCGTCGTGTGGCGTTCGGGTTTTGATGGCGGCTGCCGATCAGGAGCGCGCCCTCGCACAACTCGAACTGTCAGACCTCTGGGGTGTGGCGCGGCGCTTGTCAGGGCGACTCAAGGCGCAGGGCGTTGTGACGCCACTGGCGCTTCGTAACGCCGACCCCCAACAGATCCGCCAGACCCTGGGCGTTGTCGGCGAGCGGCTCGTTCGCGAGCTTCGTGGCGAGTCGTGCATCGAAATCGAAGAGATCGCGCCGAACCGAAAAAGTCTGATCGCCTCGCGCTCTTTCGGTCGGCCGGTCGAGACGCTGATCGAGATGCAGGAGGCTGTCGCCACCTACGCCAGCCGGGCGGCGGAAAAAATGCGCCGACAAAATCTTGCCACCGCGAATCTGATCGTCTTCGTCGAAACCAATCCGTTTCGGACGCAGGACCGGCAATATCGCGCGAGCCAGTCGGCGCAGCTCCCCATCGCGACGGCCGATACCGGCCGTCTGGTCGCCGCCGCGCTCGGGGCGCTCGTCGCCATCTGGCGGGAGGGCTACAGATATAAGAAGGCGGGCGTCATGCTGCTCGACCTCGCGCCGGCGAACGCGCTGCAGGGGTCGCTGTTCGCGGCCCCCGACTCGCCGGCGTCGCAGGCGCGAATGCGCGCGCTGGACGTCATCAATCGACGCTATGGGCGTGGAGCATTGATTATCGGCGCCGCCGGCGTGAAATCGGCGTGGCGATTGCGTCGCGAACATGTCTCGAAAAGCTATACCACAAGCTGGTCGGAGTTATTGACGGTATGAATATGAATCCCGATGAGCCAGCGCCGACGCGGAACTGGCGTCCGGCGGAGTTCAAAAGCCCGGATGGCGTCCGGGGACGACTGGCGAACGCATGGGAGCTGCTCGATGGCGTCGGTCAACGGGTGGCGCGCGTCGCCCTGGAGGAGGACGGCCCCGAGGGAGGCCGCTGGCGCTGGCTGGTGCTCGTGCATCCTCATGGCGCCCCGCTTGGAGAAACCGGCGTGTGCGCCACAGAGACCACTGCGCGGCGGATCTGCGAGGAAAAGGTTCCGGAATGGACAATTGCACGCCTGCCACAGGGCCGTCGCCGGCGTATGTGGTGAGCGTCTCATCACCAAGGGCAAGAGAGCGAATATAGAAGAATGCGCCTCCCGGTGCGGCGCAAGGCGCTCCCGGCAGGCTGAAGATCGCCTGTTTTTCAGGAGAGGCGCATCCAGGACCGGAAAGAGTGGGCGTATTGAATGGATGGCGAAAATCGACGGGTTATTGTCTATCCCTCGGTTAGTGGCCTTTTACAAAGATGGTAATTCATCAATAGGGAAGAATTAGAGTTAGGCATTTCTGTGACAGATCAAATATTGAAATGTCTATGACGAGAAATCCATGATCTGGCCGTCAACAAGCGGCGTCCGGTAGGGTCGCTACGTTAAATCCTCAACGCCAACTGCGGCCACTCAAAATGTTTTCAAGGAGAAAAGAAAATGATTACACACATTGAAAGGCCAATTCTGGCCGCAGAATTATCCAGAATAAGCGCATCGAATGCGATAATGAAATCGGAGCAATATCTGGTTTCTGCAATTATTCAGGAAATTAACAAAAACAAGAATGTAATAAATTTGGATACAGATGACAGTAAGGCGCTACTCGGAATTTTGGAAAAACATGTGGGTGGATCGGATATCCTGTAAATAATCAGCAATATACTGGTGATAGAGAATCTCCATCACCAGAATTGCCAGAAAGGTTTCTTCTGAGCCACCTGCCCAGAGGTAACGCCACTCTCCTGACCGCCTGTCGCAACAGCAAGTTTAGAGGAGAGGTCGCTGATTTCTTTCTGGAAATTCACTTGTTCAGTAATGTCATATTGAACTCCCAAAAAATAGACAACACGCCCCTTGTCATCGAGAAGCGGTTTAACATTCAGACGGTTATAAAATAATTCGCCGTTTTTCTTGTAGTTTCTCAAGGTAACTTCAATGGGTTGACCGCTCTTGATTGCCGCCCGAAGCGTGTCCAGCTCTGGCTGGCCCCTGTCAGTTCCCTGCAAAAAACGGCAATTACGGCCAACAATCTCATCTTGCGGATAGCCGCATATATCCTCAAAAGCTTTGTTCGCATAAACGATCGGCGCATCTTCGAGATCGGGATCCGTCAGAGTCACGCCATTAACGCAAGTGTCGAGGATTTGGGTTAGAACGTGCGGTATGACCCCGTTATCCTTCTGGACAATGAACATTTCTAGTCTCCATTATTGACGATTTGGCGAATTGCGGTTGGCTCAGGGCGTGCGGCCTTCGAGCAGATTCTTGATATTCTCGGCAGTTTGTTCAGCGCCATCCTGAAGAGCGCTTTTGATGAGTTTCTGAAAGGGACGCATCACAAGGTCGATTTCCTTCAGTTCAAAAATGAAGGTGATCTGCGTCTCATCGCCTATTTTGTCGAACTGATAGGATGATCTAAACGGTTCTGTAGAGCCGGTGATTTCCAGTTCAGTGCTCGGCGCAAATTTGGTCACGTCGAACAAGGACTCACTGTCTATGCCCCGGTCCCGTGTCACTTGTCTGCCCTTGGAGCCGAGTTGAATTGGGGGGGATGAAAGCTGCTCCAATTCGACAACCTGGGGGCACCACTTCTGATAATTATCGAAAAAACAATGCGCTATAACGTGATAAGCATCTGCAAGGGAGCATCTGACCAGGCTTTCGGAGCGCCCCTGTATGGGGCCTGAACTTGCTAAACCCAGCATTGGATAATTCCTCTTTCGTCAATATTATCAATCTGTCGTGCTAGATTCATCTTGATCCACTACAGGTTTATATCAGCGCCGGCGGGTCAAGATGTCATGCCCTTGAAATATCCATCTTGGGCGCAATTATAATAAGTAAAGATGCTCTTCGCAGTGCGGCAATGAAATTTGTCCTCGGAGAGTCCTGACGCCCCGAAATTACTCTTGGAGCCTGACATGCAAAATTCATACGGTATCGAGGGCTATCTATTTGCCACGGCGGTCATTCTCTTCGCGATTTTGCTGATTGTTGAAAAGAAATACCCTTACATGCCCATCCCCAAGGAGGCGTTGAAATCCTCTTTCAAGACCAACACTGGCGCGTTTCTGGTGAATAATCTGATTATGAGCATATTATCGCTTTCAAGCCTTGTTCTCGTTGCGTCAAATTATTCGAAATATGGGTTGCTCGGCGGCATGCAGGATGGTCCGGTAAAGTGGCTTTTAAGCTTTGTTCTATTTGATTTTGCTGTCTATGTATGGCACTGGTTGGGACATAAGTATGAATGGCTGTGGCGTTTTCATAAAATTCATCACAGCGACAAAAGTTATCACGTAACAACAGGATTACGTTTTCATGTCCTTGATCAGGCCATCGAAGTTTTTGTCAAATGCCTGTGCGTAGTCGCTTTTGGCGTGCCTGCGAGTATCGTCGTTGTGTGTGAACTCGTTCGAATGTTTTTTGTTCTTTTTCACCACGGCAACTTTACTTTCCCTGGTGAAAAGTGGGTGTCCTACATTATCATCACCCCCTATCTTCACAGAGCGCATCATTCAACCATGAGAGAAGAACACGATAGCAACTACGGCATTGTGCTCTCTTGTTGGGATATGATTTTTGGCACACGCAAGGAGCTCGTGCCGGCCAGTATTGGCCTCGATTTGATCGAAGCAGAAAACCTTGTGCAACTCTTTAGTCTTGCCTTCTTGACTGAGCGAAAGATGGCGAGGTTTTTACACCTGTTGCCGAGACGGAAATAGAATTCCCGGTTACAATTAAAATCAATTCCGAGGTGAAAAAACCGTGGAGATGCGGGATGACGCGTATCATTTGCGGATTTATAACTCCGCTTATGTACTTCATTCGTTGGAGGTTCATCGCTGTCTTGTCGATGCTAATCGTGACAGTTCACGCAGATGTTTTTGCCGCCGAAAAAGATCATTATCCATGCAGGGACAAGCTGTCCAAAAATGGACTGATGATATTCGATGAAGTTCAACAAAAAAGAACTCCCGACTCCAATCTTGAGGGGCTTTGGAAAGAGGTGACGCGGGACTTGATTTCAGGAAACATTCTTGGTCGTGAGGAAGCTACTCCTCCGGCGATGGAGGCTTTAAATTGCTTGCGCGATCCTCAGTGACCGCAAGTCTTTCACGAAACACATGAGTGATCTGGATAAAAGACGGGTTAGCGGATATCCCCGCTGTAAAGAATGCAGAATCCGGTAGCCTGGTCTCATGAAGCCGCTTATGTAATGGAAAGATCGCTTTTCCTCGGGGTCAAACCGGAGCGCCGCCATGTCGGTCTGGCGAAATCTATTTTCTGTTGCTGGCGACGACGCGGGCCGAACCGAGCAGCCGATTACTGGTTTGGCGAAGATCATTGACCAACGCTTGCGTGCGCAGGGGCTTTTTGTCCTTGGTCATGCGCATGGAGACGGCTTTTATGAAATCTTTGCATCTTCGTCTCCTGATATGATTGTTTTGCCGGACAGCGTAGAGGCTTCGGGGATCGCCATTCTGCTCGCCGCAGCCTACGATCCGCCGACCGTCGTCTTCGAACGCATCAATTCGATTGCGCCCGGTCTTGGGCGACGCATGGTCGTCGCCGTGCTTGATGGATTGCGAGAGTATCCCGGCCTGTTTCAGCGTCTTCGTGTCAATGATCTATCGCCTTTGCAGGCGGATGGACGGCGATGGTGGGAGCATATGGCCGATATGCATCAAGATTTCGAGTGGATGATCACTCACGATCCAGACGCGACTCACTGTGAAAAGTCCCTGAGATGATCGCTGGCGCTCACGTAAAATCCTCCGACAAGACCATCGATCCGGTGGAATTTGCGCATCGGCAAGGGCAGTTGCGCGCGTTAACCTTGCACTTTGGCTACGATCCGGAAAAGGTGCGTCTCCTCGCGGGCGCCAAAACATTCGACTATCTCGGTCAAAGATTCACCTCGGAAGGCGAGGCCCTGCCGAATGGCGAGATTACGATCTATTACGACCCGCAGATGAGCGAGGCGCGTATGGCTTGCTGTCTGGCGCATGAAATCCAGCATGTAAAATATTTCGTCGTCGCCCGCGCCTATCATTGCGAGGGTGACGATGGATCGCTGCATCGCCTGTTCGCCGATTTCACGCCTGAAAGTCTTGCCGCTCAGGGCGGCGTCTCGCCTTACGCCGACGAACACTGGCGGGCATGGAGAGGGGAGCGGCCGCCACGCCTGTTTTCGCAGGAATTAGAGGAGGGCGGCAGCGAGCCGATAAATGAAACCGTCGCCGAGGTCGCCAAGGCCCTCTACAATTGGGGACCGGATGTTGCGATAAATCCGATCTGGAAAAAACTGCAAGAGACAATAAACGCTGTTTACGATAAACTTGCTGACAGCGACAAAGCCTCATCCCCACCAGAAAATCGTTGCGATTATTACATAAAGTCCAATGAGCGCAGCGCCATCGACCATATCGGCGCGGCCATCGACCGTGACGACAGTGACGACCAGTACAGACAAAAATAACGCTACGGCGAGTATTGGCGGAATGGCCAGCGTAAAGGACTCGCCGCCGAGCCAGAAACTGATAATCACCAGTAACGGTATCAAAGCCACAGCGATCTGCAGGGCGCTGTTGAGTATAATGCTGACCGCAAAGTCGGCCTTGCCCTCGGCGGCGAGGCGAACCCCGACGACATTCTCGACAGCATTGCCGGCGATGGCGACAATCACCAGGCCAGCAAAGGTCTGATTGATGCCCATCATTTCGATTGCCGGCTCAAGCGCCTCGACGAACCAATCCGAAACCAGCCCGGCGCCGGCGCCGCAGAGCGCAAGGACGATGAACGCGTAGGACATCGGCCATGCATGGGCGCGCGCATGGGCTTCGCTCGGCACGGCGCGCTGTCCTTGTGTGAGCATGGCGTCTGTATGCACGAGAAACACAACCAGTAAAACAACGGCGCAGACGACCGCCAGAGGTTGCTCATGCTCGCCAGCGGGCAGGTGCAGTTCCTGAGCGAGCGTCGGCAGTACGAGAGCCGACACCGCCAGCAAGAGCAGGGTGGAGATCATGCGCGGCGACTGGCTTTCAAATATCAGCACGCCGTGTTTGCGTCCGCCAACAACGAAGGCCAGCCCCAGAAGCAACAGAACATTCCCGAGGATCGAGCCGATCAAAGAGGCCTGAACCAGCGTCACAAGGCCCGCCTTCAAAGAGAAGACGCAAACAAACAACTCCGGCAAACTTGCCACCGCCGCCTGGACAACGCCTGTTATGGCGGGGCCAAGATGATTGCCGAGCTGATCGGTCGCCTCGCCGATAACATGCGCGATGCCGGCGAGCGCCATTGCGCAAATAACAAAATTGACAATGGGCCCGAGGGTTGGCGCCTCGAAACCGCTGAAATGCAGGCCGGCCGCCGCCGCTACAAGCATTGCTGTTGCGGCCATGAAGATCATTGTCTTGCGATCGATCACGACGGGGGCGGCCTCACTGAGATCATCCACAGGCCTGCGGCTGGGGTTTTCTTTTTAGCCTTGGTCTCTCAGCGTCTCCAACCGCGGCGATATCCGCCCCGCCAACCGCGGCGATATCCGCCCCGCCAACCATGCCGATATCCGCCCCGCCAGTAACCGCCGCGATAACCGTAGCCTCCGCCATAGCCGTAACCGCCCCAAGCGTAGGGTCGCGGTCCCCAACCGCCGCTCCATTGTCCGCCGGGCCTGCAACCGCCGAAGGGCCCACGATGTCCATAGGGGCCGCAACCGCCCCAGACCTGAACTATTGGCGCGGCAACCCCCGGATCGGGCAGGAGGGGCATGGCGCTCGCCGTTGCCGGGGAAAGCGACAGGAAGCAAAAGGCTGTGAGGATGATATGAAATGATTTCAGTCTCATAATTGCTCCTGTTCGTTTTTTGCGCTTTGACTATAGACTGCTGGCGATGCGATACTCAAGGACGCGAAGAACCCATCTTGCCCCCCACTGGCAACGGACAGCACGAGCGTTTCGCCCGCCTGCGAGCGGGAGTAGGGCGGAAGGAACCTCGCCTGGGCCGCTAGGCGCGCAGACCGCCGCCGAGACTTGTCTTGGTCCTGCCGGACCTCTATAGAGCTTTTGCTGTGCCAACCCGGCAGCTTTGATGCGCCCATCGTCTAGAGGCCTAGGACGTCGCCCTTTCACGGCGAAAACAGGGGTTCGAATCCCCTTGGGCGCGCCAATAAAATCAGTAATTTGATATAGATACGGCCGAAAACCAGGCCATCGCACCTAAAATTTATCTGACATGCGGTTCTGATATTCCAGCCCCGTCCGGCGTCTTTCAGCATGCGCGAGTCGCCCGGCTGGAGTGATTCTCTTACCCTTGTCGAGCTCTCCTGGCTGGGCGGACGCGGCCATTATTCTGCCCGATAGCGATGAGGGCCATGCCGGCGACAATTTCGTGATTGAGGCTTTCATCCTTCCGGCTGAGCAATATTCCGGCGATGACGCCTCGATCATGCGCATGGCCCGCGCGGCGGATAAAAGGACCAAGGCGATGTTGGGGCGATCTTTGGCCGGCGTCGAGTGATCGAGGTGTCGCGATCGATCTTGCGCAGTGGGCCGAGCGCCCGGTGGTCAGAGCGGCGCCATCGGCTGGACGATCCCGCCACGTTGCCAGATGCTTAGTCGTCGCGGACCGGCACGGAAATGGCCTCGATCAATAGACGGCGCACGTCTGGCTTCTCGATCAGCTCCAGCGTCCATATCAAGAATCGAAAACCGATTTCATTCGGGCCTGGCGCTTCGTCGACGGGTGAGTTGATGAATATTTCGTGCATGGCAACGCCTTCGGAATGTTGAAGGATCGCAAAACCAATAATTGCGACATGAGTAATGATCTATTTTTGGCAATGATGAATAGCGTGGTGTTCATCCTTCAGGGGCCGGCGAACCATCCGGCTGGGTCTGTGCCGGGTCCGTTCGAGACGCACTCCTGTGGCGTCCTGTGGAGGGCGGCTGGCGGTCTCCAGACTTGTCCCTGCTATATTTTCGAGATCGTCGCCAAGAGCGCCATGAGCAACGGCGCGGCGGATTGTGCGTTTGTCTATTCCAGTGACCTGTGAGGTCGCGGCGGTGAGTCGGTCAGTTTGGCAAGTGGCCAATTTGTTCACTTGCCTCATGACCCCAATATGCTGGTTACCGGGGTCGCCCCTGTGTTTCGTCTCCGGGTGCAGCGCCTTTTATATCACCATGCGACGGGAAAGGGCGGGGGGCTCCTGTGCTGGAGTCAGATTGGGGCTGAGCTTTGAAGCCGCCCATAAAAAAACCACCGACGCGATGGTCGACGGCAAGTCTCACAAGGTTGGACACCAAAGAAGAAAAAAGACGGTCAGATAGGCGCCCCAGCATCAAACGCCGCAAAGAACGTCTGGTGGAAGAACTGAAATTCTTTAGCAATGGTTTCTCTGAGCGCGATCATCGGTCGTCTCCTTCAATTTGATGATCTAAGGATAAGCCCGGCATGTTCCGGGCGATGTGCGAGCGTGCACAGGTCATGTCGATCTGCGCTGGCCAAGTCAGGCCAGGGCGATCAAACCGTCCGGACATCATCGGTCTTAAGACCGACCACAAAGCGCGACAAGGCGCCATCGAGGCGATGATAAGCCGTTCCCATGGTCCTGGCGATTTTCGACAACAGCCGGCCGAATGGCGCGCCCGTCATGTCGCAATGAATTCCAAAGGGGCCAGGGCCCGGCGCTCGCCATCGTCGGCGACATGCCAGACCGGCCATTCCATCGCCGATTATGCCGCGGCGATCTCCAGCGCGCCGGCGCCGCGGTGTATGCCTCAATCCGGTTACCGCTTCCCTTCGATCAATCCCTCGTTAGTGGCGTTTCGCTCAAAAACGGAGACGCCTCTGAACCGTTTCCAAGTGACCCGAGCCGTGATCCGCCGGTTTGGTTCTTGCGCCAAACTCTGACAGCAACCTGTTGGTGACGGGGATTGGCCGCCAAATATTCATAAACAAAGCCATGAGAAGACGTGAATTCCTTGAAAGCCCTGTATTCATGTTGTTCCCAGCCAGGGTAGTTGAAGAATTCATCAAATATTATTATTGCACCATTTTTTATCCTATCATGCGTCAAATCAAAAATTGTTTTTGTTGAAGAATACAGATCACAATCAATATGAAGCAAACCTATTTCACCAGAATGATCGGTTAAAAAAGGCGGGAGAGACTTATCAAACCAACCCTTAATTAAAATAACGTTGTCATGCACTTTAGGCATAATTTCTGTCCTAAAAGAGCCCATTGGAAATTCGCTACGCCAGGTTTCGGGAAGTCCTTCGAACGAGTCAAACCCGAAAATATTATGATTTGGCAACTGTTCGGCTAAATTGTTTATTGTGCGACCAGAGAATACGCCGAACTCAAGAACCAAATCAGGAGCATCTACAAAAGCCGCGCACCACGTCAAAAGATCAAGATCGGAGTCAAACATTTTCTTGTCATATAAATATTCGTTGAAGAATTGTGCAGAGGTTAGTCCGGCCGTTATTCTTGACATTAATGCTAGGTCAAAAGACTCAAATTTGATTTGTGGAAGATAGCTAGACTTTAAATTTCTGATCTCTTCCGCGCTCGTTAATTGCTGGTCCCGCACTTTCGAGACAATATCACTAAGATCATTCACTTTATTTTCGAGGTTCTGAATTTTGAGTTCAAGGTCATGGAGATGCTTTTCTGTAGATTTAAAGCCCAGTTGTTTCAGAAAAATTTCAACAGAATCCAATCTTTTAAGTATTGCCTCAGATTGAGCGGTGAGAACAAGATGCCTCCACTCGATATCATGTTTCGAGGCCGAAAAATATTTTTTCCTGATTAGATGATAATATTCCAGAAATTTCATGCGCCTGCTCTCTCATTGCTAGGGTGAAGACCTAAACCATAATGGAGTTTCCCCGGCTATGCCGGCCTGGCAGTAATCGTTTGACGTTGCGAGCCGTCCGTTGTCGAGATTTCCGATCATGAGCCACCACGCATACGATGAGGAAAATCGACGATGGACGACTATGAGAGTTTAAGTCACACGCGGTGGGACTGCAAATATCACATTGTGTCTATATCGGAATCTCCCAGTAAAGCGTTATTTGGCGATTTATGTCGTCACCTCTGAGAGGTTTTTCAGGAAGCTCGCAGCGCAGAAGGAGGGACGGATAGAGGAAGGGCGTTTGATGTTCGATCATGCTCACATGATGATCGTGATCCCACCGAAATATGCTATGTCTCAGTTTGTGTTACATCAAGGGCAAGGGCGCGATCCATTTGGCTCAGGTTTATGCGGAGAGTCGACGTAATTTTTTGGGGCAACACTTTTGGCTCGCGGATAGTTCGTCTCTACCGTCGGGAGAGATGAGCAAGTTATGCAGGAATATATCCGAAATCAGGAACGTGAAGACGAAAGGCTGGAACAGATGAATTCGTGGCGATGATGCTATGAGGCCACCCGCTGGCGGCCATTTAAAAACCGGGGCCGGCTTAAGTCCCCTTAGCCGCTTTGAGCGGCTCACGTTCTGAAGGCCTCGGCTCTGCCATGCGATAATTAATAATCCGCAGCTGGCTTTTACAAAAAATCCAGTCACGGACGGCTAAGGTCAATCAAAATCATTAAATTCCTAACTCATTTTATGTCTTGGGTATAAGGTAAGTATGTGAATGTTCGCGAATATCCAATTCTTGTCTCTGTCACGGCGAAAACAGGGGTTCGAAGCCCCCTGGGCGCGCCATTAGTGTGTATAATGCCTAATTCGAAACGGATATGATCCCGCGCGCTACGGTACAGTTTCAATCTCATTTGGTATCCTTAAATTAGGATGACGCCGTCATCTAAATCGATGCCTGCGATGATCGATCAACGGTTAGAGCGCCGGAAATTTGGAAAATTGATCCAGCAATCGTGATTCTTCTTTCACGAAGACAACAGGCGGTGAATGCCATCAAAACTTAGAAATATTTTGGAATTCTTAACGAGCTGAAGGGATCTGATATCTTGATCTAAATTTGACATTCGAAATATAAATCAACTTATTCGGTTCCTCCTAAAAATGGTGATAAAACTCGGTTAAAGTTAACAGGCAAGCGGTTTTATTACAAAAAGACGAAAGATCAGTCAAAAAAACTTCTGATGATAAGGATCGTATTCATTCCTTTGCAACGAAATAAATAACAGCTCAAGCTGATTATCCCTTGACTTGCAGCAGGAGGTTAGTGGTCACAATTTGGTAGAATAAGGAAAGTAGCTATTTGAAGCCAATCACCACACCATCAGCGCCGAGAGCCAATTGCAGGCCCTTACGCTGCGTGTTCAACTTAATTTTAACGCCATTAGCATTGCGAAGCCACATTGTGCCTTTGCCTTGATCCGCCAACGCCCATCCGCTGCGAATTTGAACATATGCGCCGGCAAAATCCTCACGCTTTGTCAGCCCATAAACTCTGCCAGATGCCTTAAGCTCTGATGCGCCAAATCCACCAATCCCTAATCCCCCAATAGTAATAGGATAGGATTTTCCTTTGTAATTAAGCTTTCCTCCGCCCAATGCTCCCGAGCCTATAAAGGCGATCTGAATCTGTTGAAATTGAACTGTGGCCGAGGGTGTCCCTGAGGGCTGGTCTTCAGCATGTGCGAGACGCACGAAAGGAGTGGATAGCAATAACGAGGTTCCTGCAATGACGCCGGCAAATAAAATAGCACGTCTAGTTATAATTCTAGATTTTTTTGAGTAAGGGTATGTTTGGGTTGCAGGCATCTTCGTTCCTTTCGATCATGTCCAGGTGGGTTAAGATTCACGAATCGAATGTAGTGTGCGCGAACAGTTTTATTGAGTAGACTATATACCAGCCGCAATCACAAGCGAGGGCGGTTACTGAAGGCGGCAGACTGTTATCCTAACATCTCCGTATAGCACTTTATTCAGCCTATAATCAAATTCGACTACGGTTTTTGGCAGACCACAGGTTCAGACGCCCTGTAAGCGAGGCTAAGGGTCGTGGAAACCCGCCCCAAACAGTATAAAATGGCGCATTAGCTGTCATCAAGGCAATGAACTCCTTCTCATCTAAATTATAACAAACAGACGTAAATTATGCTAGATAATTAATATGCCATACTGCAGTTGAAATTTATCAACGGTATGAGGGATAATAGAACCCAAGGAGATAAAATGTAGTCTTACTAGGTCAAAAAGCTATCTTAAACGTGAAAGTAAAACCAAAATTGCCCCTATCGCTTTCACAGAATTGCACATCTTTCAGTAGATACGCGGCTTCCTTGAATAATCTGTGCAAACTCAGAGCTTTCTCGTTAAGATGCGATTGACGAGCCAAGCGCTATACATAAATACTGTTTATGAAGGTTGCTACTAACGAAATTCGGATTTGTTGCAGTTCGCTAGTTTGGCTCAGGTCGTGGCGGATTGTGTTACACATTAGGCCTGCATCTTTGCGCTAAGACGATGACATCCTTCAGTTAAGGCTAACCAGAGATCACGCCAACGCCGTTTCAACAATAACCGCAGCGGCGTCCGGAGCTCGCGTTTCCTTTATTAGTATCGGGCCCCACGGGATAAAAAATTGTGCAATTAAACAGTGGCAGTGCTCGCGACCTTTGAGGCGTTAGCCATGTTAAGATTTGAAGCAATTCGGTTGAGTAAAAACTTTTGAAAGCTCGGAGATATCGTCTTCATCGTCGAGTGAGATAAAAAAGTGATTCGGGGGTGTTTGCGAAATTAACAACTCAAAGTGCTACTCTGTCATAATTTGGTTCTATGGCTAGGATGTTGAGAAGCGCTCTTGGCTCGGTCGCCGTCCACTATGGCCGCATTAGTGGTCCCGGAACCTTAATGATAAAATAACATTCTAAAGCCCGTGGCTTTGCTTGGAGTTACGCACTTTTTGATATATACAGTGAATGCCTGTTATGCCGTAGTTGGCCCCATTTCGCGAACTCTAAAACACTGATTTTCAATGAGATCTATCAGGGAAGCACATATGCATTATATTTATCTTTTGCCGATCGAATATCATCTAAACGTATGATCTTCTCTACTCTTGTCGGGAATCATCTTCGATGCGCTGGCTAATCATCTCGGATTTTCATTATGGTTTACCGCAGTTCGATTGGCTTCTTGGTGTTGCCCCACAATTCGATCTCATCATCTTCGCTGGAGACGCTCTCGACGCCGGCTCCATTGTGGATTATGGCGCTCAGGTTGTAGTCGTGCGAAAATATCTAGAGAGACTTGCTAATATTACGCGTGTGATTTTCTGTTCCGGAAATCATGATTTGAATGCCAAATTGGAGACCGGAGAAAAAATCGCTCTTTGGATTGAAGATATTCGTGACTGTGGCGTTGTCTGTGATGGTGAAGCGGTCATCATCGAAGATATAATTTTTTCTGCATTACCATGGTGGGATGGCCCATATATCAAGCAGAAACTCCTCGCGCAGCTTGCTTCGGATGCAGAGCGTCGTCAGGGGCGACGCTGGGTATGGGTGCATCACGCACCACCGCGTAATTCACCTACGAGCTGGACGGGTAAACAAAGTTTCGGGGACATTGAGCTAGTAGAATGGATCGCTAGTTATGCCCCAGACTTCGTGATTACTGGTCATATTCATCAGTCTCCATTTGTTGCCGACGGTTCCTGGGCAGATCGGCTTGGATCAACTTGGGTTGTCAACGCCGGACGATATTATGGCTCCCCTCCAGCCTATGTCGTTGTTGATACTTTCCAAAATGAAGCTCTTTGGTTATCGGCGATGGGTGGGCAATTAGTGAGGCTTAATGAGCCGCTCAAGCGACCGATCGCACCACTAATGGCTCTACCAAATTGGTTTGAGCGTATGCCTGCCTCGGCGGTTTAATCCATGTATCCATCACGATCAGAGGCTGAATGAGATGTGTTTATGCCCTGCTGATGCATGAGTGTCTCCAATACTTCTCCAACGAGTTCCAGATGATTGCCGGCGCCAGTGAACTGTTGTTTTATATCCACGAGATAGGTGGTGGCGGCATTGAGTCTCCTCGCCAGAAGACGCGCTAAAAGTAATGACAGCCCCGGATGCGACGACAAAAAGCTTGCGCCGTCCTCAACAGCGCGGACTTTAGCTTGGCCGACAGCACGAACTGTCGCAGTATGAGGCGAATCCAGCAGCACAGCCATCTCGCCGATCAGTGAACCTGGCTCCGTAAGCAGCGCAACCTCCGTATCACCCCGTAAAACAACCAGCCTTCCTTCGACCAGTGCATACAAGTGACCAGTTTTGTCCCCCTCGCGCAGTAACACATCTCCGTCGCCAAATACGCGAAGCGGCGCTTCGTCAAAATGAACCAATATCATCCGCATGTATTCACCCTCTTGTGCGGTTAACATACTCGATATGACATTTATCGATTGAGTAAATAAGATATTTATAAAGAGGTAATTTTATGAATGTAAATATCAAAGGCTGAACGCTAGAAATTCATAGACTAAGAGCGCCGAAGGTGTGGCTGCTGATCCCGGCGGGGATTTGATGCTTCAATGTGGCGATTTTAACGCATCCTTCAAGATAAGTGGCCTATCACTTGATAAGGTAAGAATTAACGGTCTAGACCACGCAAAGCGTATGTTTGAGGAGAATGATCTCTCGGTGTCTGTTCAAAGCATACTTACCAGGAAGACTCGAAAATATTAAGGGATAATGGGTAAGGCATAGAGCTCGCTAGTTCCGTTCAAGCGGCGCTTGTAACAGTTCTTCCAAAAGGTTTACTTATCCAGATTGCCCTGTTCAATATCGTTAATTTGCAAAAGAAACAGATGAGTTACCTGGTATCTTTCTTTGCGATATGGACTAAGTGTCTAAAATAATTGAATTTACAAGTGTTTAGTTTGCAGGCGCTTCGATTTTACCGATGAATGCTGACAACTTTGATTTGCAAAAAATTTTTAGATAATTGAACGGTATGTTATCGCATACCATTTATACATCTAGATTTCGCCATTAACCTTTTTTCAAAATTCTAATTATAAATGACAACAATAAGTGTGCTGGATTATCCTTTACCCATGCACAACATTAATTTAATCATGAGACTCGAAATCCCGTAGAGGTTTACAAATTAATTTAAACAAGTCACTATTAGACTGAAATATTTGAAAATTGATTATCAATGAGTAATCAGCTATACAGCTAGAGTCAGCAGATATGCCTAAGTGTCTAAATCATTATGTGGTTCCCGGGGAAAGACTTGTGCTTTGTTTGAACTATAATTATAGATTCTGGTTGGGATTACTCATGGAATAACTGGATATGAATACGCCGCTACAAAAATTGCTAGAAAATTGCTACGATGACCTACTTGGTGATCTATCAGGCAAAGTAGCCGACTACATACCTGAACTCTCTAAGTCTGATCCTAAGAGGTTTGGTATAAGTCTGACAACCTTGGACGGACATATCTACGATATTGGAGATAGTCAATTTCCTTTTACAATCCAATCAATTTCTAAAGCTTTTGTATTCTCAATGGCCTTGGAAAATCTTGGTTCCAACCATGTCGAAAGCGTCATTGGCGTAGAGCCGAGCGGTGAAGCGTTCAATGCTATTCGGTTAACTGCGGACAACAGGCCTTTTAATCCCATGGTCAACGCCGGGGCAATCGCTTGTACAGGGTTAATTGTTGCTACAGAGGGAAAAAAAGCATTTGATAAAATCCATGAAACATTAAGCCGCTTTGCAGGTAGAAAACTGGGAGTTGACGAGGAGGTTTATCGTTCTGAGAGTTTAACGGGAGATCGCAATCGCGCCATTGCATGGTTGCTGCGAAATTATTCACGATTACCGGAAAATGTAGATTTGGTTTTAGATGTATACTTCAAACAATGTTCAATACTTGTTACGTCCCATGATCTTTCTGTAATGGCGGCTACTTTGGCAAATAGCGGAATCAATCCTGTAACAGGGGAGCAAATTATTTCGCCTTATGTTGTTGCTCGTACACTATCGGTGATGACCAGTTCAGGCATGTACGACTATGCTGGTCAGTGGTTATATAAAGTTGGGATGCCAGCAAAAAGCGGTGTTGGTGGAGGGATAATTGCTAGTTTACCTGCTACTTTGGGTCTTGGAACCTATTCTCCGAATCTTGATAGTTATGGTAACAGTGTTCGTGGCATTAGGGTTTGCGAAAAAATTTCATCTTACTTGAACCTTCATGTCTTGAGCCAAAAAACTGATATTAAAACATGTATTCTTGCTGATTATGGACTATCTGGAATTAGCTCACGACGCAGTCGCAGACATGAGGAAGTAAATATACTACAAGATCATCATGATGAGGTTCGTATAATTGAACTTATTGGCGCACTTACATTTGCTACAATGGACTATGTTTCTCGTGCAGTAATTACATCTTCCGCGAATCTTAAATATTTAATTTTGGATTTAAGACGAGTTTCTGGCATAACTGATGCAGCAAAAATATTACTAAATTCACTTCAAAATGATGTTGAGCATAATGGTATCTATATTATTTTCTCTGGAAGAACGATTAGCTCCGATGATCTTAATCATATCGCCTCAAAAAATACATTATTAAAAAATCTTAATTTCCGAATTTTAGATGAAGCTATTGAATGGGTTGAGGATGATATTATCAAGCGCTATGCTGAATTGTTGAATCCCAATGAATTGGTTTCCTTAAGCGAGCAATTTCTTCTTGCTGGCTTTACAGACAAGGAAATTGAGACTATTTCAGGCCTATGTATTGAAAGAAATTATAAATCAGGTGAGCAAATTCTCTTTGCTGGGGATTCATCGAAATCATTCTATTTTCTTCTATTAGGTAAAGTAAGCGTAAGATTACGTAGTGGTATTCGCTTATCATCTCTTTCAGCAGGAATGAGTTTTGGTGAGATGGCTTTATTAGAAAATTTGCGGAGCGCAGATGTATGGGCGGATACTGATGTTAGATGCCTTGAATTAACATTGCATGCGTATAACAATTTTACAAAAGCATTTCCTGAATGTGGGGAAAAATTAATGAAAAATGGGGCTTTGTTATTAAGTCAACGATTAAGAATGGCAAACGCCAAAGTTGACATACTTTCATCCTCAAATTAGATTTAAAGTGAAAAATTCAACCATATCATGGTATCGAAATATCTAGGGTCCGGACTCAATTATCTTAGATCCAGTAAGCGAGGGTAGCGACGCAACAGAGCGCTGAAAAGTAATTTTGTGCGAGCTTGTCATATCTTGTTGCGATGCGTCTGAAGTCTTTCAGCCTGCAAAAGCATTGTCGACAACATTTCTACCCTTGTAGACTTTTTTGTCGTGGCGGATTTTCTTTTTCGGTTGCTCTGGCCCGGAATGACAGGCTTGATGCCGTGCTTCTTGAGGAACGCGCGGATGGCGTCCGTGTCATAGCCCTTGTCGGCGAGGAGTTGTTTGACGCCGGGGATCAGACTGACGCATTCCTCGGCCATTACACAATCGGCGTTGTTGCCCGGCGTGAGGACAAAGGCCCACGGCCGGCACTGTTCGTCGACCACCGCGTGGATCTTGCTGTTGCGTCCGCCCTTCGTAAGCTTGATCGCCTCAAAATCAGCCCCCCTTTTCTACCATTGGGGCTGCGGTGAATTTTGACACGGCCACTATTAAGTGAGGCCGTTTTTGGGGGCTCGGATGGTCCAGCGACGCATTCGAATATCTTTTGCCAAACGCCTTTTTCGCTCCAGAGGGAGGAGCGATTATAGATGGTCTTGTGCGGACCGTATTCTTTGGGGCAATCCTGCCAGCGGCAACCAAATTTCAGAACATGCATGATCCCGCTTAAAATGCGGCGATCATCCTGACGTCTGGGGCCGAGCTAGTTAACAGGCAGGTGCGGAATGATTTTCGACCTCTGCGCATCACTGAACCAAAACAGGTTGGTGTCCATGGCTGCGGCCCCAATCGATTGAACAAACCACTGAATCAAAACATGGTTAATTAGGTCTTAACCCTAGTAAGTCTTGAGAATAGCCTTTTCTATAGCATGTACTTAGTCCGATAGGAGTCGCTTATTGTAGCTATGTGCGATCTACTTAATGAGGATACGATATTCATTCTCTTTGCCACATAGAATTCGGGGATAATTATTCAAAATTTGGCTTTATTGTCATCAAAAAACAGGTTGATTTTGTGTATTTTTTGCAGTTCTTCCAATGTATTTGTTAATTCGTTAGCTGTTGTTGAATAAATAAGCTCTATCAATTTATGCGCTTTGCGTAATTCTTCTTCAAGAAACTGATTTCGGAGAGAAAGACTAGAGTTTACAAGTGTCAGTTCTTTTATCTCTGTTTTAAGACCGTTGCCTTGTTGAAATGCATTTATTGAAATAGTATCGAGTTTTTGTGTAAGTTTTTGTAATTCTTCCTGAAATTCAAGTACTTTTTTGCGTTCAGAAAATAAATCAGATTGAAGTGTTGAAATTTTTTTTTCAGCTCGAATCTTTATTTCATGATTATTATGAGCAAATTCATTCATAATGGATGAGCATGCTCGCACGGTATCGACCAATTTTATTACATCAATTCCTGCCGGGACGCGGAGATCTATTTCAAGGTCGGCATTAACATCTGGATTAAATTGAGGAGCATCCGTTTCGTGGTTCATTGTGACCGCCAATTTTAGACCAATTTAAAGGTTTGTTGCTTTATTTCAACTGCAAAGTATTTCGATTAAAAAGATATTTTGAATTAATTAAATTAGCTCTTCCGAGCTCGTCTCAATAATAAGATTATGTTATTTTATCGCTGATACGTCTTTAATGTTTTATATTCTATTAATCGAGAAATATAATCCTAATTAAAATTTAACTATTGCCAATTGCTACAATTCTAGGATAAATATTGAATTATCTTTAAGCGTTGTAATCACTTTATTTGATAAGTAGACCCGTCAGCAACCAATCATCTTGAAAAATACGTCCCACAAGAACCCTCATAATTTTACTAAGGTTAAGATAATTATAAAAATATGTTAAATCAATAGCATAAGGCTGATAATGTTAATATTTTCTAGTGGCTAGCTGGAACTATAAATGCAAATATAAATCATTTTTTAATAAAATTATACAAGAGGATAATTATTACAATAGAAATTCTCAATGCTTTTGCTTATGTCTGATGTTGATTTTATGCTTAGGCATAGCCATAGAGTTGATTATATCACCTCAATACATGTAAGGATTAACTATTCTGGTCTATTATAAGAATCTCAACATCATGAATTGTTGCATTGCTTGTATTTTTAAAATATAAGCAAATATTGGGATTGCCGCAATAATATCAAAGAGCATGTATCCTTGTCCCGCAATTCAACAATGGATTATTTATGAATAATCAATCTGACAAAAAAATTCGACAAGCTTTTCTCGACAAAATCTCCACCCAAAAAGTGGATATTAACAAACAAATTGAAGCAAAGGCTGCGCAGTCTTTAAATCTACCTGGAAGTCGGAAAGATCAAGCACTTAATGAAGACAGTCTTTTTGAAAATAACATTAGTATGGTCGATGTAATACAAGCATCCTCTCGCGCTCTTAAAATCATATCCGAGCAGAAAAAAACTATTAGCTCAAACGCAGAAAAAGCAATTGAACAGTTGCGAGATAAAATCAAACGATTGCGTGAAGAGAATGATGGTTTAACGAACAAGATTGAAAACGAACACGCAATATCATCTAATCTGAGAATGGAGCTTAAAACCGCTCTGGATGAAAGTGAAAATCGAGCTGCGCTGATTTCTGGCTTAAAAGACAAGATAACAGTCTTAGAAATTAGTAATGATTCCCTGAAAAGTCAGCTTAATCAAACCAAATTAGAATTAGAAAGCTCGAAATCTGAACTCTCTAATGTTTCTGAATTCTTTAAAACACTTAATTCTGAAATTCATACAAAGCTTATGGCTGCCCTTGAAGAGGCTAATGAAATCATTATAGATGAAGATCCTGAATTCCATTTAAAGGATGTTGATGACTTTGAAAATGATTAGAGCAAATATTTATCGATTTTGGGTTAATATTGATCTTCAGTGTTCGGCTATAGGTAACGATAGTAATGCAATATGAATTATCTAGATAAATATTCTATATTGTTATGAATGATAATGCGCAAATTCAAATCTCCTGATTAAAAGGTCACATAATTTCTCCTTATATGATATGGCTTGTAGTAAACCTCTGAACTGGAAGATTGAATTAGTGTTATAATTTTGAACAGCTTGCCGGTAACAAGATTGGCCGGCCCCCATTGGGTGATCCAGATTGAATGTTAGTTCATTACCGGTCTTTGGGCTAGCCGCTGGGCGCCCGGCGGCGCTGGTCGGGGTTGCGTAGCCGGGCGCTCAGCGAGCAGAGCCGGTGGCCGATAGCCCAATGACGATTGCGGGCGGACCTCGTTCTAATGATGCCGTCAGTTTTCGATGACGATCTCGGCCTCCTTCAGGGAATAGAAGATCTCACCATTGAGAAGTTCATCTCGAAGCTTCGAGTTGAAGCTCTCGCAATAGCCATTTTCCCATGGGGAGCCGGGTTCGATGTAGGCGGTTCGGGGACCCAACAGCCGTGATCCACTGCTGCACGGCCGCAGCGATGAACTCTTGACCCATTGTCAGACCGGACATAGCCCGGCGCCCCCCCCCGCAGGATGAAGAGGTCCGACAGCACGTCGATCACCGCGGTCGAGTTGAGCTTGCGGTCTATGCGGATTGCCAGACACTCCCGCGTGAACTCGTTGATCACGTTGAGCATGCGGTATTTCCGCCCGTCATGTGTGCAGTCCTCGACGAAGTCGTAAGAACTGACATGATTTGGCCGCTCCGGCTGCAGCCGAATGCAGGAGCCGTCATTCAGCCATAGCCTTATCCTCTTTAGCTGATTTGCAGGAACCTTCAGCTTCTCCCGCCGCAAGAACCGCTCGACCCGTTTGAGGTTGACCACCCAGCCGGCAGAGCTGGCCCCGCAAATTCGGACAGTAGGCCAAGTGGATTTTCTGCCTGACGACAACGAAGATTCTCGCTGCTAATCAGGAGCATAGGATGACGAAGCGAAGCCGCCGGGCGCATTCTCCGGCATTCAAGGCCAAGGTGGCGCTGGCCGCGGTCAAAGGCGAGAAAACGCTGGCCGAACTGGCGCAGCAGTTCGATGTCCATCCCAACCAGATCACCAATTGGAGGAGCCACTTGCTGGAAGGCGCGGCGGGCGTTTTAGGACAGGAGAGGAGCGAGCCGAAGGAAGCCGCCGTCGACCTGAAGGGTCTTCATGCGAAGATCGGCGAACTGACGCTGGAAAACGATTATTTATCCGGCGCGCTCACCAAGGCGGGATTGTTGGGCGCAAAAAGATGATTGACCGCGATCACGAACTTCCGATCACCCGGCAGGCGAAGGCGCTGGGCGTCGCCCGTAGCTTGGTCTACGACGCGCCTCGGCCGGTCTCGGCCGAAGATATGAAGCTGATCCGCCGGCTCGACGAACTGCATCTCGATCACCCCTTTGCGGGCGCGCGAATGCTGCGGGATCTGCTGCAGCGCGAAGGTGTCGTCGTAGGCCGGCGACATGTGTCGACGTTGATGAAGCGGATGGGGATCGTGGCGATCTATCGCCGGCCCAACACGAGCAAGCCGGCGCCCGGACACAAGATCTATCCCTATCTGCTGCGCGGGATGACGATCGATAGGCCGAACCAAGTCTGGGCGACGGACATTAGCTACATCCCGATGCGGCGCGGTTTCGTCAATCTCGTGGCGGTCGTCGATGTCTTTACGCGTCGCGTTCTATCGCATCGCGTATCGATTACCATGGAAGCGGAGTTTTGCGTCGAAGCCTTGAAGGAGGCGATGAAGAGATACGGCAAACCGGAGATTTTCAACTCGGACCAGGGCAGTCAGTTCACCAGCATCGACTTCACCGGCGTGCTGCTCGATGCGAAAGTTTCGATCAGCATGGACGGCAAAGGCGCCTGGCGAGACAATGTATTCGTCGAACGGCTGTGGCGCAGCGTCAAATACGAAGAGGTCTATCTGCACGCTTACGATAGCGTGTCCGAAGCTCGCGTCTCGCTTGGCCGGTATCTGGCTTTCTACAACGAGCGGCGTCCGCATTCGAGCCTTGACGGGCGCACGCCCGATGAGGCTTACTTCGGTAGGCAAGATACGGTGATGGCCGCATGACCGTCGCCTTCGGTTTTATCGCCGCTCTGGTCGTGCTTAAGCCCTCCCGACGCTGCGACAAAATCGAACCGCCCCGCGTTCACCAAACCCCGGCAGAAATCCACTTAAAATCCGCGGGGAACTGTCCAAACAACCGGAGCCACCTCTCATCTCTGGAATCATGGCTACCCGTTATATCTTTTTGCTGACAATGGAGCTTAATTTACATTCGATTTCATTGATCTCTTGGCCGATCACAATCCAGTTGGGACCGATTCCTCGCGCAAGGGTAATCCAACGGACAACACATTTATAAATATAGTTAATAGGTTGCTTCGCCACGAATTCCTCTAGGTCCATGGGTTCGAAATGCTAGCAGAGGCATAGAGACTTATTGAGACTTGGAGGATTGAACACAACGATAGCCTCACTCACGGCGACATAAAAATATAGCCTCTAGACAATATGCTATGCAGGCAGTTCCTTCAGAAACTAGATGGGTGAAAATCTTGTTAGAGACTAATACGGACAATGGAACACCATTTCAAATCGCTTTAATTAAGTAGAATATTCTAACCTATAAAGCTCAAGTTTGAGGGCAAAGCAGCTTGGTAGGATTCTAATCTGTTCTGAATATAAGGTCGGGAACTCGTCAAAAAAGAAGTAATAGAAAAATTTATGCGGGGCCTGATATCAGTCAAAAATCATGAACCTATGGTCTTCTATCATCTTAGGGAAAACACTCTTGTCTTCTTCTAAAAATACCTACAGATTTTTATTTGTTTGTGAACTGTAATTCTGTTTTAATAAATTAAGTCTTGGGTTAACAAAGAAAATGTGTATTATAATTTTAGGTAACCCTTGAATAATATGGCTATCATACATGAAAAAAAAAGATACCTCGGAAATCTCTAATGATTTCCAGTCACAGCAACAAGAAACAGAGATTAATAAATTTGCATATGCAGCTAATATCACGCATAAAATGGAATTCGGACTTTTTGGACATCTTTATTCGCCAAACAGCAGTATTTCAGTGGCTGATCTGGAATCAGAAGGCCGTAGATTGGTAGAAACAATTAATCAATCCACAAGTATCATTAAAATTATTTCTGATAAAAATAAAATCATAGAAAGTAATGCTAAATATGCAATACATGGTTTAAAGCAGCAGCTTGAAGAAGTAAGCAAAGAACTCTCCTCGCTAAAATCAAATGGAGACAAGCAAAATCATAAATATGAAAATATGCGTCAAAATTTTGAGGAATTAAAAGCCATTAATGAAAAACTAATTCGCAAAGCCCGACAGCTGGAGATAGATAATAATGAATATTCAGCGCAAAATCTCTCTTTGATTGATGAAATTGAAAAACTTAAACTAGATTGCGACAAATCGCAGAAAGAGCTCAGCAAAGTCAAAAAAGAACGCGATGCCGCTAATTATTGGTTGTTAAAGATCAGCGGAGAGATTAATTCAAAACTTGTAACGATCACACAAAGCGCAGAAGTTGGGCTTTATTATGATGAAGTAAAAGACGATAAAACAAATTAATTTATGGTAGATTTAATAATATTCATATATGTTTTATACCGTCGGCGGTGCAGAAATTTTCCTGTATATTGATTTTCTGGCCTGAGATATTTATGATATACATATGATATTTGATGCCATGCCAATTCATTGCTGATAGCTTATGTAAGCGAAGTCTCAATGCATCGATCAGCAGCAAGCTTTCTTAATAATTTTTAGATATATATGAATTTAAATAGTTATAATAAATTTCTGAGTTTTTGATTCTGAATTTAAAAATGATTTGCCAAAATTAATCGTGCTAAAAAATTTTTTGTCATTCTAAATCAATAGTGTTTAGAAAAATTAGTTGGTTGACGTCCAAAAAGAGATTAGAGGTTTGAGACGGCTATCTCGAACTCTGCAAAGGTTTCGATCGAGGTTTATAGATAGGCAGCTATTACTGTTGGTCGACGATAGTCGAACCCACAATTCATATCCATAAGATATCCTTGCTTTTCTTCCAGTATTATCAAAGCAAATCTCAGCATTGCCAACAATAAATTCTGATGTATTTGTTGAATTACCCTTTAATCCATCTGTTACAGTGTGTGTGCAATTCGAATAAATTCCTGACCTTTGTATATTTCTAATCCGATAAAAACCTGAACTAGTTTGATCTTCTTTATTGGCATGGTGAACTAAGATCAAAGGCATATAGGCCCATGATTGCGCCCTATCTTTTGGGTTGTAATTCTGCATATTGTCTTCACCATCGGTAATATCAATATTAAACTGATCGCTGATACCAGCACTTACATGGATATGGCCATCATCTGTAATGATGAATTTATCAAAGTTTGCTATTCCGGATTCCAAATTATATATTTTGTTTTCTGGTATAAATTCCTTGGGGCTATTGCTCATCGTGATCGTAGAGCCAGTGCTGCTCATGTACGATTCTTCATCAATTCTCGGAAAGTTTTTATTATTGAATATAATATCATCATGCCAAACCTGATATTGGATGTAAGGAAAATTCTGGTCAGAGCTATGCGCTATAAAATATGGAAGATTAATATTCCTCGGGCCTATGCCAAGATTTACATCAAAATTATAAGGAATTGATGATGAAAAGCTTAAAATGTTAATATTACTTGTGTTGTTATTTGTGTTTTGTTCTGGTGTAAACTCCTCTTCATAGTACTTTTCTTCAAGCTTTGATAAATAAGGGTCTTTTGTACTTGTATTTAGGTAATTCTGTTCGCTAAATTCTTTTTCCTCATTAAGAGCAATTTTTTCGTCATTCTTATCCACAAATGATACAGTTTTAGAAATCTTCTTATAGAAGCCTTGTCTGGAAGCAGATTTCTCTTGTCCTAGAGAATGATCCGTAGGTGATCTGATCGTATCTATTTTCTCAGGAAGTGTATAATTCTTAATCCATCCAAGAGTTCCGTCTTCAGGAATTCCGATCAGTTGCCAACCATCCTCCCTTGAGTAAATAGTCAAGTAATCTGCGATATATCTATATGTGTTGATTATTTCATACTCTGTCCCAGGACCTGATCTTACACATACTTGTGATTTGTAATTTATATTAGTACTATACTCGTTTGAGCTTGATATATTAATGTTTCTTTTGTGTTTCAATCTACGACGATGGATTATATGTCTTGGTTCAAAATATGAAACATCAGAACACCTTATTCTCGTATAGCGATTTTGTATGAAGTGATTTGAATTGACATGATATTTATTGCTTCCATTTGGCGTGGATTGGATTGTTTCAGAGGAAAAAATGTCGTTGATAGAGCAAAACAAATAGTCAATAATAAAATAATTTTGACATGATTTGCTAATCTCGCTAGCATTTGCAGACTGTATTAAAATCAACATATACAATAAAGATATAACGGGAGTGAAAATTATGGCTTTGCCAATATCTATAAATAAGGCATTAATTTTATCCTTTGATAAATTGAAATTCATTGTGACAATACCTGCTGCTCAATCTTGAATCTAATTTTTTCCGGCAAGCTATGAATTAGATCCATCATGGTCAGCGTTTTTTTACAATCATTTATATTATTTTCTGAAGTTTTGCTTAAGAAAGAGTCTATATCAACACTGCTTAAGTTGAAGTTTGGTAATGAAGATGCCTTGTTTGCTATTTCAATTTTGTCTTTATCGCCCAAGAAAAGTCTGTTTTCGGGATAACCGGAAGCGTTTTGAATAGCGTCTAATTCGGACATTGATACATTTAGAATATCAGCAAGATAAGTGTCTGATTTGGCTGAGTTTATTAGCGATTTATCGGTATGGGTCAATAATACCTTACAATCGGACGATGCTTTACTTGCTAGTTTTTGGATTAGATTTTTCTCTTCCTCGAAAATTTTATCCATATCTGATAACTGTAGTTTGGATATGCTTTCTTTTCTTTTTGCTGCAATTTCTTCTACTATTGCAGGAATTGCATTGCTATTAATTCTAGAGTTATTTGCTATATATCCTTTGTTAATAAAATTATTAATCAATCTTTCGTAGTCTGTTTGGAAATAGCTTTTATAAAGAGCTAATAACTTACCGATTTCAGGGTTAGAGTAAAGTGTGTTTTCCATTTTATTATAATCAACGGTGTTGGGCTCACTAACATGGGCGTCTGTGTGAGCTTTCTCGGATTGCGAGTATTTTGATTTGTCGATCCTGATTAAATATGCGATGCCAACTAATAAAAATATCATAAAAAATATCATAAAATATTTGTTAATATACTTCTTTTTTTCGACAGTTGGTATCGTAGTGATGTTGTAATTCTGCCCGGAAGTATTGTCTTGTTGGGAATCCTCTTGTTTAGTCAGATGTATTTCTTTTTCTGCTTCAGGAGAGGGAAGAAGAGTTATTGTTCCATGATCCGAAGATTGAAGTTCTAATACGTCATTCTCTGTATAATTAACCGCTACTGCCTGATCTATGATTTTTTCATTTTCTTTTGGTGTTGTAAATTGATTATTTTCATCGCCATGTTCTTTTTGTGTTTCATGAGGTTCGTCCAGCCTTTCAAAAGCTGATATGTTATTTTCATTGAGCATAATCTCCATGCCAATGAGATTTTGGGACAAGCTATTATCGTATGATGTGATCGCGGTATAATTTGATATCCAGTCTGACAAGCCTTGCTGTGCAAATCTAGAGATACGATACTCTACTGTATTTGCGCCATCTCGTCTGAGTTGAATATTGCTTGAAATAGCATCAATATCGTTTGAAAAATCAACTATACCTTTTACGATTATCAGGCAGTTGGTTTCTATCAAATGACTCGCCATTTTTATGGAAACAGGAGATGTTTTTAAATTTGTGTAAATTGATTCAATTATGGTTTTGAAAAAGATATACTTGAGGCTTTCGCTGTCTGATGTGTTGTTGTTGAGGCCATACTTATCTCTTAAAATAATTTCGCAACACCATTGAATGGATAGTCTGATTATATTGCAAAATAAAATCAGATCCTTTTCATTGTCTTCAATATCATGATTATCTTTTTCAGGAGAGTCATCGCTTGCGTAATTGTATTTCTTGTTCAGTTCGCTAAATAGCCTTTTGATTTCCCTTTTGATAAGAGCCTGATCGCTTCTCATGAGATGGTCGAAGGCGTTCTTGCCATCATTTGTCGCGAGTGGCGTTATGATTTCTTTTACATCCGTAAATCCGGATATTAAAACTAGAGTTTTGTGGCTTGAGTTTTCAATAAATTTGATTGCTTCTATTAAAGCGCCATCGAAGATACTTGCCAGGTTTACGGAGAAATCTCGTAGCTCTTGCCCGTGAACGCTGGAAAGAACCTGACTGTATAATTTAGCTTTCGCGTCTATCGGTTTTTTCCTGACGATAGATATATTTTCCTGAGTGGCTTGCGTGCGAAGCGGCTTCTCGTCAAATAACGAGGACTGATAATCAGCCTTTGGTTTGGCTGCAACTTTACTTTTTTGTTCAATCGGTGTTTTCGACGAGCCAATATCTTCCTGTTTTTTTCGTCGAGATCCGCTTTTCTTCGTGCCGGTTTCAGACAGCGGGCTTTGAACTGTCTCCTCTGGCGCAGAAGGATTGCTTGTTTTTCGTCTGGTTCTTCCCGCAGCAGCTGGTTTTACAACGCTACCAGCATTCTCTTTTTTTTTCCTGGAAGTGGCCTTTTTGGGCGCAATTATTTCAAGTGAAGAATTAATTCCAGTTTCTTCATTCTTATTCTGGTCTGCCATGATTTATCCGTGCATATTGCATGCTTGCGAATGTGAACGCAGGTCGCTTTTTTTCAACAATAGCAATAAACATCATTTCTCGATTAAAACACCAAATCCTTATAATGTTTCGTTGCGGGTCATTGCGATATCTTTATAAATACCTGCTTTCACGAGCAAAACACGCCCTGACGAGATTTATCCACAAAGTCTGATCAAGTCGGGGCCATTTCTGCGCGATAACCTGAATTTTGTATCATAAGCTAAAGTATAATTTCCCGTCTGAATATATGGTCAAGCACAAGAATGCCTCCGCTGTTCATCAACATATTGATCTTATCACGTGCGTCGATTTTCGTCGTGATTAATGCAGAGAGAGTAAATCTTTAAATAATGCGGCCTTCTGCTCTCATATGGCCGTAACTTCAGCGGTGTCAGCGACAGTAATCGATCGCAAATGATCGATCCGTGAAGGCGTCGGTCCAGGAGATCCATTTTTCATCGACAGATACGCTTACCTTGATCGCTGCGTTTAATGTTGGACCGTGCGCTGTGACCACAAATCCGTCGCTCTCTGTTTCGACCCGTTCTATCGGATAGGACCGGCGTCCCGCGAAAAGTCCTGTCGTCTTGTTGATCTGGAGCGAGAGGTTCCGGGAATCGACAACGACGGCGTAGGGCAGGGCATATACATTCCCCGAGTCGCGACAGCTTAGCCTGGTGGCGCGCGCCTGCGCAGGGCCGGCGATGAGCAAGGCAAGGGCCGCGATCAATGGTCCGATATTGTTGCGTGTCATCATCGCGCTATCCGGGCAGCGTTTCGCGGTGCGTCCCTCAGTGCATTTGCTGGCGCGGGGGTGCTCCAGACCATCATTTGAGAAAGTAGGCGATGCGGCTCCGAAAGACAATTACGCACGATGGTCGCGATGAATAATGAGCGCGCAAGACTTGCGCTTGAGGGATTGAAAAGCAGGGCGGAACCGCTAATCCCCCGTCGAAAGTCCCCTTCACGGTCTGACCAAGTCAGTCAGGCGTTCTGGTCTTGTGTTTTTTTGGGGGGTATTTCGCCGAACCGATATCCGCTTCAACGGAAGGGGCTTCAAGGCGGTCTTCGCTCAGATGAAGAAAAACCGGGCGCCCAGCCTTTTGGGCGCCCGGCCTTATTGTCAGATTACAGAACGACGTTGGCGCCGGGCAGGGTCGTAACGCCTGTCAGGTTGATGGCGAACTCCGCGCCCCCTGTCCCGGTCGTGTTCAGTTCCAGCACGCTGTTGGCGCCCGTAACGACGAGACGCGCCTGACCCGCCGCCGTGAACTGAGCGCCCGCCCCCAGCAGGGTGAACGCCTGATCTCCGGCCAGGGCGCTATTCGCGTCGATCCCGCTCAGATCAAGGATATCGCGATCACCGGCGACGAAGTCGGTGATCGTATCCCGGTAGAGCGAGGTGGCGGCCGAGCTGTTGGCGTTGCCAGTCACGTCAAGATTGCTGAACACGAAGGTGTCGCGGCCCAGGCCGCCGGTCATCACGTCATTGCCGGCAAAGCTGGTGATCGTGTTGCGGTTACCGTTGCCGATTAGCGTATCATTGCCGGTTGTGCCGTTAATGGCGGTCGTATTCGGACCGGCGGTGATCGTCTGGCCTGGCGTGCCGGGGTTGAGGGGCAGGGTCGCTCCTCCTCCGCCGCCACCACCGCCACCAGCGCCGGCGAAGATGAAGTCGCCGACCGCCATCGCCGCAAGTCCATTCAGGTCGATCTGGAAATCGGAGACGCTGTTACCGTTTGTATCGCCGAAGAGCACGCCATTGGCGAGACGCAATTGTCCGGCGACATTGGAGAAAGCGGACGCTCCGATGTAGGTGAACCCTTGCACGCCCGCCACATTGGTGTTGCCGTCGATAGCGGACAGATCGATCTTGTCGGTTCCCGAAAGGAAATCGAGGATGCTGTCGCGCGCGCCAGCGGCGTTGCCAATGTCGGCCACGCTGCTGAAGACGAAGGTGTCGACGCCGCCGTTGCCTCTCAACTGGTCGAAGCCTGCGCCGCCATTGATCCTGTCGGCGCCGGCATGGCCCGTGATGACGTTCCCGACGCCATTGCCGTTGAGGGTCGCCGCAAGAGCAACGCCCATCAGCGAGGCGTCAAGGTTTTCGATGTTGTTCTGCAAGGTGTAGTTGACGCCGACAGTGCTGCGCAGACGGATCGTATCGACGCCGCCGGTCGCCGCAGTAAAGCCGGCGGTCAGCGGATTGGCGGCCGAGACGGCGTCCGTTCCGGCGACCGGCGCGGCGAATACCGCATCGGCGTTCGCGCCTTCAACGATCGTATCCTGGAGCGCATTGCCCGCCGCAGTGACGTCGACAACGTAGATGTCGTTGCCGGCGCCGCCGATCAGCGTGTCCACACCCGCGCCGCCATCCAGCAGATCGCCGCCGTCGCCGCCGGTGATCACGTTGGCGAGGCCGTTGCCCGTGCCGGTGAAGCCCGCCAGACCGATATAGGTCAGGTTTTCGATGCTGGCGCCCAGCGCATAGCTCACCAGAGACGTCCGCACCGTATCGGTTCCGGCAGAGTCAAACACAACGTCGCCGATGTTATCGACCACGTAGGCGTCGTTACCGGCGCCGCCCTGCATGTTGTCGGCGCCTGCGCCGCCATCGAGCGTGTCGTTGCCGGTTCCGCCGACGAGCGCGTCGTTACCGTCAAGACCCCAGAGAACGCTGCCGGTGTTGAGACCGCTAATGGCGTCGGCGAAAGCCGAACCCTTCACGTTCTCGATAGAAACGAGCGTGTCGAGATCGCTGTTAGACCCGAGCGACAGGATAACGTTCACGCCCGTGGCCCGGTGTTCGTAGGAGACCGTATCCAGGCCGGCGCCGCCATCGATACGGTCGGCGCCTGCGCCGCCCTCGATTTCATTGGCGCCGCCATCGCCGGTCAGCGTATCGGCGAAGGCGCCGCCACGGATGTTTTCCATGCTCGAGAGGGTGTCGACGCCATCCGCGCCAGTCGATCTGCCCGTATTCGCCGTGCCCGCCGGAGCGCCGGCGACCGGAGACGTCAGGGTGACGGTGACCGCGCCGGCCGCATGCTCGTAGGAGACCGTGTCGATACCATTGCTGCCCGTAATGGTGTCATTGCCAAGACCACCTTCGAAGGTGAACTTGACGAAGACATTCTGACCATTGGTTGCGAGCGCATTGGGGGCGACCTCGACGCCAAACTGGTTGACGAGGACGGGAATACCCAGCGCATTGTTCTGGTAAAGCGGATTGGGAGCCAGAATATTTCCGCCCAGACTCGCAAGCATGACGTCGGCGAAGCGTGTGCCGCGTGCGCCCTCAACATTAAGATAGGCGTCAAGCGGCGTTTGGGTCGGCGGCACGATCGCCACGCCCGCAACGCCAAGATCGATGGTCAGACCCGCGTTGAGGGTCGGGCCGCTCGCCAGAGAGTAGTCCACCACGTCGAAGTCGACGCCGCCATCAATAGTGTTGCCGCGTCCGAATTCGGCGGCCTCCATGATGAACAGGTCGTTGCCGTCTTCGCCAGACAACACATCAAGGCCTGTGCCGCCGATGATGATATCGTTGCCGTCGTTGCCGTTGATCGTATCGGCGCCGCCCTGACCATAAATGGTGTCGTCGCCATTGTCGCCGTCGATGATGTCGGAGTCGCCCAGTTGGTCGAGAATGCCATTCACGGGAGCATTGTCGCCGTAAATGACGTCATTGCCGTTATTGCCCTGAATCGCGTCCGCGCCCATGCCGCCGGCGATGGTGTCGTTGCCATCGCCGCCGAACATCAGGTCGATGCCTGTTCCGCCGCTCAGTGTATCGTCGCCGGCGTCGCCCCAGATGAAGTCGTCGCCGGAGGTGTCGCTGATGATGTCGTTGCCATCGCCGCCCTTGAGGAAGTCGTTGCCAAGGCCGCCATCAATGACGTCATTTCCCAGACCGCCATAGACGGTGTCGTTGCCGTCGAGTGCGTTAATCCTGTCAGCGAGGGCCGTGCCGATGATGTTCTCGCTGGCCACACCCGGTCCATTGGGGTTCAACACGCCGCGCGCGTCGAGATAATTGCCGGCGTTACCGTAGAAGGTCGTTCCGACGAAGCCGGCCGTGCCGAGGGTAACCGGCGCGCCAAGCACATCAGTCGCCGCAATCTTGACCGCCTTCAGTGCTGTGAGGGTGCCGTAATTTCTGCTCTGGGCCAGCGTCAGCTTGCTCATATCGATCGTGCTGTCGGCCACGGAGAAGATATCGCCGTAGAGATTCTGCGCATTGGTGTTGCGCATCACAAGATCGGAGAACAATTGGGAATCGATGGTCAGGAGCATATCGGTCCCGGCCAGACGATTGAGGTAATAGAGACGATCAGCGTTTTGAAGTTTGATCATCTGATTGGCGAAGATGAAGTCGAAGGTCGACCCCAGCATGCCGCCCGATTCTTTCTGTTCGCCGAGACCGCCGATCCATAGATCGATGCTGTTCATGGCGTCATAGGCTGCAGTGCCGACGCCCGAGGTCATGAATGTAATATCCTGCGTCGCTGCGACAGCTTTGGCGCGCAGATCGAGCGCATTCAACGCAAAGGTTTTTTGCGCAGGCGTTAGCGCGGCGTTGTTGTTCACGGCGGCGATCTCCGCCGCAGACGCCGTCACGTTGGCGAAGTTCGCCTTCAAAACAGGCTCCGCATAGGCGGCGATGTAATTCACCAGTGATTCAGGGTGAACAAGATTAGCGCCGAATTGGTCCCAGTTGTCGTAGGGCGTCAATGAGGCAAGGCCCGTCTGGGCGAAGAGGTCCGCACGCACCACGTTGAGACTGGCTGTGCCCGTGTCTCTGCCGCGGACCAGATTAAGCGTGGCCAGATCGAGCGGCAGTCCGACCAGATTGTCGCGAAGGACAGGCGTCATCCATTCGTCGATCAGATTGCCGACGGCGTTGGTGGTGCCGCGCATGATGTTATCGGCCGTCGTCGCATTATAGGCGAGCGGGTTGAGGAAGCCCTGAAGCAGCGGGATCGAGACATCCACGCCGGCCGCATTCTTCTCCTCGATGAAGTTGGTCATCATCGAGTGGCCGAAACGATAGACGGCGTTTGCGAATTCCGACGTCACCGCAGGATCGATCGTGATGTCGTAACCCGCGAAGGCGTTAATATTCGGGCTCAGCTTGCGGGCGAATTCGGCGAAGACGATGTGTTGATACTCCATCTCCGTCGTGCCCTTGGCGGCCTGGAAGATATTCTCTCCCGACCAGGAGCGGCCTTTCAGATCGACGTAAGCGCCATTGGCGTCCTTGATATAAACCGCGCCAGGCTGGCCGGCGACGCCGCTCGACACCTGGAAATTCGCCAGCAGCGACTGAACATTGTTCGAGTGTTCGCTATGAAAAATATCGTGAATCGTGGTCAGGCCAAGATTCTCGTTGGCGCGGCCATCGCCGGCGATCACATGGGCGTCAAGCAGCGCCTTGTTGGTTGGATTGATGATATCGCCGGCGGCGTTGAGGCCGTTTCCAAGGGCGCCGTTCGCCGCATGGGCAATATCGTCAAGGAAGGATTGCGGATTGGTGAGGAGCGACAGATTGGCCGCGGCCAGCTTATCCTTGGCGGTGTCCTGCACAAAGGCGATCGCGCCCGTCGTCAGATCGGTCGCAACCAGCCAGGCCTTGCCGTTGGCGTCACGATAGAGGCTGCCATCCGGGTTGGTGCGGAAAACAGGTACGCCGCCGACATTATAATCATGGAGGGTAATGCCGATACGCAGCGCGTTGATCTTGATATCCGACCAACGGGAGACGCCGGTGCTGGTTCCGCCATTGAGAACAGAGCCGCCAGCCGTGTTGCCGCTGACCAACTCGCCGGTCACCTTGCCGCTTGCATCATATTCCTTGAGGAAAACGGTGTGATCGGAGATGGACCCGTAGGACTGGCTCAGATCGATAAACGGAGAGATTGTATTGAAGCTCGCGCCGGCAAGCGGCGTCAGCACCAGTCGACCCTGGGCATCGAGGGACGCAGTAACGCCGGTCTCGCCCTGTACCGCATTGAAGGCGGCCAGCACGGCGGCGTCGCCGTTCGCGCCGCCATTACTGGCGGGGATCGTAATCAGCTTGCCGTTGAGAATAACATTACCGCCTGCGGTCGCGCCCAGCGCCGCAACGCCGGTGACGGCGGCGAAGGAAACGCGTCCCTCAACGCCATTGGCGCCAAGAAGGTTCTGAAGCACAGCATTGGAGCCGCCGGCGCCAAAGGTAACGGAAGCCGTGTTGGTGCGTGACGCCAGGAAGCCGGGCGGCACATTCGCCTGCGTCGCTTGAGCGTAAAGCGGATCGCCGGGATTAAGAGGCACATAAACGAGCCCATCGACGCCCTTTTTAACAAAATCCAGACCGTGATCGAAGAACTGACCGAAGAAGCCCATGAAAGAGCTGGCCGCCAGCGGGTTATCGGGACCGGTCAGCGGAGAGACGCGTCCGTTCGGCGTCGTGGACGGATCGTCTTGCACCGCAAGCTTTTGCTGACCCGGCGTCGTGTATCCGAGCGCCGCCAGCGCCGCAGGATTAGAGTTGGCGACCCAGTTGCTGATGTTGCGAGGCTCGCTGTCGACAAGGTTAACGCCGCGCACAAAATAGCTTGTCGGCGTCATCACCGGCAGGAATTGAGCATTCAGCACGCCCTGGGCGTTACGCCAGACGCTTGTCGTCAAACGCGGAAAAATCTGGTTTGCGCTGCCCCAGGTGGGATTGAAAAAATTATTCCCGACGCCCGAAACGTTTCTGAGACCTGTTGGATCTGTGGGGAAAACCGGCGTGTTATTGGCAAGGTTGATTTGGTTCCACCAGAAATCGAGGTCGTTCAGCGTAAGTTTCATTTTTATTTTCTCACTCTCGGTGTTTCGGGTACGGAGGTATCCTATTTGCGCAAACCCATGTCACATCGTCAAGAGCTCGACAAGATGAGACTGCGCAGATGTCGGAAATTTGTGCGAATTAGTTTGTGAATGCAGGGCCAATCACAAACCGGCGCACATCTCGCAACAGAATACTGTGTAAGCAACGACATGAACCAATTATGAATGGATTATGAGACCTGTTCATTTTGCCTGATACAATCTGAGGCTTGAATGCGCCGAATGTTTATTTGCAGGCTACGCATTCAAGTCTTCCCAGATGGCGGCTAATTGATTGAAACAGTGAACGAAAGCATGAACTGGATTGTCGCGGAATCAGGCGCTTCAACCAGCCAAACGATACAGGTCGTCGCTAAATCATGAGTTTGATTTTTTTTAATTATCGCGCATCTTTAAGCTTAATCTTGGGTGAGAGTAAAAATCTCGGACGAAATTAAACGCAAGCGCGGCATTATCCCGGCGCAATGTTCAACCAGCCGATGAACCAACCAAGATATGAATTATATCGACCGGATAATAATATTTTAGAGCAGGGCATTAGCGTGCGCAGGTTTCCATCAAAGGCCATGAACAAGCTTGCGGCGTGGTAAATGAAGCGACTATGAGTAAATCAATCTGATTAATAATGAGCGTCAGAATTTTCTGTTGGGTAATGCGTTCAGAGTTGGTGGTACAGTAATGGATAGTCCAGGCGCGTCAGGCGCAGACAAAACCAATGATCTTGGTGGGATAAATTGTCTTTGTGCAATTTCTGCCTATTTCCGCATTCCAGCCGATCCTGAACAGATCATTCGCGAATTAGCGCTCCAGGGGAAACAGATCGCTCATGAGGATCTGCTGCGGGCGGCGCAACTTATCGGATTGAAAGCCAGAATTATTGAAGCCAATAAATCCGAAAGATTCCTTCGCGTTCCTGTCCCTGCCATCGCCAAACGTCTTGATGGCTCCTATCTCGTGTTTGGCGGCAAGCAGTCTTCGGGCAAACTTCGTTTTGTTGATCCGAGCACTCGGGAAGCGCTTGAGCTTGACGAAAGCGAGCTTGAAACGACCGTCGAAAAGAAGCTGATCCTTGTCACCCGCAAGCTGGGCGGCGCGGGCGTCGATCCTCAGAGCTTCAATCTAAAATGGTTCTTTCCCTCAATTTGGCGATACAGGAAACCGCTCGCTCATGTGCTGGTCGCGTCTTTTTTCCTGCAAATATTCGCGCTTGTAACGCCGCTTATTTTTCAGGTGGTGATCGATAAGGTTCTAAGCCACAAAGGATACGATACGCTGTTTGTTATGGTGGCGGGTATTCTGTTTATCGGGCTCTTCGACGTTGTTTTACAATATCTGAGAACATATGCCCTGACTCATACGACAAACCGGATTGATGTGGAGTTGGGCCGCAGGCTTTTTTTCCATCTTTTTCATTTGCCGATGAGTTATTTTGAAACGCGTTCGGCAGGTCAAACCGTCGCCCGCGTGCGTGAACTTGAAACCATAAGGTCATTCCTAACAGGTCAGGGTTTGTTTTCAGCACTGGATCTTTTGTTCACGATTGTCTTTATCATCGTCATGTTGTTCTATTCATGGAAACTTACCCTGATCGTCGTTGCATCAATTCCACTTTATTTGATTATCGCCGCCGTTATTCGCCCCGTATTGCGCGAGCTTGTAAAAGAGAAGTTCAATCGCGGCGCCCTCAGCCAGCAGATGCTTGTTGAAGCGATTGTTGGCGCTCAAACGATCAAGTCGGCGGCGGTCGAACCTGCCATGCAAATGCAATGGGAGGAAAAACTCGCTTCCTATGTCACGACATCGTTCGACAGCGGACTCATCGGTGCTGGCGGTCAGATGGCTATTCAATACGTTAACAAAGCTACATCGGCGCTTTTGCTTCTTTTTGGAGCCAAGGCGGTGATTGAAGGCGAGCTGACCGTTGGAGAACTGGTCGCCTTTAATATGATATCGGCGCAGGTCGCTCAGCCCATTTTGCGACTGTCACAGATATGGCAAGACTTTCAGCAGGTACAGATTTCAATTGATCGTTTGGGAGATATTCTCAATCACCCCATGGAGCCATTAAATCTCGCTCATGGAAATCTGCCGCGCGCCCGGGGAGCCATTGAATTCAAAAATGTCAGTTTTCGATACAAACCTGGCGCCCCCGAGGCATTGAAGGGAATTTCGATCAGCATAAACCCGGGTGACGTTGTCGGCATCGTTGGACGGTCGGGATCGGGTAAATCAACCCTGGCAAAACTCATTCAACGGTTTTACGTCCCTGAATCAGGTCAGGTTATGGTTGATGGCATAGACCTCGCTCAGGTTAATCCAGCATGGCTGCGCTCTCAAATCGGCGTTGTGCTTCAGGATAATCTGCTCTTTAACCGCTCAATTCATGACAATATTGCGCTTTCCAATCCGGGTATGCCGCGCGCCATCGTTATCCAGGCTGCACGCATGTCTGGAGCCGATGAATTCATTGGCAGGCTGGAAAATGGATATGATACGATCATCGAGGAGCGGGGAGCGAACCTTTCCGGTGGTCAACGCCAACGCATTGCTATTGCGCGCGCACTTGCGATCAATCCTTCGATATTAATTCTTGATGAAGCAACCAGCGCCCTTGATTACGAGAGCGAGAAAATAATCCAGAATAATATGATGCAGATTGTTAAGGGGCGTACGGTCATCATCGTTGCGCACAGACTCAATGCAGTCAGAAACTGTTCTAAAATCATTGGCGTAAACGAAGGACAAATCGTCGAAGTCGGAACGCATAAAGAGCTTCTCGAAAAGCAGGGAGGGCTCTATGCTCATCTCTGGTCTCTGCAGAACGCTCTGGGAGAAGAATAATGGCTCCCACGAACAACAAAAACAAAGAACCTCTCATTGATACCTTAAAATCAGGTTTGGGTGAATTTACCGAGAACACAAGCAAATTAATTGCTAATTATACTCTCGAAAAAGAAAAACGCTCGGATCAGGAGTTCTTACCTGCGGCAATTTCCATATTGGAAACCCCGCCGTCTCCTATCAATATCGCCATGCTGCGCGTCATCTGCGCCCTGGTCGCCTTGACGATCTTGTGGATGTATTTCGGTCATATCGATATATTGGCGGTCGCTCAGGGCAAGGTGCAGCCATCAGGTCGTGTTAAAACAATCCAGCCGCTCGAACCCGGTCGTGTGACTTCTATCAACGTCCATAACGGCCAGCATGTGACGGCTGGTGAAACGCTTGTGGAACTGGACCCGGCTGAGGCGATTGCGGACGAACGTTCTTCCTCCTCCAGCTACCTGGCTTTTCGGGCAGATGCGCTTCGTCGGAAAGCCTCACTGGAGAGCATCGCCCATTTGAACAGCGAACAACTTCCAAAAATAGAATGGCCCGAGGCGATCCCTCAAAATATTCGTGAGCGCGAGAGCCGTGTCCTTGTGGGCGACATAGCGCAGATCAAAAGCGCCGTACAAAGTTATGATGCTCAAATCAATCAAAAGGGAAGTGAACAGAAAAAATTAGAGAGTCAGATCCGATCTCAGCAAATGCTCATCGATACACTTAAACAACGTGTAAATATGAGAAAAGCTCTTTATGCTCGGGGCTCTACATCCAAAGCAGCTGTTATCGATTCAATGGAGAGTTTGCAAACGCAAGAGACAGCGTTGGCTGGTCAAACAGGACAGTTGGACGAGACGAAAGCTGCCATTGTCGTTCTTCAAAAAGATAAAAAGAAAACAATCGATGCATTTGTTGCGGAAAATCAGCAAAAGATCAGCGAGTCCGAACGGCAGGCCGACGATCTGGAGCAAAAGACTGTCAAAGCGCATGTCAAAACGGGACATATGACCCTGACGGCGCCGATTTCGGGGGTAGTCCTCGGGTTAACGATCACAACTAAAAATCAGGTTCTTCAAAGCGGCGAAGAGATCATGCGTATCGTTCCTGATGATGCCTCCCTTGAAATCGAAGCTTATGTCGAAAACAAGGACATAGGATTTGTGAAGGTTGGGCAGGATGCGATTATCAAAGTGGAATCATTTCCATTTACTAGATTTGGCACGCTTGATGGTCTGGTGACGCACGTATCCCATGACGCCATACCGGAACCAGATGCGACAACCTCCGAAGGGATGCCGACCAAATCGAAAAAAGACTCTTTTCTTGGCGGGGCCCAGAGAACACAAAATCTGGTGTTTCAGGTTTTATTGAAGACAAAACAAGACTACATGTCCGTAGAGGGCGTTAAAATACCGCTGTCTTCAGGAATGGCTGTGACAGCAGAAATCAAAACGGGGAAAAGACGCATCATAGAATATATTTTCTCTCCTCTTGTTGAAGTCGCATCACGTGCGATGAAAGAAAGATAGGGAATATTCTTTGATATCCGCGCAACACCGATGGATGTCGAGATTTGAAGAATTCATGCCCCGCATGAAATTCGTTATGTTTATATTTGCGCTGCTAATTACCTTTTTTCTGAATGATGTATTTAATGAAGCAAAAGCTCAATCAATAGGCGATGCGCTGAGCAAGGCCTACAGCGAAAATCCAGAAATTGATGAGCAGCGAGCCAAGTTACGAGTTAGGGATGAAGAAGTGCCCAAGGCTATGTCGGGTATGCGTCCCAAAGCTAGCATCAATATCTATGGAGGACCACAGCGCACGACGATCAAGGCGCCGGCTGGCATCGATCAGTTCAACTCCAGAGTATATCAGTCAGATCAATATAGCGGATATCCCACAAATGGTACATTCAAATTTGATCAACCAATTTTTGATGGCGGCAAGACGCGTAACGCCGTCAGACAGGCTGAATCTGGCGTTTTTGCTGCACGCGGCGAGTTGCAAGCAGTTGAACAAGAGACTCTTCTGAGAAGCGCAACTGCGTATATGGATGTCTTCAGAGATACAGCTATCTTAAGACTGAAGAAAAATAACGTTCAGGTTCTTCAGCATCAATTAAAGGTTACTCAAGATCGTTACGACTTTGGCGAAGTGAGCATGACTGATGTCGCTCAGGCGCAAGCTGCGCTGGCCAAGGCTCAATCTGAACACGCTGTTGCGAGCGGCACATTACAAAAGAGCATAGCTGCCTATCAGAGGGTTATCGGCGTTCAGCCAACACGGCTCACGCCGGTCCGATCACTCGAAAATCTACTGCCAAGAACCAGGGAGGAGGCAATCGAGATAGCTTTGGCGGAAAACCCATATATTCGCACAAGTTTGCATTCGGTCGATGCGGCCGACGCCGGAGTAAAGATCGCTGAAGCGGCGCTTATGCCGACTGCTTCCGTCGGAGGCCAGGTTATTCAATCGTTGGATTCTTATTTTGGATATCCCCATACCCGTCAATTTGGAGCCCAGGCGTTGGCGACCCTTAATATCCCGCTCTATCAGGGAGGCGGTGAATATACCGCTATTCGCCAGTCGAAAGAACAGCTCGGCCAGGCCAAGATTCATGTTGATAGCGTCAGAAATGAAATCAGAGCTAAAGTAATTGAAGGGTATGCACAATTTCTCTCCGCAAAATCATCCGTTGAATTTGGCGAGAAAGCAATTAAAGCGGCCGAGCTTGCCCTGCGCGGGGTGCGGGATGAATCTGCTTTTGGTCAGCGTACGACGCAGGATGTGCTTATCGCCCAACAAACCCTTCTTGAAGCTCGCGTCAATCTGGTCTCTGCGCAGCATGACAGGATTCTTGGCGCTTATACAGCATTAGCCGCAATAGGGCGGCTGTCTGTCAAGGACCTTCAGCTGGACGTTTTGCCGTATGATCCAAATCGCCACTATGAGCAAATAAAAGATAATTGGTTTGGCGTTTCCACGACCGATGGGAAGTAGGTATTTGCTAATGTATGACATCCCTTCCCTGTGGAAAATAACTTCCTGTCTTGCAAGGATCTTTCTTCTGATGAACAGGTTTCATCATAAACACCTTTTGCATGGACATATATTGGCAGAGCATAAAGCAAAGCCTCGAATACCCTACGACTATTATCTTCTCCCGGTTGGCCATTCTATTTTAATGACGTTGCAGGGCTTTAAGGAAAGAAGATTACAGGAAATTGTTTCATGAACGTTCTCATAGTTCTTCTCGCCGCAATGACCGTTGCATTGTCCGGGTGCGCATCCTCAACGCGAGGGAAAGATCAGAGAATTATGGTAACAACACCGGGCGCCCCCGGTGCTTCATGCAGACTTTTATCTGATAGTCAGGAAATTTATTCCTTCACAACCCCTGAGGCAATCCAGCTCTCCAGAGCTTCTGGTCCTGTCGAGGTTCGATGCCAAAAGAAATGTTTTCTTAGTGTCGTTAAAATTTTCACGCCTTCTATAAATGGCGAGCAAGAAATTAATGACATATCGGCCGATTTAGCATTTATCGCCACAAATCTCACGACACACAAATCATATAATTATAATTTCGATTTTATCATTCCAATGAAGCGAGACAGTCGTTGCAAACCCGAAGGGAAAGCTTTCCTGGATGGCGATCAGAATGATTTCGATAATGCTATTGACGACTTTTCATTTGACTCAACCATGTCCTCAAAACCGACGCCAAAGTCTGAATCCATTCTGACCCGGGACTTTATGGCTCCAGTATCCAAGGAGAAAGGTCAGCCATGAATAGGCGGTGGATTGATACTTATTGTTCTCTTGCAATGTTTTTTTCAGCCTTATTGCTGTGTTGCGCCAGCCTGGCGGAAGACATTTACAGTAACCCACCTTCCGAGCAGGGCGCGTGGCCCTATGACTATGATTTGCCAGTATGCGAAGATCCAATTGTCTTGCGAAAGATTATTCACGATTTTGAACTCCGCGAACGGGAATACTGGAATTCTGGATTATTTATAAATTCATTTGCCAGTGTACTAGAGACAGGTCACAGGGTCCATGGGCTTGATTATACGCCCCGACGTTACTGCAAATCTATTGGACTCTTCAGTGATGGTCTTGAACGTAACGTATTTTACAATATATCGCCTGATCAGTCCGTCATTTTATCCGGACAAGTGATCGACTGGTGTATTCAGGGACTTGACCGCACGCATGTGGACGGCCCGGAATGTCAGCGTGTCCGGCGGTGAAACCGATTCGAGGCCATCTGTTTGATGTTTGAACGCCAGACTCAATAGACTGTATTAATTTCACTTGATCTGCATTTCATCTTTTTCCTGTGAGGTGGGTGATTTGCCCGAGCCAATCAATAACCTTGGATCTTTAGTGATTTAAATCATAAAGCTTCTTTTCGATTGCCATAGTCTGGGCAATTCAGCCAGTAGATCAATAAATCAAGCTTTTGGAGGACCATAATATCCAGGCTTGCTATGCTTGTCCTCCCTCAGAAGCAAAGCAGCATCGATCACATGTTGTGGTAGACCGCTTTCGCCGGAGTCAATCAGAGCGAAAAGTTCTGCGCGCATTCGCGGTTCCCAATAGGTTCTCAGGTGGTTTCGAACACCTTCAGTCCGTCGCTCCGGCGGGTAAGGAGCGAAGAAGTCTCCGATCTGCTTTGCCATGGATACAATTCGCTCCGCCGCCATTATAGGGGCGATCTTGGCGCCGCTTGGTTCATTCATCGTCATTCCGCCGGCTCCAGTTGTTTGGCGCTTGCGTCAATCGCGATATTGGAACTTGTAATTTCTGCTCTGTTTGTCGGGGTCACATCAACGGCGGTTACTTTATATTCGGGACAGTTGGTGGCCCAATCAGAAAGATCAGAGGTCACGACATTCGCCTTTGATGTTGCATGGTGGAAGGTCGTGTAGACAACGCCGGGATTGACACGGGAGGATATCTTCGCGCGCAACTCAATCTGGCCAAAACGGCTTGTGAGTTTTATCCATTGACCGTCCTTCACCCCGCGTTCATCAGCATCCTGCTGATTGATTTCGAGGACGTCTTCAGGGTGCCATAGTGAGTTTGGCGTGCGTCGGGTCTGTGTGCCCACGTTGTATTGCGTCAGAATTCGCCCTGTCGTCAGCATGAGCGGATATCTGTCGGAGGTCCGCTCCGCTGTCGGCACATATTCCGTTAACATGAATGTGCCCAGTCCATTGGCTCTGGGAAATTTCTCGCGATGTAAAACCTCCGTCCCTTCCGGCGCGTTTTCGTCGCATGGCCATTGCGCGGAGCCGATCCGGTCAATGAGGTCGAAGCTCATACCCCGGTAAGCCGGCGAGAGGCGGGCGATTTCGTCCAGAACTTCGCCAGAGTGGTTGTATGTCGCCTTGTAACCCATGGCGTTCATAAGCTTGACGGTTATTTCCCAATCCTCGTAGCCAGCCAAAGGCTCAATGACTTTCCGCACGCGCGAAACCCGTCTTTCGGCGTTCGTGAAGGTGCCGTCTTTTTCAAGCGATGATGAACCAGGCAGGAAGACATGAGCGTATTTCGATGTCTCGTTAAGGAAGAGATCATGAAGAACGACACATTCCATCGCCTTCATTGCTGCGATGACATGATGCTGGTTCGGGTCGCTTTGAACGGGGTCTTCACCCATGATGTACATGGCCTTGAATGAACCCGCGACTGCGGAGTCGAGCATGTTGGGTAGTCGCAGGCCGGGCTCTGGGTCCAGAGGCACGCCCCATTCGGCTTCGAAGCTCTTTCGGGTTGTCTCATCAGTTACGAAACGATAGCCGCTGAACACATGAGGCCAGCTGCCCAGACAACTACCGCCCTGCACATTGCCCTGGCCTCTGAGCGGATTCACGCCAACGCCTTCCCTGCCAAGCATTCCGCAGGCGAGACCGAGGTTGCCGAGACACATCACTCCTGTTGATCCCTGGGAGTGCTCGGTTACGCCGAGACCATAGTAGATCGCGCTGTTGGGTCCGCCCGCATAGAGCCGCGCCGCGCGGCGAATGTCTTCGGGGTTGACCCCCGCAAGAGGGCCAATCGTTTCCGGCGCGTATTTTTCCGAGGAAACGAAGTTCTTCCAACTCTCGAATTCGTGAACCTCGCACCGCGCCTTTACGAAGTTCGCATTATACAAATTCTCCGTGACGATTACATGCGCAATACTGTCGAGTATCGCCACATTGGTGCCGGGACGTATCGCCAGATGAACATCTGCCTTGCAATGTGCGGATTCTACTGTTTCCGTGCGTCGGGGATCGATTACGATGAGTTTTGCGCCCTGACGGATGCGCCGCTTCATCAGCGATCCGAACACCGGATGTCCCTCTGTGGGATTGGCGCCGACGACCATAATCACGTCGGATTGGAGGATCGAGTCAAAATGCTGGCTCGCCGCGCCCCATCCAATCGTGTTGGTCAATCCGAACTGGGTCGGGGAATGACAAATGCGGGCGCAATTGTCGATATTGTTGTTGCCCAGAACAGCACGCGCAAACTTCTGAACAAGAAAGATTTCTTCATTCGTGCAACGGGAACTTGAAACGGCTCCAACCGATTTGACGCCATATTTACCCTGAATGCGTTTGAATTCCCGCGCAACATGGTCAAAGGCTTCTTGCCAACTGACCGGCGTCCAGGGATCGGCGATAGAGGCTCTGATCAGTGGCGTGCGCACCCTGTCTGGCGCATTATAATAATCGTAGGCGAACCGACCTTTCACGCAGCTATGGCCGTGGTTGGCCTTACCCTCTTTCCAGGGGATCATCCGCACAATTTTACCGTTGAGGGTTTCAGCTCTGAACCCGCAGCCGACGCCGCAATAGGCGCAGGTCGTGACGATAGATTTTTCAGGCTTTAACGGATTCGGCATGGACGTAATCTCCCTCGAACAGGCTTTTTTCGACGAGCGCATGGCTTGGACAGGCCTGAACGCAGGCTCCACAACTTACGCATTCTGACTCGAAAAAGGACTGGTCCTGACTTGCGACGACCTTTGACTCAAAACCCCTGCCCGCAATGGTGATTGCGAAAGCGCCCTGAATGTCGTTGCAGGCGCGCACGCATCTGCTACAGACGATGCATTTTGCGGGATCGAAAAGGAAATAGGGATTGGAGGCGTCTATGGGCGCCTGAAAATGGTTGTAGGAGCCGTCGAAGGGGTGAGTAGTGACGCCCTCGCCAATAATCGTTTGGTGAAATTCGCTCCAGCCGCCAACGAGTTCGCTTTCCGGAAAATCTGAAAGATACAGCTCCAACACGCCTTTGCGCAGTTTTTTCAACGTTTCCGTTTGTGTGCGCACTTTCATGCCGTCGATGACGGGCGTCGTGCAACTCGCAGGATAACCGCCGCGCCCCTCGATCTCGACAAGACAAACGCGGCAACTGCCAAAGGGCTCAAGCATGTCTGTGGCGCAGAGTTTCGGTATCGGTCGACCAGCGCTCGCGGCCGCAAGCATAATCGAACTTCCATGCGGAACGCTGACAGTCTCGCCGTCAATTTCAAGCGTCACCATGGGGCCGTCGCGGGGCGGCGTGCCATAGTCGATATCATCCGTGAGATTGCGCAGCTCGTTCCACATCAGAATGTTCCGTCCCGATTACAAGGCGCTTTGCTTCGCTGGCGCAGGACCAACGCAATTTGGGCTAACATATCTCTGTTCTGGAAACGGCCAAGTGCCCAAACCCTGAACGTGTTATCTATAAAATAAACGAGTGTTTTATATTTTTTGAAGGATCATTCCGGCGCGCGCGATATGCTGCGGCGCAATAATTTTTACAGATAAATGATCTCACAACAAAGCCCGACCCTTTCTGGCTGGGCGGTTGCAGGCTGTCGTTCAATATGGAGCTTGCTGTTCGCTAGTTGAGGCGCCGCTCATGGTGCTTTGGCGCATTGGATGATCCCTGGTTTCCAGCATCATTGTGCAAAGCCGGCCTCGCATGGCGCGCGCGGGCAGAGCATTTACCCTCGGACGACGGTATGATCGGTTTTGGCGGCGGCTGATTATTCTTCGACGCCTTGAAGCGTTGGGAATACAGAAATGCCCGCGCAATTCTCGCGATCAGGGCATGTCGATGTACGCCGAGCGTATGTCGGCCTCGACGTCTACGCCGCGCCAGGCCTCAAATTCGCCGAAGGTTTTTTTCAACTAATACAGTTGACGGCGACTTTGGCGACCAGCGCGCCGAATTCCAGATTCAGGCGTTTTATGTCCGCCGCGTTCAGAGGGCATAGTTCATCGGACGGCAAACTTAAAAACACTCATCCGGGCTTCCGGGAGAAATTGAAGCTTCACACTCCATTTTCCCCGGTTACGCCCGGATGGACAATCAATCACAAACTCACCTTCAGTATGCCGCCACAACCGGAGTGGTGGTCCAATTCAGGTGGTAGTTAACGCCGGCGCGCACAATATTTCCGCTGGCACGCGAATTCCCCGAAGCTATAGCTTGCACGGCAGGCGGATCAGCATTTACCGCAGGATTGGGGATACGGATGATATTGGCGTTGGCCGAGCCGTTTCCAAGATCGTAATAGAGATACTCGGCTTTTGCCGACCAGTTCGGCATGAACATCCATTCTACGCCGCCGCCGGCGGTGTAGCCGACCTGAATGTTGGACTCAGATCCGCCGCCAAAAGCCTGGTAGATCCAGGTCCGGAACAATCGCGAATTGAATATCTGATAGGCGCTGAAATTTGAGCTGACATCGCCATAGGCCAGGCCGCCCGTGCCATAAACCATCAGTTCAGGCGTCACCAGATAACCAATTCGGCCACGAACCGTGCCCAGATAATTCAGACTCGATGAGCTGGACAAGTCGGTCACGCCAACATCTCCGGGGAGCCGGCCGAAGAAAACCGAGGAATTGGAGCCGCCGCCGCCGCTTGAGGCGATCCCCTGAATGTCGGCCTCCAGACCGGCGACAAGACCCAATTCTCTGACAGGAAGTTGCCAGTCATAACCAACCTGGCCGCCGCCGATAAAGCCCGAGCTGTTGCCGGAGCTAATGCCGCCCGCAAGAGTCGCAGTTGAGCCCGGGATTCTGGGAACCGCGCTGACTGGCAACACGCTGCGGGAGGCCCCGCCCGAGTTGCTCCAAGTTCCGCCAGCGTTCACGCCGATATGAAAGCCGGTCCACATGGGCGGCGGCGGCGGGGGCGCAACAGGCGCTTTATACGACGGCAGATCCGCCGCCAGGGCGGGAGACATTAAAATTGAAAGCGCCGTGGCGGTCAGGAGAAACTTTTTCATGGCGTCTACTCACTATTATGGGTGTTAATTATGCACCAGAACACATACGCAGCAGCACCAGGACACATACGCAGCGTTGTTTTATTGAGGTTCGCCATGATTAGAAATTAAACACGAAAAATAAGCCAGAACTATTAAGGCGTGAAATGCAATATAATCATGAATGATGTAAATATATCACACACGCTATGTCTGCCTATGAGGCATCATAACAGTGTTGGCGGGTCGTTCTTCATGATTGTCTTTGTGAGCCAATGGCCTGGCGCCTTCGCCTGCTGGGTATCCGATCTCCCCTGACCCGCCGGGGCTACGCGCGTAAAATATAGAAGCGTAGAATTTCAGCATACCGCTTCGTTTAGAGCGTGCGATTCGGGGACGAAAATCACCAGGCTGCGCCAAATAATCACAAGGCCGGGCAAGGATTGAGCTGGGCAGCCGGGCAGGCGCGAGGCCCGGCCTAATTTTATAAGTAATTGAAAAAATTATTAATTCATCTGTGAACCGGCTTTGCTTCGTCACGTGAGTATTAATCGTGTAATATTGATATTGACACGCTTTCAATGGTGTTTATTATCTATTACTGAAATCACATTGGCGGCGTTTTTTGCCAATAAGGTTAAGATAAAGCTTAACGATCTCGATCGTTGACCATGCGAGGGTGTGAAATGCGTAAGTTATTCGTCATTTTTTCTTCTTTAATGATATCACTCGTCGCGGCGTCCTCGCCAGCTTCGGCGACAACGATCAATGGCCCGGTCGGCATTACTGTCGATGGAGGCGTTTACAGCACCTACTACTCTACCACTGAGTATTATAGAGTTTTGGAAAATTACACACAAACAGTCGGGCCGAGCATAACAGCGCCAACCAATAATCCGAACAACCTTGTCGGAATCGCAGACGCAACATCATTTTTTAGCCAGCCCTGGTGGAGCGGTGGCTTTGATCCTACGGGCGCCAAGGCGCAGGCCGCCGCCATCCAGTGGTTTAATACCTCTGGCTTCCCCATTAATCAGGGCGTGCAGCTTCCCAATGGAAGCCAAACACCCTATTTTGTTTACGCGACCGGCGATACCTCCGATCAAGTCCGTTATGCCTATGCTTACTTTGACGCCGGCTCTGGTCAAGTTGTGTCTAGCATCGCTCAATCGGAAGTCGTAGGAGACACCTTTTCTTACGCCCTAGCAGGACCCCTGTCCCAGTAAGCGCGCTCAGGACTGCTAAATCTATTCGTTTGACTGGCCTCAGGGTTGAAATCCTGAGGCCAGTTTTTTTTCGTGAGATCCTCCAGATTCATCGTCGCAGCGGTTGTTTTGATAATCCCGTGATGTCGAATAAATTTGCATTTTACGAATCCTGCTTATCATTCCTGCTCGACTGGTGCGTTTCCCGGTCTGATGCAACAAACGTTGCAGGAGACTTGTAGGAGAATTGACAATTACGCCGCGCCCGCGCCATCACTCATGATGGAGACGGGGTGGAGCGCCGCTGCGGCGTTGCGATAGAAGCCGTCTCCTGCGGCCATGGCGGAGCGCGACCATGACATTGTCCATCAACTTTATCGTCGTAAGCCCATGAACTGGATCATGCCATTGGACCGTTATGTGGTCGGCGTGCCGTTGATTCTGGTTTTTTCCCTGCTTTTTGCCCTCTGCCAACTGGGTTTGAGGCGGCTGCTCGGGCCGGAGCGCATCCGAGAGTGTCACGAGGTTGGCGGCTATTATCTCGCTATCGTCGGGAGTTTCTACGCGGTGCTTCTCGGCCTGATCGTCTACGCCGCAATGGACAAATTCTCCAAGGCCGAGTCGACGGTCGAGAATGAGGCGCGCGCAGTCCTCGGCGTCTATACGCTGGCGAGCCAGTTTGGCGACGAGGGGCGGGCGATCCGGGAAAACCTCTCAAAATACGCCAGCGAAGTCATCGTTAATGAATGGCGGTTGATGGAGCAAAACAGGATCAGCCTTGCGGCGCGAAATTTGTTCGTCGATACGATTGATCGCGTCAAAAAAATCCAGCCGGTCTCCGAAAACCAGAAAGCCCTCTATCCCGTCATGGTGTCAGAGCTCATCAACCTCTGGGACAGTCGGCGCGACCGAACCAAGGTCAGCAACTACGGTCTTCCCGGCGCCGAATGGACGGTCTTGATCCTCGGCGCCGCGATTACGCTTTTTTTCACCCTCTTCTTCACCATCGAGAGCACGTCGATCCATCTGTTCATGACAGGCATGATCGCCTTGTTGATCTTCGCCTCGCTCTATCTCGTTTTGTTGTTCGGCGCGCCGTTCTCGGGGGATCTGCGCGTATCGAATACGGGATTTCTCATTGCCCAGAGGATTATGAGCGAGAGACGGTAAGAGGCGCGCGAGGCAAGGGCTAAAAAGTCATGGCCTCATCGCGAGTCCATGGTGATTGCGAAAGTCGATCAAGCGGCTAGCCTTGCCTGTGGCGCCATCGCGGCCGTCTGCCCGAGCGTCGATGCCGACCGCGCCAACGTCGACGCCAAACAGTCTTTTCATGCCTCCAGAGCGCGCCGCCGCTGGACCCGCGCCGATCGCGCCATAGGTGGAATTACAATTGGCGCATCGTTTCGGGAATGTTCGAGCGTCAGGGGAAACAAACCAACCTGTGGTCACGCAGCGCCCAAGCGCCCGGACCCGTGCATTATGGAGAACGCCTGATGTCTCTCTCGACGCGCTTTGTTTTCTCGCCCCAGGGGGGCCGCGCGCCGGCTCTCGTGGCCGCCGCGCTCATTGCGGCGACGTTTCTGCCCGGTCGGCTGGCTCACGCCGAGGGCGCGTCCTGCGCTGCGGATAAAAAACACACCTGCGAACAACTGGTGCAAGACACCATTCTGTGGCGCGTCAGCGATCCCGACAGCCCGGCCTCGAAACACTGGGCGCAAAAAAATCTTGACGATCTCTGCGCCTGCACGTCGGACGTCTACGCCACAGTCAATTGTTTTCAGGTTCAGGTGAACAACAACCACAAGACATGGCAGGACGCCATCGCGACCTGTCGCGCAAAACCATAAAATAACAAAATGCGGCGGAGCCATCCGCCGCATCCCTATCGCGATTTTCAGCATTTTGGCGCATCGACGAACTTATTCCGAAACGATGCGCTTTTCATCGGTTCGTGTTGTAATTGTAGAATGCTTTGTCCTTTGTTCGGAGTATTGAATTTCTCCAGCGTTTTCGACAACTCTCCGACCAGCATATTGAACGCTCCCATCGTGACGCCAGTGCTGGCGTGCGCCGGTTTCATGTCGTCCCCGATGTCTTTGCAGGGTTCTCCGGCGCCGGCGGACAGGAAGAGCAAGTAATGATCGTCACAATGAAGGAATCACGGTCGTAATTGGGGTCAATCCCCCCGAACATGTTGGAAGCTTGTTTAAGTCGTAACCATGGCTCGCTTCATGGGCGCCTGGGCTGGCGAGACGACGCTCCGACGTCCAGAATGTTCTGGCTCATGCGCTCGTCGTTGTCATTGGAGTTGGTGGCGATGAGCATTTTCATGGTCAAGCGCGCGCCGAACAATCGCCCGGAGATTTGTGTGGCGGCGGGGCAAGGGTTGACGGACGACCCGAGACTGTCAAGGCGCCAGGTTTGGATATCCGGGGTTGAGGTGCGCTGGGCTGGCGCATCGCGCAACAGACGCATGCACGATGAGCGTCACTGAGAAAGATGCAACAAAAAAATGCAAGACTGGTTAGTTCTTGTCCAACGAGCCCACGAAACTATCGAACCGGGCCCGATTGGCGCCGATTATTTATTTTTGACGTCCGATCATTTCTCTCCTAGCATTCAGTATGTTTGGCGAACAGAAGGATGACGTTGAGGGATGTAATCGCTCTGACAAGAGGAGTGGTTGTGATGACTCCACAACAATGCCGTTTTGCAAGGACCCTCCTGAACTGGTCGGTTCTGGACCTCGCAGATAACGCCGATCTGAGCACAGAGACCATCTCCGGATACGAAGCCGGATATGAAGAATTTATGGAAAGCGTGATCGCCTCAATTCAGGTTACGCTCGAATACGCTGGCGTTGAATTCATCGCGCTGGATGAAAATGGCGTCAGATTACGATCCTGACCACCGGGGTGGCGGCATGCAGTATCTTCCCCAACTGCCGCCGCCGCCCCATTGCTCCGAATATGGTCAGATCTTGCCGCCCTTATGCACAACAAATCTGGGAGGCGCAGCGGGCGGGATGACGCGGTGGAAGCTGGCTTCCCTGTAGAGATCGACGCGAAAGGTCTCCGGGGGCATGATTTCCAATGATGTCAGTTCAAGCGGCTCGGCGCGAACCTGACCATACCATCCCGGCTGACAGGATGGCGTCAACGCTCCAAACACGCGCGCCGGGGCCGTGGGCGTCTTGCGCACCGGCAACAACAGCAACTCCATTTCGACGTCGCAATGACCCGGAGTCCTCGCTCGCGCTGAACCGGCGAAGGGCGCGGCGGCGTCGCACACAGTCAGCAGGGCGGCGGCAACCGCCCGTCTGGCGTCGGGGCGCCAAAAATCGAGAAAGGCGCTGCCTTTCATGTTTTTCAACCAGAGCGCGTCGAGTCGCGCGCCACACAATCGCAAAGGAAAGTTTCTCGCCGCATCGAGATCGATCATAAAGGCGTCAGCGAGGATATGCGGAATGTCTCCAGGGTTGATGTCGGCGCGTGTCGGCGCAGCGTGCGGGCCGCGGATACGGTTCCAATAGGCGTATAAATCGGCTGTAACCGTCTGACGGATGGTTTCTTCGGCGCGCATGTCGCGGCTCCTGTCCAGTTCTGATACAAGACGGCCGCCAATGGGCCGTCCCCCGAATAAACCTGCACGCGCGGGGCCAGACGATCCTGGACGGCTCCGGGAATTCTCCGGGACAAGCTTTTGCGCCTTTTGGCTTCCTCGCCGCCACGAGGGTGGCCAGCAACTTCAGCAAACCGTAAATTGCAAGAAATCAAAACTCTCGTTATGACGAGATGGAGCCGCAGCTGATCGCGCCTGCGACGTTTAACTGTATCTGCCCCGTGACCGGGGTTTGAAATCCGGTATCCCGGCTCCATGTCCGCCATTGTGGTCTGTGTCGTTTTGACCGGCCTGTGGTTCATTTTGAAACAGGTCGGTCTTTGTGTCGGAACGCGAGAAGATCATCAATCTGCCAGGCGTGATCACCGTCTTGATCTGCGTTCTTGCAGGGTTGCAATGCGTCGTAGAATATGGGCCCGAGCCAATCGCGCAGCAAATGTATCAGGCCTTCGCTTTTATCCCGGCGCGACTGAGCCTTGTCATGGACCCTCATGCGCTCCTGCCGACGCGCTCGACCTTCGACTATGACACCCAGCAAGCGGTAGAGCGCCTCAATGCGGCGATGGGGGTCGGTCAACTGACGATCCTGACGCTGTTCACCTACGCCTTTCTCCACGGCAGCTGGTCTCACCTGCTCGTCAACGCTCTCTCGCTCGCCGCCTTTGGTTCGCCCGTCGCCAGGCGGCTGGGCGATTTCATGTTTCTGGTTTTTGTCTCCTGCGGCGCTGTCGCCGGGGCGTTGGCGCATTTTTTTCTGCACCCGCTCGATCTGACGCCAATGGTCGGAGCCTCGGCCGGGATCTCCGCCGCCATGGCGGCGATCGTTCGCTTCGCCTTCGCGCCTGGCGCCGTACTCGGGGCAACGCGCCGCGAGTGGCGCGACCCGCATCCGCCCGCCGAGCCGCTGATGAATCTCACGGGTAATCGTTCGGCCCTGATGTTCGTACTGGTGTGGTTTGGAACCAACGCCCTGTTCGGCGTTTTTCCGCAGGCGATGGGGTCGGACGCCGCTGTCGCCTGGGAGGCGCATGTCGGCGGCTTTGTCTTTGGCCTGCTGACCTTCGGTCTTTTCGAGAAGCGGGCGAAGGCTGGATAAATCCCGGCTCCGTCAAATTTCAGATCGAGACGCCCGGGATCGGGATGTGAGCGAAGATGTTCGGCAGGGCGCGTTGCGCCGCCTGATGTCCGATCTCGATCAATCTCTCGGCGCGATGAAAATCGAACATGCCGATGTTTTCCATGCGCGCCGTAATGATGGCGTCTGGCGGATCGCCGGCCAGGCGCGAGCGCAAAATGCGATCCTGCACAATATTGAAGGCGTCGATCATCGCTGTCGCCACATTAGGCGCGTCGTCAGCCCTGCGATCGAAATAACGCGGCAGAAGCCGTTCGACGAGAGAGGGATCGCCCCGGTCGTCGTAGGGCGAAGGTTCGTTCGGTTTCTTCTTCAATACCGCATCGCCCTGGATGACCCCGGAGCGATACATCATGTCTGCTGTGACATTGACGGCGATGACGAATTCTGCGCCCAGCGCCCGACACACCGTCACCGGCACCGGATTAACGAGCGCGCCATCGAACAGCCAGCGCTCGCCGACGCGCACCGGTTCGAAAATGCCGGGCAGGGCGTAGGAGGCGCGGATCGCCAGTGGCAGCGAGCCGCGTTGCATCCATACTTCATGACCTGACCCGACCTCTGTCGCGACGGCGGCAAAAGGGATAGGCAGGTCCTCGATATTGAAATGATCCAGTTCCTGTTCGAGCGCCGCCCTCAGTCTCTCGCCTCCGATCAGACTGCCGCCGGAGAAGGATAAATCCATGAGCGTGAAGACGCGGCGGCGGGTCAGCGACCGTGCGAAGGCCTCGATCTGATCGAGACGGTCGGCGGCGTAGCATCCGCCGACAACGGCGCCGATTGATGTGCCCGCGATGATGTCCGGATGCACGCCATGCGCGGCGAGTTCTCTCAGCACCCCGATATGCGACCAGCCGCGCGCGGCGCCGGCGCCAAGCGCCAGACCAATGCGCGGTCTGTCATCGCGCCGCTTGTGCGGACGACATTCGACATCGCCGGGGATGTTGGCTTTTTCATCTTGCATAAGCGGATTCTTCATCACCGAATCGGTCAGCGTGATTTTTTCGGCGGCTTCGGCGCGACGCAAGGAAAACATCGTTTTTCCCCGGCTCCTGCAATATCGTAACGTTAGAAAATTATATGGTTGCAAGACTGGCGACGATAAATGCTGTTTTCAGCGATCCTTGGACAAAATGCGTCAATCATCCGCCATCAGGACTCGATTACGAGCGATGTCCGTCCTTCATTCAATTCGATGCGGCGGTAGAAACAGGATTTGCGGCCGGTGTGACAGGCTTTGCCGTCGCCGCCGGGTTCAACGTCGAGCAACAGGGCGTCCTGATCGCAATCAACCCGCAGCGACACAACCTTTTGCACCTGTCCGGAGGTGTCGCCCTTGCGCCATAGAGATTGTCTGGAGCGGGACCAATAATGCGCCACGCCGGTTTCCAGGGTTTTATCGAGCGCGAGGCGGTTCATGTAGGCGACCATAAGCACCTCGCGCGTCGTGGCGTCGGTGGTCACGCAAACAATGAGACCATTGGCGTCAAACTTCGGTGAGAACGCCGTTCCCTCCTCAAGGGCGGCCTTGTTGTCGACGATCGACATTGATCAGCGCGCGCCTCGGAGCAAGGTGAAGAAATGCGCCTGTTGCGCGGCGTTGTTCTCGAATACGCCGGAGAAGCGCATCGTCACGGTGGAGGAGCCATGTTTCATTACGCCGCGCATTGACATGCACATATGCTCTGCTTCGACCATCACCGCGACGCCGCGTGGATTGAGATGGGTCGCTATGGCGTCTGCGATTTGGGCCGTCATCGATTCCTGGGTTTGCAGCCTGCGCGCGAAGACGTCGACCAGCCGCGCCAGTTTCGACAAGCCGACGACTCCGCCGTTCGGATAGTAAGCGACATGCGCCTTTCCGACAAAAGGCACCATGTGATGTTCGCAATGCGACGAGAATGGAATATCGCGCACCAGCACGAGATCGTTGTAATTCTCAACTTCCTCGAAGACGCGGGAGAGGATGTCCTCGGGGCTTTCCGTATAGCCGGCAAAAAATTCACGATAGGCTTTCGCTACACGGCGTGGCGTGTCGCGCAGTCCTTCGCGTTCGGGATCGTCGCCGGCCCAGCGCAACAGGGTGCGAACGGCAGCTTCGGCTTCTTGTTGCGATGGGCGCGTCATGGGACGGGGGGCGGGCGAGGGTCGTTCCGGAGCGATCATGAAGGGGTGCTCCGTTGTTTCCGGTCGATCTTCCAGGGTCTTGACCACGTCTTCCAAGTGGCGCCTCCAGTCCTGCGTGCCGCTGTCTTGTCCGTTCCGGCCCACGGGGTTGGCCGACGCTCGAACGCTCGCCAACCTCTCGGTTTGGGAGTATCTGTTTTGCAGAAATTTCGCGAGAGCGACGCTTCATGCCGGCGTTCCGGCGCCGCTTTCGGCGGCAGACCGTAGACCCTATATAGGGAGCGACCGCAGCATGGTAAGCCCGAGTCCATGATCGATCAGATTTACAACGCGCGCATTCTCGAACTGGCCGCCGATATTCCGCGCATTGGTCGTCTGGAACGGCCAGACGCCTCCGCGACTGCGCATTCCAAACTTTGCGGCTCCACGATCACCGTAGATCTGACGTTGCGCGACGGGCGGGTCGCCGATTACGCTCATGAGTTGCGCGCTTGCGCCCTGGGGCAGGCTTCCGCTTCGGTCCTGGCCCGCAATATCATCGGGACGACGCCTCAGGAGTTAAAAGACGCGCGCCACGCATTGCTGGGCATGCTCAAAGAGAACGGTCCGCCCCCCGGCGGAAAATGGGCCGATCTTGCGGTGCTGGAGCCGGTGCGGGAATACAAGGCGCGCCACGCATCGACGCTGCTCGCCTTCGACGCCGCCGTCGAAGCGGCGGAGAAGGCTGAGAAGCCGGCCGTCGCCGATTGAGCCGCGCCCCTCTCGCCCGGGAGGCCCCGATCCGGCTAACCTGCGGCATGAGCAAAGATCCGATTCGCATCCTCGGGATTGATCCCGGCCTGCGCAACACCGGCTGGGGGCTGATCGAATGTCAGGGCTCACGCCTGTCTTTCGTCAATTGCGGCCGGCTGCAACCCGATCCCGGGCAGGCGATGGGCGCGCGGCTGCGCGATCTGCATGAGGGCCTGATGCAGATCATCGCCGACTATGCGCCTCATGAGGCGGCGGTCGAGGAGACCTTTGTCAACCGCGATCCGCAATCGGCGCTGAAACTGGGGCAGGCGCGCGGCGTCGCCCTCGCTGCGCCGGCCCTGGCCGGGCTGATCGTCGCGGAATACGCCGCCAATGTCGTCAAGAAGACCGTCGTCGGCGCTGGCCACGCCGATAAACAACAGGTGCAAATGATGGTGCGCGTGCTGTTGCCGTCGAGCGCGGCCTCCAGCGCCGACGCCGCCGATGCGCTTGCCGTGGCGATCTGTCATGCGCAGCACCGCAGCGCGCGAATGCGGGCGATCGCATGATCGGCAAACTCAGGGGCCTCATCGACAGCTATGGCGAGGATTTCGTGATCCTCGACGTGAATGGCGTCGGCTATGTCGTGCAATGTTCGGCGCGCACCCTGCAAAAACTGCCGCGTCCCGGCGAGGCGAGCATGCTCGCGATCGAGACGCAGGTGCGCGAGGATTCGATCCGACTCTTTGGCTTCGAGAACGAGAATGAGCGAGACTGGTTCCGCCTGCTGCAAGGGGTGCAGGGCGTCGGCGCGAAAGTCGCGCTGGCTATTCTCTCGATCCTGTCGCCGGGCGATCTCGCTTCCGCCATCGCCACGCAGGATAAGGCGATGGTCGCCCGCGCCCCCGGCGTCGGCCCTAAACTTGCGGCGCGAATCGTCGCCGAACTCAAGGACAAGGCGCCGGCCTTTGGGGCCGTCGATCCGCTGGTCGCCAAACTCTCCGGCGAGACGGACGCCGATACTGCGCCCTCCGGCGTGCGCGACGCGATTTCGGCGCTGGTCAATCTCGGCTATGGCCGACCGCAGGCCGCCGCCGCTGTCGCCGCCAGCGTTAAAAAATTGGGCGAGAGCGCCGAGACCGGCGCGCTGATCCGGCAGGGGCTTAAGGAGTTGGCGGCGTGAGCGAAACCCCGCGACTGGTCAGCCCTTCGGCGCGCGACGACGACGCCGACCTCAGCCTGCGTCCGCTGGCGCTGGAGGATTTCACCGGCCAGGAGGCGGCCCGCGCCAATCTTCGGGTGTTCATTGAGGCGGCGAAAAAACGCGGCGATGCGCTCGATCATGTGCTGTTGGTTGGACCGCCGGGGCTGGGCAAGACGACGCTGGCGCAAATTGTCGCCCGCGAGCTGGGCGTCAATTTCCGTTCGACCTCCGGTCCGGTGATCGCCAAGGCCGGCGATCTCGCCGCGCAACTCACCAATCTTGAACCGCGCGACGTGTTGTTCATCGACGAGATTCACCGGCTTAATCCGGCGGTGGAGGAAATTCTCTATCCTGCGATGGAGGATTTCCAGCTCGATCTCATTATCGGCGAGGGACCGGCGGCGCGTTCGGTGAAGATCGATCTGGCGCGCTTCACGCTGGTCGGCGCCACGACCCGCGCCGGCCTGCTGACGACGCCGTTGCGTGACCGCTTCGGCATTCCGTTGCGGCTGAATTTCTACACGCCGCAGGAATTGGAGTTGATCGTCAGGCGCGGCGCACGGGTGCTGGGCATTGGCATGAACGCCGCCGGCGCGCAGGAAATCGCCCGACGCTCGCGCGGCACGCCGCGCATCGCCGGCCGCTTGTTGCGACGGGTGCGCGATTTCGCGGTCGTCGACGGCCTTACGACCATCACGCGCGAACTCGCCGACCGGTCGCTATCTCTGCTCGACGTCGACAGCATCGGCCTCGACGTCATGGATCGGCGGTATCTCGACATGGTCGCCGTGAATTTCGGCGGCGGGCCGGTCGGGATCGAGACCATCGCTGCGGCGCTTTCCGAACCCCGCGACGCCATTGAGGACATCATCGAGCCCTATCTGCTTCAGCAGGGATTTCTCCAGCGCACGCCGCGCGGGCGATTGCTGACGCCGCAGGCGTTCCGCCATCTGGGCCTTGCAGAACCGGCGCGGCCGGCCGGGCAATTCGGTCTGTTTAGCGAGGAGGAGGGATAAGTTGTCGACAGTCCACACCCTTCCGGTCCGAGTCTACTGGGAAGACACCGACGCCTCGGGGCTTGTCTATCATACTTCCTATATCCGTTTCATGGAGCGCGGCCGTACCGAGTTGTTGCGCACGCTGGGACTTGTCCAGCGCGACTTGCTCGAAAGCCCGGCGGGCGCGCCGATCTTTTTTGTCGTCCGCAAAATGGACGTCGAGTTCGAACGTCCCGGCCGGATGGACGACCTGCTCGCCGTCGAGACCGCCGTCACCGCCATCGGCGGCGCTTCGGTCGATCTCGAACAGCGTGTTGTTCGAGACGGCGAATTGCTGGTGAAGGCGCGGGTCCGGGTCGTCTGCGTCGAGGGCGGGCGGGCGCGACGCTTGCCGGCGCAGGCGCGCGAAAGTTTCCTCACGGCCTTGCGAACAGGTCTGAGCCATACCGAATGTTAACCGCTCCTGCCTAATCCTTCCTTGTGCGGCGCAAAATGGCCCCGAAAAGGGCGAAATCGCTCGCGATAAACGACATTCGGACATTAACGTCGCGTCCCGCGCCGCCGCAAGGACAAATCATGAATCCAGCCGAAGTCGCCGCTCCGATCGCCAATCCCGCCGTCGCCGAGATCACGGTGTGGAGCATGTTCTGGGGCGCCCATATCGTCGTCAAATTCGTCATGCTTGGTCTGCTCGCCGCTTCGGTGTGGTGCTGGGCGATCATCGTCGATAAAACGCTGCTCTTTCGTCGCGTGCGCAAGGCGATGGAGCGTTTCGAGGACAGCTTCTGGTCCGGCAATTCGCTGGAGGAGCTTTACACGAAACTCTCCGAACGGCCGACCATCGGCAACGCCACGCTGTTCGTCGCCGCCATGCGGGAATGGAAGCGCTCCTTCCAGAGCGCCGGATCGAGTTACATGGGCCTGCAGGCGCGCATCGAGAAAGTTCTCGACGTGTCGATCGTGCGCGAGGTCGAGAAGCTCGAATCCAACCTGCTGGTGCTGGCGACGGTCGCCTCGGCCGGCCCCTTCGTCGGCCTGTTCGGCACGGTGTGTGGCATCATGACCTCGTTCCGCTCCATCGCGGCCTCGAAAAACACCTCGCTGGCGGTCGTCGCGCCGGGCATCGCCGAAGCGCTGCTCGCCACCGCCATCGGCCTCTTCGCCGCGATCCCGGCGCTGATCGCCTACAACAAGATGCAGGGCGATGTGGCGAAGACGCAGGCGCGCATGGAGAGCTTCGCGGACGAGTTCTCCGCCATCCTGTCGCGCCAGATCGATCAGCATACGGCCAATCGCGACCGCGCGGCGTAAGAGGAGGGCAGCATGGGCGCATCCATCTCCACCGCCAAGGGCGGCGGCGGCCGGCGTCGCCGGCGCGGCGTGCCGCGCTATGGCGCTATGGCGGAAATCAACATGACGCCGTTCATCGACGTCATGCTCGTTCTGTTGATCATCTTCATGGTTGCGGCGCCATTGTTGGCGACCGGCGTCGCCGTCGATTTGCCGCAAACGAAGGCGGGAGCGCTGAACATCGATCAGAAGCCGGTTTCCGTCGCCATCGACGAAAAGGGACAGGTCTTCCTGATGGATCAGCCCATCGAACTCGAAAAACTGCTTGAGAAACTGAAAGAGACCGTCAAGCAGGGTTTCGACGAGCGCATCTATGTGCGCGGCTCGAAGGCTGTGAACTACGGTCGCGTCGCCGAGGTGATGTCACTGGTCACGAGCGCCGGATACCGCAAAGTCGCTCTTGTGACGGAGCAGGAGAAGAAGTGAGTCGGCGAAAGTGAGATTTTCGCGCTCCGAACCGGGTTTCATCGTCTCTCTGATCGCCCATGCGGGGCTTTTCCTGGCGGCTGTCGTTCTGTTCGGGTCAGCGGAAAAATTCGAAGATGCGCCGGAGACGATCCCGATTGACGTGGTCTCGGACAGCGAACTGAATTCGGTGACGAAGGGCGAGAAAACCGCCAAAGAAGTCAAACCGTCGCCGCGCGTCGACCGCGTCGCCGATAAAACAGATCTGCCGCCCGAACCTCCGCTCGATGCGGCGAACAAGGACGTTCCCGCGCCGCCGCCAAGGGCGCCGCGCCGACCGGAGCCTGGCTCGGATAATAGTCCGGAACCGCCAAAACCGCCCAAGCGCGCTGCAGCGCCGCCTCCGACGAAGGACCCCTCGCCGGCCGACAAAAAAGTCCCCAGTCCGCCGCAGGATAAACCTCCGCCGTCGACTCCGGAGAAGGCGGCTAACACCGAGGACAAGCAAGAGCCAGAGGATGCGGAGGTCGTGAGGCCGAAGCCGCCGGCGCGTCCCAAACTTGACAGGGCGCAGGATAAACCGCCGGAGCCCCCCAAGCCGCCCAAACCCCGGCTGCGCGCTGACGACATCGCCAAATTGCTCGAAAAACGCAAAGAGCTTGAGAAGGCGAAGGAGAAACCTGACGCCGAGACCGCCGACGCGCCGTCTCAGGACGCTCGACCAAAATCCGGCGACGAGAATGCGCCGAAATCGAAATTCGATCTCGCCAGCATCGCCAATCTGTTGAGCCGCGAGGCGCCGCAGCGGCGCGCCGCGACGGGACAGCAGATCAGTCCGGCGTCGCTTGGCGCGGCCGAGGGCGCAGCGCAAAAACTTTCGGCATCGATGGAGTCGCGCATCGCCGCCTATATTCACGATCACTATCACCCCTGCTGGGTGTCGGCGCTGTCTCTGGGCGGCGCGGCCTATGCCCCGGTCGTGGAGTTTCGTCTCTCGCGAGAGGGAGAGCTTGAAGGTCGGCCCAAACTGATCAATGGCTCTGCCAACCCTGTCGAGCGCGCGCGCGGCGAACAGGCGTTACAGGCCGTTCGCCGGTGCAGTCCGATGAAAATACCCGCCGATTTCATGCCCTATTATGAAGAAGTCCTTCGCGACATCACGATACGTTTCCGTGACGAGCGTTGATGAAGGCCTTTTATTCCCTTACCTCCCAGACACACAGGGAAAACGCCACATGATTCGCCCCATCACCCGCCGCGCCGCCGCAAGCCTTATCGCCGGCGCGGCTTTCGCGCCCTTCGCGCCGGCGCGCGCCGGCCGCATCATCGATGTGAAGGGCGGCGGCTTTCAGCCCGTCAATATCGCTGTCGCGCCATTTGTCGGCGACGACGCCGCGCGTACGGTGACATCGGTTACGCTGAATAATTTTAAGCGCTCGGTGTTTCTCAAGCCGATCGAGGCCCCGACGTCGATGGCGCCGCCGGATACGACGCCCGATCTTTCGGCGCTCAAGGGACTCGATGCGCAATTCGTGCTCACCGGACGTTCCCTTCGGGCCGCCGACGGCCGGCTTAAAACCGAATTCAGGCTCTTCGACGTAACAACCGGGGAACAGGTCGCCGGTCAGCAATATGTCACCGAGTCGGCCAATATGCGTCGGGTCGCGCATTTACTCTCTGATGCGGTGTTTTCGCGCATCACCGGCGAGAAGGGTTTTTTCGACACGCGCATCGTTTTTGTCGATGAGTCGGGCGCCAAGGACAAACGTCGCAAGCGTTTGGCGATGATGGATCAGGACGGCGCCAATGTTCGTTACCTGACGCGCGGCGACGAACTGGTGGTGACTCCGCGTTTCTCTCCTTCTTCGCTCGATGTGACCTATATGGCCTTCACCGCCGAAGGCGAACCAAAAGTTCTGCTGATGAACATAGAGAATGGCCAGCATGAGGTTGTCGGCAATTTTCCCGGCATGACGTTCTCGCCGCGTTTTTCTCCCGATGGCCAGAAGGTCATCATGTCCCTGTCTGAGGGGTCGAACACCAATCTCTACGCTATGGATTTGCGAACCCGAACGACGACCCGCCTCACCGATACGGCGGCGATTGATACGGCGCCTTCCTATTCCCCGGATGGCTCGCAAATCACCTTCGAGAGCGATCGCGGCGGCGCGCAGCAGATTTACGTGATGAGCGCGCATGGCGGCGCGGCGAAACGCATCTCCTTCGGCGGCGGTCGCTACTCGACGCCGGTGTGGTCGCCCAAGGGCGATTACATCGCCTTCACCAAGCAGAATGGCGGCAATTTCGCCATCGGCGTGATGAAGACCGACGGCTCCGGTGAACGCATCCTCACCGAGGGCTTTCATAATGAAGGCCCGACCTGGGCGCCTAATGGTCTGTTTTTGATGTTCTTCCGCGAGAGCGGCGGCGGCGGCGGACCGAAAATTTACATGGTGGATGTTTTCGGCCGTTCGGAGTCTCTTGTGCCGACGCCGGGTTTCGCCAGCGATCCGGCATGGGGTCCGTTGCAGGATTGAGCGCGGACCGGGTCGCGGGACGATCAGGCGGCGACGTCCTCCGAAGCTCGGCGATTTTTCTCGATCATGGCGGCGAGGGTTGGATCTTTCGCGATGGCTTCATCAATCAACCGGTTCGACGCCGTCTCGATATCGTTTTCCAGCCGATGAAATAATTCGCGCGGCGGGAGGCCCGGCGGAATCACTGGCAGAAACTCGATCACCGCTGTGCCGGGTCGAATGATAAAGGCGCGTTTGGGCCAGAACAGGCCGGAGTTCACCGCGACGGGCAGTACTGGCGCGCCAGTCGCCTCATACAGATAGGCGACGCCAATCTTATACTGCGGCGGCGCGCCGGCCGGGCGGCGTGTGCCTTCGGGAAAGATGAATAGCTGACGCCCTTGCGCGAAAATTCTGCGCGCTTTTTCGACCAGTTGCGGCATCAACTTGCCGCCCTTGGCGCGATCAATCGCAACCTGCTCGGCGGCGAGCAAATACCAGCCGAAGAACGGGAGCCAAATTAATTCGTGTTTGAGAATATAGCTGAAATCCGAAAACCTTATCGGCAGCACGAAGGTTTCCCACATTGATTGGTGCTTGGCGGCGACGATCAGCGGGCCGGTGGGAATATTCTCGACGCCGCGCCATTCGATTTTCAGGCCGATGATTTTATCCAGCAGCCAAAGCGTCGTTCGGCCCCACGTTCGTCCGAGCTCCTGCGCAACCTGTCGCCGCATGAACAGGCCCGGCAACCAGATCAGGATCAAAATGATCATGTTCAAAAAGAACAGGATCTGAAAAACAAGCGATCGAAGCACAAGCATCGGCGTGACCGGACATTGGGGAACCGGACGTCTTTTACGCTATCGGCGCGGGCGGGAACAAGGCGGCGCGCGGCGTCTTCAGGGCAGGGCGTCGCTACGACGCAATGGAGTCGTTTCGATTGCGTCAGCGTCGGGGTCAAAGGCGATACGGAAGATCGCGCGGAGGTATTTGACGTATTCACCGCCCACGAGCTGGGCGACGCGCAGATCATTGGGCCAGTCGGCAACGTCCACATGTTCGCTGACGACGGGGAAAGGATAAAGCGCCACGCCGGGCAGGACGGCGGAAAGTTCGAGCAATGCGCGGGGCATGTGGTAATTCGACGTAACAACGATCAGGGAACGCGTCAGATGATGCGCTTGCGCCCATTGCCGTGTTTCACGCGCATTTCCTGCCGTGTCCTGCGCCTCGTAGCCCAGATCGACGCAGCAATCGAACATGTCCCGCGGCAACGGCAGCAGCCGGGCAAGCACGGAGCTGCGTGTGGCGCGATTGACGCCGGTGATCAGCAAACGCTGCGCCTGTCCGCGCGCAAGAATGGCGGCGGCGTCGATGACACGGTCCGACCCGCCCGTGAAGGCGACAATTCCTTCCGTCCTGACCGCGAGCGTGGGCTCTTCCCGAGCAAGAGTCAGCGCAAAAACAACGAAACCGCCCAGCAGGACGACGACTACAAGTCCCAGACCGCCGAGGAGACCCCGCGCGAGGCTCGCCGAGAAGCCGGACATCCGAGCAGATGGTGGTATTCCCGACACCTTGTCTTCCTTCCTCTCCCTTGCGCTGCTTTATCTTGGGGCGCCCTCGGTCGCGCTTATCCGTCTGCGTCCTTAAGATATTGAAATACAGTTCTTTGGGAAATCCATGCGGTCAGCAAGGCAACGCCGCCAATGAGGGCAAGGATCAGGCCGTATCCAATCGGATCGAGCCCGAAATCGCCAAACATCGCTTGCATCTGATCGGCGCTGGCCGTGGCGCGCCACTGTCCAGCGAGGAGTTGCGCAAATGCAAAAAATGCGATGGCGCCGCCCCCCCCGATCAGCGCCCCGCGCAGACCAAACGACAGAAACCGTCGACGGAATTCTCCCGCAATCAGCGTGTCATTGGCGCCAAGGATATGAAGTATGTCGACAATGTCGTGATTGGAGGCGACAGCGGCGCGCGTCGACGAGGCGATGACGACGCCGAGCGCGATCAAAACAAGAAGAAAGACCCCAATCGCCGCCAAAACAACAGCGCGCGCCATGTCGCCCAGACGCGCGATGGTTAGATGATGATCGTCCAGCGTCGCGTCGGGCAAGGCGGCGGCGAGATCGCGCCGCAGCTTGTCGAGATCGGCCGGGCCCTCGGAATTGAGCCGCAAGACGATCACCCGCGGCGTCGGGAGATCGGAGAGATCGAGGCCCTCGCCAAGCCAGGGGGTGAGCAAAGCCTCCGATTCGTTGCGGCTGAAAATGCGCGCATTGCTGACGCCCGGCGTTTTTTCGGCGATGCCTGCGGCGATTTGCAAGTCCGCATCGATGTCGCGGTCTTTGGCGACCTGCAACTGGATCGTCGCCTCCCGCGCCGCTTCTCCTCGCCATTCGGCGCTCGTCTGTGCGACCAGAGCGGCAGCGCCGGCGCAAAGCGCCGCCAGAAAAGTCATAATGGCGACGACAAGCGTCAGCGAGCGTCCCGCTGCTGTATCTGCCGGCGCCAGCGGGTTGGAGTCGTGGGCCGGGCCGGAAGGGAAGGGGAGTTTCAAACGGGTCGGCATGGCCCTCACTCGAACGCCAGCAGGCGGCCATCGGCCAGTACCAGGCGGCGGGCCAAAGCATAATGATCCATCAGGCCAAGATCATGCGTGGCGACCATTACCGCCGCGCCGGCCTTGTGCATTTCGATCAGCAACCTGAGAATTCGACGCGCCAATGTTGGATCGACGTTGCCGGTGGGCTCGTCGGCCAGCACAAGCTCCGGGCGCGCAATGAGCGCGCGGGCGATGGCCGCGCGTTGTTTTTCCCCGCCGGAGAGCGAGGGCGGCCGGGCGTTGCGCACGTCGCCGAGTCCGACCCATTCGAGCAGTTCGATCACCTCGGCTCGATATGATGTCTCCTCTCTTTCCCGCAAACGCAGCGGCAGGGCGACATTTTCATATAAAGTCAGGTGATCGAGCAGCCGAAAATCCTGAAACACCACTCCCATGCGTCGACGCAGCGCGACGATGTCCTGCCTGCTGATTTTTCCCCCCTGGTCGCCGACCGCCAGAGCAAGGTCTTTCCCGACGTTACAGCCGAGATTATGGCCCATGAGCCTGATGACCCCTCGCGTTGGTCGCAGGGAGAGGGTGATCATCCGCAAAAGAGAGGTCTTGCCGGCGCCGGAGGGGCCGGTGAGAAACTGGAATGAGCCGGGCGCAATATCGAAGGTGATATCCTGCAACGTCTCGGGGGCGTCGCCATAGCGCAAACCGACATTCTCGAAGCTCAACATCCGGCTATGCGATCCTGTCTCCGGTCGGCGCACGGCGGCGCGCCGTCCCGCCCCAACAGTAGCGGTTCACCACTTCTTAACCATGAGTATAGTTAACGTAAGGTTGATCGGGCGCTTTGTATGCATCCGAGCGGGGATTTTCGATGGCGGCGATCATGATCGATTCGAGCGAGATCCTTCCGATGACGACGGTGAATCGGCGGTGGGAAAAATGGCTGGCGGCTATCATCATGAGCCTGACTTTAGTCGGGGTCGCCGACACAGTTCAATTACTGGGGCGCGGCGACGGCCCTGATCTGCGCGGCGTCCGCTCGCGGCTGGTCTGGGAGGAGGGCCGAAAGGTTTTGCTGATTGACGGCGAGGTCGCCAATAGCAACCGCGTCGGGACTTCCATTGCGCCAATCCGCCTCTCGGTTCGCGACCGGGAGGGAGCAGATCTGTTCACATGGATCATCGCGCCGCCCGTGGCCCATCTGGCGGCTGGGGATCGCGCTAAATTCTTTGCTCGATTGCCGTCGCCCCCGGAGGCTGGCGTCGACACCGCGGTGCGTCTGGAGCGCATTCCCTGGCCCGCGCCGCCGGCGTCGGGCCGAATGGCCGTCCCGCCAAGCGCCGGGCGGATCGCTCAGGTTGCTTCCTTGCGCGCCGCCGCCATCGACAACATTTCCAACCTGCGGAAAATGCCCTAATCAGACAGGCATGTCCCTTAACCGGCCTGTCTCGCCGCTTTACCTCGTCAACGCGCGCCTCATCGATCCCGCAACCGGGATGGAGACGCCCGGCGGCCTATACGCCTGCGACGGCAAAATAGTCGATCTCGGCGCGTCTCTGACCCGCGACGCCGCGCCCCCGGACGCGCGCCTGATCGATTGCGCCGGGGCTGTTCTCGCCCCCGGCCTCATCGACATGCAGGCCTTTGTCGGCGAACCCGGCGCAGAGCACCGTGAGACTATCGCGAGCGCGACCCTGGCTGCGGCGGTCGGCGGCGTCACCACCCTTGTAGCGACGCCTGCGACGGCGCCGGCGATCGACGATCCCGCCGTTGTCGATTTTGTCTTGCGCCGGGCCCGCGACACAGGTCGGGTGCGCGTGCTGCCGATGGCGGCGCTGACCAAGGGCCGCGAGGGACGCGAAATCGCCGAATTCGGTTTGTTGCAGCAGGCGGGCGCCGTCGCCTTTTTCGATGGCGCTCGGCCGGTGAGGAATGCGCTGGTGATGCGCCGCGCCATGACTTATGCGCGCGATTTCGGCGCCCTGGTCATTCATTTTCCGCAAGACCCGGATCTGGCGTCGGGGGTCATGAACGAGGGCGAGCTGGCCCTGCGACTGGGGCTCTCCGGGGCGCCGCGCGAGGCCGAAGCGATCATGCTGGACCGCGATTTGCGTCTCGTCGCGCTAACCGGCGCGCGCTACCATGCCGCGTTGATCTCGACGACGCTCTCTCTGGAGGCCTTGCGTGCGGCGAAGGAGGCGGGACTGCCCGTCACCTGCGGCGTCTCGATCAATCATCTAACATTGAACGAAAACGACATTGGCGATTATCGCAGCTTTCTCAAGTTGCAGCCGCCGCTGCGGCAGGAGCAGGAGCGTCAGGCGCTGGTGGCCGCGCTGGCCGAAGGTCTGATTGACGTGATCGTCTCCGACCACGATCCGCAGGACGTCGAGACTAAACGACGGCCTTTCGCCGAGGCGGAATATGGCGCTGTAGGCGTTGAAACCATGCTGGCCGCCGGTTTGCGTTTGGTTCACGCCGGCGATGTCGCCTTGCCGCGTCTTCTCGCGGCGCTATCGTCGACGCCGGCGCGTATCCTCGGATTGGAGCAGGGGCGCCTGCAAAAAGGCGCGCCCGCCGACCTGATCGTCTTCGATCCCGACGCGCCTTTCGTCGTTGCGCCGGAAACGCTGCATTCGCGTTGTCGTAATACGCCCTTCGACGGCGCCTTGTTGCAGGGCGAGGTCCGTCTCACTGTGGTCGGCGGCGACATTGCGCATGAGAGCGCCGCAGTCTGATCACGAGACCATTTTAACCACGCGCGTTGCGCGCATCTCAGATGCCGGAGCAAGGTTTGTCATGACCACCGCCGCCGAAGCCTTTCACCACGACATCGCTGATCGTCATGACAAGGTTTTGATTGTCGATTTCGGCTCGCAGGTCACGCAACTGATTGCGCGTCGCGTGCGCGAGGCCGGCGTTTATTGTGAGATCGCGCCGTTTCAGAGCGCCGAACGCGCCTTCGCCGAGGTTCGTCCTAAAGCGGTGATCCTGTCGGGCGGACCCTGTTCGGTCACGGAGGACGGTTCGCCGCGCGCGCCGCAGGCGATTTTCGACTCGGGCGTGCCTGTGCTCGGCATCTGCTATGGCGAGCAGACGATGGCGACGCAACTCGGCGGCAAGGTCGAGGCCGGACATCATCGCGAATTTGGCCGCGCCGAAGTGGTGGCGCTGGAATCAAGCCCGCTCTTTGAGGGAGTCTGGCAAAAAGGCCAAAGCTATCCCGTCTGGATGAGCCATGGCGACCGGGTAACGCAATTGCCCGAAGGTTTTCGCGCTATCGCCGTCTCAGAAAATGCGCCAATGGCGGCGATCGCCAATGAGCTGCGTCGTTATTACGGCGTTCAGTTTCATCTTGAAGTCGCGCATACGCCAGATGGCGCGAAACTGTTGTCAAATTTCGTGCATAAGGTCGCCGGCCTCAAATCCGACTGGACCATGGCGGCCTTCAGGCAGGAGTCGATCGCGGCCATCCGTCATCAGGTCGGCGATGGTCGCGTATTGTGCGGCTTGTCGGGGGGCGTCGATAGCGCGGTCGCCGCTGTGTTGATCCATGAGGCGATCGGCGACCGGCTGACCTGCGTCTTTGTTGACCATGGCCTGTTACGGCTGGGCGAGGCTGAAGAGGTCGTGCGGCTGTTTCGCGATCATTATAATATTCCGCTCCATCATGTGGCGGCGGAAAACAAATTTCTCGACGCGCTTGAAGGGGTCGACGATCCCGAGGTCAAGCGCAAGACGATTGGCCGCCTGTTCATCGAAACCTTCGAAGCAGAAGCTAAAAAAATTGCGCAGGACGGTCGAGGCGCGCCGCAATTTCTGGCGCAGGGCACACTCTATCCAGACGTGATCGAAAGCGTCTCCTTCACCGGCGGCCCATCGGTGACGATCAAATCGCATCACAATGTGGGCGGCTTGCCCGAACGCATGAACATGGCGCTGGTGGAGCCGCTGCGGGAATTGTTCAAGGACGAGGTGCGCGCGCTGGGACGCGAACTCGGTCTGCCGGAGGCTTTCGTCGGGAGACATCCGTTTCCGGGACCCGGGCTGGCGATCCGCTGCCCTGGCGTCATCACCCGCGAGAAGCTTGACATTTTACGCAAGGCCGACGCCGTTTATCTCGACGAAATTCGCAAAGCCGGACTTTACGATGAGATCTGGCAGGCGTTCGCAGCGCTCTTGCCAGTGCGCAGCGTTGGCGTGATGGGCGATGGTCGCACCTACGATTACGTTCTGGCGCTGCGGGCGGTGACAAGCAGCGACGGCATGACCGCCGATTTTTATCCTTTCGACATGACATTTCTTGGCCGGGCTGCGACGCGCATCATCAACGAGGTGCGCGGCGTCAACCGAGTGGTTTACGATGTGACCTCCAAACCCCCGGGAACGATCGAGTGGGAATAATTTTTGCCCATCCGAGGGTATCCGCAACTACGCTGCCGTGCGACGCAACTACCTGAAAAAAATAAAAAATCCTGACGATACCTATCGGGGGCTATCGGTGGGCATGAATCGCGTCTGGCGGCCTCGCTGACGGACCTCGCCCCCATTGATCAACCAGAAAATCGAAAGTACCGTCACGGCAAATGAGGCTCGTGACGGTACTTTTTTTTGATCTAGCGCACTGAATAGTAATTCTTTTCACCGCCACGAGCCTCCGAAAACCGCGTGACGGTACTTTTCGCGAGGTGGCTCAGCATGTTGACCGATGCAGCGCTCAAGGCTTTGAAACCTAGAGAGAAAATGTTCAAGGTGACCGACCGTGACGGCATGTATGTGCGCGTGGCACCGTCTGGCGCCATCTCCTTCAGGCTCGACTACCGGCTGAACGGCAGGCGGGAGACCGTCTATCTCGGCAAGTACGCCCGAGACGGGATCTCGCTCGCCCGGGCTCGCGAACTATGCCTGGACGCGCGCCGGGCGATCGCAGAGGGGCGTTCCCCCGCTATCGAGAAGCAGCGGGAAAAGCGCCGGATCAAGGAAGCCAAGAGTTTCGCCGAGTTCGGGGAGAAGTGGCTGGTCAACGCGCCAATGGCTGACAGCACGCGCGCGATGCGCCGCTCGATCTTTGAGCGAGAGCTTATGCCAGTCTGGCGGAACCGTTTGCTGACCGAGATCACGCCCGATGACCTTCGCGCCCATTGCGCGAAGATCGTGGAACGGGGCGCACCGGCGACGGCGATCCATGTGCGGGATATCCTGAAGCAGATCTACGGCTTCGCCATTCTCCACGGCGAGAAGGTCGCAAACCCGGCCGATGACGTCGGTCCAGCCTCGATCGCCACCTTCACACCCAAAGACCGTGCGCTCTCGGCGACCGAGATCCGCATCATGCTCAAGCAGCTCGAGCATGTTGCCACGCTGCCAACGATCCGCCTCGGCATGAAGCTCTACCTCTTGACCATGGTCCGTAAGAGCGAGCTGCAGGACGCCGTTTGGGACGAAGTCGATTTCGACAATGCCGTCTGGACGATCCCGAAGGAGCGTATGAAGCGATCGAAGCCGCACAACGTCTATCCACTGGCCGGGGCCGAGCGGCGCGGCGAGCCCAAGCTTTTCGAGCTTGCGCGCGCGAGCGATCAGCGTTGAGCGTTCGACATCGTTCTTCTGACCGGCGTTCGGCCGAAGGTCTATGAGACCGTCCTGCTTCCCCGCTTCCCGCGCCAGCGCCCGATCAAGCGGCGTCCAGCGGTCTGAGTCGACCTGCCGCTCCAGCGATTGGCGAATCTCATGCTCGCTGCGGGGCCCGAGCTCCAGGGTGACAAGCTGCTCGGCGCGGGCGCGGAGGCCTCGGCTGATATAGTCGCGGCTGATAACGAGATCGCCGCCGTCATCAACCCGGCCCCGCACCAGGACATGGATGTGGGGATGCTCAGTGTTCCAATGGTCGATCGCCGCCCAATCGAGTCTGGTCCCGAGATCGCGCGCCATCTCGCCCATGAGGTCACGGGTGAAGGCGCGAAGGTCGGAAAGCTCTCCGGCGTCGTCGGGCGAGACGATGCATCGAAAATGATGTCGGTCGCCCCGGCAGCGATCGGCGAAGTCTCGCGCATCCATCTGGTCGCTGTTGGGATCAAACATTCTTCCGGGCGCGCCGTCGCGGGTGACGCCGTCGCGTTGCAGATAGCAAAGATGCGCGGTAAGCGGCGCCGATCTCGGACCGTGTCGCACGACGCGCGCCTTGATCACAACGCCGCGCGAATGGGAGGTCAGGCCGCGCAGCGCCGAGAGACTTGCCGCCCGGCCGCGGCCGAATGCGCCACGCCCCTTTCCGCGCGCGTCCGACCGATGCAGACCGCCCGCCTTCTGCATGGTGGCCAGCACGCGCGACACGAAGCTCTTCGCTCTTCCCGGCTTCGTCGAGCGGAGGCGGCCGGGCCGAACGCGAATGTCGTCGTCACCCGACATGGCAAAGCGCAGACGAGGTGGAAATAGGCGCGTTGTCACAGAGGCTTGCTGCGAGCGAAAGGCTGCGCATCAAAATCGCAGCCTGTGTGAATGCATTGAAGGGGAACGACAAACGGACCGCCGGACAAGGCCGCAGGCTGCCCCTTTTATCCTGCCTTAGCTCGGTCGCTTTCGCTCCCTCGGCGGGACTCGCGCACAAAGGTGCGAGGACATGCGCCAATATGCGAAAATAGCAGATTGCTGGCATCGGGATGCTCCTGAATGCCGGCGAACGGCGAAAAGGCCGGAGGCGCGCGAAAGAGCAGCAGACGACGAAGCGTTGGAGTCGCTGGCTGCGTGCAAAGCTACAGCAAATAATCTGACGTCTGGCCGCGCCGGAATGAGAGAGCGAATTATCGATCCTTCGGCTCCGACAGCGGCATCGGCGCTGTGTCTCGGCGGCAGACCGTCGTGCTTTTCTGGTGCGGTGATCGCGACAAAGATTGACGAGGAAACGTTGCCAGAGGAGGCGGAATAAGGGGCTGCGGAAATTCCGCCGAGTGAAAGTGCGGACGCAATCCGTCGGACATATTCCGTCGTTTCGGCCGGCAAGGAGCGACCGTGAAGGTAGTCCTCGTAGCGCCCTGGGCCGGCGTTATACGCCGCCAGAAAGCCGACGTCGCCATATTGGTCGAGCAACTCGCGAAGGTAAGCGGCTCCGGCCTGAATATTGTCGTGAGGATCGAAAGGGTCGGCGCTAAGACCGTAGCGCGTCCGCAATTCAGCGTAGGTCGCGGGCATGAGCTGCATGAGGCCGATCGCGCCTTTGCTGGAGACGGATTTTGCTTCTCCATTGCTTTCGGCGCGGATATCTGATCGCGCGACAGCGCGTCATTGCGCGCGTTATCGTGGAAGAAGAAAAAGCGAACAGTCAGTGCACACGAACTGCACACGTGGCGACTCAAATATATGAAATATTATACTTTTTTCTCCAATCCATCATCGCCGTCCAAGACCCGCTGCGCTACACGGGAGGCGTTGTACGCTTACCTCTGACTTCCAGCACGCCTTTGCGCCATAGCCAGTGAGCGACTGACCAGCAAATATCCTCGGGGAATGATTGCCGCCACTCGATAATTATTGCGGCCAGCGAGCGGCTAAACGTCGTGGACTGAAGCAACGGCGCGATCGCCACAGGTCCCAGATATGCTATGGGCGCGCGCCACTCTGGCAGTCTCAATCCCAAGCGTTGGACAACGAGGTCGCCTTCGATCACCGCTGCCTCCTCAAACCTAGCCGACGACGCCAACTCGATGATCCCGTCTGTCCGAAGGGCGGCAACCGGTGACAAATGTTCGCCAGGTTCTGGTTCGTGTGAGGCCGACCGCTCTTTCCAAAACTGACTGGAAAAATGGGATGCAACCTTATTATAAAGACTTGCCGACTTCCGAATATGGGCGCCCAACCGCTCGCGCTGCCGGTCATCGTAGAAGTTGATGGCCATCGAGGAGGATTGAGGCTTACGCAGCATTGTGTTAGCGATCACGGCGGCCTGTAGCGCAGAAGCAATAGCAACCGGCACCCCTTGAGATGACAGGGGATCAAGCTTAAGGCTGGCGTCCCCGACGCGCAAATAGCCTAGTTCGGCATGTGTCTCGGCCGCGCGGCAGGTCGCATCACATATACGAATCTCATTTAGGCGCGCATCAACAAGTACCGAACCGATTAGTCGTGATCGTCCAAGAATTTCAAGATATGTGCTATGTATTGCCGAGCGATCGCAACGCGACAGACGCTTCGGTTCGATAAAGGCGATGGCGATCAGTTCCCTTGGCCCCACGGGCGCACACCAGAGCCATTCATTCTCGCACGCTTCGAGTATTGCGCGTTGAGGCTCGCGACTGAGATTGTCCCAGCGTGCGAACACCGCCAATGTAGTCGGACCGCGACGGCTTGGCGCTCCAGGTAACAGACGCCCCCCCGACGCATCAACAATGATATGGCTTGAAACGACCGTTTGCTGGTTTGCGCCGAACTTTATTGGCGTGCGCCAACCGCCGTTCTCGTCGCGCACCGGTCGAGATGCGCGCGCGCCCTCAATTGTATGGACGCCCGCAAGCGCTGCCGCTTCAAGTAGTATTGCGTCAAATCTTGCGCGCTCGACATAGAGGCCAGTTTGCTCCCTCTCTTCACTTAGCGTCGAAGCCCTATCATGTGGCCAAACCACGATGGGCGCGCGAGCCGGGATGAACTGCGCGCCGGCGATCCGCTCAGTTACGCCTATTGCATCAAGTAGGGGCCAGATGATTGCGGGTAATGATGCGTCGACGCGATGTCGCGGAAAAACGGTCGCCTCCGCCAACAGAACGCTGTGACCCATGCCCGCCAGACGATTAGCGATCGTCGCGCCTGCGGGACCGCCGCCAATGACGAAAATATCAGTTTGGAGGAAGGACGTCACGCCTTGCCTCCGACGCTACTTCAACGCCAAGGATGCTCGCGAGCTGGTGTGGGCGTTCGGAAGCGAGCCTTACATAAACGCCAAGGCAATGATCCAACCAACCACGAATATAGTCGCAGAATAGACGGCCGCGGTTGATGACGTCGTAATGACAGCCGCCCCCACAAAGATGACGTGCCCAACAGCTCTTGCAAGGCTCCTGGAATTGCACATTGCGCCGGGCCAACCAGTCTGCCTGCGAATTCTGATTCAATCCGACATCGATGTCGCCCATGCGTGCATCGTCATCATTGACGAAGCGATGACAAGCGTAAAGACCGCCATCAGTGGAAACGCCAAGATAACTGCCGCCGGCCCCGCAGGGATATTCGTCACGGGACCCTTTGTGAATGCGCGCTAGGGTTTCAATTAAATTGGCGAATGGAAGCGTTTTGCCCTCGGCAAGCAGGGCTTCGAACCGCTCGCTGCAGGCGATCATTTGTGCGAGCATCAGATCAAGCTCTTTAGTGTCGAGCGAACAGCTCCCGCTTGGGGAGGCGATGACCGGCGCGAATTGAATTCTGTCGAAGCCGAGATCAGCAAGGCCAGTCAAAATTTCTGGCAATTCAAGATTGTTCGGCGTAACGCTCACCCGCGCGGCTATATGGCAGCGTCGCTGTCGTCGTTCCACTAAATGACGCAGGCGTCCAATAACCCGCTCATAGGTACCGTGTCCGCCTCGATCCGGTCGCGCTTTGTCATGCGTAGCGCCAATTCCGTCGATGCTGACAGTTACCGCGAAGCGATATTCGTCAAGAAAATCCGCGTCATCTTCAGTGAGCAGGGTGGCGTTGGTGGTAAGCGAGAAGTCGACAGTAACGCCTTTTGACGCAGCATAACCTGCGGCAAATTTCGTCGCTTCGCGCAACCCGGAACGATTGGTCAAGGGTTCGCCACCCATAAAGATCAGCCGCACGTGTTCGCCTGTCGCCGCGTCATCAATGAGCGATTTCACGGCGCGTAGCGCCACATCGAGCGACATCGATTTGTCAGCGCCGCCGAAATTACCGCCTTCGGCATAGCAATATGCGCAAACCAGATTGCATTTCGCCGCAATGGTGAGCGAAAATGAACGCACTGGGACGGAACTCGGAATCGAACCGCCTAAATTTTCCGGGGCCGCTACGCCGACGGCAGTCATTAGCATCCGCAGACGCGCTTCGTCTCCGACGGCCATCGCTTCTCTCAGCGGGTCGAGCAGGCCCTCATCCGGCGCGTATAGCCGGCCGCTCTCAACCGTGAGCATCGCCCAGCGCCCGCCGGCATTGAAGATATGCGCGGCCGCGTCAGCTGGCTGCGCAGCGCTCGCTTGCAGGACGTAATCCTCCACGATGAACTCCAATCATGCGGCTATGACCGCGTTTGAATGGATAGCGCGCGCAATTTATCGCCGAGCGCGGGCGCCACCGATCAAACGATATCGACCAGATCGTCGCCAGGTCCGCGTTCGGTTTCTATCGCCTTGCCATTCACGATTCTGACCACGCCGATCTTGTCCTGATGGCGCTCGAAATCATCTCCGTTTGTCAGTCGCGACGGATTGGGACCGGTGCTCGCATATTGACGCCGATACACACGCACTGGCGTATTCGTCGCCTCATCAAGAAAAGCCTGTGTCGGAAGATTTTCCGCCCAATAGCCAATACAGGCTGTGAAATCCGTCTGCCAGGGCGAGCAGAGTCCGCTCGTCAGTTGACCTGGGACCGCGCCGGGTTCAGCCGGGGAGCCTTTATGCCGAACTCGCATCTCGCGCGGATCAAGGAGCGGCTCGACATTCGGATTGTAAAATAGCGACTGTATGGTTGGCACTTCCGAGCGAGAACCCATGGAGGTCTCGAAACCAGGCGCCCAATCGGAAGACGCGGGCGCTATCGACTGTTCGTCAATGCGGCGCGCCGTTTCATTATGCGGCGTTCCCGGCGAACCCTGTCCCTGTACGAGCAGCTGCTTGAGTTTCAGCAAGAGCGACTCGCCTGGATCCGGCGCCGGCAGCTGGTCGGGCGAGAAATCATTAGGAGCAACGACGATCCAAGCTGATAGCACCGGAATGTTCTGCGCGGGACCGCTGAGTTTTACGCGCACCGGCCCGTCGCCGGTCGTATCGGCAATTTCCGCTGTGTGATTGGGAAAATTCGGGACGGGAGCACCCGCCTCCTTACGAAACACCCCGCCTTTTGGCGGAATGAAGAGACCCGTTCCCGTTATCTGACCAAGCGGAATATTCTGCCCCTCGGCAAATCCTGGGATACTCGCAACGAGGTGCCCCTCATTTGCGTCGTTAGACGAAGCGCTGGCGCCAAACACGATGTGCGTCTCGGTGGGAAGGCCTTGTTGACGCGCTGTAAAGGCGAGCTTGCGGTTGGCGATTTCGGCCGACCACACCGCTGAGACACCCAGCTGGCTCATCAGGGCAGGCGTAACCTCCCCGAGGCCGACATGATTCTCTCCGTAAGCAAAAATTCTAAATTGCACCGCCTGCCGCTTCATCAAGCCGTTGGATTTGTAGTTGGCAGGCTGCATGCCGAAAACGAAATAATCATCACTTTTCGACACGCGGGCGATGCCGATCGCCGGATGAATTTTGAATACGACTACGTCACTGACATCGTTTGGAAAAGCCATGGGGATTCCTCCTAACCTAGATAAAAACCGAATTCGTGCGCCATTTGGCGCATGGCGTTCAGACGACAAGAGGCGGCATGTGCTCAAACGACACGGCGGCGCGCTTGCCGGTCGCTTCGTCGACGAAATTCATTGCATCCACGGCGAGTCCACGAAGCGCAACCATATTTGCGTTGGTTTTCTTGATATGGTCTGGTTCACCGTTGAATGAACGGTGCAAATCCCGCAGCATGTCCGCGTAAGCTTGATTGAACGCGTCGACGAGGCCGCGTCCCCAACTGCCATCAGGATGGTCCGCAGCCTTGGGATTTGGCGGAAAATTTAATACGCCCGCGCTATCGAATGTGATTGCGTCGCCCTTATAGGCGTAGCCCTTCGGATTGTCGTCCCGCTCGAGACGCCGACCGTGAAAGATTTCAGCGAAATGGTAATAGTGCGCGAGCTGCCCTTCTACATCGAACGGCTTTGTCTTGGTTCCTTCGCCATCCTCTACAATCCAGCGCAAGGCGCGCGTCGCCGTCTCAACATTAGTAATCGCGAACAGGCGATCGGACGGAAAACCTGCCGCCGTGGCGCCAACGACCTGCTTCGCGAGGTCTCCGATAAACAGAGCCTCCCCAAGATCCTCGATTTTGGCGATAAGCGCGACGTAAAACGCGCCAATCGTGGCGAAGGCCGCAGCCGGTCGAGGAAATTCGATCGGAATTTCCGGCTCCTCGATTTTCATGAAGACGTCGCGAACGAGGTCGATTGAAAAAGGCTGCAAGCCAACTTGCAACCCCGCTTGAATACCCATGGGAAGCGCGGACGGATACTTCGGCGTAAACAACTCGCCGCCAATCGCCGGATGTCCGCCAACAGCAGTGAGCAAATTGCTCATTATTGCCATGTGCAGCATTTCTTCTTTCGCGATAGCGATGAGAGTCGATCTTATCTGGCTGTTCCCGCCTTCCTTCAACGAATAGGCCGCGAGCAGATATGGCGGTATTGTCGAGTGTTCCAGCTCGATCGCCTTTTGCAATGCGTCATGCAAATCGAAGGGGCCGCCGGCTGTACGCACCGCCCGAATAAATTTCGGATCAATCGAAAGCACAATCGTTGCTCCGCAGCATCAGTCGTCAAAAACCGAAGGGCGAAACGCCATGGATGCGATTTGAGCACAATGCCAAGCAAGCGTCTAGACTAAAAGATGAATGAGGGAGGGACGAACGCGCCCTGGGGCTTTCGGCTTCGCAGGCGGGAACATGTTGCGCGGCATCGAAGCTTGGCTTAACTTGAATTGAATTACATGCTGCGGATAACGATAGTGAATGTATGTCGCAGTGCATCAACGCTCTGATAATAAAAGTTTTACAGGAGACACCATGCCGTCTCAACCAGGGCCATATCCGCTGCCGGGTATTTCAATGGAAAGCTGGGTTGTCCGCTTTGATGAAAGCGGCCGTTGCGTTTCGCCAAAGACCCGGAGCGCGCTTCTTGCGAAGCTGGCCGCAGAGCCCGGCCGTCCGGTCATCTTTTTCTCGCATGGATGGAACAATGATTTTTCCGACGCGGTCGATCTCTATCGACGCTTTCTCGTCAACTTCGAAGCAGCGACGGCCGCAAACCCGCTTCCTGCCGGAACGAAGCCGATATTTGTCGGCATTACCTGGCCGAGCATCTGGCTTCCGTCCGATTCCGGGCCACAACTCGCCGCAGCGCCGGAAGACGAATCAACCTATGCGAGAGACGAAGCGCTTCTGGCTGAGCTCCGTCGGATATTGCCGAGCACGACCGATTGGAACCGCCTCTACGAACTCCTCGAAGCCGATCGTGTCAGCGGCGAGGACGCCAAGGTTCTCGCACGGCTGATCGCCCCGGCGTTGCGAGCCGGTTTTGAAGAAGGAGCCAGCGAACCGGCGACAACGGAAGAGCATGTGCTACGCGCGATGAGCCGACTGCAATCGGCCAATGCAAGAAGGAAAGGCTATTACCTCGGCGAGAGCGGCACGATCAGCGGCGGTTCGCCCGCCGCCCCGGCGGCGCCGGCCGGCGCGCTTGATTTCCTTGATCCGCGCAATGCGCTGCGCCTCGCGTCGCTCTATATGATGAAAGACCGGGCCGGCACCGTCGGTGCCGCAGGCGTATCCGAGTTCCTCCGCGCAATGCTCTCGGGTTCGTCGTCGCCCGTATACGCGATAGGGCACTCTTTTGGCTGCAAGGTGATGATGAGCGCCGTTTGTGCCGCGCCGCTGGATCGCAAGCTGAAGGCGATTTTGCTGCTTCAGCCGGCGATTTCTTATCTCAGCTTCGCGGCCAATATCCCAGGCGTTGGCCTCCCGGGAGGTTATCGCTCCGGACTGGACCGCGTCGAAGGGCCCATCTGCGTCACCTATAGCGGCAACGATTTCCCGTTACATACGATCTATCACCTCGCGCTGATGCGCGAGAAGGATATTGGCGAATTGAAAGTCGCCGGTGGAACGAGCGCAGGGGAGCCGCCGAACATTTTTGCAGCCCTCGGCGGCTTTGGACCAAGAAATTCGAGCGAGGCGTTGATTGATCCAATTCCCCAGCCAAATGAGAGTTTCGCGTTTCCGCCTGGTGCCCGCATTATTGGCTTGGACGGGACGCGTGAAAAGCGCATCGACTCGCATGGGGGCGTCGCGACGCCGGCGACCGCTTGGATGCTGCACCGACTGATGAATTGAGAAAAACTCATGTACTGGTTCTCGAAACAGCAACAAATGTTCTGCCTCAGAATCGGATTGACGACGGAGCCTAAGGTTGCGCTGCAGCTTCTTTATGGTGAAGAATCGATCGACGAACGCGACTATTCTCCGTCTGAGATCGACGCGCCCTCCGAAATTGCGGACGGTGTGGAACCAAAACTAACGCTGCCCTGGGAATTTAAAGACGCCCTCGCGACTGTGCTCGCCGATGCGCCGAAATCCGCCCCCTTATGGCTTCATTTCGTCAAGCCCTATGGCTATCTTGGTGTTCAACCTTGGGAGACCGAGCTGACACAATTGCTCGCGCGACCAATATTGCGACTACCGGACCTGTTTGAGCGCCCTCCTGAAACGCGCGATGTTCTGGAAGTGGCGATCATATATGACGCCGGACCTCGCACGGTGCCCAAGGACGCGGAGCTCCAAATCAAGATCATCGCTACGGCGATCGCGAAGGATAGCTTGCGGAATCAAACGCGCGTTCATCTATTTCCGTCTGTCGCCTGGAGAGCCGCCTTCAAGGAAATCGAATTTGATCACCGCGTCATTGTCTATGATCCGGTTGAAGCGGCGGCGACGGCGGGGACAGCTCAACCGTTCACGAATTGGTCGAGTTGGATTCAGAGCAAAATTGGGCAACTTAGTCTCGACGCGGTCCATTTGGTCTGCGCCGCGGCGGACACGGCGATCGGCCCAGTGTTGCGTCTCTCAACCGTTCCAGATTCATCCGGGCTCGCGCCGCAAATTGCGGTGGATATGGAAGCGCTAGGCGCTTTTCTTACCCGAGTGGGAGCTTGGACGGCGATCTTCACCCCGCCCCCAGGCGATCAATGGGGCGTTGGCCTCCGGATGGCCGCCGACGTTCTGGCAAAAGCGAGGCCGACCACTTGTGTCTTTCAACCGATAGCGACCGCAGATCACGCGCTGGGCTTCCACCTGTTGTGCAGGTTTGTATTTTCTCCGAATCCGGCAGACCCGCCAAAGTGTGTCGACAGCTTCGTCTATTGTCCGCCCAAAATGGTGGCTGAAGATTACCCGCTGAAGCCGGGCTCAATTTTCGACGCTATGCACGCCAACGCCTCTTTGCTGGAACGTTCGTCACGGAAAGAGAAGATGCTTAACTGGCTCAATAGTTGGCGCGGCCTTGAGAATCCGCAAACGCCCAAATGGGCCTCGGCCATTCAAAGACATATCGAATCGCTAACGCTTCATGAGTTAAGACGCCAGAGTCCCGATATTCTGCTTTCTTCCCGCGAAAGCCTGCTTTCACAGCTTGAAAAAAAAAACAGCGGAGCGGCTGACGACGGCGGCAGAGAGACTCTTGAAGCCATCCAGAAAATTGTCGCCGATAATCTGAAAATTAAATAATTAGGCATTTTGCAATGATCGATTTGTTGATCCGAGTTGCTCCCCTCCAAGGCGATCCGAGTTACCTGCTTGTTTCTGTCGAAGCTGGCAGCCCTCTCGACGGAGCGCGGAAACCCGCCCAATTTCATTTCGATTTAAACGCACACAAACTGGACACTCCGGATAACGTCGCCAGCTACGGCCGGGCGGTTTGTGAGGCCCTTGCAAAGCACGACGTCATCGACTTCGAGCTTTCAAAGCTGTTTGCAAGCGTTGGTGCTGATGAGGCCTGCTCGTTGAAATTTCAACTGGCCGAAGCAGGAGGGGAAGAGATTCGCTGGGAATCGCTATGCGACAAAGATGCCAGATATCTCTCGCTGGCCAAGAAGTATCGTCTTGCGCGGGTGGCTACACCGCTTAAGGAAAAGGATGTGTCACGCGTGGCGCGACTGCCGCTCAAGATGCTTGCGTACCTTTCCGCGGCGGGAGTCTCCGCGGCGGACGAATTTAGAACTCTTTGTGAGCAGCTGGTCCAGGCGCGAGCGAATGGCCTTATGATTGAGGCGGAAATATTTGTCGGCGAGGAGCGCATCCTCAACGAGCCGGCCATAGTCGCAGGGATTGATCCTGGTTCGTTGAGCCATATTTCTGTAAGGCCAATACCCTTGGCTGATGTTTTAGAAAACCAAGTCCGCAAAGGTTCCTATCAGTTTCTGCATTTTTTTTGTCATGGCGTGGACAGAGGCGCGGGTCTCAAAGGACTTTCTCTCGCGACAATTCAAAATCACCTAAGTGGCGAACAGAGCGGCGGCGTGCTTCTCTCGCTTCAGGCGCTGACGGAAGCGCTCGCCGAGAACCAATCGGCCTGGATTGCTGTCTTCAATAGCTGCTCCGGGGCCGCAGGGACAGTTTATTTCAATTCTCTCGCCTATAATGTCACGAATACTGGCTGCCCTTACGCCATCGGCATGGCGGAGCCCGTCGAGCCGGGCATCGCGGCCATCATAACCAAAGCGCTTTATGGCGAGCTGTTTACTACCGTAATAGCGACGCTGCCCAATCTACCCAAGGATAAGTTTGGCACCATCGATCTTTCTGGCGTTATCAATCCAGCGCGCAAGGCAATTAAAAGCTATTGCGAAGCGATTGACCCGGGCGGTCCCTATGGGCGTTGGCTGACGCCTGTAATTTACATAAATGCGCCGAAGCCACTGCCAGTGCAGCTACAGCAGGCCGTCACAGACGCGCTGGGCGATCGACGCGAAATAGCTGACCAGAAGATGTTGGAGCGGATTAACATCATTGCGAGCGCGTTGCGCGTTTTGCCGGGCGATGCGCCCCCCGAAGTGCGCGATCAGATTTTTGCCTTGCTCGATAAAGCGCCGGCAGTTCCAATTAGATTGCGACCAAACAAGAATGGAGAGTTCATTTCCAACGGAGCCGCCTCATGACAAAGATTGATCGTCCTGCGAAATTATCGATCAACGCTTGGACTGGCGCCAAGGCGCCAGTCCAAGATTTGCCGGCACAGACGCCTTGGGCCACGCGTGAGAATCTTATTCCTTACCGACAATTCCTGGCCGCGCCGGATGAACCCGATGAACGCGACTGGATGCATCCGGATGTCGGGTGGGGGCTCGTTCTGCGGGACAATGACTCGATATCGATCCCGGATCGCGTCGTCGGAGCCGATGCTCCGGAACCGTTGCGCCAACTCCTGCAAAAGCGCGCGGGGGCACCGGTTCTTCGTTGGCGGCCAGAGTTGCAACAGAATTATTTGCGGCGTTATTACGCCGACGGTTTGGGTCAGGATTTGTCGACCGCAGCGGTTTCCGTGGGTGTTGGTCGAGGCTGCATCCCGCGTTACCTGCTTATTTACGCCACGCCCAAGGACATCCCATGGGCCGTACAATACGCGCTCAACGCGTCCTGCTATGTCGGGCGCTTGGATCTCGTCGGCGACTCGCTAGCTCACTATGTCAACGCTCTGATAAACGACTGGGCGGAACAAGACAGCGACCCGCGCGCGCCGCTTGTGTGGAGCGCTGTGCATGACCAGACGGACATAACCTATCTCATGTCGGGCGCCGTTTGTGAGAAGGTATGGAGAAATCTCGACGCCAACGATGATCTGATAGGCCGGCGCTGGATCAACGGCGGCGACGCCACAATACTGAATTTGGCGAATGCGCTGGCGGAGAAGAAGCCAGCGTTGATCGTGACCACCAGTCACGGCATGACCGGGCCGCTTCACGATGGCGCTCTAATGTCAGCGCAACTCGGCGCGCCAGTGGACATCGATTACGCCACGCTCGACGCGCAATTGCTCGCGGCGTGGAGTCCGTCGGGTGCCATCTGGTATTCCAACGCGTGCTGCGCTGCCGGGGCGGACTCGAAGTCTCGTTACGAAGACTTGATGCCCGCTGACGGAGATGTCGGCGCGCTTTTGCGTGGAGTCGCTAAAGGCGCAGGCGCGATGATTTCGCCTTTGCCAAGATATCTGCTCGGCCATGAACGCCCCCTGCGGGCGTTTGTTGGCCATGTTGAGCCGACTTTCGACTGGACGCTACAAGATCCCGACACAAAACAGATCACGACAATGGCGTTGAGCGGCGCGCTGACAACACGGCTCTATCGAAGATATGAACGCAATCCCGTCGGCTGGGCGTTGCATAAGGTCTACGAGGAGGCGGGTCATTTTTTCGCGGGGTTCCAACAGGCTATCAAGGACGTCAATAGCTGGGTCCCCGGAGCGCCGGATAGCGCATTATATCGGCAACTGTCGGCTATGGATCGCCAGACGACGGTCATTTTAGGCGATCCGACTGTTTCAATGCCCAAGGTGGCGTAATTACAACCTTCGTCGGTTGAAGGTTTATTTTGGCTCAGCAAACGACTCGGGAGAAGGTCAGGTGTGCAGCCTATTCAGCGATATCCTTTTGCGATATTCTCAGTTGGAGCGCCGTGCCAGGGCCTTTGGTTGTGCCGTACAAAGCTACTACTATAGTGTAAATATCGTCGCGTTCTAGCGAGGGCATTGGGCTTTGACTGTTCTGGAAAATGATGTCGAGCAACTCGGCACGACTTCGCGCGAGACGCCGTTCGACGCGATTGTCGTTGGCGCAGGTTCATCCGGCCTCACGGTTGCTCACTCTCTGACGGCGCGCGGCGCCTCCGTCGTCGTTCTCGAGGCCGGGCCGGCGCCCTTCCTCACGCACATCACCAACACCGACCTCCGCTTCGCGCGCGACCTGTTGCGCAACCTCCGTGAGGCGGTCGCGTACCGGCCGCGACTGGCAAGCGGCGGCGAGTTCGGGGTCAACTACGGGTGCTTCGGCGGCCGCGGGCTCTTTTGGAATGGCGCCTCGCCACGATACTCGCCGGCCGATTTCGCCGGCTGGCCGGCGGATGGCATTCCGCAACAAGCGGACTACGCATGGGCCGAGCAACAATTCCGGGTTACGACCGCAATGGGCCGCACGGCGATGGCCGGACGGCTGATCGCGAAGCTGTCGGCAGGGGGCTTCGCGGCCGAGCCCGGTCCCTTCGCCGCTGATATCGAGGATCTCTATACGGGCCGCCTCAGCGCCGGCATCGCGTCCGGGCTGGGGCTCTTCTTCCGCGGCTCCGGAAACGCTGCCGTCCAAGGCAAGCTCAAGGTCGCGATCAACAGCCGCGCCGACAGGTTGCTGGTTCAGAGCGGCACCGTGCGGGGCGTCGCCGCCGTCGGCGGTCAGGGCACAGCGCCGGTGGAGATCCTGTCGCGCGCCGTGGTTCTGTGCGGCGGCGGCCTCGAGTCGGTGAAGCTCGCCGCGATTTCGTCTATTCCCGACCCTCACGGCCGCATCGGCAAAGGCATTCAAGACCACCTGTTCTACCCGGCCCAGCTCAATGCGCCCGAAATCTACGATGCAACGTCGCGGTCATCGGCGATCGTCTATGTCAGATCGCAGAGCCAGAGCGGTCACCAGTGGGAGCTTCATGCCCCAGGAAACCGCCTGTTCTCGATCGACGACGGCGCGCCTTGGGTCCCCGCCGCCGCGCCGCCTTACGAGATCATGATCCGGTCGTTCGCGGCCACGGAAAAACGCGACGATAATTTCCTCGAGGCCGCAGCGGGCGGACTTGGAAGTTCTACGGTTCACTTCAGCTATTCGGCCGCGGACCAGGCGAAGAAAGCGGAAATGGCGGCGGATGCCGTGCGCCTTTGCGCCGTGCTCGGGGCCCAGGGCGTGACACCGCCCGACCTGTCCTCGGTCGATCGCTTCCGCACGCCGGGCAACAGCTACCACGAAGCCGGAGGGCTCGACATGGGTGTCGATGCCGCGACATCGGTGACGGCGCCCGACGGCAGCTTTCACAGCGTGGCAAATCTCGTCAGCGCCGACGCGGCGTCGTTCCCCCGCATCGGCGCCACCAACCCGCATCTCACCATAGTCGCCGTGGCGCGACGCAAAGCGCAGCAGCTGGCCGACCGGTTCGCCGTCATCCCATAGGAGACCACGCTCATGGCCCGCAGTAGTGTCGAACTTCCAGTCGGCCCGTTGGGCATACGGCTGTTCATCGGATACCGGGCTCCGGCGTTCACCGTTCAGCCCGGCGACGACGAGGTGACACGCAACAAGAAGCGCACGGACTTCTTCAACGAACTCGGCGGCGCCTTCATGCCCGGCACGCCGGTGATGCAGGCACCGCTGGGACTGGGTGCCTACGTGCCGGCGGTGCTCGACACCGAGCCAGGTTCCGGTCTGCCGGATGAAGTCGCCGCCATCGTCTACGCCTCACGTGCGATCTACGACCGCTTTCGCGAGACCTCCCTCTCCCGCCGAATCTACACGCGCTCGCACGTCGCGGTGTTCGATATGGCCCGCTCGGTCGCGCAGTTTCCGCAGCCGCTGAGTTCGCCGACGGTCGTGCATGTGAACGGCAGCGCGCACCATTTTACCTTTCTCGCTCCCGACGCCCAGGTCGATTGGCAGGCCGGCTCGGTCCGCGTCGTGTTCCTCACCACTGCCTCGCCAGGCGCTGCCTTCCAGGCCGACATGCTTCAGCGGCTTGGTGCCAGTGCAGCCGCAGCGGCCGCGGCCGGCATCGACCAAGTTCTCATGCTGAGCGGCGACGGCTTTGCTGCCCTGTGGTTCCACTCGGAGACTTCGGTGGCCGACTCCCCTCAGCGCCTCGACCTCGTCCCCGCCGGCGCCACGGTGATGCGCAACTTCGAAGCCGTGCACATACCCGTGACGGGGGATTCCTCGCCCGGAGTCCCCGTCATCGACGCCATGGCGATCACCTTCCGCTTCGAGCGCAAGCTCGATCTGTTCATTCCGCCACAGTAGAGAGCAACCGCCATGCAGACCCTTCGCGCCCAGCTGGCGGCCTATCTCGAAGTGGCAATCCGATCTGAACGCGGAGTGGCGAGCCTTCTTCGGATCCGTCAATCCCGATCTCTCAGCGGTCGACCTCGCTCTTCAGAGCGATCCAGACCTTCCCGTGCGCGCGACCGCGGCGTCTGGGAACAAGTTCTCGCTGCCGTGGCCCATCCGCATCCTAACACCGTGGGGCCCTCAGGCTATCTGGCGCGAGGAAATCCGCTTGCTAAGATGAATACGGCACTTGCCGCCATGTCTGGTTCAATAGTCCGCTGGTAGTCGAGGCAATCATGAAAGTCGGAGCCTATCTCGGCAATCAGGCCCATGCTCCCGCGAACAGCTGGACCGCCCTGATCAGTGCCTATACCGGCGGCGCGAGCGTCCTGCATTTCGCGACGCGCCTCACCGCCGACCGGCGCATCGTGCTGGCGCAGGCCGATGACGTCGCCGCCGCGACCGGTACCGAAGGGCGGATCGGAGCCATGTCACTAGCGGCGCTGCGACAGCTCGATTTTTCGCAGCGTTTCACGCCGCGCGGCTCGGCCTCGGGCGACTTCAACTATTTCGATCCGACTGTCGAAGGGCGACCTTTCGCCCTCGACGCCCTCGACGAGATTGTCAGCGAGCTGCCGCGCGACGTCGACTGGCTGATTGAGATCAGACCGGAAGATGCCGCCGATGCGGTGGCGGAACTGCTGCGATCGCGCGGCGCGCTCTCGCGCTCGGTTCTGGCGCTAGAAACCAAGGCCGCCATCGCCCGCTGCAAGACTAGGTTTCCGACGGTGCGGACCGCGCTCGTGCTGCCCGCCGAGCAGCCGCTCCCCGACACTGCGCCGGCCGGCTGCGAAGTCCTCGTCGTCCCGGTGGAGCGCTTCTGGCGCGACGGCGGCTGGACGTCGGACGCCCAACGCTTCTGCCAGCGCCAGGGCAACAGCTACTTCCCCCTCGGCGCGCAACTCGCGAGCGCGGCAACTGAATATCCGGGAATGCTGGCGGCCGCCAAGTCGGCTGGATGGGTGTGGGGCGTTTGCCTCGGCTCGACGTTCGACTTCGCAGCCCTCCGGCCCTCTTTTGTCCACGTCGACGAGAGCTTTGCCGGCACCGCGGTCGATCGAACCCGCTTCGCGCTGGGTTATGCGAAGGCGAATGGCTTCGCGACCGTTACCTGGAACGACGGTATCCATATCGCCATCGCGCCGTACACAGGCGAATTGCCCCGTTCCAGCGGCGACGGGATCGAACGACGCTTAAGCCGCATTGAGTGGGATCTGATCGACGTTGCCCGGCAATGGCCGTTCTACTCGGGTGGCGGCGTCGGCCTAGTAGCCGGCATCGCCGACGATTTCGCCGCCGAAGTTAGCTATCGAGTCAAGGAAGTCGGCCAAGCAACGACGCTGGAGATGGCCGTGCTCAACGTCGATCCCGGTGCACACCGGGGCGCGCCTCCGGCCTCCTTCCGCGACAAGGACAGCTTCTACGACCCTCATGGAGCGCCGCCCTATGTCGGCGTCGAGCACGACGAGGACGACGGTTTTCGAATCAATTGGAACCTTGGCAGCGAGTATGACAACAACCAGTACGGCCGGCCGGTGGGCGACGGACGCACCGCCCGGGGCGCGGAAATACGCTTAGAGCGGCGCGGCGCCTATTTCGCCGCGTATTATCGCAATCCGGTCGATGCCGACGGCGACGTCCTCCACCCGCGCGACTGGGTCTGCGTCGGCGTCGCGCGAAACGACACACTCAACCGCACCCTTTACCTGCGCTGCGTCGGCAAGCGCTGGCGGCAGGAGAAGGCAGACGATCCAAGTCAGTACGAGCCGATTCTCGCCAACGAATTCACATTCCGGAACCTGCGCGTCACGTGCTTTCCGCCGATCGATGGAGAATAGACATGCCCCCTGTCCTGCCGCCTGACCCGGCACGCGAGATAATCGATTTCGGTCTGACCGCCGACGACCTCAGCCCCGCTCCGGTCCAGCCGGCTGCCGCTCCGCTGATAGACCTCGGCTTGCCATGGCCCGCGGGACAGGCGCCGCAGCCACAACCCTGGCCCGATGGCGAGGAGCCCGATCCCGGCGATCCCCTGCCGCGCGCCGATGTACTCGTCATCACCTGGACCGTCGCCGAGCACGAGGCGCTGGCCGACGTGCTCACGCCGGGCTTCGGCCGCAACACTTGGTCGCGCTACACCCGCCGCTTCGACACCCACTATCGACCACTGATCCGAAACGGCGCACCGGCGCTGCGAGCGGGCCGACTCGGCTCCTACTTCCGCACCCGGATCGAAGGCCGGCTCCTCGTCGTCTTCAAGTCCGAGCTGCACCTCAACCAAGACGGCCGCCGCACCGGCGATGGCACGGCGACGCTGCCAGTCAAGGACATGTTCCACCAGTTGATCGAAGAGGTGCAGCCAGAGCTGGTGATCACGGTTGGCACCGCAGGCGCGACTTTTCCGCCCCAGGGTTCCTCGAACGTCGAGGGCCAGGCCTGTCCGCCGCACGAATTGGGCGACGTGATCATCACGCGCGGGGCCAAATTCCGCCTGCAACGCGAGTTCGCCAACGAAGCCTTCGCCCGCGCGAGCTATCGCTGTATTAACTTCACGATCCCGACCCGCCGTCTCGACGACGCGCGCACATTGCTGCATGTGCACGCTGCCAAGCTGGTGGAGCCCGCCTTTGGCCCACCGCACACCAAGTACGACTGGCCGCTAGGCGGCCCGATAGCCGGCTTCGCAAACGCGCCGGACTTCAAGATCGACGGGCGCGACTTCCCCGAGTTTCATCCGATCCTCACCACCGACTTCTTCGAGTTCGGGACCTCCCGCAACGGCCTTGAGCGGGAAGGATCGGGCGTGGAAATGGGCGACGCGGTGCTCGGCCTAGTCGCACAGGAAATCAATGCGGCCGGTGGGACACCGCCCAAATGGCTGGTGGTGCGTAACGCATCCGATCCCCAAATCAACGGCGGCCTGCCCAACCGCGAAACGCCGGGCATCCCGCCGGAGTTGCGGCGCGGGCTCGACATGCAGGCGCATTGGGCGGTCTGGTATTACGAGACCTACGGCTACTGGACGAGCGTCAACAGCGCGATCGCCGTCTGGGCTATGGTGGCCTGACATGCCTCTCGCAACCAAAACGCTGCCGGTCGAGGTCGAACTCGCCCTTCAGGTCATGCCCTGCCAAGCAATGCGCCGCTCCTACGACGCTGGCGCGCAGCCGCATGCCTGCTCGCATTTCTCCGAATGGGGAGCGTTTCACAGCTTCGACTACAGCGACACCGGACCGCCGCCGCAGGCCGGAATCGTCCAGGCGAGCGTCTATGCCGGCAAGCGCCCCGTCACGCCGGAGATACTAAGCGGCTGCCGCAAGGCGCCAATCCTAGCTGTCGGGATCAATCCGAATCTTCCCGGTTGGTCGGAGAGCACGCGCAACGCAATCCACCCCTACTTCGAAGACTACCTTCAATACGCCCACTATTTCCGCTGGCGCGCCACCGACAAGCTGCGCATTCCAAGGGCGCGCTATCTTGAGCTGAAGGGCTCGGGCAGCGACGAGCCTTTCGATAACCGCCCGCTGACGGCCAAGGGCCGGCCGATCGACGTTGAACTATCGCCCGTCACGATGTACGAGGGTTACCAGTCGCTGCTCGATGGCTTGGCCGAGCGCATGGGCTGGGCTGGACACAAGCTCGCTGTCGGTGAGGACATAGCCTATGCCAACATGGTGGCGTGCGGATCGGCGCGTTGGACCGCGCGCCCGGTCGACGACATGCCGTTCATGGGGCAGACCCGGGCTCGCGCAATCGTCAAGGAGTGCTTCCACGATCGCCTCTATTTTGTGAAGCAGATGCTGCAAACATTGCCGGGCGTGGTGATGGTGTTCAGCCAGACCACGACGGATGCTTTCATCACGGCTATGGATGGCAGGTTCACCGAGGGCGGCCCGCAGCCGCAGGAACCGATCGCAGAGTTGATTAAGCGGGAAATCCGTCTCGAATTCGGCCGGGCACCGGACGGCACGACCCTAGATGCGCGCGTGATCTTCTCGCCGCACGTTTCGGCGCGGCCGGACGACTTTGAAGCCCAGCGCGACGCCATCATCGGCCATCTGGCGGCCGAAGTGGCCGACGGCGGTCTGCAGCTCAACGCCGCCACTGGCCATCTGGCACGCAAACGCGGCGGCTGCCTGTTCTGCGAGAATTCGCTCTACAGCATCGGACCGTGCGACTATCGCGCCGAGTTGCAATCGCTGGCCGGCCAAGGCGGACCAAGCGTGCTCTCGGACGACCAGAGCGATAGTGGCGCCGCCGGCGCCGAACGCCAAGCGCATCTGAAGCTGGTGGATGCATTTACAGGTGATCGCCGCGTCGCTCCCGACTCGCAATTCGAGGTGCTCGACGCTGCTGGGCCGAGCGCCCCGCCTCTGGTGCTCCTCGGCGATGTCGTCACCATGGACGGCGAGCCTATCCGCAACGGCGCCGTCTATCTAAGGGGAGGTAAGATTGTCGCCGTCCAACGCGCCGATGCGCCAAAGCCGACCGGCTTCGAGACGGCAAGAAAGGTCGAGACCGGCGGCGCGATTTATCCCGGCCTTGCCGATCTGCACAATCATCTTGTCTACAACGCCCTGTCCTTGTGGTGGCCGCGCCAGGCCCGCACCAACCGCTCCCAGTGGCTGAGAGACCCCGAATACAAGCGCCTCGTATCCATGCCGATGGACGTGGTCGCCGGCCGCCAGGACCTGCTTCGAGCGCTCATCCGCTACGTCGAGGTCAAGCTGCTACTGGGCGGCGTGACGTCGGGCCAAGGTATGGTGAGCAAGTACCGAGGAGGTGCCAACTTCCGTGGTCTCGTGCGCAATTTCGAGCAATCGGACGACGATGCGCTCGACTCGATCCGCCACAAGATCACTGACCTCAATTCAGGCGGCATCGACGATTTCAAGGAAGTCCTGGAAACCGGAAGCCGGTACTTCTTCCATCTGGCCGAAGGCACCAACACGAGCGCCCGCAATCAGTTCGTCATGCTCGAGAACAATGATCTGATCGCCAAGAATCTCGTCGGCGTGCACAGCCTGGGACTGGAAGTGGCCGATCTCGAAGCGCTCGCCGGCGCGGGCGCGGCGGTGGTGTGGTCGCCGTTCAGCAATTCGATCCTCTACGGCCGAACGATACGGCCGCGTGATCTCCTCGACTCCGGCGTCCGCTTCGGTCTCGGCTGCGACTGGACGCCGTCGGGCAGCCGCAACATCTTGCAGGAGATGAAGATTGCCGCTCTGACGGCAGAAGCAGCCAACGTGCCGCTCACCACCAAAGCGCTAGCCGAGGCCGTCACCGTCAATTCGCTCGACATCGCAGGCTGGGGCGGCAGGCTCGGAAAATTGCAGCCGGGCTACTATGCCGACCTTCTGGTGCTCGACAAGCGTAACGACGATCTCTACGAGAATCTCGTCGCCGCAACCGAGCGCGAGGTGGCTCTGGTAATTGTTGCCGGCCATCCGCGGCATGGCGATCGCGCGCTCATGACCCAGGCCGGCATCGGACCCGTGCAACTGGAGACGATCACCGTCGGTGGCCGCGACAAGGCGCTCAACCTCCAGCATCCGGCTTCGCCGCTGAACCACGTCACTTTCAAGGCGGCCAAGGAGGCGCTTGAGCGCGCCTTCGCTGATCTGCCCGCAGCGCGTGATGCCACGGTGTTCGAGCCGTTTGATGACGCCAGCGCCATCGAAGTCGAGCTCGACATGCAGGCGCTCGAAGCCGACGAAACGGGGTTCGACGTGCTGGCGGAGGTGGAACTGCCGCACTCGATCCCGTTGGATCCGCCCACCGTGATCGACGACAGCGACTACTGGGCGAAGCTCGACTCCATCGGCCACCTGCCCGCCTTTCTCAAAGGCGCCGGCGGCTTGCGTCGCTACTATAGGTGATTGAACCTTGGCACAGCGCTTTTCACTCGTGGCCATGGACGACGCGGAAATGGACAGAGCACGCAGTTTACTCGGCACGACGCCGGTCGAGCAAAACGGACACTACCTGTATGGCCTCGCGGACGACGAAACGGTCAAGCGCCTAGTTGAGAATGGCCTTCTTCTCAACGTCGAAACCGAGGAGCGGCTGGTGGAGCGCACCAGTGAACCCTTGGTCACCTTGGATGCCCTCTCCGATAACACCGGTGGCATCTTCACGGCCGTGCGGCCAATCAAATATGTCACTGCCAGGATGAGCGCTCCCCTCACGGCCGAACGGCAGATCACGCTGGACGAAATGGGTTTCCGGCTCAACCGTAAGCTTAGCCGCAGCGTTTACGTCGCGCAGATCGATTCTTTACGAACGCCGGAAGCATTGCCGCCCTGGCTAGAGCTCGGCAGCTACGGCGCCGAATGCACCTTGGGGCCGGAACTGTCGTCGCGGTTGAAGAAAATGGCGCCTGAACCACCATCTTCCGGTTTTGTGATCTTCGGCGATCCTTCAGCGGCCGCCCTGCCATCAGCCGACAGTGTCCCGAGGGCGCCAATCAGTCCGCTCGTGGACTACGACGTGAGTTGTCACGACGTCGCCAAACTGGACCAGCTCGAGAGTCTGCTGAAGACGTTCGCCCACGTGGAAAAGCTGCAGAGAGGGGAAGAGAGGCTGCGGCTATCCGTGCGCGAGGGGGCGAACGAGAAAGCCCTGCTGGAAAAACTTGGGGAGATCGAAGAAGTCGGAATCGTCGAGTCCTACATTCCCCCGGAGATTCAACTTTCGTTTGCTGCAGAGGCAGCACTGGGCCCGGCGAACAAGATCGCCGACCTGCCCTGGCGCGGGAACGGCCAGGTGATCGGAATTTCCGACACCGGTATCGACGCCGAACACCCCGATTTTGCCGGCAGAGTCACGGTCAAGTTTGTGGCCCAGCCGTTGTCCCCGCGCGACCCCCGCGGCCACGGCACGCACGTCGCCTCGATCGCAGCCGGAACGGGAGCGGCGAGCGGCGGCCAACTCGCAGGACTGGCCTCACAAGCCCGCATCTTCATGCAGAGCTTGGACAATCAGGATCTCCGCCTCGACGTCGGAGTCGGGCTGAAACCCTTGCTGCGAGAGGCCTACAACAATGACGTGCGCGTGCAGAACCTTTCCTGGGGGGCGGCAGTCGACGGCCGTTACAATCTCGACGCCAAGGACATCGACAGCTTCGTCTACGAAAACCCGGACCTCCTGGTCGTCGTCGCCTGCGGCAACGACGGTGAACAAGAAGTGGGTGCAGCGACGGGCGGTCGGATCAAGCTGAAGTCACTCGCCTCGCTCGCTGCGGCCAAGAATTGCCTTGCGGTGGGCGCGACCTGTTCGCCGAGGAGGGATGGGCCCTATGCCGGGCTCACCTGGAGGTCCTACGACGGCAAACGCCCTCCGACATTGCCGCCCATGAGCGAGCTTCCGCTGACCGGCAATGCCGATGTTGTCGCGGCACTTTCCAGCCGTGGACCCTCAGACGACGGCCGTATCAAGCCGGACCTGCTGGCACCCGGCGTCGGCATTGCCGCAGCCCGCAGCGCCGACTGCACCGCTCGCCATCCCTATCCTGGCCACAGCAATCACTACCAGTATTCCACTGGAACTAGCATGGCGGCGCCGCTCGTCGCGGGAGCGGCCATCGTGGTTCGGCAGTATTTTATGGAAGAGCGGACTCATACGCCATCGGCTGCCCTGCTGAAGGCAACCCTCATCAACGGCGCCAGTTGGGTGCGAGGCGAAGTCTGGGAGGATCCGCAGATCGGCCGCCCCAATTTTCATCAGGGCTTCGGCCGCTTTATTCTTGGTCGCGCGATCCCGCTGCCGGGCGCGGCGTTCCAGCTCGAATTCAAAGATGTCGCCAATAATTCCTCGGAGGCATTGCGCCAAGGCAACGTCGCGACGTCGCGTTGGACCCGGAGATTGACGGTGAAAGCCGGGCATCCGCTGTCCGTGACCCTTGTCTGGCTCGATCCGCCCGACCGAGGCCTGCAGCACGAACTCGATTTGGTGGTGGTGTCTCCTTCAGCGACGAAGCATGTCGGCAACAGCGGCTTGCAACGCCTCGCCCATGAGGCATTAGACCCGCTGAACAATGTCGAACAGGTGTTTGTGCCCGAACCGGAGTCGGGCGACTGGGTGGTGAATGTGTTCGCGCGCAACACCTTTCAGGGCCGACAAGGCTTCGCTATTGCGATGACCGGCGACTTTCAGGCCTGAGCGGTGCCGCCGCCGGCGCAGCCCGGGGCATTTCTCCTGATCCGCTCCCGTGAAACTGGATCGTTTTTAGGTAGAGTTTTCCGCGGCTTGATTCCTCGGCTGGTGGGAGTGGAAGACGATGAAGGCGTCAAAATTTTCGGACGCACAGAAGGCGTTCATCTTGATGCAAGGAGCCGACGGTGTTCTGGTGGCTGACATTTGTCGAAAGGCCGGCATCAGCCAGACGACCTATTTCAACTGGAAGAAAAAGTATGACGGAATGACGCCGCCAGAGATGCGGCGGCTAAAGCAGCTTGAGGACAAGAATGCGAAGCTGAAGAAGATTGTCGCCGATCTCTCGCTGGATCGGGAGATGCTTCAGGATGTCATCCGCCGAAAGCTTTAAGGCCTCGTCGCAAGCGCAAGCTGGCGAAGGGAAGGTCGTGTCCCGGAAAGTGGTGTAGCAGGGCGGGAGCAAGCCGCTCGCGACGCGAGCTTTTCATAGCGCCGTAGCGAGCGAGCGGCTTGCGGTGGTCATCGACGATTCGCCGGTAGGATCGGGTTGCGAGACTCTAACGCAACCGAGGAACCGCCGATGACCGATGAGATGATGAACCTGCGCACGCTCGTGGAGAAGGCCCCCGACGCGGATATTTTACGCGAGATGATCGGCTTCGCCGCCGAGCGGCTGATGGAGATCGAGATCGGCGCCCTGACCGGGGCCGGCTATGGCGAGAAAAGCGCGGAGTTCGCAGCGACTCATACGCAATGGGCGCCCTGGCACGTCTCGAAGTCAGACATAAGAGAAGAGCGCGGCTTAATGTCATCGCGCATCTCCTCAACGCGATCCCTTGAGAATAGATCTCTAGTGATCGTCGTGCATCCGACGAAGTTCGGGAGGCTCAAGACCCAAGCCAAGTTGTGGGCTTTCTCTCCAAAGCGACGTTAGACGTCGGCGGCGGAAATGAAGGCAGCAGCGGCTGCGCTGTGTCTTGTTCGCGTGCTTTTCGCTGTGAACGCATGCTTTGCCGTTGCGCAATCCGTCGCCTCCCGTAGGCGGATAGTCAGCCTTGTTGCCGCGCCTTGGTTCGAGCGCTTTACGGGGTGAAGCCGTCATCGACCTCAGGCTTGATCAGCGTGCGGTCCCCCGAGAAGCGATCGTTGCTCAAGATCCGCTTCACGCACGGAGGCGGCTGGCGCGCGCGCTCGATTCACGCAGGCCGCCATCGTGGCGCCGAACAAAACATATGCAGGTTTTCGCGCGACGCTGCAGCGCCTAATTTGGGAGGGCAACCCGCTTTCAACATAGAAGCATTGAGTGTGATCGCGGATGATATCGCAATAGAAGAAAAAAGCAAACAGCTGGTGCACACGAACTGCACACGCCACGATATAAGGATATGAAAACAAAGACTATTCTATCCAATCCATCAATAAGGCAATCGAGATCGATAGATGCCGACACCATGCAAAAAAATTTCTGGGCAAAATTCCCTATGAAATCAAAAGAGTAGCATTTTGACGGCCTCGCAGTCGGCGATGGGCCGTCAGATGAGGTGAATGCCATAGTCGTTTCAATGACTTATGGTTGTTTTAAACAATCGAGTGGGAGTGAGGAGCTGCTTAACCAGCCGCGGAACTTCAGGCCGCCTCGCTGGCGGAGATTTTCAGTCCTCGTCGCCGAAACGTCAGATTGAAAAAATAAATACATGGAGCTGAATATATCTTTATTTCAATACGACTAATCCAGGGGGCATGGTTTCTGAACCCTCTGTGCGCACCCAATTTATGAAGCGAAATCAGACCTGCTTGATAACAGGTTAAGAGACGAGGCTCCAAAAAGACATCTGGTTCATTCCGGTTAATTGGTTCGGCATATAAAGTCCCGGGGTCGATGGCCAATCGCGACGGGGATGCGTCTTCTGAGACGACCTTTCGATCAATGCACAGGCGACATCGCGAGCCACAACCAATCCAAAGTCTGGCAAGAAGATAATATCCTCGCTCAAAACTCTTCTTGTTTGTAAGGAATAAATTTAATATTGCAGATATTCCCCTACAAAAATTCCAGATATTTCCTTTGGATTTTCGTTTGCTAAAATTGGACTGTCGTCATGAATTACCCGACCTTTGTCAAAACAAGATCGTGCGCAGGAGAACAGCCGCCCAGTCCCGTCGGTTGGGATCAGCGGATCTATCAGGCTCAGCCCGGTCCCTTCTTGTTTAGGAAAAAAACACTCAATTTAAGCGAAGAGCTTTTTGTAGAGGAGGTTGATCTTTCCGAGGGATCGATAAGGGTTGACGGTGTTATTGATGAGGATCGTCTTCAAATCGGCGTTTTCGAGAGCGGGAGCTATCGTCTTTTGGGTTCCGGCGGATCTCCGCACACAAGCACCTTATCATATGGCGGATCGCTTTGGGACGCCATTGCCGCTGCGCCGTCCAGAGGCGTTACTTTCAATGCAGGATCGGGGCTGACACAAAAAATTATTCCCAAGGACTCTGGCAAGACCCTCGTCAGAGCCATGAAGGACAAGGGTGATTTCAGCTCGCTGGTGCTTCCGGTGAACGATAGTATTCGCAAGCTTTCCAAAATGATCAATCAGGCTCTGCACCTCGCTGAGTCAGGGTGCGAGGAGCAAAACACCACGATCAATTTTCGTTGGTATGAAGAGGTTATGATTGAATGCGCCTGTGAAATTGTCGATGAATTGGCTGAAACAAATTCAGGCCAGGTCATCAAGAAAACGAATACATATCTGATCGCGCATAAAATTGAAGATATGCTGTGGGAGGAGCCCGGCAAGCTGGATATCGATCTGGATTTGGAATATCTCGTCAATTATCTTGATTGTTCAAGGCGACAGATACAGCATGCTCTTCATGAGCATTTCGGCACAGGATTTGTCGCGTTAAAAAGATTGGTGAGACTTCATCAATTGAACGAAAAGCTTGTCGCTTCAGGCAGTGAGAAAAAGATTGCCGATCTGGCGACAGAATATAACTTCGACCACCTTGGCAGATTTTCGGGTTATTATAGAGAAATGTTTGGAGCGACTCCCCAGAATGCAAGAAGGAAGCTCCGCGGAGAAAGCTCGCGCGGATAAACAGGCGCCCGATCACTGGCGCGTCGGTAAGTTGCGAGAATAATTATCAAAGCGCTTGACGCTGAAGTTGAAAACCGCTCCAGCCAAAGAGGGCGCAGCAAAACAAAAAATCACATCCCCTACGAGCTTCAATCAGACCGGGCGAGGCTCAAGGAAGCCGCCTGTATGAAAAGGCGTGTCAGGTTCAATCATCTCCGCCAAAAATATCCGAGAAGAAATCACTTTGTCGGGAAGTCCGGGAGACATCGCTCGAACGGGGCCGGGTTTTAATGACGGTTTCCCGGTGCGGTCGGGCGATTTTGATCCGGGGTCTGGCGACTGCTTGCGTTGCGGCGGATGACGCGGCGCCCTCTGGGGCGAGTTTGTTGCCTGCGTCCGACGGCGCCGCGTTCATACCGGGTAATTGAGCGTTTTGGGATTTGTCCGGCGGCTGGGTCGAGGCGCTTGTTGAATCGACGCTAATTTTCTTGTGCGCTCTCAAATGTTTCACATGCTGGCGCGGCGGCGTCTCGGCGGAAGTGGAGCCCGATATCGACAGGGTTGCGCTATTCTTTGATGCGGTATCATCGTTCGTGGTCTTCTCGGGCAGGGCGTCGCCGTGCGCAGGAGATAAGCCAATCGTCGCCGCCAGAACCCACGCGCCGATCGAAAGTCGAACACTCATGTCCCGAACATTTATGTCCCGAAAAACCATATCTCGAAAAACCTTGTGAAAATCTGGCATGGGCGAGGCCGCCGTTAGCTAGAGCTTGTGCATTTCTAGCAATGAATGGCCGGGACGTAAAGACGTGCGTCACATGCGGCCGCAATCGGTCGTCTCTCGCCGGATCGTCTCGTCCGCAATCATCGAGCTTCCTCAGACTCGACAGTTTATTACTGAAAATGGATCATTCCAAACTCTCGGTAATGAGCGCCAAGAATGCCTCGCGCTGGATAAAAACCGCGAGGGGCTCCTGCGGCAACAAAACAGCCGGGCTGACCATCGTCATTTGGCTGTCATAAATCGGGGTCATGCGTTTCGCAGTGAGTCCAACCAGGCGCCGACCATGACGATGATGACTGATGCGCAGCTTGTGAAGGTTTTTTCCCTCAATTTCACCTGCGCGGTGATTGCCGCGCTGCATCGGGATGTCCGGCGCAAAACGGTGTCTCCCAGGGATCTTGCAGCTGATCTCGGCAAATTGCACGCCTTTGTGGAGCATGTCGACGCCGCCTTTCAAACCTTGACCGCCGGTGAGCAATATTCCTGCGAGCTGGCGGCCCGGAGAGTTGTCGACATTCTCCGTTACGCCGGTCAATCAGAGGAAGCGGCGCGGATCGAGTTGGACCTGAGCCGACTCATGCCCTGCGCCGCCTGAAGCCCGGTCTTTCCCGGCGCATTGCCTTGTGACGGCGCCGACATAGTTCTGTGGTATGGATCGCTCTGGCCCCGGAAGCTTGATGACAAAAATTTCCTTGCTTCCAAAGCTTATCCGTTTGCGCGCCATCAGCGTGACGCTTGTCAGCGCCCTCGCCTTCGCAGCCTGGCTTTATGCCCATCTTGGCGACTTTACCGCTGAACGCGGCTGGCGCGCCGGAATTCAGGTGGCCGCAATCTCACTTGCCTTCGGTGCGATGGCTCATTTGATCGGCGAGGCGGTCATGAGCGCGATCCTTGGGCTGCAAAATGATCTCGACGCGCTCGCGCAAAAGCGTGTGCGTCGCCCGGGCGCCGACGACGGGGCCTGAACTTCGGGCTGAGCAACTCGCCTTTGCCAGCCGCCTGTGATAACCCCTTTTGGCCATTCGCCGCAGTAGGGAAGCGAGCATAGGGGTCGCGTTACGATGTCGGATATTTTTCAGGAAGTTGACGAAGACGTCCGCCGGGACAAAGCCGCTGATCTGTGGAAGCGCTATCAGACCCCGGTGTTCGTGATCGCCTTTCTCATTGTCCTGGCGACCGGCGCCTGGAGCTACTACCAGAACAAGCATCGCCAGGCGGCCGAGTCGGCCAACGCCCGATTCGAAGCCGCTGTTGCGCTCGCCGGCGCCGGGAAGTCTGCTGAAGCCGCCGCAGCCTTTGACGCGATCGCCAAAGACGCGCCGCCCGGCTATGCGGCGCTGGCCCGCGTTCGCGCCGCCGAAGCCCGCCCCGACCGCGCACAGGCTCTCACCGAACTCAATGCAATCGCCGAGGACGCCGGAGTCGATAAAATCACCCAGCAAGTCGCCCTGCTCCGCGCGGCTCTGCTGATTCTGGAGCGCGGCGACCGCGAGAAGCTGGAGCGGGCGCTCGGACCGATGATGACCTCGGACGGCGTTTTCCGTTTTTCGGCGCAGGAGTGGAACGGTCTCGACGCGCTGGCCAATGACGATTACGATGAGGCCGAGCGGGTTTTCGATCAGGTTCTCGCCAACAACGACGCCCCGCAATCGATGCGTCAGCGCGCCGCCGCCTATCGCGGTCTGCTGCATGCAAGGCGCGGTCCCAAAAAGACTTCAGCCGCTCCGGCGGGCGCCGCCGCCGATGGCGGCAATATCCAGGTGACGCCTGTGATCGAGCCGGAAAATCCAAACGATAAATCAGCCGGACCGGCGCCATTCGAGACCAAATAGGCGTTACGACGATCAGCACGATCGCTGGACTTTTCAAATACCGATGGCGTGTTCCACTTCGCGCCGGATATGCAGGATCATGACGTTTTCCCTGGCGATCATCGGTCGACCGAATGTCGGCAAGTCGACGCTGTTTAATCGTCTGACCGGCAAGAAGCTGGCGCTGGTGGATGATCGTCCCGGCGTCACGCGCGACCGTCACGAGGGAGCGGCGCGGCTTGCCGATTTGCGCTTCACCATCATCGACACCGCTGGTCTGGAGGCAGGCGACAGCGTCACGCTGGAGGGTCGGATGCGCGCACAGACCGAAAACGCGATCCTATCCGCCGACGCCGTGCTGTTCGTCTTTGACGCCAGAGTCGGCGTGACGCCGGAGGACAAATATTTCGCCGACCTTGTGCGTCGGGCCGGCAAGCCTGTGATCCTCATCGCCAACAAGGCGGAGGGCAAGGTTGGAGAGGCCGGTGCGCTGGAGGGGTTCTCGCTCGGGCTAGGCGATCCAACCCCGCTCTCCGCCGAGCATGGCGAAGGCATGAGTTCTCTCTACGACGCCTTGCGCGAGGCATTGCCGGAGCAAACCGCAGAGCCCTCGGACGAAGAAGACGAAGGTCCAATGGCCGTCTTCGACGACGAGGAGGATGGCAGCGATCTCGATGTCAGCAAGCCGCTGCGTATCACCGTGGTCGGTCGGCCTAACGCCGGTAAATCGACGCTGATCAATCGAATTCTGGGTGAAGAGCGACTGCTGACCGGACCGGAGGCGGGAATTACCCGCGACTCGATCGGCGTCGATTTCCTCTGGCGCGATCGAAAGCTCAAACTCTTTGACACCGCCGGCCTGCGCAAACGCGCCCGCGTTGTCGACAAGCTTGAGAAGCTCTCCGCAGCCGACGCTTTGCGCGCCGTTCGTTTTTCCGAAGTCGTGGTTCTACTGGTCGATTCGACCATTCCATTCGAGAAGCAGGACCTGACTATCGCCGACCTGGCCGCGCGCGAGGGGCGCGCGTTTGTTATTGCGCTCGGTAAATGGGATTTGATCGAGGATAAGGGCGCAACGCTGACACGTCTGCGTGAAGAGGCGGAGCGTCTGTTGCCTCAGGTGCGCGGATGTCCTGTCGCGCCCGTATCCGGCGCGACCGGGCAGGGGCTGGAAGGGCTGATGCAGGCCATCGTCGCAACGCATGTCGTCTGGAACAAACGCATCGCAACCGGACGGCTCAATCGCTGGCTGTCGTCCACGCTGGAGCAGTCGCCGCCGCCGGCGGTGGCGGGACGCCGCATCAAGATCCGCTACATCACCCAGCCGAAATCACGGCCGCCGCATTTCGTTTTGTTTGGCAATCAGCTCGACGAATTGCCGACGAGTTATGAGCGCTACCTGATCAACGGTTTGCGCAAGGCCTTTGACCTGCCGGGCGTGCCGCTTCGCATATCAAAAAAATCAGGCGAAAATCCCTTTGAGGGGAAAAAGCGTCGCGACGCCTGAAACGCCTCAGGCGAACAGGCTGGACGCCCGAGCCGCAAGCAGCATCCAGATCAGCAGGAACGGCATCAGCAGAATGAAACTGTTGAGCGACAGATGCAGGGCCATGTGGTAATTTCTGTGTCGCTTTGCGATTTCGGCCAGCAGAGCCGCCTCGTAATCCGGGACGCTTCCGCATTGGACCATATCTCCCGGAGACATGACGAACAGACAACGCATGTCAATCCACGCCGCCAGGGCGAAGCAGGCGATATATACAAGGATCGCCGCACGAATGTAGTGCGCGTAGGGGGCAGAGGCCTCTACGAGGCCCAGCCCGAAGGTCAGCGCGGCAAGCACGACTGAGATGAATTGCAGCAGCGCCGCGCTTTTGGAGTCGAGCACGGCCATGTCGTGCAAAACGCTGTCGGCGATGCTGTTGATGTTTTGGCTGGCTGAGATTCGCAGCAGATGATAGCCTCGCTCAAGTTCAGACATATTCCGGGACGTGCGCTTGAACACCATTGGTCCGTTCTTTCCTAAGCCGGGCGATATAGCTAATCATCCATAACATTGATCGAGGCGGGCGACGCAATTGCGTCCGAGGCGGGCGACGCAATTGCGTCAATGACTCCAATCCTGAGCAAGATCATGCCGCGCCAGCGCGCCATGGATGGCGCTGACGAACGCCTCGCGCGTTTCGATCTCCCGCACCAGCGCCTGGCGCAGCCTCGCCGGCAATTCAAGCTGGACGCCGGCTCCGGCGCGGCCGCGATTGCAGATATTATCGACGTCGCGCCCTGATAGCGGATGGCCGTCGCCGACAGCCTTTGCTACCAGACCTGCTTCGCCAAGCGCGGCGGCGATGGCGTCGCGCAACGAATCGTGTCGGCCGCCGACCCAGGCGGCCCAGGCGTCATCCTTGTCCTTACGGCCATGAACGGTGACCACAATGTCGGCGCCCGCGACCAGCGCCAGCGCCTGCGGCTCGTCAAACCGTCGCGAGGCGATGTGCATCCCCTGGCCACGCGCCCGTGGTTCGAGCGACTCAAAGACGTAACAGGAGTGACGCTCCCCGGCGAGGTAGCCGGCGACGAGATGGGTCCCGGGCTCGATGAAGCCGCCATGCGGAGCCATGATCAAGACTGGCGAGTCACGCCGAATGGCCAGGACACGGTAATGGATCCCCTCCGTCTCCTGCGCGGCGAGGGCGGCGAAATTTTCATAGCGGTCGATCATGCCGCAACTTCCATATTTCTGTTTTTTATGGACTATTTATCTTCGTTGCCGTCAGCGCGGCGCCGGCGTCATCGACAGAAAAATGATCCCGACGACTGGACGCCGGCTAGTTTTGAATTATTCTAAGGAAGACCGGACGGGAAGGGCAGTTGCGCTCCCGACGGTATCGTTTTTTCTGGAGGCATCAATGGCTACGCTGAAGGGCAGCAAAACCGAGGCGAATCTCAAGGCCGCGTTCGCGGGAGAGTCGCAGGCGAATCGCCGCTATCTATATTTCGCTCAAAAGGCTGACGTCGAAGGCTATAACGACGTCGCCGCCGTATTCCGTTCCACGGCGGAAGGCGAAACCGGCCACGCCCATGGCCATCTCGAATTTCTGGAGGGCGTTGGCGATCCGGCGACCGGCCTGCCGATCGGCAAGACCGCTGACAATCTGAAGGCCGCCGTCGCCGGTGAGACGCACGAATACACCGATATGTATCCGGGCATGGCGCGTTCGGCCCGTGAAGAAGGCTTTGAGGAAATCGCCGACTGGTTCGAGACGCTGGCCAAGGCCGAGCGTTCGCACGCCGGCCGCTTCCAGCGCGCGCTCGACGAGCTGAAGTAAGTTATACTGTTTCGATGACGATCATGGTCCGGCGCCGCGGGCGCCGGACGCACTGCGCGGCTGCTTCGCGCATCATTTGCGGCAGGTTACGATGAGAGAAGGCAGTCTCGAAGCGCCGATCCGGCATCCGCTCGACTGGCAAAATCCGGAGTTTTACGACGAAGCCAGGCTTGACGCCGAGTTGCGGCGCGTTTTCGATATCTGCCACGGCTGCCGCCGCTGCTTTAACCTCTGCGACTCCTTTCCGCGTCTGTTCGATCTTGTCGATGAATCGAAGAGCGGCGAACTCGATACCGTCGCCAGCGCCGATTTCAAGACGGTCGTCGACGCCTGCACACTGTGCGACATGTGCTTCCTGACGAAGTGTCCCTATGTGCCGCCGCATGAATTCAATCTTGATTTTCCGCATCTGATGCTGCGCTACCGGGCTGTCGAAGCGAAAAAACAGGGTGTGCCCGCCGCTGATCGGCAACTCACCGAAACAGACCGCAACGGCAAACTTGCGACGCTGATCGCCGGCGCAGCAAATTGGGCGACGCGCCTCGACAACAAAACCATGCGCGGCCTGATCGAAAAGACAGCCGGTATTGATCGTAACGCCGAGTTGCCAACCTATGCGTCGCAAACTTTGGAGGCGCGCGCCGCAGCCCATCCGCCGACGCGCAATGCGCAATCGCCCGCGAAGGCGCGCAAGGTGGCGCTCTACGCCACGTGCTATGGCGATTATAACGATTCCTCTATCGGCATGGCGGCGCTCCACGTGTTGGCAGCCAATGGCGTCGAGACAAAGGTCTTGAACCCGCATTGTTGCGGCATGCCAAAACTCGAACAAGGGCTGATCGGCGAGGTCGCCGAGGCGGCCCGAAAGGTCGCAGCCGCTTTCGCTCCCTTGATTGACGAGGGCTATGACATCGTCGCGCCGGTGCCGTCCTGCGCATTGATGCTTAAATTCGAATGGCCTCTGATTCTGCCCGAAGATGAGAGCGTCAGGAAACTGTCCAGGGCGACCTTCGATCTTTCCGAATATGTTGTCGATATCGCCCGCAAGGAGGGCCTCGCCGAGGGCATGACGCCGGTTGAGGGCGGCGTCGCTTTTCATGTGTCTTGCCACTCGCGCGCGCAAAATATTGGTCAGAAGGGCGCGGAGTTGCTGAATCTGATCCCGCACGCCGATGTCGACGTCGTCGAGCGTTGTTCCGGGCATGGCGGCGCCTGGGGATACAAGAAAGGCCATTTCGAAACCGCGATGAAGATCGGCAAACCGGCGGCTCGCCAGCTCAACGCCGCCGGCAAGAAACATGTCGTCTCTGAATGTCCGCTCGCCGGCATCCATATCGAACAGGAAATCGGTCAACTCGTTTCAGAGACGCCAAAACCCGAGCGTGTTGCGCATCCGATCGTGCTGATGGCGCGCGCTTACGGCTTCGACGATAAAAGCTAGACAATTGACCGGCGCGTGCGCCGCACTTACCGGTCGCCGCAGCGAAGAGGCTCAACATGACGCATCGTCCCGAACTGACCCCCGCTGATATTTTGCCGTGGACGGAATACGCCAGGGATCGCGCCGAGCATCGTCGTCGAATCACGGCGATCAAGCGCCATCGACGTATTGAGGTCGGTCCCTATGTGACCTTCTATTTCGAAAGCTTCGAGACGATGTGGCTTCAGGTGCAGGAAATGCTGCATATCGAGAAGGGCGGCGCGGAGCAGATCGTCGACGAACTCGCCGCCTATAATCCGCTTGTCCCCAAAGGCCGCGAACTTGTCGCAACTTTCATGATCGAGATCGACGATCCGCTACGCCGGGCCCGTGTGCTCGCGCAATTGGGCGGCGTCGAGGAGACCGCTTTTATCGAGGTCGCCGGCGAGCGAATTCTTGGCAAGCCGGAGGCCGATCAGGATCGCACAAGCGCCGAGGGCAAGGCGAGTTCGGTTCAGTTCGTGCATTTCCATTTCACCGACGCGCAGGCGAAAGCTTTCAGCGAACCAAATGGGCGCGTCATCATTGGCCTATCGCATCCCGCCTATAATCACATGGCGGTGATGTCGGAGGCGACGCGTCTCGCTCTGGCGGGGGATTTCAGATAACCCCCCGTCAGATGAAACCTGATTTGCCAAAATGATTACTCGAGGTCGGTTTTTTCGACCAAAGTCAACGACTGAATACGCGTATGCATCTCCAGCTCTTGCAGACGCGTTTCACTTCGCCCGTATTGCTCCGACAAGCGCGCAACGATGTGCAGACCGGTTTCCATCCCTTCGCGCATGCTGGCGCGGGGGTCGGTCTGGGACAAAAGCCGAGCGTTAAAGCCTCCGCCGGCCCCGTGGCCAGAATTGCGGCGGAAAATGCGATGGCGATAACGCTGCCTTGCGATTTTTTCATGCTGTCCTCCCTCAGAACGCTCAAATGTAAACACGCCTTCGGGAAATGGTCAAACGCCCCTGATACGTCGAGGCGCCTGTCGCGATGAAAATTGCCGCTCCGGTAACTGTCCAGCGCGCAGAATTTCCCATTTGTTCTTGAGAAAACTTGCAAGAAAACTTGCAAGAAAACTTGCAGGAGAACTTCCCGACCGTTACCCAAGGCGCCCGGGACCCCTGCAAACCCGCTCCGGTTGTGGCCCGTCCGCAATAGCGGTTTAGGGGATCCTACCCAAATGCGCGCCCGTCGCGCTCGTCAGGAACCGAATTTTGTGACTATCCCCGCCAAAAGCGATCCAGTTTCCCGCCGCCGCACTTTCGCGATCATCTCGCATCCCGACGCCGGTAAGACCACGCTCACCGAAAAACTGCTCCTCTTCGGCGGCGCGATCCAGCTCGCCGGCGCGGTGAAGGCCAAGCGCAACGCCCAGCAGACCCGGTCCGACTGGATGAGCATCGAGCGCGAGCGCGGCATTTCGGTCGTCACCTCGGTGATGACCTTCGAATACGCCGATTGCGTCTTCAATCTGCTCGATACGCCCGGCCACGAGGACTTCTCCGAGGACACTTATCGCACGCTCTCGGCCGTCGACGCGGCGGTGATGGTGATCGACGCCGCCAAGGGTATCGAGGCGCGCACACGCAAACTCTTCGAGGTCTGTCGCCTGCGCGATATTCCCATCGTCACCTTCGTCAACAAGCTCGACCGCGAGACCCGCGATCCCTTCGATCTGCTCGACGAAATCGAAAAGACCCTGGCGCTCGATACAACCCCGATCACCTGGCCGATCGGCGGCGGCAAGAATTTCGCCGGCACTTACCGCTTCGCCTCCAGAACCATTCGCCGCATTGATAAGGACGACGAACTGATCGAGACAAAGGGGCTCGACGATCCGATCTTCGACACGCTCTTGCCGAATGGCGCGGACGCCTGGCGCGAGGAGGCGATGCTGGCGGCCGAAGGCAGCAAGCCCTTCGATCTTGCCGCCTTTCGGGAAGGCCATCTGACGCCTGTGTTTTTCGGCAGCGCCTTGCGCAACTTCGGCGTACGCGATCTGATCGACGCCATGGCCGAATACGCCCCAAGCCCGCGCGCCCAGGCCGCCGACAAGCGCATGGTCGAGGCGAACGAACCGAAGATGACCGGCTTCGTATTCAAGATTCAGGCGAATATGGACCCCAATCATCGCGACCGCATCGCCTTTATGCGCGTGTGCTCCGGCAAGCTGACGCGCGGCATGAAGGCGCGGCTGGCGCGCACGGGCAAAAGCATTCCGCTCAACGCGCCGCAATTCTTCTTCGCGCGCGACCGCTCCATTGCCGACGAGGCCTTCGCCGGCGATGTCGTCGGTCTGCCCAACCATGGCGCGCTGCGCATCGGCGATACGCTGACGGAGGGCGAGGAGCTGGTGTTTCGCGGCGTGCCGAGTTTTGCGCCGGAAATCCTGCGCCGCATTCTGATCTCGGACGCAATGAAGGCCAAGAAACTGCGCGAGGCGCTACAACAGCTCGCCGAGGAGGGCGTCGTGCAGGTGTTCACGCCGCATGATGGCTCCGGCGCCATCGTCGGCGTCGTCGGCGCGCTGCAGCTCGATGTGCTGGCGACGCGGCTTGAGGCCGAATATGGCCTGCAAACGCGCTACGAACAATCGCGATTCACGGTTTGCCGCTGGATCAATTCGAAAGATCCTCTGAAACTCAAAGCCTTCATCGACTCGCATGGCTCCAGCATCGCCGACGATCTCGACGGCGCGCCAGTGTTCATGTCGACATCGGCTTTTCAGTTGAATTACGATTCTGAACGCAATCCGGAGATCGTATTCACCGATGTGAAGGATTATCAGAAAAGCGCGGCGTGACAGGCCAGCGTTGGCGAATGGATGAAAAAACGGAGGAGTCGGAAAAATGAGAAAGTCGTTTTTCGTTATCGCCGTCGCCGCGCAGCTAACGGCTTTTTTCATCTTAACGCCCGCGCAGGCGAATGAGATTTTTGACATGCTCGGTGGCGCGCCGGCTGATGGCCTGGTGTCGATGGAGGACATTCTCTCTCTCGCGCGCGAGAGGGCGACGGTAACCGTCACCGAAATCGAACTCGAACGCGAACGCGGCAAATGGATTTACGAGGTTGAATTACGGACGCCCGAGGGTCGTGAGATCGAACTGACTTACGACGCCCAATCAGGCGATTTGCTATCGCGCAGACGCAGTCGAAGATAACTTATCCCGCCAGTCATTTCTCCAACCTCCATGCGAAGCATATCTCGCATGGCTGGTTTGCAGGATGTGTGAAAAGAAGGAATCCTCGTCCATGCGCATCGTTCTCGCGTCGCTAATCGCCCTAAGCCTAATCCCCGCCCTCTTCTTTTCCGACGCCGCGCGCGCCGAGACCATAACCTGCTTTTACACCGAGCCCTTCGTGAACACGGTTTACCAGACCGGCGGGCGGCGGCTGACGCTGACGCGGGCGGTGGAGAAACAGGTTCATCGCTTCTTCGTTTCGGCCCGCGTTCGCCCGGGCAACATCGAACTTGTCAATCGGTCGCAGGGGTTGCGCCAGACCATGGCGCGCGACGGCAAGGGCTCCGACGGTATGAGCGACAATGTCTTTCCATGGTCATCGATCCTCGCCTGGAGGCGCTTGCCTTACAGGCTCCACGGCGGCTGCCGCTAACGCGTGGCGGCGGCGATCCCGCCCGGCGTGGCGCCAATCGCCGCAGGCGCGGTTCAAGCCCTTCCCATCGTCCGGCCGGGATGATAAGCGATTGCTTCACGTCGGTTTCGTCCCTGCGCGCGGCGGACGCCGCCCGGACCTGCTGTGATAAACAGGACGAATCGCGGTTAGCTGACGTTCAAAAACATCCGGCCTCGCCGCCCGGCGCGGGAGATCCGGGAATATTCGCGCCTCGTGCGCGAGAGACAATCCAGAGGGCAATCTATGAGCCAGTCCGGTTTCTTCACAACTTCCGTCACGCAGTCCGATCCCGAAGTCGCCAGGGCGATTGAACTGGAGCTGGGCCGTCAGCGCCACGAGATCGAACTTATCGCTTCGGAGAACATCGTTTCGAAAGCGGTTATGGAAACGCAGGGCTCGGTGCTGACCAACAAGTATGCCGAGGGCTATCCGGGCAAGCGCTATTACGGCGGCTGCCAGTATGTCGATATCGCCGAGAATCTGGCGATCGACCGCGCCAAGCAGCTGTTTGGATGCGCTTACGCCAACGTCCAGCCGAACTCCGGCTCTCAGGCCAATCAGGCGGTGTTTCTGGCGCTTTTGCAGCCTGGCGATACCTATATGGGCCTCGATCTGGCCGCCGGCGGCCATCTCACCCACGGTTCGCCGGTGAACGTCTCCGGCCGCTGGTTCAAGCCGATCGCCTATACGGTGCGTCAGGACGACCATCGCATCGATATGGAACAGGTCGAGCGCCTGGCCAAGGAGCATAAGCCGAAGCTGATCATCGCCGGCGGATCGGGCTATTCGCGCATCTGGGATTTCGAAGCTTTTCGTCGCATCGCCGATAGCGTCGGCGCCTATCTGATGGTTGATATGGCCCATTTCGCCGGCCTCGTCGCCGCCGGACTGCATCCCTCGCCATTCCCGCACGCGCATGTCGTCACCACCACGACTCACAAGACGCTGCGCGGACCGCGCGGCGGCATGATCCTCGCCAACGACGAGGAACTCGGCAAGAAGCTGAATTCAGCGGTTTTCCCCGGTCTCCAGGGCGGCCCGCTGATGCATGTGATCGCGGCTAAGGCTGTGGCTTTCGGCGAGGCTCTGACGCCTGAGTTCAAGGCCTATCAGCAGCGCGTCAAGGACAACGCCCAGACGCTGGCCAAAACCCTGGTCGACGCCGGTCTCGCCATCGTCTCCGGCGGCACCGAAAACCACCTCATGCTGGTTGATCTGCGGCCGAAGAAAGTCACCGGCAAGGCGGCGGAGGCCGCGCTCGGCCGCGCCCACATCACCTGCAACAAGAACGGCATCCCCTTCGATCCGGAAAAGCCCTTCGTTACCTCCGGCATTCGTCTTGGCACGCCGGCGGCGACCTCGCGCGGTTTCGGCGTCGAGGAGTTCAAGCAGGTTGGCGGCTTGATCGTCGAGGTGCTCGATGGGCTTTCCAGCAAAGGCGAGGAAGGCAATTCGGCGACCGAGGCGGCGGTTAAGGAAAAGGTTCACGTCCTGACGGCGAAGTTCCCGATCTACTGATCGACTGCCGCCAACCTATAACGAACGTCTCAATCATTGGGCGGCCCGCCTTCCTTGTGAGGGGCGGGCCGCTGTCACAACAGGCCTGACCCACGCGATCCGATGCGCTGTCCCTATTGCGCCTCTTCAGACACTCAGGTGAAAGACTCGCGTCCGGCCGAGGACTCGTCGTCCATCCGTCGGCGACGAGTCTGTCCGGCCTGCGGCGGTCGTTTCACGACCTTTGAACGCGTACAACTGCGCGAGATCCTGGTCGTCAAAAAATCCGGTCGTCGCACGCCCTTTGATCGCGAAAAACTGGCCCGTTCGGTTGAGATCGCCATCCGCAAGCGGCCGGTCGATCCCGAACGCGTCGATCGCATGATTTCCGGCGTCGTTCGTCAACTCGAAAGTTTGGGCGAACCGGAGATCGACAGCCGGCGCATCGGCGAACTGGTGATCGAGGGCCTGCGGTCGCTGGATGCGGTAGCCTATGTCCGCTTCGCTTCGGTCTATCGGGATTTCACCGAGGCGCGAGATTTCAACGCGCTGATCGACGAACTGGAGAATGGCGACGATGCAACGGGCGACGTGGAAGACCCATGAAACACACCAGTGTGGTCACGCCGCCGGACGATGACGTCCTGAAGGATAACGCTTTCATGTCTGCGGCGCTGGCGTTGGGCCGGCGCAATCTTGGACGCGCAGCCCCCAATCCCGCTGTCGGCGCGTTGCTGGTGCGCGAGGGAGTCGTTATCGCGCGCGGCTGGACCGCCCCGGGCGGGCGCCCGCATGCGGAAGCCATGGCTATCGAAGCGGCAGGCGACTCCGCGCGCGGCGCAACGCTTTATGTGACCCTGGAGCCCTGTTCGCACCACGGCGCGACTCCGCCATGCGTGGAGGCGATTGTCGCCGCAGGCGTGTCGCGGGTTGTTTCGGCGCTGGAGGATCCCAATCCCGAGGTGTCAGGTCAGGGGCATGCGTTTCTGCGCGCCGCCGGCGTTGCGGTTTGTGTCGGTCCCGGCGCCGCTGAGGCGCGCGTTGATCACATGGGCCATATTCTGCGGGTGACCCACGGTCGGCCGCTGGTGACGCTCAAACTGGCCATGACGCCGGACGGCTACGCCGCTGGCGCCGTCTATGATCCGCGTCTGCGCATTACCGGCGCAGTCGCCGACACTTTTACCCATGTTCAGCGCTGGCTGCACGATGCGATCATGATCGGCGCCGGCACTGCGCGCGAAGATGACCCTCTGATGACCATACGCCTGCCCGGACTGGAAGGCGAGAAGCGCCTGCGCGTCGTTCTCGACGCAAAATTGACCCTCTCGCCGCGCTCGCGACTTGCGGCGACCGCGCGCGAGGTCCCGCTGCTTGTTATTGCCGGTGAGGGGATTACGGACGCCGCCGCGCAGCGTTTTATGGACGCCACCGGCGCCGAGGTAGCGCGGGCGCCGACAATCGATGGTCGACTCGACATCCTCGCCGTCCTGCGTCTGCTCGCTGACCGGGGCGTCGCGCGCGTATTCTGCGAAGGCGGTCCAGCGGTAGCCGAGAGCCTGATCGCGCATGGCTACGCCGACGAAGTGATCCTGCATCGCGGGGTTAAACCGTTGGGACGACCGGGCAAGCAGGCGCTGACGCCTGCTGTCCGCGTGGCGCTTGCTGACGAACATCGTTATCGCCTGTTCGAGACGCGTCGCCTCGGCGCCGATGAGATGACGCATTACATTAAAGCCGCCTAGCTTTCGTCTCCACGTTCAATGAAAAGGGACGCAAAATGTTCACCGGCATTGTCACGGATATCGGCGAGGTCGTATCGGTCGAAACCCGGGGCGAACTTCGGCGTCTGCGCATCGCCTGCAGTTACGCGGCGGAGAGCATCGCGCTTGGCGCCTCGATCGCCTGCAATGGCGCCTGTCTCACCGTGGTCGCGGTCGCGTCAGCCGAGGGACGGACAATTTTCGATGTCGATGTCGGCGCCGAGACGTTGCGACTGACGACGGCAGGCGCCTGGCGCGACGGAACGCGAATCAACCTTGAGCGTGCGCTGAAAATCGGTGACGAACTTGGCGGTCATATTGTGACAGGCCATGTCGATGGCTTCTCGACGATCGTTTCGCGTGAGGATTTCGATGGCATGACGCGTTTCTTGATCGAGACGCCCTGGGCGCTGGCGCGTTTTGTCGCGCAGAAAGGTTCTGTCGCGCTCGATGGCGTTTCGTTGACGGTGAACACGGTCGAGGAGAATAGATTCTCGATCCTGCTCATTCCGCACACGCTCGCAATGACCACTCTTGGCGACCGTAAAACCGCAGACGCGCTCAATCTTGAAGTCGATTTAATGGCGCGATACGCCGCGCGGCTGAGCGAAACGCGCTGAGTCCGTCAAGCGTCGCAAGCTGGCTCGAGAAATGATTTAATACAATTCTTTCTTTTTCATGGTCGCCGCATCGAAAAATGTGTATCCCTCGCCCGAGGAGTATCGGATGGCGGGCATTGCGGAAAAGTCGGGCGAAACGGTTCGAGCGACGGGCGCGCATCTGCTTGTCGTCACAGCCCGCTTCAATGCCCCTATCGTTGATTGCTTGCGCACAGGCGCGCTGGCGGCGATTGAGGCTGCTGGCGCGCGCGCCACTGTTATTGAGGTTCCGGGCTCGCTTGAAATTCCCGCTGCGACAGTGATCGCGCTCGATGCCGCGGAGAGGGCCGGCGCGCCATATGACGGGGTGGTCGCCCTGGGCTGCGTAGTGCGCGGCGACACCTATCATTTCGAAATCGTCAGCGACGTCAGCGCCCGCGCGCTGATGGACATCTCGGTCATGCGCGCCTTGCCCCTGGGCAACGGGATTTTGACCGTGGAAAACGAAACGCAGGCGAAAATTCGCTGCGATATCCTACAGGGCGACAAGGGCGGCGAGGCGGCGCTGGCGGCGTTGACGCTCGTCGCTCTCAAGCGAGGTCTTGCGTGAGCATCGACAAGCGTTCCGCAGCGCGTCTCGCCATTGTGCAGGCGCTCTATCAGATGGAAGTCGCCGGCAAGGGCGTTAATGAAGTTTTCGCCGAATTCGAAACCCACTGGATGGGGCGCGAGATCGAGGGCGATCAATACAAGCCGGCGGAGCCAGCCTTCTTTCGCGATGTGGTGCAGGGCGTGCTGACCGATCAGCTGGCGATCGATCGTCAGATTGATCATGCTTTATCCGGCGGTTGGCCTCTGGCGCGGGTCGAGGCGGTGATGCGCGCCGTGCTGCGGGCCGGAACCTATGAGTTGCGGGCGCGCATGGATGTGCCGCCGCGCGTCGTCATCAAGGAATATGTCGATGTCGCCGGGGCCTTCTTTGGACCGACCGAGTCTGGCATGGTCAACGCCGTGCTGGACAAAATTGCGCGCGAGGAGCGGGCCGCCGGGCTGTCGTGACCGCGCCGGGATACGGAACCGCCAATGACGGGCCGTTATAGCGAAGATGAGCTGATCGCGACCCTGTTTGCGCCGCTGGCCGGCGCGGCGGCGCTGGGTCTGAAGGATGACGCCGCGCTGCTGCCGCCGCAAGTCGAACCGCTCGCCGTCACCACTGACATGCTGGTCGCGGGAGTGCATTTCTTCCCCGACGATCCGCCGTCGCTGATCGCGAAAAAGGCCTTGAGGGTCAATCTCTCCGATCTCGCCGCCAAGGCGGCCACGCCATGCGGTTTTCTGCTCTCGATCGCCCTGCCGCCGGAGTGGACCAACGAGTGGCTGGCGGCCTTTGCGCAAGGGTTGGGCGAAGACGCCAGGGATTTTCGCGCGCCCTTGCTTGGCGGCGACACATCAGCGACGCCGGGACCGTTGACCATCGCTATCACCGCCATGGGAGCCGCGCCGCGCTTCGTTTCACGCGCCGGCGCACAGCCCGGGGATGGCCTGTATGTCTCCGGCGCGATCGGCGACGCGGCCCTTGGTCTCTTGTTGAGACGCGATCCCTCGACGGCGGCGCATTTGTCCGTCGACCAACGCGACGCCCTGCTCACGCGCTATCTGCTGCCGCAACCCCGGCTCGATCTCGTCGATCTGCTGCGCGGCGAGGCCAAATCGGCGATGGATGTGTCGGACGGATTGGCGGGCGATCTGGTCAAATTGACCCGGACCTCTGGCGTTTCGGCGCGGGTCGAGATCGCCCGCGTCCCATTCTCGGCAGCGGGTCGCGCGATGATCTCCGGAGACCAGACCTTGCTGGAAACCGCACTAACCGGCGGAGACGATTACGAAATCCTGTTCACAGCCGGCCCCGGTTTTTCGCCGCCGGCCGGAGTTGCGCGCATTGGCGAGATCGTCGCTGGGGACGACCCACCGATCCTTGATGGTTGGCCGGCGGGATCTCATCGGGCGGCGAGGCTTTCCTTCGCCCATTTCTGATTTTTGAGCCGCCGTCGCCATTGCCGGGCCGGCGGCTTTCTGGCACAAACCGCCGGGGAATTTGCTGGGGCCCGCCCGATTCGTTCGGCGCGGCGGCTCCGCGTTTCCGTCCAGCGATATCCATCGCGCCGCGCTTTGGCCGCCCCGGCCCCGATCAAAAGGCGAACTTGTTATGATCCTGTTTCTTACAATCGTCTTCGGACTGATGTCCGTTGTCTATGGCGTTGTCACCGCCAAGGAATTGCTTGCCGCCGATCCCGGCACGGAGCGCATGCAGGAGATTTCCGGCGCCGTCGCCGAGGGCGCGCAGGCCTATCTCAATCGTCAATATAAAACCATCGCCTATGTCGGCGGCGTGATCTTCGTCGTGCTGGCCGTCCTTCTGGGATGGGGCGTCGCCTTCGGCTTCCTGATCGGCGCTGCGCTTTCCGGCGCGGCCGGCTATATCGGCATGAACGTTTCGGTTCGCGCCAATGTTCGCACCGCCCAGGCGGCGACGAAGTCAGTCGCCAGCGGTCTTGACATCGCCTTCAAGGCCGGCGCGATCACAGGTCTCCTCGTTGCGGGTCTGGCGTTGCTGGGCGTTGCCGTTTATTACGCCGCGCTCACCTGGGGCGGCGGCTTTGCCCCGTCTGATCGCACTGTCGTCGACTCCCTGGTCGGCCTCGGTTTCGGCGCCTCGCTGATTTCGATCTTCGCGCGTCTGGGCGGCGGCATCTTCACCAAGGGCGCCGACGTCGGCGCCGACCTCGTCGGCAAGGTTGAGGCGGGCATTCCCGAGGATGATCCGCGCAATCCGGCGACCATCGCCGATAACGTCGGCGATAACGTCGGCGATTGCGCCGGCATGGCGGCCGATCTGTTCGAGACCTATGCCGTGACGGTTGTCGCCACCATGGTTCTGGCGTCGATCTTCTTTGCCGGTCAGGAAGGCCTGTCCAACGCCATGATCTATCCGCTGGCGATTGGCGGTTTCTCCATCCTGACCTCCATCGCAGGCACCTATTTCGTTAAACTCGGCGCCGACGAGAGCCCGTGGGGCAAGATCGCCGCGCCCTGGTTCGACAAGATCGGGCTGAAGAACGACTCGATCATGGACGCCCTTTACAAGGGCCTGATCGCCACCGGCGTCCTGTCGATTGCCGGCCTGTTCCTCGCCACGCTCTTCACTGTCGGTTTCGGCGAGATTGGCAAGGTCAATGGCGAGGCCATCCATGGCTATGGCCTTTTCCTTTCCGGCCTTGTCGGTCTGATCGTCACAGGCGCCATCGTTTACATCACCGAGTATTACACCGCCACGGGCAAGCGCCCGGTGGTGTCAATCGCCCAGGCGTCCGTGACCGGACACGGCACCAATGTCATTCAGGGCCTCGCGGTCTCGCTGGAATCGACTGCTGCGCCGGCGCTGGTGATCGTTCTCGGCATCATCTTCACCTACGAACTTGGCGGCCTCTACGGCACGGCCATTGCCGTGACGACCATGCTCGGCCTCGCCGGCATGATCGTGGCGCTTGACGCTTTCGGTCCTGTCACCGACAACGCCGGCGGCATCGCCGAAATGGCCGGTCTACCGAAGGAAGTGCGTCAATCGACAGACGCGCTCGACGCAGTCGGCAACACCACCAAGGCGGTGACGAAGGGCTACGCTATCGGTTCGGCCGGTCTTGGCGCGCTGGTCTTGTTCGCCGCCTACACCAACGATCTGAAGCACTTTGCCGAGTCGGGAACGCCTTTCTTCCAGGGCATGGGCAAGGTCGACTTTGATCTCTCCAACCCCTATGTCGTCGCCGGTTTGATCTTTGGCGGCCTCATCCCCTACCTGTTTGGCGGCATCGCCATGACGGCCGTCGGCCGCGCCGCCGGTTCGGTCGTCGAAGAGGTGCGTCGTCAGTTTAAGGAAAAGCCCGGCATCATGACTGGCGCCGACCGTCCGGATTATGGCCGGGCCGTCGACATGCTGACGCAGGCGGCGATCAAGGAAATGATCGTGCCGTCGCTGCTGCCGGTGCTGGCGCCGATCGTCGTCTTCGTCGTAGCCTGGATCTTCGGCGGTAAGGCCAACGCCTTTGCCGCGCTGGGCGCCTTGCTGCTGGGCGTTATCGTCAATGGTCTGTTTGTCGCCATCTCGATGACCTCGGGCGGCGGCGCTTGGGACAACGCCAAGAAGTCCTTCGAAGACGGCTTCGTCGACAAGGATGGCGTGAAGCATCTCAAGGGTTCAGAGGCCCACAAGGCTTCCGTGACCGGTGACACCGTCGGCGATCCCTACAAGGACACCGCCGGCCCGGCTGTGAACCCGGCTATCAAGATCACCAACATCGTCGCGCTTCTGCTGCTCGCCATTCTGGCGCATTGAGAACGACGAGTTCATGACAATTTGAAAAAGGCGGGGGCGACCCCGCCTTTTTGCTTTCGGGACATGGTTCCGGTTCGGGACCCGGACGTCCTATAATGGCGTCATGACCCATCCGTTTTTCAATCTACACACCCATGGATTTATTCGAGCAGCGGTGGCCGTGCCGCGCGTGCGGGTCGCCGATCCGACGTTTAACCTCGCCCAGACGCTGGAACTGGCGCGCGCCGCAGATGAGCAAGGCGCCTCACTGGTCCTTTTTCCGGAGCTTGGTCTTTCCGCCTACGCCATAGACGATCTGTTGCATCAGGAGGCTTTGCTCGCCGCCGTGGAGCAGGCGCTGAGCGATCTTGTCGAGGCGTCGCGCGCGTTGCATCCGCTGATCGTGGTGGGCGCGCCCCTGCGCCACCGGGGCCGCCTGTATAATTGCGCCATCGCCATTCGTCACGGCGAGGCGCTGGCGGTGACGCCGAAGGTCTATCTGCCGAACTACCGCGAGTTCTACGAGAAACGGCATTTCTCTTCCGGCGCCGCTGTCGCGGGCGAAGAAATATTTGTCGCAGGACAAATCGCGCCTTTCGGCTCCGATGTGTTGCTCGTTGCGCGGGATGTCGATGGCCTCGCGCTGCACATGGAGATTTGCGAGGACGTCTGGACGCCTATTCCGCCCTCGACGCGCGCGTCGCTGGCCGGTGCGACCGTTCTGCTCAATCTTTCCGCTTCCAACGCCATCGTTGGGAAATCGGATTATCGAGAAACGCTGTGCCGCGCCCATTCGGCGCGCTGCCTGTCCGCTTACCTGTATTCAGCAGCAGGACAGGGCGAGTCCACGACTGATCTCGCCTGGGATGGCGAGGCGATGATTTTCGAAAACGGCGCCCTGCTGGCGCGCGCGCCGCGCTTTGCGCAGGAGCCGCAATTGATCTGCGCCGATCTCGATATTGGTTGTCTGCTCACCGAGCGTCTGCGGCAAAATTCCTTTGGAGATTGCGCCGATATCGAGGCGGGGGCGACAATGTTCCGCCGCGTCGAATTCGATCTCGACCCGCCGCGCGACCGCGATCTGGGACTGATGCGCGCCGTGGCGCGATTTCCGTTCGTTCCCGACGACGAAACGCGTCTGGCGGAACTGTGTTTCGAAGCCTTCAATATTCAGGCGCATGGTCTTGAGCAGCGACTGCGGGCGACTGGCGTCGACAGGGTCGTGATCGGCGTTTCGGGCGGTCTCGATTCGACGCATGCGCTGCTTGTCGCGGTCACGGCGATGGAGCGGCTCGGCCTGTCGTCTCGAAATATCCTCGCTTACACCTTGCCAGCCTTTGCAACGAGCGCGCGCACCAAAGACAACGCCTGGACATTGATGCGGGCGCTTGGCGTCAGCGCGCAGGAAATCGATGTCTCGCTGGCCTGCGCGCAAATGCTGAAGGACATTGATCACCCGGCGTCACGGGGCGAAGCGGTTTATGACGCGACCTATGAAAACGTTCAGGCCGGCGCGCGCACGGCGCTGCTGTTTCGACTCGCCAATCGACACAATGCGCTGGTGATCGGCACCGGCGATCTGTCGGAGCTGGCGTTGGGCTGGTGCACTTATGGCGTCGGCGATCAAATGGCGCATTACAACGTCAACGCTTCGGTCCCAAAAACGCTGATCCAGCATTTGATCCGCTGGTGCGCCCGCGATGCGCGTTTTGGCGCTGACACTGTTTGCGTGCTGCGCGATATTCTCGACACCGACATTTCTCCCGAACTGGTGCCGGGCGCGACGACGCAGAGAACCGAGGATGTCGTCGGCCCCTACGCCTTGCAGGACTTCAACCTCTTCTACACAACCCGCTATGGCTACTCGCCGACGAAGATCGCATTTCTGTCATGGCGAGCCTGGCGGGAGGCGGACGCCGGGCGCTGGCCGCCGGACATCGCCGCAGGCGACAAACGCGCCTACGATCTGGCCGAAATCAAACATTGGCTGGGCGTATTTCTTCGTCGGTTCTTTGCGACCAGTCAGTTCAAGCGCAGCGCTATGCCCAATGGTCCCAAGGTGAGTTCGGGGGGCTCGCTGTCCCCGCGCGGCGATTGGCGGGCGCCGAGCGACTCGTCGCCGGATGTTTGGCTTGCGTCGCTTGACGACATTCCACAGCCGGGCCGGTAAATTAAAAAAACCCGTCATAGTTCTTGTAATCAGGCCCATTGGGCACAATCTTCCCTCCATACGCCGGTTTTATCCGGATCAGGAAGGATGGAATAGATGAGCAACGAGAACTCCGCCCCCAACTTTGCCTCGCAGAACACGACGAGCGGCTGCTGTGGCGGCGCCCGCAAAAATACCTCGGCCGCGGAAGAGGAGGCGCGTTACCATGCGCTGCGCACGCTGGTCGCGGCGCTGCGTGCGACCGACCATGATCTGGCGACGCCGTCGCCTGCAAAAAAGGGCTGTTGCTGCGGTTAACGACGCAGTGAAGCTGACATCACAGACAGGGCGCGGCGGGACATGCCGCGCCCATTGCTGTTTGACGAGTCCCGACGACAGGAGGGCGACGGGGTTATGACCGGTGCGGAATTGAGACAGGCCCGTCTTGCGCTTGGACTGTCTCAGGAGGAATTTGCGCAACTGGTGCGGGTCTCCAGCGGCCGAACTGTTCGCAAATGGGAGGACGGGGAGCGTCAGATCCCGGGTCCAGTGACGGTGCTGATCGCCCTGTTTCTGGAATGCTCCGACGCCTGGCGATGCCGCTGCCATATGCCGGACATGCGGAAAAAAACACGCTGCGGATGTTGAGCCTCTCCCCGCCATATTGATTTTTTCGACACGTCGCTGGATACTCCCTTCAGCAACCCGCTGTTTGGGTTATCGATCCGGCGGCCGCCTCCCTTAGACGACGCCCAGCGTCGGGAGGTAATTTTGCGAACAAGGCTTCGCGGCGGCAACGTCATAGACCCGGTTCACGATATCGACGCCATCGCCGACATCTGGATCGAGGATGGCCGCATCATCGATAAGCCCGACGATCGAAAGGTTGATGAGGAAATCGACGTCTCCGGCCATATTGTCATGGCTGGCGCCATTGACGTGCACTCTCATATAGCTGGCGGCGGCGTGAATACGGCGCGGCTGCTTCTGCCCGAACATCATCGCGCCCATCGCTCGCGTCCAAAGGAGACGCCGCTGTCGACAGCCGGCTGGTCGACCTTCGAAACCGGAGCGCTTTATGCCCAGATGGGCTTCACTACGGTGATCGAGCCAGCCATCCTGCCGCATAACGCGCTGCACGCCCACCTTGAACTTGCCGATATTCCGATCATTGACAAAGGGTTTCTGGCCGTTCTTGGCAATGAAGACTTTCTGCTCTCTGCATTGCGTGACCGCGAGAGCGAAAACAAGATCGCCGATTACATTGGTTCGACGTTCTCGGCGACGCGGGCGATTGGCGTGAAATGCGCCAATCCCGGCGGCGTCTGCGCCTGCAAGGAAAATATCCGCTCCTTTACGCTCGATGACGTCGTGCCGGAATACGGTTTGAGTTCTCGCCAGATTTTTTCGAAGCTTCAACGCGCCGTCGCGGCGACCAAAGCGCCGCATCCATTGCATCTGCACATGAGCAATCTTGGCCTCGCCGGCAATGTCGATACGGCGCTGGCGACAATCGAGGCGGCCCAGGGTGCGCCGTTACATCTCGCCCACGCCCAGTTCTACGCCTACGGCAAGGAGGGCAAGCACGGCTTTTCTTCAGCGGCCGCGCAATTCGCCGAGAAGATCAACGCCAATCCCAATATCACCCTCGATGTCGGTCAGGTGATGTTTGCGCAGACGGTGACAATCTCGACAGACGTGATGAAGCAGTTGAACAGTCTGCCCTCCGGCAGTCCGAAGAAAGGCGTGATTTTCGATGGCGATAGCAGCGGCGCAGGCGTTGTGCCCTATCAATATCGCGTGTCGGATTACTATAACGCCCTGCAATGGGCGGCGGGTCTGGAGCTGTTTCTGCTGATCGAAAATCCGATGCAGGTGTTCTTCACTACGGATCATCCCAATGGCGCGCCCTTCACCACCTATCCCGAACTCTTCGCCCTGCTGATGAGCGCGGATATGCGCGCGCAATGGATGTCGCGTCTGCCTGCCGATGTGCTGGAGATGACCAATCTGCCGTCAATCAGGCGCGAATATACGATGCAGGAAATCGCCAGAATGACTCGCGCTGCGCCGCGCAAGCTTTACGGCTTCACGGACCGTGGCGAGCTGGGAGCCGGAGCAATCGCCGATATCGTGGTCTATCGTCCGCAGAAGGATCGGGCGAACATGTTCCGCAAACCTGCCTGGGTTTTCAAGGACGGCCGCAATGTCGCGCGCGACGGTCAGGTCATCTGTTACACGCGCGGCAAGACGCTTTACGTTCGCCCCGATTACGATCGCCAGATCGATCGGCGGCTCGACGCCTATTATGATAGCGTTTACGGCCTGCCGCACGACATGTTCCGCGTCTCCGATGCGGCGCTGCCGAATCGTAATTTCTTTGCCGAAGTGCCCTGTAAGGCGTGACGAGACGACGCCTGGAGCGTGGTCCATGCGACGTACTGACCTCGTGACGACGAACGGGTAGAGACGTATAAATCCCGGGTTCACTTCGGAGTGGGCTGCAAATGGGCGAGGAAATCGGCGCGACAGGCTTCACGAATGAGGATCGGGCGCAATTTGCCCGTCGTCTGGCCCAGGAGACCAAGCATGTCCGTAATCTGTTTGGGTCGAATGGGTTCTCTCGCTCCGGGCATATGATTGGTTTCGAGATCGAGACCTGGATCGTTGATCACAATTATTTTCCGGCGCCGATCAATACGCAATTGCTGGCGGAGTTGAACGATCCGCTGGTCGTTCCCGAACTGTCGCGGTTCAATCTCGAATTCAATTGCGCTCCTTTGCCATTAGCAGGCGAGGCGCTGGGCCAGGCGCATGACGCCTTTGTCGATATCTGGCGTAAATGCAACGAGGTGACTCATCGTCTGGACGCAGGACTGGTGATGATCGGGACGTTGCCGACCATTCGCGACGAGGATATGAGCTACGCCAATATTACCCCGACCAATCGCTATCATGCGCTGAATGGCGAAATTATGCGCCAGCGCGGCGGTCGGCCGATCCGGATCGATATCGTCGGCGCAGAGCGATTGGTGTCGGAACATCGCGATGTCATGCTGGAGGCGGCGACGACCTCTTTTCAGGTTCATCTCAAATCGCCCGCCGATATCGCCCACCTCTACTACAACGCCTCAATCGCCGTTTCCGGGCCGGTGCTCGCCGCTTGCGGGAACGCGCCGTTCCTTTTCGGCAAGGCGCTTTGGGAGGAAACGCGCATTCCTCTGTTTGAGCAGGCGGTGGCGCTTGATGGCGCGCCGCGCGTCTCGATGGGCGCGGGCTATGTCGAATGCTCACTGCTCGAAATTTTCGAGGAAAATGCGCGAGATTATGATGTGCTTTTGCCGATGTGCTGCGACGATCCTCCCGAGGAGTTGCGGCATTTGCGGCTACACAATGGCGCGATCTGGCGCTGGAATCGGCCATTGATCGGCTTCGATGACGATGGCGCGCCGCATTTGCGCATCGAGCATCGCATCCTTCCGGCGGGACCGGGCTTTATCGATATGATCTCTAACGCCGCGCTTTATCTTGGACTGGCGCGCTGGATGGCCATGCAGGGCGGGGATGGCGCGGGAGGACTGTCGTTCTACGACGCTGCACATAATTTTTATGCGGCGGCGCGCCATGGACTCGACGCGCCGCTGATTTGGCCGGGGGTTGGCGAGGTTCCAGCCGACCGTCTGTTGATCGAGTTGTTGATCCCAGCCGCGCGCGCCGGACTCGCAGATCTGGACGTTACAGACTCCCGCGGCTATCTCGACGTGATTGAACAACGGGTGCGCAGACGCCAGACCGGCGCTGTCTGGCAGCGGAGGGCGCTTGCCATGCGTGGCGGCGATGTTTACGCGATGATGGCGGCCTATTGCGAAGGGCAGCGCAGCGGCGCGCCGGTTCATGAATGGGATATTTGAGGATGGACAAAATGCGCGCGGGCTTTGCGGTCATGGACCGGCTGCCCGACGGTTTTCTTGATTGTCCGGCGTCTCGTCTGATCGAATTATTGCCCGGTCCGACGTTGTTCGATTTGCCGGGACGCGATCCGAAACCCTTGTTCGTTTCGACGCTCCTGCATGGCAACGAGGACAGCGGGCTGACTGCCGCGCAGGATATATTGCGCCGTCATGCGTCGCGCGGGCTGAACCGGTCTTTGATGCTGTTTGTCGGGAATATCGCCGCCGCCGCCGAAAACCTCCGCGCCTTGCCTGGCGAATTCGATCATAATCGCATCTGGCCCGGGACGCCGCTTGCCGACGACGAGGCTCTGGTCCGCATGGCGCGCGCGGTTTATGACTATGTTGAACGTCGCAGACCCTTCGCCGCCATCGATATTCACAACAACACCGGTTTCAATCCCCATTACAGTTGCGTCACAAAGCTGGAGCCGAAGTTTATTTCGCTGGCGCAGCTTTTCTCCCGTATCATTGTTCATTTTCAGCGACCGCGCGGCACTGCGGCTGCGGCCTTCGCTAATCTGTGTCCCTCGATCACCGTCGAATGCGGCAAGGCGGGGGCTGGCTCGGCCACGCGGCACGCCATCGAATTGGTCGAGGCCTGTCTGTCGATTGACCATTTTCCGGATCATCCGCCCGCGTCGCAGGATGTCGATTTGTTGCGCACCTACGCCATCGTCAAGCCACCGGCCGGCTCCAGTTTTTCGTTCGATGGCGCGGCGGCGGATTTTCAGTTTCGTTCCGATATTGATCGATTGAATTTCAGCGAACTGGCGCGGGGCGAAACCTTTGGCGCGCTCGGGGCGTCGGATGCGCGGCTTGAAATCCTGCCCGGCGACAGCGAAGATCATATTCCGGATGAATATTTCGATTACGCTGGCGGAAAGATCCGGCTGAGCAGACCGGCTATTCCGGCGATGCTGACGCTCGATCCGCGCGCCGTCAGGCTCGATTGTCTGTGTTATCTGATGCATCGTATCGACCTCGATGGCGCGCGTATCCCGGATTAGTTTTGCGACGGAGTTCTCCTGAGACCTTGGCGTCGTCGTCAGGAGGGATTATTTCTGACCCATGATGGTCGCCGGGAGTTGTTGACAATGATCGGATCGAAAAAATACCTTCAGTCGTTTCTGTTCATTGCTTTTCTCATCAGCGACGCCGCACGCGCGGCTGACTATACCTATCCTGCCCCGCCCTCCGTCGGCGAGGCTGACGTGCGCGTGATGGCGGCGACTTACGCAGCCGCGCGTTATGCCGAGCGGGTCTGCCGTATGGACAATGTGAAGGTGAACTACGCCTTCTTCCGTAACTGGCTTGATGCGCGCGGCGGCAAGACTCCCGAACTGTCGCGTGTGATGCGTGACGAGATCGCCGCCGCCAAGGAACGCATCGCTATCGACATCGCCACGCAGGGCGCAGACGATTGGTGCTGGGACTACACCAGCGCCGTTTTCGAGAATTATGACGCGCCCAACGGACCAATCTTTTACCGTGACGAACTTGGCGTCTGGACCTCGCCGGAAGTGCAGCAGGATTTTTTGTTGAACGGCGACGGCGACGGGATTTTCTAGAAAACTAGTCAGGACTGGCTGAAAAACTCACAACGATGGACGCGTGAAACGAGCCATAGACAGTTCCTTCGCTGAGCGCCTCGTCTGCAAGTCCCTCGTTGAGTATCCGCGTGTTGCGCCAACTTGCAGCAAGCGCTGGCGAGGCCAGAACATGATCAAGCAAGATATGTCGGCCAGCATGAATAACCGTATGACGGCGTTCTGGCGCGATCCTTGTTTCCAGCGGGACCAGCGCGCGCGGATCGTTCGTTTCGAGGTCGCGGCCGCCGCAGAGCAGCCGGGTCGGCGTCTCGTGGATATCGGCGTTGAGATCGCCGCAAACGGCGATACGCGCGGCTGGATCGGCGTCGAACAGGGTTTCGACAAACAGCCGGGCCTCCAGCGCTTGTCCATCGCGTTTCATCGCGGCGACGAATTGTCCCTCCACACGAGATCGGCTGGAGCCGATGCCGCGCGCCGTTACGACCGGCGCCGGCCGAGGCGCGCGAAGATGAAGATTGATGACATGCAGTAACCCGCCGGGCGCAGCGATGCCGGCGTAGAGCAGGGGCCTGTCCCAGACGATGGGCGCTGGCGGCGGATCGTCGTTATCCTCGCGCGGCGCGGGCCAGTTCCAGCATGGCGTTAAATCATGATGAATCTGACGCGTTTCATTGATTGGCCAGCGAGCGAGGATCACCAGATTATGCACATCCGCCGGCGCGCCGGTTTCCTTGCGCAAGGTAACGGCGCGGTGAAAGTTTGCATAAGGTCCGCCCTCCAGAAGATAGTCTAGCGCGAGATAACGGCGGGCCCCGTGCTTGTGGATTTTTTGCGCATCGATTTCCTGCAGGCAAAGAATGTCGGCGTCGAGCGCGTCGAGCACGGGACGCAAGACGGCGCAGCGGCGCGCAAAATCCTCGGCGTGACTTGCTGACCAGTCGAGATGTTCAAGATTGAAGGTCGCAAGGCGAATGACTTTGTTCATTTGAACGACGCCGCTAATGCAGAAATACAACACTTAAACATTCTGACGCCCTGTTGTTCCCACAATCAGAATATCAGATGCCGGGAGATATAGCGATAGATTGACCGGAATCTTCCTGGCGGCGTTCTGTGAGAGAGATGGACTCAAACGTCATCAAGGAAAATCTGCTATCCCGAAAAGATATTTTTTATTATACGCCGAACAACTGAAACGATGTCTGGGAATCATTGGCGCTCTATGTTCCATGATACGCTCATTTAATGAGCCCCAGCGCTCTAATATTTGGGGCGCTGAAATCATTTCTTTTACATCTATGCCTTATGATGCTCTTGTGAGTTCACCACAGGTTCGTCTCGCCAACCCCGCAAAAACATACGAGGGGCGTCCGCTCTATCCTAAAACGCGCTAATAAAAATACGCCATATACGCATGTGCGCTCGCATTATCGGTTCGATGAATGAGCGCGCCGCAAGGTCAGGAGCCGAATTTATTTGTTAACGCCCGGCAACGGACCAGGCTTGTGCGAAACCTTGCTCGGGCATTTCTATCTGCATTCTCGTTTACCCATGGGGTCTTTGCAGCGATCGATAATCCAATAGAGCTTTCCCTGGGCGACATTTGGATTTATCCTGTCGCCATGACCACGCAACGCCGCACATTTCTTACTGCGCTCGCAGGAATTTTTGTCAATCGCAAGGCGATGAGCGAGGCTGCCCCCTCTGGCTCCCAAATCATCGATGATTTGTCGGCGCAACCGCCCGGATCGACGATTGGAACCGAATGGCGTCTTTTTACTGACACGGTGATGGGCGGCGTCTCCAGGGCGACGATGACCCGGGAGATGGTCGATGCCCGCGCGGCCATTCGTTTGCAGGGAGATGTCAGACTCGATAACAACGGCGGCTTCGTTCAAATCTCTCTCGACTTCCGGCAAGACGGAGGAGCGATCGATGCAAGCGCATGGCGCGGGATTGAGCTGGATGTTTTTGGCAATGGCGAGGAATACGCCCTTAACTTGCGCACATCCGATCTTGACCGCCCATGGCAATCCTATCGTCAAGCTTTCAGAGCCGACTCTCGTTGGCGAACCGTGCAGTTGGCGTTCAACGATTTTTCGCCAAGTCGCACGGAGATCCCGCTGAATGCCCATCGTCTGCGACGATTGGGGATTATCGCCATAGGTCGCGCCTTTCATGCCGACATCTCAGTCGGCGGCGTCCGGTTTTTTCGCTAGCATGTGTTGGGGTCTCGAAGCTCTTTATCAAAATCAGCTTGTCCGGCGCGAGGGGGTGATCTCAAAATCATCCCTAATGACAATTCACTTCTCTCGGGGACGACGAAGCGTGATCCGTAATTGTCAATCCCGCTCCAGGCTTTCTGAGCATTTACTGCAAGATCACTATTCTCATGTATTTTCGGCGAAGTCGTTGCGGCTTAATCTATGTCGGCAAGCGTCCATTCAATAGCACATAATGAATGATGCTGATCGGAACGGTCACGGGGTCGCCGCCGGCGCAGATGTTCATTACCGGCGCTCCGGCGCCGTCGCGCTTCCCGATCCAGCCATCCGGCGAAGTTGTGTCGGCGTCTGTCGACTTGCTGGCGATCCAGTCTTCGACGGCGGCTCGATAATCTGCGTCAGCGATAACGCGCAGCAAGGCGGCTTTGGCGTTTGGGGTCATATTCGTTGTTCCTCTGCTGTCGAGCAGGCCTACTCCTTGCTGAAAATGCCCATAAGCAGATCGATTTTCGTGCTGATATTCATGAACCCAAGCAGCAGGCACATCCAGATCACGAAAACGACCGCCCAAAAACGAATATCCGTTTCGATCGGCGGCTTATCCTGGGGTTTTTCCATTTTATCGCCTTTCATATCGCTATTTGGCGCCGCGTCTCCGTCATTGTCCGGCGATGCAGCGCGGCTGTCCAGTCGCCTCATAGATGAGTGAGGGAAGGGATAGCGCTCCATCAACCACATAGAGCGGCGTCAATCCCTGTAAAATGATCTTTCGTGTATTCGGGCAGTCGTTTTTGCCGGCAACCCGCAAATATTTGCTGAAAACGAGGCTGTGGGACGACAGAACCGGCTTCGGCTCGGGCGTATATTGCGCGCTCCAGACCTCGCTGCCCCTGGCCAGGTCCACCACCAGGAGCCTTCGGATCGAGGGACCCGTCCCTTCGTCCATAATCACAAATTGCCCCTGCAACGCCAATACGGTTTTCGCCTCGCCGGATCTGGCGACGCGAAAATCGCCGGGCGTCCGACCTGGGGCGCATGACTTTATAAATCCCTGGGCTATCGCAGGTCGGGCGAAGATGTCGTTCCCGGGCCCATCACCCGACTGACTGACAACAATATAGAGGTCGTTCGCCACACAGGACGCCACAGGGCGAGGGGCCAAAGGCTCCCCGGATGAGGTCTGTGCGTGGGCAAGAGCTTGAACAAGCGTCGCCGCCACAGCCGCAGCGAGGAACGGCTTGAGCCAAGAGCGATTAAAGGAGAGGCGAGCACTCGTCATTTTGACCGTGTTCTAAACCAAAACAGGGACAAGGTGGAGCTTCGACCGATTTTGTCATGGAGCGACAAACGCAGCGCCGGCCTGGATCATTTTGCCTTACCGCAGTCTCGACCCCGGATGCGATTGCGGTCATTATCGGCAGGATCATTCCTCATGGAGGATAAACAGTCGTGTCCTTGTTTGATGGCATACCTTTTTTTGCCGGTCTTTCGCCCGCCCGCTCTGAAGCGTTGGGGCGTCATTGCCAGCGCCGGCGGTTCGCTGAAAACGAACTCGTCGTCGATTTCGACGACGACACCAACGATGTGTATTTCATTGTCGCCGGCGACGTTCGGGTGCTCAATCGCACCGCCGCCGGCAAGGAGATGATTCTCGGTGATTTCGGCCCGGGTAAATTGTTCGGAGAAATGGCGGCGATCGACGGCGCGCACCGTTCGGCTAATGTCACGGCCCTCACCAATGCCGAGGTTTTGATCGTTCCTCCCGCAGTGTTTCGGGAAATTACCCTGAATGAACCGGAAATTTGCGACCGGTTGTTGCGCTTGCTCACCGCGCGCGTACGCGAATTGAACATCCGTCTATTTGAACGCAGCGTGCTCGATCTTCGCCATCGACTTTACGCCGAGCTGCTGCGTCTGGCGGCGCCTCGCAAGGGTTCGCCGGGACAGGCGATCGTGTCGCCGCCTCCATTCCAGCACGATCTGGCCTCACGCATAGGCTGTCGTCGCGAGCAGGTCAGTCGCGAACTGAACGCTATGATCGAGGATGGTCTGCTCGAAAAAATTCGCGGCGGACTGGTGTTGCCGCGTCCCGGCCTGCTCGAAAAGCGTATAGCCGCCGCGATGAGCGAGTCGGAATAAGGCCTGTGGCTGGCGCAAAAGCCCAGGCGTCCGCGGGGGCGCGCCGGCGATGGAGCTGATCTGGTTCGCCGCTTTGCCATGCCGTGCGCCAGCATTTGTAACAGCTACGGGTTTGTATGTGCGCTGGCGCACATTGCGAACCGCCTTGGCTTTTTACGCAGACATGCGCAGTCCGCGTCCGCTGAGGGATAAGCCGCAGCGGATAAAAGAGTGAATTCCGGTGACCACAATGCGAACCATCGCCGCGAGGCTCCAGTTTGCCCCGATGCAACATTATCCCGGTATGGCGCGGAGCGTAGCATGAGCGCGCAAGCCCCTGCGGCGCACTGGGCGAGGATCGCCGATCAACATGATCCCGACGCCTGGTTGGCGCTGGAGAAAGGTTATGGCGATCCGGCGCGTGGCTATCACGATTGGTCGCATATCGACGATTTATTGACCAAACTAGACCAGCTGTCGCATCTGGCGGCCCGTCCCGATCTGGTTGCTGCGGCGATTTTCTGGCACGATAGCGTGTTTATCACCCGTTCGCCGGATGGGGTTGTAATCCCGGATGCTGACAACGTCAGGGATAGTGCGATACTTTTCGAACGTCATAGCCGCTTCCCGGCGGCGGAGACAGCCGCCATCCGCGATATGATAATGGCGACGGCGCATCATCTGTCCGCGCATGCAAAAATACAACATTATCCCGGATTTACGCAGGACTTCGATCTGTTTCTCGATCTCGACCTCTCGGCGCTTGGCGCCGCCTGGCCGGTGTTTCGGCGTAATTTCGAGCGTATCCGTTTTGAATATCCATGGATCGATCCGGCCGATTTTGATCGTCAACGCCTGGGCATGCTCGATAAATTCGCCAGGACCAGCAGTGAAGTCTTTCGACTGCCCGTCTCGCGAAAGTTATGGTCGGCTTTGATGCATGAGAATTGTCTGATGATCAGCAAAGAAATCGTGGAACGGCTTCAGCAGACCCAGAAACCCAAGGAATAGATACGCGTGGACGATCAATACGAAACAATCGGGGCCAAATACAAGGCGGTGAAACTGAAGCCCTCCGTCGCCTACACCGAAGTCGCGGCGGTTGTCGGGATGCTTGGCGATCTTGACGGCGAGCGGGTGCTTGATCTCGCCTGCGGAGCCGGTTTTTATTCGCGTCTCATCCGCCAGAGCGGCGCCAGTTATGTTCTCGGCGTGGATATGTCCCGGTCGATGATCGATGTCGCTGAGGCGGAGGAAGCGGCCCAGCCGCTCGGCGTTGAATATCGCGTCGCCGATGTCGCGACCATGCCGCAGTTTGGGGCCTTCGATATCGTAACAGCGGTGTGGTTGCTGCATTACGCGCAAACCACGGAAGATTTACAGGCCATGTGCCGCAACATTGGCCGCAATCTCGCTCCCGGCGGGCGATTGATCACCATTCTGCCAAATCCCGATTTCGTCAACGCATTGTCAGAGACGGAATTTTATAATTTTCGCACGCGCGTTCTGAATCCCGGCGAGTCCATTGCGCGCGTGCGCATGGACTTCCTGGTCGAGGAGCCATTTTCGATCGAATACGTCCAATGGCCGTTGTCCGCCTATGAAGAGGCGTTGCGTCTTGCCGGTTTCGTCGCGATAGAGCCTGTTCCGATCCGCGTTTCATCGCAGGGCCTCGATAAAATGGGAGCGGAATATTGGAGGATCTATCTGGATAATCCGATCGCCATGGGATTGATCGCGACGTTCGAGGGACTCCAGCAGGCTTCCTAGTTTTTCCCATAAAGAAAACGGCGCCCGGGGGGCGCCGTTTCTGTTTTTCGTGCGGCGAGAGGACGTCAGTAATTGTAGGCGCGTTCGCCGTGATCGGTGATATCGAGTCCCTCGCGTTCCTGATCCGGCTCGGGTCTCAGACCCACGATCACATCGACGATCTTGTAAAGAATCGCCGATCCGACGCCCGACCACAGCAGGGTGGCGATGACCGCCGTGCCCTGGGCTTTCATTTGCGCAACGAGGTTATAGGTCCCGGTGAAGTCTTCGAGGTTGGTGTAATCGGTGATGCCGATTCCGCCCCATTCCGGATTGACCAGCAAACCTGTCGCCAGCGCCCCTGTGATGCCGCCGATGCAATGGACGCCAAAGACGTCAAGCGCGTCGTCATAGCCAACTTTCTTCTTCACGATATCGACGAAGAAGAGACAGATCGGCGAAACCACCAGACCCAGAACGATCGACCCTATCGGTCCGGCGTAACCGGAAGCGGGCGTTACGGCGACCAGACCCGCAACCGCGCCGGTAATGAGACCGAGCAGCGACGGTTTGCCCTTAAACAGCCATTCGACGATCATCCAGGACAAGGCCGCTGCGGCGGTAGCCACCATGGTGTTGACGAAGGCCAGAGCCGTTGTCGCATTGGCTTCGAGGTTCGAGCCGGCGTTAAAGCCGAACCAGCCGACCCAAAGAAGCGACGCGCCGATCATCGACATGGTCAGCGAGTGCGGGGCCAGCGACTCGCGGCCGAAGCCGATGCGCCGTCCAACCATTATTGCGCCGACAAGCCCGGCGATTCCGGCGTTGATATGGACCACCGTGCCGCCGGCGAAATCCAGCGCGCCCTTGCCCGCCAGCCAGCCGACCGCTGCGTTGATCTCGTCGATCTTGGCCTGGGCCGCGGCTTTCGCCGCTTCGTCCTTGGCGGCGGCGAGCTGTGTCGCCGCATCTACCAGCGCGTTCGGATCGGCGACGCCCCACACCCAATGCGCAACCGGGAAATAGATGATCGTCACCCACAACAGAACGAAGAGCAGGACAGCGGAGAATTTCATGCGCTCGGCAAAAGCGCCGATGATCAGCGCCGGCGTGATCATCGCGAAGGTCATCTGAAAGACCATGTAGACATATTCAGGAATGACATGGCCGGGCGTGAAGGTTGGCGAGTTGGAGGAGAGAGTGACGCCTTTCAGCAGCACCTTGTTCAATCCGCCCATGTAGGGATTGAGCGCGCCGCCGTCGCCAAAGGCGAAGGAATAGCCGTAGACGGCCCAGATCACCCCAACAAGCGAGACGATGGCGAAAGTCTGAGAGAGGATAGACAGCATATTCTTGGTGCGCACCAGGCCGCCGTAGAACAGCGCGAGGCCCGGTATGGACATCAGCAGCACCAGAAGCGTGGAGGTTAGCATCCAGGCGGTATCGCCGGGATTTGGCGTGGGGTCGTTGCCGGCGGCGGCGGGCGCGGCAATGGCCGCGAGCGCAAGTCCCGCGAGGATCGAAGGCGCGATGGCGCTTCGCGGCGGAAAAACTCTCATGATGATCGCTCCTGAAGGGTTCGCGAAGTGGGGTGTCAAAGGGCGTCTGTGTCGGCTTCGCCGGTTCGGATGCGAATGGCTCGCTCCAGCGGACAAACGAAGATCTTTCCGTCACCGATTTGACCGGTGCGAGCGGTGGCGGCGATCGCGTCGACAACCTGATCCGTCATCGTCGCCGGCACAGCGACTTCGATTTTCAGCTTCGGGAGAAAGCTGATGGCGTATTCTGCGCCACGATAGATTTCGGTATGCCCCTTTTGACGTCCATAGCCCTTCACCTCGGTGACGGTCAGCCCATGCACGCCGAGCGTCGTCAGCGCGTCGCGAACTTCATCGAGCTTGAAGGGCTTGATGATCGCAGTAACGATTTTCATCTGCCAATCCTGTGTTTCGACCCCGCGAGAAACGGCCGTAGGGGGTAGCCGCCGTCGCCGGAGCAGCGGTCGTATACGGTGCGCGACACTGCGCCCGCGCCAGTGACCTTCAAATGTCGTGCCAGAACAAAAAAGCCCGGAATACCGGGCTTTTGCCGCCCGAGAGGAGGCTGGAGCTGGAGAGCGGCGCTGGGGAGAGAATTGGCAGCCTAAAAAACAGGCGATTAAAAAATAGTCGTATAAATTTTCATCACTTTTGTGGATTTCGCAGTCGAATTAATCCTTCCTGAGCGACCGAGGCGACCAGTGAACCGTCACGCATAAAAATTTGTCCCCGCGTCAGGGCGCGGGCATGCGCCGCCATCGGGCTTTCCTGGACGTAAAGCAACCAGTCGTCGACCCGGAAGTCCCGATGAATCCACAGAGCGTGGTCGAGGCTTGCGACCTGTATGTTCGGGTCGAAGATATTGCGCCGATGAGCGATCAGCGCCGTATTGAGGAGGGTCATGTCCGAAAGATAGGCCAGAAGGGCTTGATGAACCCCGGGGGTCTCGGGCAGGGGGCCACGTATCCGGAACCAGATTGATTGTTCGGCGCGGGGACTGGGGCGCGGCGCGAGCATGGCTTCCGGATCGACGAAACGCATATCCAGGGCGCGGGGTTTCTCCAGCCAGCGTTTGGCCGGTTCAGGCACGAAGGCGCGAAACCGCTCGACCAGCGCATTGACGTCGTCCAGGGTCTCAGGATCGGGGGCGGCCGGCATGGCGGCGGCGTGCGTCAGTCCATCCTCGGCGATCTGGAATGACGCCTCCAGCGAGAAGATCGTTTTCCCGCGCTGGGTGGCGTTGCAGCGGCGGGTGGTAAAGCTTTTGCCGTCGCGGACCCGCTCCACGGCGAAATCGATCGGAGTGCGCGGATCGCCGGCCAGGACGAAATAGCCGTGCAGTGAGTGAACGGCCCGATCCGGCGGCGCGGTGCGGGTCGCGGCGACCAGCGCCTGGGCGATCGCCTGTCCGCCATAAACCTGTTTACCGGCGGATGCCGGACTGTAGCCGCGGTATCGATCCTCGCCAATGGTTTCAAGGTCGAGCAATTTCAAAAGCTCGTCGGCGGGGGTGTCGCTTGCGGCCAGCATCCGTCAGTCGAATTTACGGGCTTCTTCAGGCAGCATGATCGGAATGCCATCGCGGATCGGATAGGCGAGTTTGGCGGAATGGGAGATCAATTCCTGCCGTGAGCGATCGTATTCAAGAGTAGTCTTGGTTAGCGGGCACACCAGAATCTCGAGCAGACGCGGATCGATCCGGGTTGGCTCTTGTGCGCCGCCAGTCGATGTTTGAGTGTTTGCGTTATCGCTGTCGGTCATCATGAACTCCGTCAATGCCAGTTCTGCGCCTCGTCGCGCCGCGTTTTGTCTCCGCCGGCCATGTCGATTCTGGCGAGGGCGACGAGCGTTTCCGCCCGGGTCTTGAGATCAATGGCTTCGATCAACGCCTGCTTTTCATTTGCGCCAAACGGACACATCATTGCAAGGGCGTTGACAAGAGTTTCCGTTGGCGCGGCGTCAATGCTGCCCCAGTCGATTTCGAGGTTTGAACTCTCGGCGAAACTTCTGAGCAGCGTAACCATTCCGTCGCGATCAACAGACCTCTCCCCGGCTCCCGGGTGCAGATCGGCTATGAAACGCGAGTAGTCGACGCTGAAACGTCTATATTGTCGATCGTCGATAATCTCTTCTCCGATGTCGAATCTCGCGACTCCTGTAAGGGTGATGAGGTAGCGGCCGTCTCCGGTTTCGGCGAGACGGGTGATGCGTCCGACGCATCCTACGCGGAACAACCCCGACTTTTCTCCGAGATCCTGCTTGGGTTGGATCATGCCGATCAATCGCCCGCCAGACATCGCATCGTCGATCATGGCGAGGTAGCGAGGCTCAAAAATATTGAGCGGCAATTCCCCGCGCGGCAAAATCACGGCTCCCGTCAAAGGGAAAACCGGTAACGTCGTCGGCAGCAGGGTGATGTCTGTATAGGGGTGGTTCATGCTCATGGCGCGGCCACGCTCCTCGAAGACCCGGGCGCAACCTCGCTTAGGTTAGAGGATGCGCCGCTTTCACATCCTATAGTCATCAACTACGGCCCGGACGGCCAATTTCAAGCCGCCGGGAGGCGGAACCTGCGAATTCAGGTTACGGCGGTCGACGATCAGGACCGATCAGGCGAACAAAAACGTCGATAGCTTTCGCCGCGCTGCAATCGTCGACTTGTCCATGGGACCCCAGGCCTCGAAAAATTGGACGAGTTGCTTGCGTGCGCCGTCGTCGTTCCAGCTCCTGTCCCGGCGAATAATCTCCAGCAGGGCGTTGGCGGCTTCATCGCGTTCATCCCTGGCGTTGAGGGCCAGAGAAAGATCGAAGTAGGCCTGCAGATCGTTGGGGTCGGAGTCGATACGGGTTTTCAGTTCGTCGATTTCACCCAGATCGACAGCGCGCGCCGCATTTTCGAGCGCCGCGACGACAGCGGATATTTCGGGCTCCCGGCGCGCCGATTCTGGCAGACGGTCGATCAAGCTGCGGGCTGGGTCGAGTTGTTGCGCGCCAATATAGAGACGCGCCAGCGCCGCAACCGCTCTGGGGTCGGGCGGGTCCTTGCTGACCAGTTCAGACAACAGGGCATGGGCGCCAGCCACATCACCCTCGTCGATCAGCGACAGGGCGGCCGTTAGCGCATCCCCGTCGTCTTCAATTGGCCCCAGCAAACGCTCCAGAAATCCTTTGATCTCGCTTTCCGGCAAGGCGCCCACGAAACCATCCACAGGGCGTCCGCGCTGGAAGGCGACGACCGCCGGGATGGATTTAATGCCGAGTTGATCGGCGATGGTCGGATCGGCGTCGATGTTCATTTTAACCAGACGGGCCTTGTCGCCGGTTGCCGCGACCAGCCGTTCGATCACGGGCGCAAGTTGCTTGCAGGGACCGCACCATGGAGCCCAAAAATCGACCAGCACCAGTTTCTTGAGAGAGACCTCCAGAACGTCGCCGCGAAAACGCGCCGCCGTTGTCTCAATAGGTTTTTCGCCCGCGCCTGTCGCCGCCTCGACCATTTCAGCCTCTCGTTGCGTTGCCGTTTATACCCGGATAAATGTCAAATAGGCCGGTCGACGGCCCGCCGCTATCGCCTTGGCCTCGTATTTCGTTCTTGTCCAGCCGTCCCATGGCGACAACCAGTCCTGTGCGCCGCCGCCGCGCCAGACGAAATCCGGCCGTGCGCGCAGCCGCGCCAGCGTCCAGCCCGCATAATCGTCGATATCGGTTGCAAAACGCAGCTCCGCGCCTTTTTTCATAACGCGCGACAGACGGTCGAGATTTTCCGGCGAGACGAAGCGTCGTTTTCGATGGCGACGTTTCGGCCATGGATCGGGATAGAAAAGATACACGCGGGACAGGCTTGCGTCGGGAAGCCGGTCGAGAACTTCCGCCGCGTCCCCGCGATGCAGGCGGATGTTGCCAAGGTTGAGCGCCTCGATCTTCGACAGCAGACGCGCCATGCCATTGATGAAAGGCTCGCAGCCGATGAAATCGACATCAGGCTCTCTGGCGGCCGCCTCGATCAGATGCTCGCCGCCGCCAAAGCCGATTTCGAGACGCAATTCACGACCGCCGCGCGGCGCTGACGGCGCCGTGAGATCAAGCGCCAGTCGCGGCAACAGATCCGCTATCAATTCCGTCTGTCGTGGTCGCAAGGCTTTTCCCTTGGAGCGGCCGAAGAGCCGTCGTCTGGGAAGGTTATCCTGCGTCATGGTTGAGGATTGGTCCGTCAATGCGAATGGCCGGGACTGCGGGCCCGGCCATTCCTGGAGTTACGTGACAGTCGCGCGATCTCAGGAGAAGTGAGACTTCAACTGATCAACGAGGTCGGTCTTCTCCCACGAGAAGCCCCCGTCCGCCTCTGGCGCGCGACCGAAGTGGCCGTAGGAGGAGGTGCGGGCGTAAATCGGACGATTGAGTTGCAGATGTTCGCGAATCCCGCGCGGCGTCAGACGCACGAGTTGCGGCAGCACGGCCTCAAGACGGGCTTCGTCCACCTGTCCCGTGCCATGCGTGTCGACATAGATCGACAAGGGCTCGGCGACGCCGATGGCGTAGGAAAGCTGCAGGGTGCAGCGGTCGGCGAGACCTGCGGCGACGATGTTCTTGGCAAGGTAACGCGCGGCGTAGGCGGCCGAGCGGTCCACCTTGGTCGGATCCTTGCCGGAGAAGGCGCCGCCGCCGTGCGGAGCTGCGCCGCCATAGGTGTCGACAATGATCTTTCGGCCGGTGAGGCCGGTGTCGCCATCGGGACCGCCGATAAAGAATTTGCCGGTCGGATTGACGTGCCAGACCGTCTTGTCGGTGATCCAGTCCTTCGGCAGGGCTTCACGGATATAGGGCTCGGCGATACGGCGGATGTCCGCCGGCGACAGGCGCTCGTCGACATGCTGGTGTGAAAGCACGATTTGCGTCGCCTCGACCGGTTTGCCGTTTTCGTAACGTACGGTCACCTGGCTCTTGGCGTCGGGTCCGAGGCCTTTTTCCTTGCCGGAGTGGCGGGCGTGAGCAAGCAGTTCCAGAATCTTGTGCGCATAGTAAAGCGGAGCCGGCATAAGTTCCGGAGTCTCGCGCACGGCATAACCGAACATGATGCCCTGATCGCCGGCGCCCTCGTCCTTGTTGCCGGCGGCGTCGACGCCCTGAGCGATATCGACCGACTGCTCATGCAGGAGCACTTCGATGTTGGCGGTGTTCCAGTGAAAGCCATGCTGCTCGTAGCCGATTTCCCGGATGGCGTTGCGAGCAAGCTGCGTGATGCGGTCGAATGAAATATGCGGTCCCCGCACCTCGCCGGCGATAACGACGCGATTGGTCGTGCACAGCGTCTCCGCCGCAACGCGAATCGCATAGGGATCGATTCCGGCCTTTGGGCCTTCTCGAAAGAATTCGTCGACGATTTCATCGGAGATGCGGTCGCTGACCTTGTCGGGATGTCCCTCGGAGACGGACTCGCTGGTGAAAAGATAGTTTTGGCGGGCCAATGCGCAAACTCCTGATAATGTGGTATGATTTAACGCTCGAACGTAACGCATCCCGTTGGCGAAAGTCTTCGGCGCTAAATTGTGGATGTTGCGCAAATTATTTCGAAGAAGAGCGCGGGGCGCCTGCCTTGGCGATACGAAAGATCAAACCGTACTTGCCAGCCGCCGTTCGTTACGTCAAGCCAGATTAGTGAGTTCGTTCGATATACAGAACGGCGAGGCCCGAAGAGGGAGGCTCGGGGCAGGGGCGACCTAGGGAGGGGAGGTCTTGTCTTTCATTGTTTCAAATTGATCTGCGATGGTCGCCACCAGTTCGACAATTCGTTTGCGGGTTTTTGGCTCGCTAATCCGGGCGAAGGCGCGATTAAGTTGGAGCCCTTCGGAGGTTGAGAGGGAATCCACAACATATTGAGAAGAAGCAACCTCCGAGAAGCCGGCGGGGTCGCCTCCGTTAACCGCCTTGCCCGGCGCGTTCTGGAAAAAAAACGATGGCGGCGCATTCAGGATCAGGGCGATTTGCTGCAATCGGCTGGCGCTGATCCGGTTGACCCCCTTTTCGTATTTTTGCACCTGCTGGAAGGTGATGCCCAGCGCCTCACCCAGTTTCTCCTGACTCATGCCCAGCAAAATACGCTGCATCCGAACGCGATTGCCGACATGACGATCAATCGGATTTGGCTCCTTGCTCACAAGTTCTCCCGCTCTTTATGCTAAAGCTTTAGCTTATCCCGAAGCGGGATGGCAAATTTTTCATTCGTGAAAAGAGGGGATTTTGCGGATAGGGGCCGTCAGGAGGCCTTTGCTGGCGGCCGGGACAGCCGGTCTCAAGGGGCAACCCGCATCTTCAGGACGGCGTATGGCGCAGCTTGGAGGGTTCGCAAGCGGATTTCCTCCACGCCAGCAGGGCAATCAGGATCGTTAAGATCCAGAGAGCCGGAAAAGCGTAGCGGCCCCAGCGCGCGTAAACGGTCGGCGTCGTTGGCTGCGGCAGACGACCATCGATGATCCCTTCGACCCCAAGCGGCAAGGAATCGAGAACCCGCCCCCAAGGATCGACGATGGCGGAGACGCCTGTGTTGGCGACGCGGATCAACGGCAAGCCTTCCTCAATCGCGCGCAGCCTGGCCTGAGCGAAATGCTGATAGGGACCGCTGGTCAATCCGAACCAGCCGTCATTTGTGACATTGAGCAACAGACGGGGACGCTGCCTCACAGCGCCGGTTTCCGTCGCCTTTCCCGGAAAAATCGCCTCGTAACAAATCAGCGGCGACATTAACGGCAGACCCGGAGCCGATAGCATGCGTGGTCCTGCGCCCTGGTCCCATACGCCGGGAACAAGCTGCGTCAGGCCAAGGGGGGTCAGGTATTTTTCCATCGGCAAGTATTCGCCGAAGGGCACCAGATGAATTTTGTCGAAAACACCTGCGATTTGATCGCCCTGCACGACCAGGATTGAATTGAAAATCTTTCCGCCGCCGTCACCGTCCTCCTCCACACGAGCGCCGCCGGTGAGCAGGATGGCGCCCTGCAGGGTGCGAGCTATCGCCGCCAGCGCTCCCGGCTGCTTCGAAAGTATGTAGGGGAAGGCCGACTCAGGCCAGATGATGTGCGTGAATTCTGCGGCGCCCCGTCGCTCCGGGCCGGCGTCGCGATTGGACAGGGTCAGATAACGTTCAAGAATTGCTGGACCGTTCTGCGGCCGGAATTTGGCGTCCTGGGGGAGATTGGGCTGCATGAGTCGCAATTTCACGCCCGGCGCGTATTCGGTCCGTCCGGCGGCGAGTCGCAACGCGCCAAATTGCGCCATCGCTCCCAGCAGCGCAACGGCGATCCAGATTGCGATAGATCTGCTGCGGCCGAACAAGGGGGCGTCGGTCAGGGTCGCCGGTGCGGCGAAGATGATGATCGCGGCCAGATCGAGACCATGCAGGCCGATCAGCGACGCCGTTTGCACCAGTGGTCCGGCGGCGGCGAGCGCCATCCCAATGTCGTTCCATGGGAAGCCTGTAAGGATGCTCCCGCGCAGCCATTCAGCGCCGCCCAACCCGGCGGCGAGGGCGAAAATCCGGAGCGGTCCGGACGGCCAGATCGCCCGCGCCGCCGCAAATCCCAATGCGGTGAATATCGCCAGCCCCGCCGGCAGGCCAAAAACCGCAAGCGGCAGCGCCCAGGCGAACTGGTCGGCCTCGACCAGCATCGCCGCGCCCAGCCACCACAGGCCCGCCAGGAAATAGCCAAAGCCCAGCCACCAGCCGGCGCCGGCCGCCGAGCGCAAAGCCGCGACTCCGCAACCTGCCGAGCCGTCGATCAGCCAGACAGCGACGCACAGCGGAACCGCCATCGCCGGAACAATATCGAAGGGAGCCAGCGCCAGCGCGCCGGTTGCGCCGGCGGAAAAGGCGATAATGCGCCGTGCGCCGCCCTCTGCGAGTATGACGCGATGGGAAAGACTCCGCAGCGTGGCTGGCAGGCCGGTCCTTTCGTCCTTGAATGACACCGGGCCTTCCACGCTCCGAATCAGTTGGAAGGCACTTTAGCGGGAAACATCTGTGAGAAAATACGCGGGCTCAGGTTGTCCGCCGTGCGCGCACACGCAGTTTTCCGACGCGTCGCGGATCGGCGTCGATAATTTCGAACTCATAAGCCTCAACCGGCGTCGGGATGATCTCGCCGCGCATAGGCACGCGCCCGGCGAGCCAGGCGACCAGTCCGCCGAGGGTGGTGACTTCCGCCGGCGTATCCTCAAGCCGGAAATCGACGCCCAGCCGTTCCGTCACTTCATCCAGATCGGCGCGCGCATCGATCAGATAGTCTCCGTTGTCGAGCGCTTCGATATCTGGCGCCTCGCCGACGTCGTGTTCATCCTCGATGTCGCCGACGATCATCTCCATGATGTCTTCAATGGTGACCAGACCGTCGGTGCCGCCATATTCGTCAATCACCAGCGCCAGATGGGTCCGCGTCGCCTGCATCCGGATCAGCAGATCCAGCGCCGGCATGGAGCGCGGCACAAACAGAACCGGCTTGAGCAGATTCATCCCGCCGATCGGCGCATCGAAATCGACCGGAGCCGGTTCTGTTTTCTGTCCCGCCAGCTTCGTCGCGTCGCTTTCGCCGGCGCCGACGCCGCCTGCGAGCAAATTGATGAAGTCGCGAATGTGCAACATGCCGCGCGGATCGTCGAGTGTGTCTGCGTAGACCGGCAGACGCGAGTGGCCCGCCTCCCGAAACAGATCGAGCGCTTCGCGAAGCGTAGCCTCATTGGAGAGAGCGACAATATCGGCGCGCGGGATCATCGCATCCGCGACGCGCAGATCGTGCAGACCCAGAACATTCTTCAATAATGCGCGCTCATGCGGCGTCACGTCGCCAGCGGATTCCTCAAGCGCATCCTCGATGTCCTCACGCACCGAGGCCGGCGCAAGGCCCAGCATGACGCGCACTCTGTCGAAAATACTCGCCCGGGCCCCTTCGCCGATGCGTTTGGGGTCTTCGGGATGTTCAGATCGTGTTGACATGTGCCTTGTTGGGTTGGTCCGCCGCGCGATCGTCGGACTGGGCGTAGGGGTCGCTCAAGCCCAGCGATAAAGCGATCTGGCGCTCGAGATTCTCCATCTCCTCCGCCTCGTCCGCAGTCTCGTGATCATAACCGATGAGATGCAGAAATCCATGCATGATCATATGGGAAACATGCGCTTGCAGGGTTTTATTCTGATCCTGTGCTTCCCGCGCCACTGTTTCATAGGCGATGACGATATCGCCAAGGAGCGGCTTCGCGTCCACCGCGCCCGGCGTCGGGAATGAAAGCACATTGGTGGCGGCGTTTTTACCCCGCCATTGCGCGTTGAGTTCGAGTATTTCGGCATCGGCGCAGAAAGTTATGCTAATTTCGCAGTTTTTCGCCAGCCGTGCGCCGCTTTCGGCGACACACGCCGCAATGCAGCGTCGCGAGAGAGGATCGAGATCCTCAAGGCTGCGCCAGTCGTCCGATGTGACAATAATATCGATTTCGAGGCTCATGGCTGTTGCGGCGTTTCCTGCGCCCCGCGTCCGCGGCTTTTGGCGCGCGCCGCCCGATCGTAGGCGCCGACAATCTGTCGGACAAGCTCGTGGCGCACCACGTCGCTCTCAGAGAATTTCACGCGTCCGACCGTATCGAGATCGGAAAGGAGCGTGACAGCCTCCGAAAGACCCGATGTTTGGCCCGGCGGCAGATCGGTTTGCGACGGATCGCCGGTGACGATCATGCGCGAACCTTCGCCCAGACGGGTCAGAAACATTTTCATCTGCATCGAAGTGGCGTTTTGCGCCTCGTCGAGAAGTATGCAGGCGCGCGTCAGTGTGCGGCCGCGCATAAAGGCCAGTGGGGCGACTTCGATCATGCCGGTCTGCATGCCGCGCTCAACCATGCGCGAGTCCATGAAATCATGTAGTGCGTCATAGATAGGGCGCAGGTAGGGATCGACTTTCTCGCGCATATCGCCGGGCAGAAATCCCAATCTCTCGCCAGCCTCGACCGCCGGGCGTGAAAGAATGAGACGCTCAACGGCGCCTTGCTCCATTAATTGCACAGCGTGGCCTACGGCGAGCCATGTTTTGCCGGTGCCGGCGGGGCCTTCCCCGAACACCAGTTCGTAGCGTTTCATCGCTCGAAGATATTGATCCTGTGCGGCGTTGCGCGCCCGCACCAGACCGCGCTTGCGCGTGATAATCTGCTCGAAAGCGCCGCGCGCCCGTTCGGCGTTCGGGAATAGGCTGCGTTGTCGCGCGGTTTCTTCAATGGCGCCATCGACCTCGCCCGGACCGATGTTTTGTCCTTGCGCCGTGCGCGCATAGAGCGCTTCGAGCACGCGTCGGGCGTGCTCGCAGGCTTCAGGCTTGCCTTTCAGCGTTACATGATTGCCGTTTGCGAAGGAGGCGACCTTCAGCCGTCGTTCGATTTTGGCGAGGTTTTGATCGTAGAGACCGAAAACCAGTGAGGCGTATTTATTATTTTCGAAGGCCAGCGAGATCTCCGCATCCGGCTCATCGGCGTCCGCCCGCCGAACGGCGACGCCGGCTTCCTCGACTGTTGTCACGCCGCCGCCTCCCCTGTCGCCGGACATAATCGCGCCGCCAGCGAATTGGAGCCGGCAGAGACGATCTCGACCCGGGCGACTTCGCCAATCATGTGGACCGGCCCCTCGACATGAACTGCCTGCAAATATGGGCTTTTACCGGCGATTTGTCCTTCATGCCGGCCGGGCTTCTCAAACAGCACCTCGATCCTGCGACCGACGGTAGCAGCGTTGAACGTCTGACGTTGCTCTTCAAGCAACGCCTGCAATGCGGCGAGACGGTCGCGTTTGACCTCTTCGTCGATCTGATCTTTGCGCTCGGCGCCGGGGGTGCCTGGCCTCATCGAATATTTGAAGGAGAAGCTTGAGGCGAACCCCACTTCTCGGATCAGCGCCATCGTCTCTTCAAAATCCGCATCGCTCTCGCCCGGAAAGCCGACGATGAAATCCGAAGAGAGCGCCACATCCGGCCGCGCCGCGCGCAAACGCCCGATGATGTCGAGATAGTCTGCGGAGGTGTGTTTGCGGTTCATCGCTTTCAGCACCCGATCCGAGCCTGCCTGCACTGGCAGGTGCACATAGGGCATGAGTTTCGCCAGCCCGGCGTGCGCATCAATCAAGTCCTGAGACATGTCAACCGGATGACTGGTCGTATAGCGCAGACGCGAAAGACCATTGACCTCCGAGAGATGTTCGAGCAGTTGCGCCAGCCCCCATTTCTGGTCGCCAGGGCCCGCGCCAAGGTAGGCGTTGACGTTTTGCCCGATCAACGTGATCTCACGCACGCCGGCGTCAATCAGACGTCGCGTTTCGTTGACGATGTCGCCGACCGGTCTCGAGATTTCCGCGCCGCGCGTGTAGGGCACAACGCAGAACGAACAGAATTTGTCGCAGCCTTCCTGCACGGTGACGAAGGCGGAAACGCCGCGTTGAAGAATTTGAGAGCGGCTGGGCTGCGGCAGCGTGTCGAATTTGTCCTCGACAGCGAAATCGGTGTCCGTCAGACGCGCGCCGTCCCGCGCCTGTTTCAGCAAATTGGGCAGACGATGATAACTTTGCGGGCCGACCACCAAATCCACGACGCGGGCGCGCTTGAGAACTTCCTCGCCCTCCGCCTGCGCGACGCAACCGGCGACGACGATTTTCATCTCCCGTCCTTCAGCCGCCCGCGCGCGTTTGGCGATAGCGAGCTTGCCCAGTTCCGAGTAGATTTTTTCGGCGGCTTTCTCGCGAATGTGACAGGTGTTGAGGATAACGAGATCCGCGTCGTCTTCGCTGGCGGCCTCGCTGTAACCCTCGGCGCCCAACAGGTCGGACATCCGGGTCGAGTCGTAAACGTTCATCTGGCAGCCATAGGACTTCACCAGAACCTTGCCGCCCGTGGCATTGGTCGAGGCATCAGCCCTGTCGTTGGAGGGCTCGGGCGTTTTTGTCTCAGGGCTAGTAATTTCGTCCTCTCCTACCGGCCGGGCTGTCCCCCGACTAAAAATTCCAAGCCTTGTTATAGCGCATTTTTGGGAAAATGCGCCGCTAACCTGAAGTCTTTTACAGGAAAGGCTTAGATCTCAAGCCTGAGATTAATCGCTGCGCGGCGGCTTCCGTCGGCAAGCAGGTAATAATTCTCTCGTCGTCCGATTTCCCTGAATCCGGCGCGTTCATAAAGCTTCAGCGCCGCCGCATTGTCGTCGGCGACCTCCAGAAAGACCAGTCTGGCGCCGAGGCGCTCAAGATTTTCGAGGTGTTTTTCGAGGATCATGCGGCCGACGCCGCCGCCGCGACGGACGGGGTCGACGGCGAAGGTAAGGATTTCCGAGTCGGGCGGCATCAGACGGGACATAATAAAGCCGCCCAGTAACTTGCCGCTATTGGCGAGCGCGCCGTCGGCGATTACGTCCCGATCAGTGAGATAGCTCTCGAAATCCACTTTCGACCAGCCAAAAGCGAAGGACTCGCCGTGCAGCCGCTCGCACTCCTCAGCCCATTCAGCGCCGATGGGCTGCACAACGAAGGACGGTTTGGCGAAAAGGCCGGAAATCAGGCTCATCGTCATGGCGCGGCTCCGGCGGCGACAGGAGCAGGCAAGGTTACGTCAGGCTCTTTCAGATATAGCGGTCGGGCCGGCGCAGTCGCCGGGTTGGCGGCTAAGCCCAGTCTGGCGACGCAGGCGATGTCTGGATAGGATTGATGACTGACGATCCTGGTCGCCACGCCGCGCGCCCGCGCTTCGCGGGCGATCAGTTCGGCTCCCGATCCCGTCAGAATCAGCGGGCCGGGGCCCATGGCGCGCATCGCTTCGAGCGCATTGTCCCGACGGGGAGCGACAAGCGGACGACCGTCCGCTCCGAAGGCGGCGAAAAACACCTTGCCGTAACGGGCGTCGATCGCCGCCGCGATCACCCCCTCGTAATCTCCAATCAGCAGGGGTGTGGCGAGCGCCGAAAGAGTCGAGACTCCGACGACATCGCATTTGCAGGCGAGCCCGATAGCCTGCCCAGCGGCCAGCCCAATCCTGATGCCGGTAAAGGAGCCCGGACCGACTGTCACGGCGACCCGGTCGAGCGAGGAGAATCCACCCTCTACAGGGGCCATCACCCGTTCGATGAGCGGCAGCAAAGCCTCGCCGTGTCCACGCTCCATCTCGATGGTTTCGGAAGCGATCGGCGCTTCCGCCGCGTCGTCGAGCACGCAGGCCGAAACGGCGGGCAGGGAGGTGTCGATCGCCAGAATTCTCATGATTCGTCGATTATGCCGGTTTCGACCGGCCGATCAACAAACGCCGCAAAAGTGACGACGCAGCGCGTTATTTGCGTCAGATCCGCTCCACCGCCTTTACCTGCGGCAGGAAGTGACGCAGCAAATTTTCGATGCCGTTGCGCAGCGTCGCCGTCGAGGACGGACAGCCTGAACATGCGCCCTTCATGCCGAGAAAGACGACGCCCTCGCGAAAACCCCGAAAGACGATATCGCCGCCATCGCCGGCGACCGCCGGTCTCACCCGTGTTTCGATCAATTCCTTGATCGTCGCCACCGTTTCGGCGTCGGCGGGCTCGAAAAATTCTCCCTCGGAGGCGTCGGTCATCGGCGCATCGCCGGCGAGCAGGGGGGCGCCGGCGGTGAAATGCTCCATGATCGTGCCGAGAATAGCGGGCTTGAGATGCGCCCAGTCGGCGCCGTTCCGGGTGACGGAAACGAAATCCGCGCCATACATCACGCCGGCGACCCCGGGAATCGCCAGCAAAGCTTTGGCCAGCGGCGCCTGCTCCGCCTCAGCGGCGGAGCGAAACTCCATCGCCCCCTGACCCAGCACGGTCTGGCCAGGCAGAAATTTCAGGGTTTCGGGATTGGGCGTCGCTTCGGTCTGAATAAACATGCCTTATCTCCTTCGCGCCCGGTTCAAGGCCGGCGCTGCCATGGGCCTACCACAAATTGCCGTCTGCGGGGATATAGTCCCACAATCAGCGCCCCGGAAGCCGACAGCAGAAACCGAGAGAAGAAACCAAGGGTTGAAGCATTGTCCTGGCGACGCAATTGCGGCACTCTTCGTCACATGCAGGACATTGCATTGCACGACCCCGCAAGGATCGAGAGCGCGCTGCGCGCCGCCAATGATTTTTATTACCGCGCCTTCGCCGCTCGCGATCTCGCGGCCATGGAGTCGTTATGGGCCGATGAGGGCGTCGCCTGCGTTCATCCGGGCTGGCCGGCGCTTGTTGGCCGCAAGGCGGTTATCGGCTCCTATCGCGATATCTTCAGGAATCCGTCGCAGGAGGCGGTGACGGCGCGCGATGCGAAGATAATTGTCGACGATGGCGACGGACGGATCTATTGCGTCGAGGAGGTCGGCGGCGGCCTGCTACTGGCGACCAACTGGTTTCGCCTGATCGACGGGGAGTGGCGTCTGGTGCATCATCAGGCCAGTCTGCTGGCTGCGTCATCGCCGCCCGCCGGGCCCAAACCGGCTTTTCATTGATCGCTGAGGTCGTCCTGCAGGGGCGTGTCCGACAGTTTATTGCGCCGCTCAGGTTTTTTCGGGTCCCGGCGGGGTCCCTCGACCAGCCGCACCACCATGCCCCAGAGCGTGCGCACATCCTGCTCGGTCAGGCCCATGCGATGAAACATATTGCGAAGATTGCGGGCCATTACCGGTTTTTTGGTCTCGGGTCGAAAAAAACCGCGCTTATCGAGTTCGCTTTCAAGGAAATCAAAAAAGGCCATCGACATTTCGCGCGTCGCCGGCGGCGATCTTTCTTCCACATCATAGGGAATGACGTCGCCATGCGCGGCGCGGAACCATTCGTAGCCGGTGAGCAGCACCGCCTGCGCCAGATTGAGCGAAGCGTAGGCGGGATTGACCGGAAAAGTCAGGATCGCGTCGGCCAATGCGACATCGTCGTTGTCGAGGCCAGTGCGTTCGGGTCCAAACAGGACGCCATGTTTTTCGCCGGCGGCATGTCGAGCAGCGGTGACCGTCAGGGCCTGCGCCGGGGTGTGCACCGGCTTCATCTGGCCGCGTCCGCGCGCCGTCGACGCATAGACGAAGGATAAATCCTCGATAGCCGCGCGCACGCTGTCGTAGAGTTTCGCGCTTTCGAGAAGATGCACAGCGCCTGCGGCGGCGGCGTAGGCGCCCTTTCGATAGGCGCCAGTGCGTGGCCAGCCTTCGCGCGGCGCCACAAGTCGAAGGTCGGAAAGGCCGAAATTCGCCATGGCGCGCGCGCACATGCCGATGTTCACGGCAAGTTGCGGCCGGACGAGAATGATCGCCGGGCCGCCCGAATAGGCCGTCTTGGTATGGTCCGTTCCCGCGCCGACCAAAAGCTTGGCTCCCTGCCGAACCGCAAATCTTCGCGGCGGCGCAACTTAGTCGCAAAGCCGGTCGGCGGGAAAGGGCCTGATGGCGCGAGATTTGCCCCCGCCCGTTGCGGCGCTATAAGACCCGCTCAGCGAAGGATCGGAAACAATGCAGAAGATCAAGGTGACCAATCCGGTCGTCGAACTCGACGGCGACGAAATGACGCGAATCATCTGGTCTTTCATCAAGGACAAGTTGATCCGGCCCTATCTCGACGTTGAGCTTCTGTATTATGACCTCTCCGTGCAGAATCGTGACGCCACCGGCGATCAGGTGACGATTGACGCGGCAAACGCGATCAAAAAACACGGGGTCGGGGTCAAATGCGCAACCATCACGCCTGACGAGGCGCGCGTTGCCGAGTTTGGCCTCAGGGAAATGTGGAAATCTCCTAATGGCACGATCCGCAACATTCTTGGGGGCGTAATCTTCCGCGAGCCCATCATCTGCAAAAACGTGCCCAGACTTGTGCCCGGCTGGACACAGCCCATCGTCGTCGGTCGTCACGCCTATGGCGATCAATATCGCGCTACGGATTTCAGGACGCCGGGAAAGGGGCGTTTGACGATCAAATTCGAAGGCGAGGATGGAGCCGTCATTGAGAAGGAGGTCTTCGTTTTCCCCGGCGCCGGCGTCGCCATGGCTATGTATAATCTTGATGAGTCGATCCGTGAATTTGCACGCGCTACTTTCAATTATGGCGTCAATCGCAGATTCCCGGTCTACCTTTCTACGAAAAACACCATTCTCAAAGCCTAAGACGGCCGGTTCAAGGATTTATTCCAGGAGATCTTCGACGCCGAATTCAAGTCGCAATATGCCGCGCTCGGTTTGCACTACGAGCATCGCCTGATCGACGACATGGTCGCCTCGGCCCTTAAATGGTCGGGCGGATATATTTGGGCCTGTAAAAACTACGATGGCGACGTGCAATCCGACATCGTGGCGCAGGGGTTTGGCTCGCTGGGGCTGATGACCAGCGTGCTCATGACGCCCGACGGCAAGACCGTCGAAGCAGAAGCTGCGCACGGCACGGTGACCCGGCATTATCGCGAGCACCAGAAGGGCCATGAAACCTCGACAAACTCCATCGCCTCGATCTTCGCCTGGACGCGCGGTTTGGCGCACCGCGCCAAGCTCGACGACAACGCCGAACTGGCGCGATTTTCGAAAACGCTGGAAGAGGTGTGCGTCGCCACCGTCGAGTCCGGCTTCATGACCAAAGACCTGGCGCTACTGGTCGGTCACAATCAGCGCTGGCTGTCGACCACGGGCTTCCTCGACAAGATCGACGAAAATCTTCGCAGAGCCATGGGTTGATGCGGCCCTTCAGGCTGTGTCCCGGGTCGGTGATTTTCCCGGAATTGTCTATGACTGCGGTCGAGCTTATATATCCGCCCGATATTCCTGTGTGGGATTCGCGGCAATGATCACCGAAATTGAGGACGCCTACAAGCCTTCGGACGACGAGCCTTTCATGAATGATCGGCAGCGCGAATATTTTCGTCGGAAGCTGCTCTCATGGAAAGAGGATATTTTGCTGGAGAGCAGGGAGACTCTTGCCGCGCTTCAGAATGAGAACGAAAATCACCCTGATCTGGCGGACCGGGCCTCTTCAGAGACTGACCGCGCTATCGAGTTGAGGGCTCGGGACAGACAACGCAAATTGATCGCCAAGATCGACTCCGCTCTCCAGAGGCTCGAAGACGGAAGCTATGGTTATTGCGAGGAAACTGGCGAGCCGATCTCGCTCAAGCGGCTGGATGCGCGGCCGATCGCGACATTATCCATAGAAGCGCAGGAGCGTCACGAGCGACGCGAGAAGGTATATCGCGACGATTGATGCGACACTGATCCGGCGCTGATTAGACTCGTCCAGAGAACTCTCGCGTCGGAGATTTGGGAAAACCTCAAGATAAGGGGAGTTGGGCGCCGGAGGGCTCCGGCGCCCGAGGGGTTATTCCTTCTCCGTCCGGCCAAGCAGGCGGGCCATTTCCTCTTCAAGAGACTCCAGCGCGTCTTCGGATTGTCCCCTCGGCGCCGGCGGCGCGGGCGGCGGCTCGGGTCGTAGCGGCGGAGTGTTGGGACGAAGCTGGGGCGCAGGGGCCGTTGGCCTGATCTGCTCGCCAAGAGAGTTTGGCGGCTCGGGCGCCGGGGGGGCGGATGGACGCAAAGGCGGCAACGGCGCGCCGGGACGCAACAGTGGCGGCGCCGGACGCGGCGGCGGAGCGGGGGGAGCGGCTGGCGTGTCCGGAGCGGGGAGGGGGTCGCCTGCATCCGCCCTCGGTTTGATGATTTGCTGGGTGCGCGCAAGGAATGGCGGCGCAGCAGGTCGTTGTGCAGCCGCCGGTCGCAGAGGCGGTGGAGCTGCGGGGGTCGGACGTTGGGCCGGAGGCGGCGCGGCCGGGATCGGCGCAGCCGAAACTGGCGGCGGCGATGCAATGGGGGCCGGCGGCGGCGAGGCAATAGGTGTGGGCGGGGGCGGGGAAGAGGGTTCCGCGGCCGGTGGCGGGGGCGCAGGTCGCAACTGCGGCGGCGCCGGTTTTGGCATGGGCGGTTTTGGGGCGACCATATCCGGCGGCAGGTTAATGCCCGACGGAGCCGACGGTTTGATCGGGATTGGCGCGGGCTCTGCGTCAGCCACGGGTCCGGCGGGCCAGTTCGCCGGGGTAGCCGGGCGGGAAGCTTCCGGGCGGCTGCTCTCCGCGCGGCCCACAAGTCCCTCCACACGATTGATCGCGCCTTCGACCAGAACGTCGTTGGGGCCGCCAATCAACAGCAGATGTTCGGTATTGTCGCGCCGGACGATGACAAGCTGACGCTCCTTGTCGAGATCGAAAACATCGACAATATCCAGACGCCGGGGGCGATTGCGCGGGCCTGGCGCGCGAATGCGCCGTCCGAAAACCAGTCTCACGATATAGACAAGCAGAAGAGCGGCGAAGAGGAACGCCACGATGGCACCCAGCACGGGGAGCAGCTGCGAAAATTTATCCGACATGAATTGGGGTTCTCTCGTTACCTACGCATATGACTTTGCCAGCTTATCAGCTTTTCTGGCAAGCGGCGCCAGAGGGTTAATAAAAGATTAACGGTTTCCTGCCGAGATTGAATGTTAAATCACGCCATCGCCGTTGCCAGAAGAAGCGCGCGCGGCCATTCTTCGCTTGTGATTCCACCGCCCGCGCCGGGGAGCAGTCTTGTTTGATATTTTCATTTAAAAACAATGATTTGTTATTTTTCGAGGCGTATGGTCCGGCGCTTGCGGCGTCGACTTTGACCGTTGACCTGCGGGTCGTGGCCTCGGCGAGGCCTTGCGCGAGGCAGGAAACGAGGGGACAAAAATGACCGATCGGCTGGCCCCGTCAGCATTTGATCGCCCCGAGCGGCCGGGCGGCGCCATGCTGGTTCTGGCCCTGTCGCTGGCCATTATATGCGTCGCCGCGGTGTTTCTGCTCGCGCCAGCGGCTTTCGCGCCAAGGATCGCTATGGCGGCGCTGGCGTTGTTCAGCATCGCCGGCGTCTTTTTCCTTTTTGCCTATGCAACTGGTCTTGTGAGGTTTTCCAGCCAGGATCGCGCCGAGGACATTACCCGTTTAATCGCCGACGTTTCCGGTGAAGGGCTCCTGATCACCAATGGCGAGTCTGACATCCGTTATGTCAACGCCGCCTATCTGACGCTGGCGAATGTCCGGGAGGCGCGCGCTGCGCCCGGCGTCGAGAAATTATTCTCAGGTCCCCCCGAAGTTTCCGAGGCGATTTACCGTCTGGCGCAGGCTGCGCGCGCCGGCGCGGCGCATATCGAAGATTTAAGGCTGTCGCCGCCACTTACTGGCTCCGGGGTGATGGGCTGGTATCGCATCCGGGTTAGACCGCTCCCGCAAATTGGGCCGCGCGCCTGCCTCTGGGCGGTGTCCGACGTGACAGCCGATCGCCAGCGACAGGAGAATATTTTCCAGGAGCTTCAGCACGCGATCGATTTTCTCGACCATGCGCCGGCCGGGTTTTTCTCCGCCGCTCCAGACGGCGATATCTCTTACATGAACAACACTCTCGCCGGCTGGCTCGGTTACGACCTGACGCAGGTCGGCTCCGGCGGCGCCAAGCTCGACGCGATCGTCGCCAATGACGGCGCGGTCTTGATCTCCGCTGTCAGCGGCGTTCCCGGCGAGGTGCGAACCGAGCAGATCGATCTCGATCTGAGGCGTCGAGACGGATTCTCCCTGCCCGTGCGGCTCCTCCATCAGGTTGCGTTTGGGCAGGACGGCGCTCCGGGGCCGTCGCGAACGCTGGTTCTCAATCGCGCCGCCGGCGGCGAGAGCGAGGAAAATCTGCGGGCGGCGGAAGTGCGCTTTGCGCGCTTTTTCAACGCCACGCCAATGGCCATCGCAATACTCGACGCCCAAGCGCGCCTGATCGACTCCAACGCCGCCTTCGCGCGTTTGCTGCCGGAGGCGTTGAAAGGCGGTCAAGGCTCAGGAGCTACGGCCTGGTCCGTTCTGCGGGGCCTCGGCGAGCGAGACTCCATCGCTCTGCGCGGCTCCTTGAGCGAGGCCATTGACGGAAAAACCGACGTGCAGCCCGTTGACGTCGCCTTCGACGTTAACGGGGCGCCGCATTCCGCCCGGATCTTCACCACGCCAGGCGACGACGCCGGCAACAAGGGCGCCATGCTTTATGCGCTCGACACCACCGAACAGCGCAAATTGCAGGAGGAGTTCGCCCAATCACAGAAATTGAACGCCATCGGTCAGTTGGCGGGCGGCATTGCGCACGACTTTAACAACATGCTGACGGCGATTATCGGTTATTCGGATTTGCTGCTCGCCAGCCATCGTCCGACCGATCCGGCTTTCAAGGATATTCGACAGATCAAGGACACGGCGCTCAAGGCCGCGAATTTGACCCGTCAATTGCTCGCCTTCTCGCGCCGTCAGACGCTGCGGCCTCAGGTCCTTCACCTCGGCGACGCCCTGTCCGAATTTCAGATGTTGCTGCGTAAGGTCGTCGACGAGAAAACCGAGATCGATCTTCGCCATGGCCGCGACCTATGGTTCGTCAAAGCCGACCTGACCCAGTTCGAACAGGTCATCATGAACCTCGTCGTCAATGCGCGCGACGCCATGTCCGGGACCGGCGGCAAGGTGCAGATCCGCACCCGCAATGTCTCTGCGGACGAATGCGCTTCTTTCGGCGATCAGGCTCTGCCTCCAGCCGATTATGTTCTGGTGGAAGTCGAGGACAATGGCGCCGGCATCGCGCCTGAGGTGCGGGAAAAAATCTTTGAGCCCTTCTTCACGACCAAGGAGGTCGGCAAGGGCACCGGCCTTGGCCTTTCGACGGTGTTCGGAATCGTCAAGCAATCCGGAGGTTACATTCTCGTCGACAGCGAGATGGGACGCGGCACGATTTTCCGTATCTTTCTGCCTCGCCACATCCAGGAGAAGGAAGAAGCGCCGCAAAAGATCGAAGCCGCCAAGACCGGCGGGGACTATACCGGTCAGGGCGTCGTGTTGCTGGTGGAGGATGAGGACGCAGTGCGCTCGATCGGCGCGCGTTCGTTAAGATCGCGCGGCTTCACCGTTCTTGAAGCGACGACCGGACAGGAGGCGCTGGAGATTGTCGATGAAAACGACGGCAAGATCGATTTGATCGTGTCGGATGTCGTGATGCCCGAAATGGATGGTCCGACCATGTTCGCCGAACTGCGCAAACGTGGCGTAAAGGCCAAGGTGATCTTTGTTTCAGGCTATGCGGAGGAGGCCTTCGCCAAAAATCTGCCGGAGGGAGATTTTGGTTTTCTGCCCAAGCCTTTCTCGATCAAGCAACTGATCGAGACCGTAAAAAGCCACATGGTCTGAAGGCCGTCGGGACGCCCTCGCCGCGCGCAGTTGTTTCCTGTTTATTTTCTCACATCGTCGGGTCGATCACGCGCACGCGACGGGTAACGCCATCCGAGCCGGTGACGTCCTTGTAAACTGCGGCGTCGCTCGATCCATTATCGAAACGGACTGTTGGCGTCTGTGCGGATGGCGGCTGAATGGCTCCCACCGATCGCTGAGAACGTTTCGTCGCGCGGATTTCCCCCTGCCTGAGCGGACGCGACATTGCCTCGGCCTGTTCGACGGTGACAAGACGATCCTTCGAATAGCGCTCGGCGAGGATCGCCTCGGCGTCAGCCAGGGCCTCCACCCAGCTCTTGTCGCGTGGCTTACAGCCGCAGGCAGGATCATAGCTCGACTGGAATTTGTAGGCGTTTGGATGCTCGACATAACGCGTCCCATCGATGGACATGGCGTCGTCGAGGCTGCGCCATTGCGACCTAGTGTAAAGTTTGACGACAGTATTGGGGCAGAGCGCCTTGCACAAACGATCGAGATCGTCGAGGTTCGAGTTGTTGGCGTAAAATCCGGCGGGGAAGAAGCCGCCGTCGCAATCTCTCACGCAGATCGCCGTTGAACCGCCAAGCCGCCCCACGCTCTCTTCCTCGACCAGCAAGGGTTCTGTGGAGACGCTGGGGTCTCTCGGAGTTTGTTCGCGCAATTCCGGAGGCTCTTCGGAGGCGTCGAGACCGAAGAGCTCCTCGAAGAAGTTTTTGGGCTCCGGCGCGGAGCCGCCCCTGCTGCGCGTGGCGTCGCGACATTCAGCATCATAGCGCGCCGAGAGCGCCTGACGCTGGCTGTCGTCGCTGGCGGCGCGCTCATTGGCCTCGATATTGCCACGCAGGGCGTTGATCCGCGCATTGAGCGGTCCGCATTGCGGCGGCGGCGGATCGCCAAAAAACAGAAAAGTCTCGCGATCGCAGCCAAGGGCGCGACCTTTGGCCGTGAGTTTGGCGTATTCCCCGCGCAGCTTCTCGGCCGCAGCGCGATAACGGCGCGCTGTGGCGTCTGCGCCGGCTCGGGCGATCTGGGCGCGCAGATCGGCGCAGCGGGCGCTTTCCTGCGCCTGCGCCGAGGGCGCCATCCCAAGGCCCGCGAGCAGCATCGCCAGCCCCACCGCTCGGCCGCGACGAGCGCTGACGCGACCAGCGGCGCAGCGAAACTTCGACCGGACCATGAACGTCACCCTGCGCCGCCTCCCATTGCCCTCTGTGAGGCTAGCTCTGGCCTCCCGCCGCCGCCCGCCGGCGCGAATCGAGATCAGTTCAACCGCCTATCATGTCGGCAACATGGCGCGAACCGCCCGTCGCTTTTGCGAGGTCTTTGCGCGCCGCGCCAATTTTTTCCCGTCGCCGGGGCGTTTTTACTTTCCTTGCGGCTCAGTTTCGCCCATATCGGCGATGTTCTCGTGGAGGATCGATCTATGAAGCGCGTGGGTTTTGTCGCCATCCTTTCCCTAGTCGTCGCCTTCGGCGTCTCTGCCGCCGCAAGCGTCGCTCGCGCCTCAGACGAGGGTCCCGATCTGTTGTTTCGCAAGTCGACGGATTTCAAGCTGCTGACCCCGAACGACAAGCTCAGCACCTATGGCATGGACGATCCGCTTATCGCTGGCGTCGCCTGCTACTACACCGTCCACGAGAAAGGCGGCGTCGCCGGCATGTTCGGCGTCGCCGAGCAGACCTCCGACGTGTCGCTCTCCTGCAATCAGCATGGTCCGATCTCCTTCAAGGAAAAATTCTCACAAGGGGACACGGTCATCAGCGAGCGTCGCTCACTGCTTTTCAAGCAGATGCATATCGTGCGCGGCTGCGACAAGAAACGAAACGCCATCGTTTACATGATCTATTCGGATCGTCTGGTCGATGGCTCGCCGGAAAACTCGACAGCCGCCGTGGTCATTCGCCCATGGGGCGGAGAGAACGACGTCGCCAAATGCGCCGACTTCACGAAAGATTGAGAGCGGGACGGAGACGCGCGCCTTTTTTGATCGCAAGCGGCCGTAAGCCGGTCGTCAGGTAAACATGTCTTCGAAGCTGAAAATCTACAACACGCTGACCCGGACGAAGGAACTCTTCGAGCCTATCGATCCGGGAAATGTTCGCATGTATGTCTGCGGACCGACCGTCTATGACTTTGCGCATATCGGCAACGCCCGGCCGCTGATCGTTTTTGACGTGCTCTATCGTTTGCTGCGTCATTTGTATGGCGAGGCGCATGTCAAATATGTCCGCAACATCACGGACGTCGACGACAAGATCAACGCGCGCGCCGCCGAGCGCGGGATTTCGATCCGCGAGCTGACTGAAGAGACCAACAAGGTCTTTCAGGCGGATGTGCGGGCGCTTGGCTGTCTGGAGCCCGACGTTCAGCCGCGCGCCACCGAACATATTGCGCAGATGATCGCGATCATAGAACGGTTGATCGCTTCCGGCCACGCCTACGCCGCCGACGGTCATGTGCTGTTCGACGTGCCGTCGATGCCGGCTTACGGAAAATTATCGCGCCGATCGCTTGAGGACATGCGCGCCGGCGCGCGCGTCGATGTTGCGCCCTACAAACACGGCGATATGGATTTCGTCTTGTGGAAGCCGTCGGCGTCGCATGAGCCGGGTTGGGAAAGTCCATGGGGCTTCGGTCGGCCCGGCTGGCATATCGAATGTTCGGCGATGTCATGGAAACATCTCGGCGAAACCTTCGATATTCACGGCGGCGGCATCGATCTGGTTTTCCCGCATCATGAAAACGAGATCGCGCAAAGCTGCTGCGCCTTCGATCGCGACGTGATGGCCAACTACTGGATGCATAACGGCTTCCTTCAGGTCGAGGGCGAGAAAATGTCCAAGAGCCTGGGGAATTTCGTCACGATCCATGACTTGCTGCATACGAATAAATTCGGTGGCCGCAAATGGCCGGGAGAAGTGCTGCGCCTCGCGATGCTGCGCACGCATTATCGTCAGCCGATCGACTGGACGGTGAAAGCGCTGGAGGAGGCGGAGGCCAATTTATTGGCCTGGCATGATCATGCGGATTTTGACTCGATCACCGAGAGCAATGAAGTTCCTGCAACAATTGTGAATGCGCTGTACGAGGATTTGAACACCGCAGAAACGATAAGCTGGATACACTCGCTGAATAAAACGGGTCAGATGTCCGCTCTCAAAAGCGCCCTGCGCTTTCTCGGACTTCTGAACTCGGAAGTATTTTCGCGCGCCACTATCCAGTTTGATCCGCTGCATGATGTGACGCAAGACAACAGAAACAAAATAGACGGCTGGATTGAAGCCCGCCTCGCTGCGCGCGCTGAAAAAAACTGGGCCGAGTCTGATCGCATTCGCGATGAACTCGCCGCCATGGGCGTCGTGCTCAAGGACAACAAGGACGGCACGACGACATGGGAGATCAGGCGGGAGAACACGCGATAGCCGCGCCTTTAACCAGCCGCTCGCTCGCAAAAGCGCCGTCTTTGCCTCCGACATTTATTGAATGACCATCCTGCACGACCCTTCTGACACGCACGAATCCGGTCTGCTGACTGTCGATCTCACTGCAATGGTCGCCAACTGGCGCCAGCTTGCGGCGATGGCGGCGGATAGACGCATCGACTGCGCGGCGGTGGTCAAGGCTGACGCCTATGGCCTCGGCCAGGCGCCAGTCATGAACGCGCTTGCCGCCGCCGGCTGCCGGACTTTTTTCGTCGCCAATCTTGCCGAAGGCGAACTGGCCCGCCGGCTCACGCCGGAGGCGACGATTTATGTCCTGGACGGCGTAACCCCCGGGGCCGGCGACCGCCTCGCCGCCGCGAACTTGCGGCCTGTGCTGGGTTCATTGGCTGAAATCGACGAATGGGCTCAAACCGCCCGCGCGCTCGGGCGTCCGCTCGACGCCGCGTTGCATTTCGACACCGGCATGAATCGCTTCGGCCTTCCAGTGCGGGAGGCGGGAGCGGCCGCCGCGCGCCTCGCCGAAAATCCCGGACATGTGCGGCTAACTCTGCTGATGAGCCATTTTGTCAGCTCTCAACTCCATGGCGCGCCGATCAACGCCCGTCAGATCGCGGATTTCGACGCCTCTCGTCGTTTCTTTCCGAATGTTCCGGCGTCGATGGCGAATTCCTCGGGAGTGTTTCTGCCCGAGCGGCCGCATTACGATCTCTTGCGCCCCGGCTATGCGCTTTATGGGGGCAATCCGACCACTCATCCGGACAATCCGATGCGGCCGGTCGCGCATTTGCGCGTCCGCATTCTTGCAACGCATGATGTTTTGCCGGGCGAAACCGCAGGCTACGACGCGACGTGGACGGCGCAGCGCCCCACGCGGCTCGCCACCATCGGCGCCGGCTACGCCGACGGCTTGCCGGTATCGGCTTCGGCGCGCATCGATAAGCCCGGCGGCGCGGCGATTGTCGGCGGCGTGCGCTGTCCCTTTGTCGGGCGGGTATCGATGGACTCGATCATTCTCGACGTGACTGACGCGCCGCTCGCCGCCTCGCAACGCGGCGGTTGGGCGGAGATTCTGGGCGACAGCATCGGCGTCGACGAACTCGCCGGCCGCGCCGGCGTGATCGGCTACGAAATTCTCACTCGGCTTGGACGACGCTATGCGCGTCGCTACATCTGATCAGGCCTTGGCGAACCATGGCTGAAGCACCGGATAGCCGGCGCCGGCCAGCAGCGAAACGGTTTCGTAAAGCGGCAGCCCGACCACCGCCGTGTAGGAGCCGACGAGTCTCGCCACGAAGGTTCCGGCGAGTCCCTGAATGGCGTAACCGCCCGCCTTGCCGCGCCACTCGCCTGCGGCGAGATAGGCGTCGACCTCCATCGCGCCGAGGCGCTTGAAGCGGATTCGCGTCTCGACCAGCCGTTTGGTCTCGACTCCGGAGGGCGAGATCAGGCTGACCGCCGTGAACACCCGGTGCTGCCGGCCGGAGAGGAGTTGCAGACATTCGTCGGCCTCCTCCGTGGTTTCCGGCTTGGGCAGAATGCGCCGGCCGACCGCGACGACCGTGTCAGCGGCGACGATGTAACTGTTTTTCAGGTCGGGATGCGCCTGCCGTATTCTGGCGGCGACGACGGCCTTGCCGCTGGCCAGCCGGATGGCGAGACCGCGCGGCGACTCGCCTTTCATCGGGGTCTCGTCGACATCGGCGGGCAGCAACGCGTCGACCTCGAACCCGGCCTGCTGCAACAGAGCGAGCCGGCGCGGCGAGGCCGAGGCGAGAATCAGTTTGGCGCGGGGAGCGGCGGGTTCGGCAGTCACGAAACGGCTCCGCCTGAGAAAATCCTAACGGAAACGGTAGGTGATGCGGCCCTTGGACAGATCATAGGGCGTCATTTCGACCATCACCTTGTCGCCTTCCAGCACGCGAATGCGGTTCTTGCGCATTTTGCCGGCGGTGTGGGCGACGATTTCATGGTCGTTTTCGAGCTTCACGCGAAACATCGCGCTGGGCAGCAGTTCGGTCACGATACCGGGGAATTCGAGCAGTTCTTCCTTGGCCATGTGGGTCCTTCCGGGCGCCTCCGTCGCAGGGGTTGCGCAAAGCGAAAAGCCGCTGCTCCCCGGGCGGGAAGAGCGGAACCGGGAGCCTCATAGACGAAAACGGGGCGCTTGGGTAGGGGCGCGGCTCTCTCCAGGCGGCTGGTTCATCCATGAGGCTACTTCGGCTTGCCCTTCACCGTCCGTGTGCCGGGTTTGCCGCCGCTGGAGCGGCCGGTAGGGCGGGGGGGCAGGGCGCGGCCGAGCGGCCGGGCCTCGCCGCCGCCGAAATTATGCGGCCCCATATCGGCGTCGGTGGGCTTGCGGGCGCGGGTGGCGAGCGCGGCGTCGACGTCGCGGGGCGCCGCGCCGCGCGACGAACGACCAAACGAGGCGCGAAACTGCGGGCTCGCCTCGGCGAGCAGCTCGGCGCGTTGCAGACGCTGGATTTCGTCGCGCAGCCGCGCCGCCTCTTCAAACGCCAGATCGGCGGCGGCTTCCTTCATGCGCTTTTCGAGATCGGCGAGGGTCGCCTGAAAATTATGGCCGGGCGCGATGTCGTAGCCGGTGTCGACCGTGACGTGATCCTGTTCGGCGACGCCGCCAAGAATATCGGCGATGCCGCGCTTGATCGAGGCGGGCGTGATGCCATGTTCGAGATTATAGGCCTGCTGCTTGGCGCGGCGGCGCTCGGTTTCGTCCATCGCCCGCTGCATGGAGCCGGTGATCTTGTCGGCGTAGAGAATGACGCGGCCGTCGACATTGCGCGCGGCGCGGCCGATGGTCTGCACCAGCGACGTTTCCGAGCGCAGAAAACCCTCCTTGTCGGCGTCGAGGATGGCGACCAGCCCGCATTCGGGGATATCGAGGCCCTCGCGCAGCAGATTGATGCCGATCAGCACATCGAAGGCGCCGAGACGCAAATCGCGAATGATCTCGATGCGCTCCAACGTATCGATGTCGCTATGCATGTAGCGCACGCGCACGCCGTTCTCGTGCAGATATTCGGTGAGGTCCTCGGCCATGCGTTTGGTGAGCACGGTGACGAGCGCGCGATAGCCGATCTGCGCGACGGCGCGCAACTCATCGAGAACATCGTCGACCTGCGAGCGCGCCGAGCGCACTTCGACCGGCGGATCGATCAAGCCGGTCGGACGAATGACCTGCTCGACGAACACGCCGCCGGTCTGCTCCATCTCCCATTTGCCCGGCGTCGCTGAAACCGCGACGGTCTGGGGCCGCATCGCGTCCCATTCCTCGAAGCGCAGCGGGCGATTATCCAGACAGGAGGGCAGGCGGAAGCCATATTCGGCGAGCGTCGCCTTGCGCCGGAAGTCCCCGCGATACATGCCGCCGATCTGCGGAATCGTGACATGGCTTTCATCGGCGAACACCAGCGCATTGTCTGGCAGATATTCAAACAATGTCGGCGGCGGCTCGCCGGGTCGGCGGCCGGTGAGATAGCGCGAGTAATTCTCAATGCCGGCGCAGGAGCCGGTCGCTTCCATCATTTCGAGATCGAAGCGCGTGCGTTGCTCCAGCCGCTGCGCCTCGACAAGCCGGCCGGAGCGGTTGAGTTCGTCGAGCCGCGCGCGCAATTCTTCCTTGATCGCCTTGATCGATTGCAGCAGCGTCGGGCGCGGCGTCACATAATGCGAATTGGCGTAGACCTTCACAAATTCGAGATCGACGGTTTTTTTCCCCGTCAGCGGATCGAATTCGCCGATCGACTCGACCTCGTCGCCGAAGAAGTTGATGCGCCAGGCGCGATCCTCGTAATGCGCCGGAAACACGTCAATCGTATCGCCGCGCACGCGAAACGTCCCGCGCGTGAAATCTGCGGTGACGCGGCGGTATTGCAGCGCGACGAGATCAGCGACGAGCTGGCGTTGTTCGAGCTTCTCGCCAAGCTGCACCGAGAAGGTCATCGCGGTGTAGGTTTCGACCGAGCCAATGCCGTAGATGCAGGAGACGGAGGCGACGATGATCACGTCGTCGCGTTCGAGCAGCGCGCGCGTCGCGGCGTGGCGCATCCGGTCGATCTGCTCGTTCACCGAGGATTCTTTTTCGATGTAGGTGTCCGAGCGCGGCACATAGGCCTCGGGCTGGTAGTAATCGTAATAGGAGACGAAATATTCGACCGCGTTATTGGGGAAGAAGCTCTTGAACTCGCCATAGAGCTGCGCCGCCAGCGTCTTGTTCGGCGCCAGAATGAGCGCCGGCCGCTGGGTGCGCGCAATGACGCTCGCCATGGTGAAGGTCTTGCCCGAGCCGGTGACGCCGAGCAGCACCTGATCGCGCTCCTGCGCCTCGACGCCCTTCGTCAGTTCGGCGATGGCGGCGGGCTGATCGCCTTTAGGCTCATATTCCGACACCAGATCGAAATGAACGCCGCCCTCGGATTTCTCCGGCCGCTCCGGCCGGTGCGGTTTCCATGGCGCGGCGTTGCGAAGATGCGGATCGCCAAGCCGCAGAAGATCGGCGAGGCTTTCGGCGGTGGCCTGAACGCCGCCGCCCTGATCGGTCGCCGGGCCGAGAACGATTTTGGCGTATTCCGCATCGTCGAGCGGCGCGGCGGAAGGGTCGGCGGCATCGTAGGCGGCATCGTAGGCGGCTTGCCCCATGTCCCTGAAGCCGGGAGCCAGCGCCGGATTGAGCAATTGCGCGAGATGCGGGCCAAGCGGCAGGACCTCGGGCTTCGAGGCTTTGGCGGCGGTCGGCCGCGCCGGGTCTTTTTTCGGGCGGGATTTCGCGCCGCTCGGGGCGCCGGGCGTCTTCGGCATGGCCGGAATATGGGGTTTTTCGCGCGGGGAGGGAAGCGGGGAGGGGGGGGTATAGTAGCGTTTTCGAACGACCAAGAAGATGCGCTAATTTAAAAGTGATGCAAGGAAAGGCTCAATTTGTTCCCAGTAGGGCTTCAATTTGATGCCTAAATCCCAGTATGCGTTTATTCTTTCAGGGTTATTTACAGCCTTGAGAATTGCATTGCAGGTGCTTGCCTTACCATACCGTTGTTCTTTTAAACTGCCATTTTCGAAAGGATAAGGCGCTGGTCCTATTGCAGCGTGTAGTTTACGATCTTCTTCGTCAATCTCCACTCTCGGCGCTTCGTAACTTGCAGCTTCAATTTCCTGCGTGACGCGCGGGGCAAATATTTCCGGCGTAAATTCTCGAACGACCTTTTCAAAACCGGCGAAAGCTTCCTCCGGCGCGGGAGGGCTAAGTCGTCCTTTTTGGGCTGCTTCGTGATAGCGCTTCGTTTCCGGATAAAAATCGAGCAACGAATAGTGCGCCTTAAGCACCCTGTTCAGTCTCGCCCCCAACGATTCCGGCAGTATGGCGGCCTCGGCGCCAAAAAGATCGTGAATCGCAATGATTTCATGATCCGCCAGCAGGAAATTGCCTTCACCGATCTCGATTGGCAGATCGCCAGCATAACGAACTAGTCCATCGGCGTAGTCGCGGCGAACATTGCCAAATTTATCATCTCGCAAATCGACCGCGAGACGTCGGGCCAATTCGCGCGCGGTCTCCAGCCATTGACGATGCGTCGCCTCGTCTCCCGCAAAGCCGATGACTGGCGTGTTTTGCGGTCCGGCGACAACATCGATCTGGCCGGCGTTGTTCAGCCCGAAGGTAAAAAGTGACGGAACATCATCGAGAGGTTTGGGAAAATCATTTAGACTTGTGTCAGACAAAGAATTTTGCTCGCCCAACTCCGCCAATCGTTCCGCGATCCACTTATTTGCCGCCGCCGGTCCTTTGTCCCATTCTTCGACTGGAACGGTGGCGTAGATCATGTCATGCGCTTCGCCATGCGCTTTGCCGTTCAGGATGTCTTCGTACCAGTTTTTCCAAACCCACCAGTCATCGGTTTCGGGTAGAGCTGTGGCGAGTCTGCGCCAGCTGTCAGAAACGAAGTTTGGCGGCGTTCCATGCCAAAGAGGGACATCAGCGAGTTGACGCGCCGAGGCTCCATACGAGATCAATTGGAAGTCTTGTTCGACTAAACGCCAAACCGCAGTTTCGGGCTGTTTTTCTTCAATGTCATACAAAGGATGCAGTAATGTCTGATCTGCCGACGTGAAGAAAGTAGGCTTGGAAAGTTTTATGTCCGTTTCTAGAGTCGCTTGCCCTTGTGGGGACACGACAAACAATATTCCCAGATTGGCACTCGCGACCGCATAAAAAGTCGACTCAAGGATTTTTGACTCAGTCGGGACATTGGCTGAAAGTGATTTTTCTTTGAGTGACGCGATATAAACAGCATATGTCGCAGCCCATACTACACCGGAATTAGAACCAATGATTGGAGCCTCTGCTTTATGTACCATTAATGCATTGTCGATCGAAAGCCGATTTCCGAATTGGCTGGGTGCCCCAGGATACTTTGCCACTATCAGCGATACTGTCGTTGCACGAAACAATCTACGAACAGACTCGTAAAAATCTTCTGTAAAATAACTATTAGGCTTATAGTGATGGATAAACGGAAGCGCCCTCAGCGCCGCGCGGGCGGCGAGCGCCACGCAAACGTCTGGCGCCGGGCGTGTTTCTTCCAGCCATTGCTTGAACTGTTTCTCGTTCTCTATCCGCGGTCCCGCGCCGCTCGTCTCAACCTCTTCCGCCACGCCAAACATCCCCGCGCGCAGTACATCTCTCTCGCCAATGCTCCTGTCTGTATACCACACTCTCCTGTGGCTTTTCGGCCACAAACCGGCGCTTACGCCGCGCTATCCCCAGCCCGCCCTTTACATTTGCTCGAATGAGGGCGCAGACTTGGGTTTCCGCCAATTGGAGGGTGTCGCCGATGTTCAGCAAGCCGGGTCCCGCCACAATGTTTGCAGACACGCTGGCCATGAGCGCAGATACGCTGGCGATGAGCTATGCGGCAAATATGGTCATCGCCATGCGCCTGACCAGAATGACGCTCGGCACTGTCGACCCCCATCGTGAAGGGGCGTTGATGGTCTCTGAGAAAATCGACGCCGCCACCGAGGCGACGATGGCGGTTGCTCATAGTCTGATGTGCGGTCAGCCGGGACTTGCGCCGTCCCGGGCGATGGCTGTTTACAACAGGCGGGTGCGCCTCAATCTGGATCGGCTGACGCAGCCTTAACCGGAGCCTTGGCGTTCGAGTCAGACGCCTGCCCGGTCTTCCGGCGCCCCAAACCCCAGAAACCGAGGCCGCCGACGCCGACCGCCATCGATCCCAGCATGGCGGCGAAATACCAGTTTTCCGACGGGCCGACCTTAAAGAAATACTCCCCGACATATTCCTTCGCGCCATCGTCGCTGGTTGCGCGAACCACGGCGATGTAATCGCCGGCTTTTGCGAAATCGTGCCTGAAATTCACTGTGCTGCGTTCGGCGAGATGCTTGCCGGTGGGGAAAACGACCACATTGGTCTGGTCGAGATCGTCGCGCCAGTCCTTCTGGCCGACGTTGCGCACGATTCGCACCTCGACGTTCATTTCGCGCAGCTCGGGCTGGCGAGCGTCGAAGATCAGGATGGTTGGGCCAATGTCGGAAATATTGGTGCAGAAGATTTCGTCGCCTTTTTCCTGAAAGGCGCTGAACATCATCTGAGTCGGCCCGACATTCATCACGCAATTTCTGGGATGCTCGGCCTTGATCTGGGCATGGGCCGCGCCGCCAAGCGCAGGCACGGCGATGATGGCGCCGACAAGGGCGGACAACAAAGATTTTTTTGACATGGAAACCCCCTGAAACGACGAATGGGCAACTTGCACCAGTCATTATCTGGCGCGCAGCCGCAAATTCGCCAGAACCCCGGACGAATTCGCCAAAACCCGCGCGTCGGGCAGGGTCAGTCGGCCGCCGCTTCCGCCGCCGCTTCCCGCTCGGCTTCGAGCAGGCGGGCGCGGGCTTCGGCAGCCTCGCGCTGGCGGTTCCACATGCCGGCGTAATGGCCGCCCAGCGCCAGAAGCTGTCCATGGGTTCCGCGTTCGACGATGCGTCCATGATCCAGGAACAGGATCTCGTCGGCGTCGACTACGGTGGAAAGCCGATGGGCGATAACCAGCGTCGTGCGGCCTTTGGCGACGCGGCGCAACGCCTCCTGAATTTCGTGCTCGGTGTAGCTGTCGAGCGCCGAGGTCGCTTCATCGAGAATGAGGATCGGCGGCCCTTTCAGGATCGTCCGGGCGATGGCGACGCGCTGTTTCTCGCCGCCCGAAAGCTTCAGCCCGCGTTCGCCGACCTGCGCGGCGTATCCGTCGGGCACGCTGTCGATGAATTTGTCGATCTGCGCCAGTTGCGCGGCCTCGCGCACCTCCGCGTCGGTGGCGTCCCAGCGGCCATAGCGGATGTTGTAGCCGATGCTGTCATTAAACAGCACCGTGTCCTGCGGCACCATGCCAATGGCGGCGCGCAGGCTGAGCTGCGTCACTTCGAGAATATTCTGGCCATCGATCGTGATGCGGCCGCCCTGCGGTTCGTAGAAACGGAACATCAGGCGCGAGATCGTCGATTTGCCGGCGCCGGAGGGGCCGACGATGGCGATCGTCTGCCCCGGCTCCGCCGTAAAGCTGACGCCGCGCAGGATCGGTCGCGCCGGCTCGTAATGGAATTGCACATCTTCGAAGACGATGCGGCCAGCGTCGACGACAAGCGGTCTGGCGTCCGGCCTGTCCTTGATCTCAGGGCTTTGGGCGAGAATCGAGAACATGGTTTCGATATCGATGATCGCCTGTCGCACCTCGCGATAGAAGGTGCCCATGAAATTCAGCGGCTGCGAGAGCTGGATCATCATCGCGTTGATCAGCACGAAATCGCCGATGGTGTTGCGGCCGTCACGGATTCCGTAAACGCACATCGTCATCATGACGGTGACGCCGATGATGTAGATCACCGTTTGCCCGGCGTTGAGCACGGAGAGCGATACGTAGGAATAGGTGCTCGCCTTCTCATACTGGATCATCGATTTGTCGTAGCGCGCCGCCTCGCGTTGCTCCGCTCCGAAATATTTCACAGTCTCGTAATTAAGCAGGCTGTCGATCGCCTTCTGATTGGCGTCGGTGTCGCTGTCGTTCATCTGGCGACGGATGGCGATGCGCCAGTTGGTGGCGAAGGTCGTATAGGCGAAATAGGCGGCCAGCGTCGCGATCAGCACGGCGCCGTAGCGCCAGTCGAATTGATAGATAAACACGCCCAGCACCAGAACCATTTCGATCAACGTCGGCGCGCCGGTCGACATCACCAGTCTCGACAGCGTTTCGATGGCGTTGCGGCCGCGCTCCAGCACGCGGGTGAGGCCGCCGGTCTTGCGTCCGATATGAAAACGCAGGGACAATTCGTGCATATGGACGAAGAGATCGGTGGCGAGCCGGCGTACGGCGTTCATCGCCACCGCCGCGAAGACGCCGTCGCGCGCCTGCATAAGAACGACCGAGATGATGCGGATCGCGCCCATCAGCAGGGTGAAATACACAGCGCCCTTGCCGATCGAGGTCAGCGCGTCAGCGTTGGCGTCGGCGAGCGCGTCTGTCGCCCATTTGAAGGCGTAGGGTGTCAGCGCGTTGAAGACTTTACTGACGAAGAGCAGGCCGAAGACGATGGCGATGCGGCGCTCCAGATCAGGGCGTCCCTTCGGCCACAAATAGGGCCAGAGGCGGTGGATCGTTTTTAGTAGGGAGACGTCCGACAGGGGTGCTTCCGACGTGCCGGTCGCACCGGGATCGCGTTGACCAAAACCGCGCATTTCACTTCCAGAGTTGAGGGAAACGCCCCGGATTCGGGGGCTGTCTCTCATATAGGCGGTTTGGCCGCCGGGCGCACCTGTTCGGGTCGGCGGGAGGTCTGCTTGACGGGGCGCATGCCGCTGCGCGACAAATCAAACATGCGCGAAATCCGGAACATTTGCCTTTATTGCGGCGCGTCAAGCGGCGCCGATCCGCAATTCGCCGCCGCCGCCGAGGCTTTCGGACGCGCCGTGGCGACGGCCGGCGTCGGTCTCGTTTATGGCGGCGCCTCCTGCGGTCTGATGGGCGCGGCGGCGCGTGCGGCGCTCGGGGCTGGCGGCCGCGTGATCGGGATCATTCCGGATTTTTTCGACGAGCGCGAAATCGCCGCGCAGGGACTGACAGAGCTTGTCGTCACCCGCGACATGCACGAACGCAAGATGCTGATGTTTGAGCGCGCCGACGCTTTCGTCGCGCTTCCGGGCGGCGTCGGCACGCTGGAGGAACTGGCTGAACAACTCACCTGGATTCAGCTTGGCCGTCACGACAAGCCGCTGGTGATCGCCGACATTGGCGGATTCTGGCGCCCGCTGCTCGATCTCATGTCGCACATGCGCGACGCCGCGTTTATCCGCGCGCCGTGGGAGGTCAGTTACATGGTCGCAGAACGCGTCGAGGATATTTTGCCTATGATCCTCGCCGCCGCAAAAAACGCGCCGGGGGTTGCGGATATGGGCGTTATCGAACGGATGTGAGCGCGTTCATCCGAATTCGAGCGAGGTGACGGCGTAAACGTCTTCGATGAATATTTTGGGCCGTTCCCCATGATAGAGACGGACGCAACCGAAGACTTCCTCCAGTCCATATTTGCTGGCGAGCGCGCGCGCGGCGCCGTTGATTTCCGGAATGTCGATCTGGACCTGCCGCCCGTCGATGCGCGACAGCAAATCGCCCAGCAAGCGGTCGGCGGTCACGACATCCCTTGCAAAGAGCGGTCCGATTTTGAAGCCGTTGCGGGCGGGCCGGGCCACGCCGTAGCCGGCGAAGGCGTCGCCGCGATAGAGCGCGGCGACATGCAGACCGGGGCGATCCAGCCAGTGACGTAGAAAGTTGTCGCGTGGCGCCGGAAAACGTCCCGTATCGAAAGCGAGGATATCGTCGATCACGCGCCCCTTGTCGGACAGGACGGCGGCGTCGGCGCGTCCGCGCGCGACGCCCTGCAAACGCAAATGACGATGCGCGGCGACAAAACCGCCGCGCTCGTAAAAGGGCGTCATGTCGTAGACGCCGTCCATGCCGATGGCGGCGTCGGCGTCGAGTCGGGCCCTCAATCGCTCCAGGCGCCAGCGCCAGAACTGGCCGCCCAAACCGCGCCCGCGCATGTCCGGCCGCAGAATGAACAGACCCATGAAACCAAATTTGCCGCCGTAACTCATGATCGAGCCGCCGCCGACAAGCCTGTTGCCTTGGTGGATGGCGACAAAAGCCTCCGGATCGCTGGCGCGGGCGACGCCGAGATCGCCCTGACCCGGGTTCCAGCCTTCCTGCGCCGCCCAGTCGTCCAGTTCGGCGATCTCGTCATCGGTCATCGGACCAAAGGCAATCTCGTTCCGATCGACCTCGCCGGGCCCGGCGACGGGGCGCTCCGAGGCTGTTTTATGTTTTCGATGTTTGCGTCTGGACAGTATCTTTCTCCGCGTCGCCGTCAGCTTCAGCGTGCGCCAGCCTGCATCAGCTTGTAGTTGATCGCGTCGACGAGCGCCTCGAATGAGGCGTCGATGACATTGGCGGAAACGCCGACAGTAGACCAGCGCAGGCCGCTGTCGTCGGCGCACTCAACCAGCACCCGCGTCACAGCATCGGTGCCGCCCTGGAATACGCGCACACGATAATCCACCAGACGCACATCCTCGATATAGCGCTGGTAGGCGCCGAGATCCTTGCGCAGCGCCAGATCGAGAGCGTTGACCGGGCCATTGCCCTCGGCGGCGGAGATACGGCTTTCGCCATGCACATTAATCTTGACGATGGCTTCGGCGCCGCGATCCTCACTCCCGCCACTTCGGTCGAAGCGCCGGTCGACGGCGACGCTGTATCGTTCGACCTCGAAATAGGCGGGCGTTTCGCCGAGGATGCGTTTGGCCAGCAGATAGAGAGATGCATCGGCGCCTTCAAAGGCGTATCCCTGCGACTCTTTCTCCTTCACCTCTTCGAGAATGCGCGTCAGCCGCGGATCCTCCCGGTCGAAGTCGACGCCGAGGCGCGTCAGTTCCGAGATCAGATTGGAGCGCCCCGCTTGATCGGAAACCAGCACGCGACGCATGTTGCCGACGCTTTCCGGCGGCACATGTTCGTAGGTTCGCGGATCGGTGAGAACCGCCGAGGCGTGAATGCCGGCCTTGGTGGCGAAGGCGCTGGCGCCGACATAGGGCGCATGGCGGTTTGGCGCGCGGTTGAGCAATTCGTCGAGCGCATGCGAGATGCGCGTCAAATGCGTAAGTTTCTCGCGCGACACGCCGATCTCGAACCGCGATGCGAACTCTTCTTTCAGGAGCAGGGTAGGAATGATCGTCGTCAGATTGGCGTTGCCGCAACGCTCTCCCAGACCGTTTAGCGTGCCCTGAATCTGTCGTGCGCCGGCGCGCAATGCGGCGAGCGAATTCGCCACCGCCTGTCCAGTGTCGTCGTGACAATGCACGCCGATATGATCGCCCGGCGCTGCCTTGACCACTTCGGCGACGATGCGTTCGATCTCATGCGGCAGCGTGCCGCCATTGGTGTCGCACAAAACGATCCAGCGCGCCCCAGAGTCATAGGCCGCTTTGGCGCATGTCAGGGCGTAGCGCGGATTGGCCTTGTAGCCGTCGAAAAAATGCTCGCAATCGACAGCCGTCTCCTTGCCGCGCGCCACGGCGGCCGTCACAGATTGGCCAATGGCGGCGACATTATCCTCCTCCGTCGAACGCAAGGCGACGCGCACCTGATAGTCCCAACTCTTTGCGACAAAGGTGACGGCGTCGGCGGCGGAATCCAGCAATGCGGCGACGCCAGGGTCGTTCTCGACCGAGCGGCCCTGACGGCGAGTCATGCCGAAGGCGCTGAAACGGGCCCGTATTTTCGGTTTTGTAGCGAAGAATTCGGTGTCGAGCGGATTGGCGCCAGGATAGCCGCCCTCAATGTAATCCACGCCAAGTTCGTCGAGCATGGCGGCGATCTGGCGTTTGTCCTCCAGCGAGAAATCAACGCCCGTCGTCTGCGCGCCGTCGCGCAGGGTCGTATCGTAGAGCGTCACGCGTTCGCGGTTCATGTCAATGCGGTCCCCCGGTAGAGGCGGCCGCCAGCTCTTTCGTCATGGTCGTATTTCCAAGCCACTCGCCGCCCACCAACACAGTGTTGCGGCTTTGCGGGACATAACCGCGCGCCGCGAAAAAATCACGCGCCGAATCCGACGCCTCGACCGTGAGCTGTTTAGCGCCACGCCCGGCGGCGAGTTTTTCGATGGCGTCGATCAGCGCCGAACCAATGCCGCGACGGGCGACGTCCGGGCTTACATAAAGCATCTCGATCAGAAGATTGTCTTTTATCATGGCGAAGCCGGCGATCTTGCCGTCGACGAGTGCGAGGAGGGTAAGGCCAGCCGCCAGACGTGCCGAGAAAGCTGGCTCATCGTCAGCGACAGAAATCCAGGCGGCGCGCTGTTCTTCGCTATAGTCTTCAGCAGCCAGCCTCTCGATGCTGGCGCGAAACAGCGTCGCCAGCGCCAGAGAGTCTGCGGGTAGAAACGGACGCAGTCCGGGAGTGGAGCCTCGCGCCATGCTCATACCACGGCGAAAGCTTGCAGCAGTCGCCACGCCACAACTCCCGCCAGCGCCAGAACGATCAGCTTGAAAAGCAGATAGAGCGCCCAGTGCCGCTTGAAGGGCAGACTTTTTTTCCAGTCGTTTTCGGACATTTCCCACCCCGGCTTCCGCTCGCCGCCGGGTTTCCGACGACGATTACGGACGGTTTGGGCCGTTTTGGCCGCTGGGGCAAGCCCCCTCAAGCCTGGAGCGGAGGGCGCGCGACATGGCGCCGGGGGCCGGCGGCGACGCGAGGCCTTCAATCAATCGTTGCGATGTTCGAGCACGTAGTCGATCAGGGATTTGGAGGCAAGGCTCAGGCCGCCGCCGCCGTCCGAACGGTCCTCGATGCCATGACAGGAGATGAAATTACGGATGCCGCCCTCCCGCGCCAGTTTCGAGGGATAATGCGGCGCGACAGGCGCGGCTAGGGAGACATCGTCCCATCCCGTGGAGTCCGGGTCGACGCCCATGAGTGTGGGGCAACGGAAAACCATCGATGGCGTATGGCTGAATTCCACCGCCGGGGCGATGCGCGTGAATAGTCCCGAGGCAGTCTCCTGATCGATTGCGTGCTCGATCATATCCGCCATCGTCACCGGTAGATATTGATCCGCTTTGACATCCTCGACCATTTCCGGGGCAAGGCTTGAGCAGCGCGAAAGCGAAGAGCCCACATGATAGAAACCGCCATTAAGCTCGCGCTCCGCCAATGCGGCAACAACGCCGGTAGCGACGAGATAGCCTGTCAGATAATCGTTGAGAAGGACGGAAACGACTGTCGGCGCGCTCAAGTCTTGCGAATGCACATGCATGGTTCCGGTCACCGCCTGAGCGATCTGCTCGAAACCAGGACGGGTCTCCCAGGGCGTGCCGCGCGCAAAACAGGATAAGGAGGCGTGTATCAGATTTGGATTGAGGCCGCGCAGCGCGGCGTCGTCCAGCCCCATCTGCGAGAGCACGCCAGGACGCTGGCCATCGATCAGCACATCGGCGCTGGAGAGCAATTCGTAGAAACGCGCCTTGCCATGCCGGCTCTTGATGTCGAGCAGGATGTTCTTTTTCCCCCAGCTGCCATCCATCCAGATCGGCAGAACCCAGTCGCCCATCGGCGGCTGAACCTTGATGACATCAGCGCCCTGTTCGGCCAGAAAACGGGCGCTGGCCGGACCTGCGACCATGTGGGTCAACTCGACCACGCGCACGCCTTCGAGCGGTCGATGTTTTGCGCCGCCAAGCACGCGCCGCTTTTCGGTTTTCGTCATTTCAAAGTCGATCAGCGGACGACTGAGCGTCTCGGCGCCTTGTGGATGCGTCGCCCATTCCGCCGGCGTGCGCACGATGCCGATCGGCAGACCAAGACGAATGGCGTCGTCTTCGATCTCCTGGGCGGTTTTACGTTCAACTGTCGTCTGAATCGCCCTGGCGGAATTGGCGCAGTCGAAATAGCTCAAAAGCTTGTCGCGCAAATGCGGGTGAACGCCGATCATCGTCACATACCGACCATCTTTGGCGCGATAGGTTCCGTTGTCCGGGTTTACGCCCCAGGTGTCCATGATCGTGCTGTAACCGTTGAGATACTGAAGTTGCAGCGAATTGAGCAGAAAACCGCAGCGCCTGCGATTAAGTTTAAGGGTCTGCGCGGGCAGGCCGCGCGCCCGACCCAGATGTTCGATGGTTGCGCCCATCGCCGCCATGACGCCAGCGGCGTAATCGTGCGCCTTGACGCAGCTGATCGCATAGGACGGCGCATGTTCGATTTCGATGTTCGAATGATCGATATGAAATGGAAGAGCGGCAGAGACATTCTCAAAAGCTTTAAGTTGCAGCGGATTCGTTATCATGATGAGTCTCCATCGGCGAGACGAGCAGGCGGGACAAAGGGAAGAATGCGATTCAGGCGCGGATGGCGCCGCCAGACAGGAGAGCGCCTTTTTGCACGTGACAGAGCTTGCAATCCAGTCGTACGATTTTGAGTGGTCCTGGAACTTACGCTGAAAGCTGGATGTATCAAAATAACAAAATCTGCGACGCCAGGTCTTTTCCTTGTTGAACCGGCGCTTGAAAACCTTTGATCGGCTCACTCATGGACCTAAAGATTTGCGCATCGTTTTTTTCAGCTAGCGACTGGATGCGCCGGCGAACCGATCATCATTAAGAAGCTTTGTTAAAATCTTGAACTAAAGCATTGGGTCTGCAGCTGTGTGGCTTCTGTGCAACGTTTCTTGGGAAAGGCGGCTTTCCAGTTTCCATCGTGGGTAATCGGCTTGACGACTGTGTCGGATCGCGATCCTGTCTGAATCCACTCTTGCGTCGGCAACCTGCTCACGCCAACTGCGACGCTTCAGAAAAATCGGATAATTTATCGCCATGCGCATCATCGCAACGTCGTCGAAGATCAGAACGTTCAGTTCGATCACCCTGCTTGCTTTCGCGTTGGCGAGCGCAGGACCGGCGGCAGCCTTCGAAAACTTCACCGGCTTTACCCGACTGAACACGCTTAACGAGTCGGCGTCGCACGATCCATTCGGGTTCGATCCGTCGCAGACTATCGGCGCCGCGCCCGCCATAGCCGCGCCGGTCACGCCCACGCAGAAGACACAACCGAAATCCGCTCGCGTCAAAGCGTCGAAACAGGATAAAACAACAACAACGCAAGACCCTTGGGGCCCGGTTCCCTCTGAAAAACTCTCTGTCGCCAATATCGCGCCGGGGTTATTACCCTTCTTCAACAACGCGCCAGTTTTTGGCTTGCCGGGCACGGTGACCGGAGATGTCGCCAACCGAACGCAGGTCAATGGCGACTGGGGCGGCTCGCGCACAGAGTTCGCGCGTCATGGCTGGTTTTTCGACGTTTACACTACCAGCGCCTATCAGGATGTCGCCTCGGGCGGCACGAAGACCGGCAGCTCCTTCGTACAGAATACCCAGGCTTCCGTGAATGTGGATTTGGGTCGCGCTGGTCTTACCGACGGCGGTCTTTTCCATTTCACCTTGCAGTCGCGTTATGGCGCTACGCCTGACAGCTCCTTCAACGCCGGAACCGCTGCGCCGCAATACACCGGTCTTATTGAGCCTGGTCCATTTTTCTATAAAAACACGATGCCCTCAGAATATTTTCTCGTTCAACCGCTGACAAAGAAATTCAGCGTCGTGGTGGGCAAGATCAGCGATGTGTATATTCCGGACCAGACACTCTTCGGCAACAGCTTCAAATATTATTTTGCGAACTTCAATTTCAATAAAAACCCGATCACCACGCAATTCTACAATCCCACAGCCTGGGCAGGCCTGTTTGTTCTTACGCCTACGGAAAACTGGGCGATCGGCGGCGGCGTGCTCGACACAGAGACCAAATCCTCGAACCTCGCGCAAAACGCATTCAAATGGTGCAATGTCTATCTAACGTCGATCTTTTCGTACAATATCGCCGGCTTGCCGGGTCAATTGACGCCCTCACTGAACTGGTCGAACAAACCGAAAGTCGATTTCTCGCGTCCGTTTGCGCCCGCCATCGGATTTGCCGATCAGCAACTCAGCGCCCTATTCGGCGAGCCGACAATGATCGGTCTGCCGATGAATTACAAACATGAAAGTTGGTTCGCCATCGCCAACGCTTCTCAATATCTTTATGTCAGGGATGATGCTGACACGGTTAAGGGCAAGCTGAAAAGCGGTCAGCCGATCAATGGCGTGGGCGTCTTTGCGCGCGGCGGATATGCGCCCCAAAGCACAAACGCCATTAATGGCGACGGGAGCATCGCCATTTTTGCGCATGGCCTTGCGGATGATCGACCCTACGACAGTTTTGGCGCCGGTTTTTTCTATAACAAGATCAGCGGCCTGCTCAAACGCGACGTGTCCGAATTGACGCTCTTCGCGCGCAACATCCAGGACGAGAAGGGCATGGAGGCGTTCTACGATTTCGCCATCACCCCGGCGATACGGCTTATTCCAAGCTATCAGCATATCTGGAATCCGTTGATCGCCCAGGCGACGAAACAGAGGGATCACGCCGATCTCTTCATGACCCGCGTCACGATCGCATGGTGACCCGCGCGTATAGGTAGTGTCGCCGGCTTGAGAGGTTAATTCAGGTCAAGGACAAATAACCCGCCCGCATTATAGCGTATTATTTCAGGAGCGGCTTCATTCCCCCGGAATTGATTGCTTGCGGGTTTTCGATGCTGGCGCCACTCTAACGACCGAAATTTGTGAGGAACAACGCCATGACGGCCTCGATCGCAACAAGCAAAAACTTTGATATTGACTCCGAATTCACCAAATTCATGAGCGGGATAGGACTATCGGTTGAAGATACGGGCGGAAAGATCGTATTTCTGGGTTCCGATCCAATTATTCCCAGCAGATTTCGTATCGGGGCATGTATTGCAATCCCGATGATGGGGGCGGCGGCCGGAGCGGCTACAATCTGGGCGATGCGTACCGGGCGTGGGCAGGATCTGACCCTCGATCTTCGCAAAGCGATTCATGGCGTCAATCCGATTTACAGGTTCAAGCCGACGATTAATGGCGTTCCCTATCAAATGCCCTATGCCGTCAACAATCACATGCTTTTTGATTTATATCTCACCAAAGACGGCCGCTGGGTTCTGCCCACCGGTGGCTACCCTCACATGCTTGCCGCATGGTGTTCCCTGCTCCGTTGCTCTCCAGACAAGCTGAGCATTGCGAATGCAGTCCTCAAATGGAATGGGGAAGATCTTGATGAAGTTTCAGCCGAAAAAAACATGATTTTTGCCCTTTGCCGCTCGCGCGCGGAATGGGAGCGGCATCCCCAGGGCGAGTTTCTTTCGACGAGACCGCTTGTTGAGATAGAGAAAATTGCTGACAGCGATCCAGTCCCATTCGGTCCTGCCGAGCGTCCTCTTTCTGGCGTCCGTGTTTTGTCGGCGACCCATGTGATTGCCGGCAACGTGATCTCTCGTACGCTCGCCGAACAGGGCGCCGAAGTTTTACACCTGTCGCCTCCCCAGGAATTCGAACACGAAGCTCTGGTGACAGACGCCTGTGTCGGGCATCGCTCCGCATGGCTGGACCTCAAATCTGCGGATGGTAATCGACTGGGGCATGATCTTGCGGCCGGCGCTGATGTCTTTGTTGACAGCTATCGTGGCCGGTGCCTGAGCAATCTGGGCTTCTCGCCTCAGGAGTTAGCCGAGAGACGTCCCGGAATCATTTATGCTTCCGTTCGTGGTTATGGATATGATGGCCCTTGGGCAAACCGCGGGGGCTTCGACATGGAAGCGCTTTGTGTGAGTGGATATACCTTCGAGGAGGGCACTCCCGATCACCCGAGATTCCCGCCAACCATGGTCCTGAATGATTTCATCGCCGGCTATCTCGGGGCGGCGGGCGTTACCGCCGCCTTGATCCGACGCGCGCGCGAAGGTGGGAGTTACCATGTCAAAATTTCACTGACGCGCAACGCCATGTGGTATTCGACGCTCGGTAAATTTGAACGAAATGAAGTGAATTTAGAGGGTGAGGAGCATCAGCTTCTTGCGCCCGAAACAATCACAAGACCGACGCCCTACGGCGAACTCCACCGCCTTGCTCCGCCCGTACAGTTCTCGGAAACGCCTGGCGACTGGAAGGATGTTGTCCTGTCGGTCAGAGGGTCCTGTCGACCAGAGTGGTTACCGCGCAATTGATCGCGGTCCTGGTCTGCGCCAGCCATGCTGCGACAAAGAAGCTCGCGCTCGTCAGGACCGACCGCGCCCTATCGCGCCACTATCTTCGTTTCGATGCTGTTTCTCGGCAACAAGTATGGCTTGCGGCTCAAACGCAAGGGATTTTGGTTGTCGTTTCAAACGCGAACCAGCGAACCGGGAATGGCATGGTGTCTCCATAAACCATTTTCGAACCCTGTTCCGCAGGATCGCCCTGCGCAAAATCATGCTACTAGGCGCTCATGAGCGAGAGTAAACCGGCCTTTTCCCGTCTGAAGCAAATCCCCGCCAGTGTCTGGGCGCTGGGTCTTGTTTCGTTGTTGATGGATTTCTCTTCGGAGATGATCCATGCGTTATTGCCCGTCTATCTTGTCGGCGCGCTGGGCGCGAGCATGGCGCAGGTTGGTCTGATTGAGGGCGTTGCCGAAGCGACGGCGTCTTTCGTCAAGGTTTTATCTGGCGCCCTCTCGGACTGGTTCGGTCATCGCAAGCTGCTCGCCCTGATCGGCTATGGCCTCGCGGCGCTGACCAAGCCGCTTTTCCCTCTGGCGCCGGACGTGACATGGGTCGCGGCGGCGCGCTTCCTCGATCGCGTCGGAAAAGGCATTCGCGGCGCGCCGCGCGACGCGCTTGTCGCCGATGTGACTCCGCCTCCCTTGCTTGGCGCCGCGTTTGGCCTCCGTCAGTCGCTCGATACGGTCGGGGCCTTTCTCGGACCGGCCATCGCCGTGTTGCTCATGTGGCTGACCGTCGACGATATTCGCACAGTCTTCTGGGCCGCGACGATCCCTGCCGGATTGGCGGTGCTGGTCCTGGCGCTAGGCGTTGAGGAGCCCGAGGCGACCCGACCACGGAAGCCTGCGCATTTCCCGCTTCACATCGTAGAGTTACGTGGGCTTGGCGGCGGCTTCTGGTTGGTGGTTGCGGTGTCCACGCTTTTTAGTCTGGCGCGTTTTTCAGAGGCCTTTCTCATTCTCAAGGCGCAGGCGGTTGGGCTGCCGGCTATGTTTGCGCCGCTGGTGCTGGTGGCCATGAATATTGTGTATGCGTTGGCCGCCTATCCGGTCGGGGCGTTTTCGGATCGCGGCGACCGGATCACGCCGCTTGCGGCGGGCATGATCGCGCTAATTGCCGCCGATGGCGTGCTGGCGGGCGGAAACACCCTGTCGATGGTTGCGCTCGGCGTGGCGCTCTGGGGCTTGCACATGGGTTTGACCCAAGGCTTGCTGGCGGCGCTGGTCGCCGACGCTGCGCCGGCGACGCTTCGTGGCACGGCCTTTGGCGTGTTCAACCTCGCCAGCGGCGTGGCGCTGCTCGTCGCCAGTTGGGCGGCCGGCCTTTTGTGGGACATGGAGGGCGATTACGCCGCTTTCTCGGCCGGGGGCTTCTGCGCGTTTGCGGCGCTGGCCGGCCTGCTTGCGCTTCGCGGTCGTCTGGGCGGCGACACGGCGACGAAGACGCCATCCGCGTGATTGTTGGGCGATGAAGCCTTATATCTGCGATGAATTGCGTCGCAGGACCCCTCATCCTTTCCGGCCCGCCAATTCTGTCGCTCCAGAATTATTCTAGAAACTCAGATTAGCAAAAAATCTCAGATTGGCGCCTGGCAGCAAAATCTGATCCTTTCGGAAAGAAACGCTGTTGCGAATGTTTTGATTGAGCAGATTGTTGCCGGTTACGCCCATCATCAATTCGCGACGACCCTGGGGATCAAGTTTGGTTTTGTAACTTATTTCGGCCTTGAGAAGATTGTAGCCGGCCGTCGGCGTCTCATAGGGCGCCACATTGTTTTGCGCGAAGGCGTGTAAAAGATTGACGCGAGCGACCCAGTTCGTATCGCGATAAAACAATCCTCCGCCCAGTCGAACGGGAGGAATGCGCGGAACATTCCCGCCGTCGAAAAATGTCGCACGAACAACGTCGAACTGATTTTCGAAGCCGAAAACGCCGTTGTAGATCCCTGTCAGATCGTATTGGGTTTGAATTTCCGCGCCCCGGAATAGTGCGTCGCGTTGCGTATAGACGGCCTGATTGAGATCGCCGCCCTCGCCGAGCGGCGTGCACGTGCCCGCCCCGCTCTCGCAGGTCTGGCCGGTAAAGTTGCGATAAATGAAGCCGCCGAAGCTTGTGTAGTAGGCCGTCGCCTCGAAGCGGAAGGGACCGGTGACTCTTTTGAATCCTAGTTCGATTTGTTTGGCGGATTCGATGCCCAGGTTCGGATTGCCGATGTCATAGGTTCCCGTCGCTTCGTGCATGCCGCGAGACAAAAGCTCTGGAGCCTGTGGCGCGCGTTCGACATATTGCGCATTGATGCTGACGACGAGATCTTGCGGCAAATTTTGGATGACGCCAAGCGCGGCGCTTTTAGGCATGAAATTCCTGTCGCGATAGATCGTCGGCGACACATTCACCGCCTCGCAGACGGTTTCGCCCCCGGCGTTTACCCCTTGCTGGGCGCAAGTCGGGTAGACAAAGCTGAAAAAATCCGGCGAGGAGCCGGTGATGCGCGTATTCTCGATGCGCCCGGCGATTTGCGCATGGGTCGTTGGGGTGAATTCGAAATCGCTGAATGCGAAACCGGCGACGCTGACGGTGCGGTTGGGATCGAACAGGCCGCCCTGGACCCCCGGCGCCGTCATGCGCAAGCCTGCGCCCTGAACGCCGACGGCCGTGGCGATCTTTGCGAAAGAGGCTTGATAGGGCTTCATCTGAACCTCGACTCGGCCCTCCTGCGATTTATTTGTGAAGGTTTGTTGTATGCCGTCGAAACCTCCTTCATTGGCCAGTTCATTGTGTTTGTAGTCGATCACGCCGCCCCACAGGCGAATGGCTTCGACATAAGTGGAGTCGGGTCGTAATTCCCCCTTGCCGCTGACCTTGGTTTGCCCAAGCGCAATACGAACATTATTTGCCGCCGGCTCGATACCGGGTATCCGATAGGTGCTGTCGTATTGCGTGACAGCCAGACCGAGATAGCCGTTTTCATTGATCACCGAGCCGCCAATGGAGCCGCCGCCCGATCTGTTGCTGGAGTTGGGTTGGCGTCCGCTGACTGGCGGCGCAGGGTCGGGCGGATATTGATAGGGGTAACCGGGAATGGCGTAGTTGCTGGCGCGTCTTCCGCCGATGTCGCCATGTAGCGCGATGTTTCCGGCGCTGATATCGGCGAGCGCGCCGCCCTCCATGCCGGAGTCGACCGTAGAAACCGCGCTGCGCGTCTCGACCTTCGCGCAACCATTTTCCCTATCCTGCGTCGTGGCGTTCTCGGGGCAGGGAATTGTCTCGGGAATACGGGAGTTTGTGGCGTTGACGACGCCTCCGATCGCTTGCGATCCCCATCTTAGCGTGGCCGGTCCGCGGACAACTTCGAGTTGACTGACGCCGAGGGGATCAATTGGCACGGCGTGATCTTCGCCGATCTCTGACATGCCGCTTGTGCTGATGCCATTTTCTTGAATGCGCACGCGATAATTGTCGAGACCTCGCACCACAGGCCTGCTGGCGGCGCCCGGCGCTGTTTCCGTTCCGGTGACTCCGGGTCGCGCAAAGAGAATGTCACCGAGCTGGCCGCCGCCCGTGCGTCGTAATTCCGGGTTGGTGACGACTAACACCGTCGCATATTGGTCGGCGACAATCGGCAGGGCGCCATCCGGAACGGACGTCGCCTGCGAAGGAGCCTCATCCGGGGCTTGCGGGACTGCCTGAGCCGGTCGTCGGGGTAAGGACGGCGCTGCGATTGCTGCGACACGGGGTTTCGGCGCGGTCAGTTTTTTGATCGGGCTCGCGGATCTGACCTCGATGGTCGGCAAGGACTGTTGCGCCGCGCCAGTTGCGGGCCAGAGCCCTAACAGACATATTAAACCAATGAAATTCAAAGGCTTGTTTAACAAAGCGGCGAACATGTCGGGGTTCTCAAGAAATGTTATAATATAACACTACCACCATCTGTCGGAATTGGAACCCCAGAGGCTATGGAGAAAATTAATAGGATGAATGGTGTGACCTTCTTGCCTCACCACCTACTCGCCGCAGATCATCAATTCCTCGGGTTGACTGAGATTGATTGATGAAACCTCAAGTTTAGTTCTGGCGGGCGCCGCGAGCATCGCCAAAGCTGAGACATAAGCATATTTAAGGGGAGCGGGAGGCCATCATGTCAGTTGATGTTGCGGCGCCACAATATTTGAATTATCCCTTGGGAGGCGATTGAGAAAAATATTCGCCGCCAGAGGGGTATGGCCATGGACAGTTCAGGCTCGGCCAACGCCGATTCCGATCCGCACGGCGCGCAGCGGCCCCTGTCGCCGCATTTGTCGGTTTATCGACCGATGATGACGATGATGATGTCGATCGCCCATCGCATCACCGGAGCCGGTCTCTATGTCGCCATGGCCTTGCTGACCCTTTTGTTCATCGGCGTCGGGATGGGGGGCGCCTTTTATGCGGCGTTCGGATGGCTCGGGTCGAGCGCCATTGGCGGGCTGCTTGTGTTTCTGATCACCTGGGCGATCTATCACCATTTGCTGGGCGGCGTGCGTCACTTCCTCTGGGATCGAGGCCTTTACATGGACCCGAAAGGCCGGGAAGCATTGGCGATTGGCACGTTAGTGGGTGGCGTCGGGCTGACTGTCCTGACATGGATCGCCAAATCGCTGGCGGGCTGAACGGGAGAAGCCATGTCGACGCCGACACATTTCAAAAGCGGCCGTGAGGGTCGGGGCGCGGCCTTTGTCGCAGACCATCATGGCTCGGAGCATGCCCGCTTCATGCGGTTAACCTCTTATGCGCTGGCCCCGCTGGGCATTCTGGCGGTCTGGTACCTGGCCGGCGTCGTCGGTCTTTCCGCCGATGGCGTGCGCGCCGCAATCGGTCGACCTTTTCCTGCGCTGACCCTCATCGCCTTTGGTGTGATTGGCATGATTCACGCCCGCGAAGGCATGAACGAGATCATCCTCGACTATGTGCATGATCCGGCGTTGAAGGATAAAGCTTTGCGCGCCAATCAATGGGCGGCGAGGGCGATCGCCGCTCTCTGGACACTGGCTCTCATGTTGATCGCAGCGCCCAGGTGACAGGGCTTCTGCGCGCCGCGATCCACCAACGATAAAAAAGGCTGTGAGAATGGTTGCGACTGGCGCTGCATCATCCTTCTCGATAGGCGGCCGGGCCTATCCGATCACCGATCATACTTTCGATGTGGTTGTCGTCGGCGCCGGCGGCGCGGGGTTGCGCGCGGTAGTTGGTTGCGCAAAGGCCGGGCTGTCTGTCGCCTGCGTCACCAAGGTTTTTCCAACGCGTTCGCATACGGTCGCGGCGCAGGGCGGCGTCGCCGCTGCGCTGGGCAACATGGGCCCGGACGACTGGAAATGGCACATGTACGATACGGTCAAGGGCTCCGACTGGCTCGGCGACCAGGATGCGATCGAATATCTCTGCCGTAATGCGCCGCAGGCGGTTTACGAGCTGGAGCACTGGGGCGTGCCTTTCTCGCGCACATCAGAGGGCAAGATCTACCAACGCCCGTTCGGCGGCATGACAACTGATTTCGGAAAAGGTCCGCCGGCGCAACGCACCTGCGCCGCCGCCGACCGCACCGGCCACGCCATGCTCCACACCATGTACGGTCAGGCGCTGAAACACGAGACCAAATTCTTCATAGAATATTTCGCGATCGATTTGATTATGGACGCAGCCGGCGCCTGTCGCGGCGTGGTTTGCCTCAAACTGGACGATGGCACGATCCATCGTTTTCGCGCTGGCCTCACCGTATTGGCCACCGGCGGCTATGGCCGCGCCTATCTCTCCGCCACCTCCGCGCATACCTGCACAGGCGACGGCGGCGGCATGGTGCTGCGCGCCGGCCTGCCCTTACAGGATATGGAATTCGTGCAGTTCCATCCGACCGGCATTTATGGCGCCGGATGTCTGATCACCGAGGGCGCGCGCGGCGAGGGCGGCTATCTCACCAACAGCGAGGGCGAACGCTTCATGGAGCGCTATGCGCCGTCAGTGAAGGATCTCGCGCCCCGTGACATGGTTTCGCGCGCCATCACCATGGAAGTGCGCGAGGGCAGGGGCGTCGGCAAGAAGAAAGATCACGCCTTCCTGCATCTGGAACATCTCGATCCGGCGATCCTCGCCGAACGTCTGCCGGGCATTTCCGAAAGCGCAAGGGTATTTGCGGGCGTCGACGTGACGCGTCAGCCGATCCCGATCCTTCCCACTGTCCATTACAACATGGGCGGTATACCGACGAATTATCATGGCGAGGTCTTGCGCAAGATCGACGGCGATCCCGACGCAGTGGTCCCGGGACTGATGGCGATTGGCGAAGCGGCCTGTGTCTCGGTGCATGGCGCGAACCGTCTGGGGTCAAATTCTTTGATCGACCTTGTGGTGTTTGGCCGCGCCGCCGGGCAGCGCGCCGCTGAACTGGTGAAGCCCGGCGCAACGCAGCCCGAACTGCCGGCCGATTCGGCGCAATTGTCGCTGTCGCGCCTCGATCGCTTCCTTCACGCCAATGGCGACACTGGCGCGGCGACACTGCGCGACCGCATGCAACGGACCATGCAATCGCATTGCGCGGTCTATCGCACAGGCGAGGTGCTCGACGAGGGCGTCTCCGGCATCAACGACGTCTGGCGCGCCGGCGTAAACATCAAGATCAGCGACCGCTCGCTGATCTGGAACTCCGATCTCATCGAAACGCTCGAATACGACAATCTGATCGTGCAGGCGGTTGTGACGATGGAATCGGCGGCGAATCGCAAGGAGTCTCGCGGGGCGCACGCCCGTGAGGATTTCCCGGCGCGCGACGACGCCAACTGGATGAAACATACTTTAGCGACCATCGACGGCGAGAAGAAATCAACCGCAATCGATTATCGCCCGGTGCACAGCTATACGATGACGAACGAGGTCGCCTACATCGAGCCGAAGGCGCGGGTGTATTAATTGGCTTAAGACACCGGTCAAGAAGGCCACCAGAGCGGATACAAAAAGATGGTCGAATTCACCCTTCCGAAAAACTCCGTCATTGCCGAAGGCAAGATTTGGCCGAAGCCGGAGGGCGCGACGGCGCTGCGCGAATTTCGCATCTACCGCTACAATCCTGACAGCGACGCCAATCCGCGTATCGACACCTACTACGTCGATACGCAGGATTGCGGGCCGATGGTGCTCGATGGCGTCATCTGGATCAAAAACCATATCGATCCGACCCTGACCTTCCGGCGTTCCTGTCGAGAGGGCATTTGCGGTTCCTGCTCGATGAATATCGACGGCGTCAACACCCTGGCCTGCACGCGCGGCATGGACGAGATTGAGGGCGTCATCCGCCTCTATCCCCTGCCGCATATGGGCGTGGTGAAGGATCTTGTGCCGGACTTGACGATTTTCTACGAACAGCACGCCGCCATTGAACCCTGGCTGCACGCTGGCGCAGATCCAGAGAAAGAACGCCTGCAATCGCCACAGGACCGGGCGAAGCTTGATGGGCTTTACGAGTGCATTCTGTGCGCTTGCTGCTCCACCTCCTGCCCGAGCTATTGGTGGAATTCCGATCGCTATCTCGGTCCAGCGGCGTTGCTGCAAGCGCATCGCTGGATTTCCGACTCTCGTGACGAGGCGACCGACGAACGGCTGGATTACGTCGACGACACCTTCCGTCTCTACCGCTGCCATACAATCATGAACTGCACCAAGGCGTGCCCGAAACATCTGGAGCCGGCCAAAGCCATCGCCGATCTCAAGAATCGGGCGATCGCTCGGGCTTGATAAATCATATCCTGTCATGTGTCCGAGCCCGATGTCGCGTCTTTGCCTTGATCCTGCCGCGTCCGCGTTTTAGGAGGGCCTTGACGATTTAAGGGAGAGGTCAGCCATGCGTCAGGATGCCGGACGTTTTCTCGGTTTTCTCTCGGGTTTTGTTCTTGTGGCGGCTATCGCGTCGACTTCCTCGCGCGCCCAGGAATTGCAACTCGATCCCCATGCTTTCGACGCCCCGACCGCCGTCAAATCGACGGGCAAAAAGGCGAGGGGCGCCGTCGCCCCGTCCAATCCTGCCGTCGGCTCGCAGCAGCCGCAGCAGGGCGCCAAGCCAAGACCGGATCGCCAGTTTGGCGAGCTTGAAGGCTGGTCGCCCGGCAAAGAGCCGCCAAAGCCCAAGGATGCGCCCAATACAGGGAAGTCGAGCGGTGGCGAGTCCATGCCCGTGAAAATGACGCCCGGCGGCAACATGGGCACGGGATTTACTTTCTAGATCATCGTCGCGCCGGCAACTAACCGGCTGGAGATCAATTATGGCTTACAAGGTTGCCATCGCCGGCGCCACGGGGAACGTTGGCCGCGAAATGCTGGACATTCTGGCCGAGCGTCGCTTTCCGGTTTCGGAAGTCGTACCGCTGGCCTCCTCGCGCTCTATCGGGCAGGAGGTGTCCTTCGGCGACAAGATTCTGAAATGTCGCCATCTCGACACCTATGATTTTTCTGACACTGATATCTGCCTCATGTCAGCCGGCGGAGAGGTCTCGAAAGTCTGGTCGCCGAAAATCGGCGCGCAGGGCTGTGTCGTGATCGACAATTCCTCCGCCTGGCGCATGGACCCGGATGTGCCGCTGATCGTGCCGGAGGTGAACGCCGACGCCACAGCGGGCTTCAAAAAGAAAAACATCATCGCCAATCCTAACTGCTCGACAGCGCAACTGGTTGTGGCTCTGAAGCCGTTGCACGACGCCGCGAAGATCAAGCGTGTGGTGGTCGCCACCTATCAATCGGTGTCTGGCGCCGGTAAGGAGGCGATGGATGAGTTGTTCGCGCAGACTCGCTCGGTGTTTGTCTCCGATCCGGTCGACGCGAAGAAGTTTCCCAAGCGCATCGCCTTCAATCTCATTCCCCAGATTGACGTCTTCATGGAAGACGGCTTCACAAAGGAAGAGTGGAAGATGGTCGCGGAGACCAAGAAAATCCTCGATCCGAAGATCAAGCTTGTCGCCACTTGCGTTCGCGTACCGGTGTTCATCAGTCATTCCGAGGCGGTGAATATTGAATTTGAGAATCCAATTTCGGCCGACGAGGCGCGCGACATTCTGCGTGCGGCGCCCGGCGTGCTGGTGATCGACAAGCGCGAGCCCGGCGGCTACATCACGCCGCATGAGGCGGCGGGCGAAGACGCAACCTATGTCTCGCGCATCCGCGAAGATCCGACTGTCGATAATGGCCTGGTTTTGTGGTGCGTTTCCGACAATCTCCGCAAGGGCGCGGCGCTGAACGCAATCCAGATTGCGGAAGTGTTGATGAACCGCAAGCTGATTACGCCGAAGCCGAAGGCGGCCTGATCCAATAAAAGCGCTGCATGCGAGGAAATTCCTGCATTCTTCGGCTAAGACACAAATATAACAGCCCGCAACATTTTCGAAATGCTGCGGGCTTTTTTGTGCGAGCATAAGTGACGCGCTATTCTTCTTGCGTCATAGAGGCGGAGTCTGGACCGGCGGAAGCTGTTGCAATTTTGCAACGCTAGCCCCTTTTGAAGCCCCACTACCGATTTTGCCTTATTTGCGCCGCTGGTTGGCGAGAAGCTTGCGCCTACGTCCTCTCCTTGGACGTTTCCTCCCTGACTTGGCCGCTGGCGTTGCGCCGGCGGCCTTTTTCATTTTCCGGGCATCTCCCGCGCGGATCAGATCAGCGCTCCTGCGACCGCCGCCGCCAGCAGGCAGAAATCATGCACAGCAAGTGCGCGACGCGAGGGCGGCGGGCCGGCGTGCAAGAGGCTCAGGCAGGCGACATTGACGAGAGACCAGCCGACGCCGATCGCGATCAAGCCCGCCGTGACCGATCCAATCGACGCGCCGTTATAGACCGCGCCGCCGCCGATGAAGGCCAGCAGCAGGCCTGCGATCATGGCGCGCCTTGGCGGGAACAGCGCTGGCCAGCGAGCCGCGAGCGCGGCGGGCGCATACATAGATGCGAGATGCCAGCCCATCGCGCCGCCGATAAAAACCGGACTTGCCGAGCAGGCGGCAAGCGTTAGCGGCCCGTGCAGCATGCCCGCAGCCATGACGCCCCAGGCGATCGCGCCAGCGAGCGTGGCGAGGAGGAAGCCGTCCGGAGGCGTGTCCGGCGCCGCGATTTCGACGGGATCGCTGCGGCGATGGGGCAGGCGGACGACCACCGCCAGCGCAAGAATGTGCAGGGCCCCGGCCGTCAGCAGGGTTTTGTCTGGCTCGCCGGCAACGAGAACGGCGAGAGGCGTCGCGAGCGCCGCGATGGCGCCGCCGCCAAACACCATCAGAGCCGCGCGCGCCGACCCCTGCGCCGCGACATGGCGGTAGAATAACGCAAAGCCCTGCGCGAGGCCCAGCCAGAAGGCGCCAAGGCACAGGGCGAAGAAATGACCGCGCATCGCCGCAAAGGCGCAGAGCGCGCCGCCGGCGGCGCCGAGACTGGCTCCGAGGGCAAAAGCGGCGCGGCGCCCGAAAGCGTCGATCAGTAGCGTGGCGGGAAAGCTCGCGACAGCGGCGCCAATCAGCAGCAGCGCAAACGGCAGTCCCACGCCCGCCGTTGTCGGAGCCATAAGCCGCCCTTGCTCCGGGAGCGTCGTCAACGTCAGCGCCTGCGCCAAAACTGCAAGGCCGAAGGCAAGCGTCAGAATGAGACGGTTATCGGTGACTGCGTGGCGTTCCGTATCGGTCGGGCACGCGCAACCGATTTGTCCGGCCCGAAACGCCGGATCCGATCTTCCCGCGTCCGGGGGGGTCATGAATCTTCCTCGACATCGTCGTCCATCAGCACGCGATGCGCGGCGCCGTCGAGATCGTCGAACTGGCCGCTGCGTAGCGACCACATGAAGGCGACCAGCGCAATCAACCCGAGCAGCAGAGCCAGCGGCACAAGAAAAAGCAGCACCGTCATTCCGCCGGCTCCGGCTGGAAAGCGTAGGTCTTCCCTGACGACATCGTTTTTTGCAAGGAGCCGTCACCGGCGCGCAAGGCGTTGAGCGTCACCAGCAGCGAGGAACCGGACATGGCGGCCGCGGCGATCAATGGCGTGAGCCATCCCGCCATGGCGAGAGGCACGGCGAAGATATTATAGATCACCGACAGCCCAAGATTCTGGCGCATCAATGCGCGCGCGCAGCGCGCCAGATTGATGGTGACGGCGATCGGTTGCAGGCGTTCGCCCAGAAACACAGCGTCGGCGGCGGCCTGGGCGATATGCGCAGCGTCGATGGGCGAGATCGAAACATAGGCGCTGGCGAGGGCCGGCGCGTCATTGAGCCCGTCGCCGATCATCAGCGTCTTGCGGTCAGCCTCGCGTAATGCATCGAGCCGCGCCACCTTTTCTGAGGGCGAGAGGCCGCCGCGCCAATCGGCGATCCCAAGCGCGACGGCAATCTTTTCGACCGCTTCTGGTCGGTCCCCGGAAAGAATTTCGATGGCGAAACCGAGCGCTTTCAGCGCGTTAATTGTTTCCAGGGCGTCGCTGCGCAAAATCTGGCGGATCTGAAACAGCGCCTGCCGGTCGCCATGTCTGAAGGCGACTAGCGAAACATCCGGCTCCAATACGCCGAGCGCCTCAACCTGACGCGTCATCTCGCAGAAAACGGTTGAACCCAGACGCGCCTCGATTCCGTCCACCATCGCGCTGACGCCAAGGCCCTGTTGCTCGCGCGCGTCGATCGCCGCCGCCTCTGGCGACAGGGCTGCGACGGCGCGCGCCAGCGGATGACGACTGGCCTGCGCCAGTTGCGCCGCCAGCGCCAGAGTTTCGGGAGAGATTGAGTCTGCGTTGACGACTCGCGGCGCCGGCGCCGTTAGCGTGCCGGTCTTGTCGAAGACGATTGTATCGGCCTCGGCCAGCCGTTCGATGGCGTCGGCGCTGTTGAGTAAAACCCCGGCGCGGAACAGGGCGCCGCTCGCAACCACCTGCACAGCCGGCACGGCGAGCGCCAGCGCACAGGGACAGGTAATGATCAGAACGCAGATCGCGGCGATTAACGCATCATGAAACGATGCGCCACGCACAATCCAGAAGAGCGCTGTCGACAGTGCGGCGAGATGCACCATCGGCGCATAGAGACGCGAGACGCGATCGGCAAGTCGAATGTAGCGCGAGCGCGCATTGGCGGCCTTGTCGAGCAGCTTCTCGATGTCATCGAGCAAGGTGGCGCCATTGGCGGCGCCGACCCGGATTGTTAACACGCCATCGAAATTCAGACTGCCGGCGTAAACAGAGTCGCCAATCTGCGCCGGGCGTCGAGCAGTTTCGCCGGTAATCAGACTATCGTCGAGCAAGGCGGCGCCTGAGACAATCACGCCGTCGACCGGCAGTCGTTCGCCGGGTCGCGACAACACGAGGTCGCCGGGTTTAATTTGCGCGACAGGCACACGCGTTTCGCCGCCATCGTCCATGACCCGGCTCGCCAGCGGGGCGCGTAGCGCGGCGAGATTGGCTGCGACAGCGCGAGTCTTGCGCCGCATGGCGTGATCGAGAAAGCGGCCGAGCAGCAAGAAGGTGAGCAGCATGGTCGCGCTGTCGAAATAGGCGTGCTCCGCATGAGTCACGGTTTCGTAAACCGACATGATCAACGCCAGCATTACGCCTAGCGAAATTGGCACATCCATGTTGAGTCGGCCGGCGCGCAGCGCGGCAAAAGCGCTTCTGAAAAACGGTTGACCAGCGAAGGCGGCCGCCGGCAGCGCGATCAGCGCCGAGACGCCGTGGAAAAGATCGCGCGTTTCCGGATCGATATCGCCGCCGACCCAGACGCCAACCGACAGGAGCATAATGTTCATCGCCGCGAAACCGGCGATGGCGAGGCAACGCAGCAGGAACCTCATGGTTTCGGTTTCCGTGCGCTCGCTGTCGGCAAGTTCGAAAGGATGAAGTTCGTAGCCCATGCGCCGCAAACGCGAGAATGCGGCTGATAAGTCAAACGTCTCATCGCGCCATTCGAGCGCCAGCCGGCGATTGGTGTAGTTCACGCGTGCAGAGCCCAGCCCGGGCAGGTCGCGCAGTCCACGCTCAATCTCGCCGATGCAGGCGGCGCAGGTCATGCCTTCAATAGCGGCGTCGAGACGACTCAGGCCGCTGTCGGTTTTCGTCACCAGGGAATGGTAATCGAAATCAGCGGTCATCAAGGCGTCTCCTGACCGTGACGCTAGCGCGCGTCAAGCCGGTTTTGCGAGCGGAACACTTCCTGCCCCGCCCGTTTAGCTGATAGCGCCAGGTCTCGACGGCCGGCGACGTAGGGCGCCTGACCAGCGTAACGGCCATCGCCCTTGTCCTCAAGCTTGATACGAATATCCTGTTTCAGATCGGCGGGGGCGATAAGCTGCGCTTCGACATCGAGACCGGTAATGGCGGCGCCAGCAGCGTCATGCAGGACGACAACAAGTCGCCTGGCGCCTGAGGCGGCGGGCGCGAGACTCACATCGACTTTCCAGTCGCGCCTCTCCTGGGCTCGGGCGGCGGCGATCTCGCGATTATAGCCGAGACCACGCTCATAGGGATGTGCGACGGTCTCGCCGCTGAAGGTCTTGATGGCGAGATAGGTCATGAGTCCATTGGCGCCGAGAACAATGAAGAACAGGCCCAGGAAAATCGCCAGCGCCATCCACCCGTTCAACGGCCAACCGCCGGCGACATAATCGGAGTCCGATGGGTATTCGTTGCGTCCATCCAAAGCGTCGCTCATATCCTCACCTTTAATGACACGCCGCTGCTAAGGCCAGACGAATACGTCCCTTGCCTGGACCGCCGTGCCGCTTTCCGCATCCGTTATGGTGATGGTGAGCGGCGCCTGACCGTTTTTAACAACGGCTTCTGGCGCAACGAGCAGCAAGCGCGTTTCGCGGGTCTGATCCGGTCCGACTTCAATTACGATATGTCCCTGCGCGTCTGGCTCGACGCCAACAACTTCAGGGGTGACGCCCTCGACGCCGGCGATGGAAAGGGCGAAGCGGCGGGTTTGCGACTGCATATTCGCCAGACGCATGGTGTAGCCGTTTCTAGCGCCGCCATCTTTCAGCCGAACGGTGAGCGGGTTGCGATCATGCAACACGCTGACGCGCATGTCGCCGCGTGTCGCCAGCGTGAGCGTCATGGCGGCCCCAATAAGCAGGATCAGCGCCGCGTAAATTAGCGTGCGCGCTCGCAGAGGCTTGTAAATTGTCGGTTGCCCACACTCGCGACGCCTGACATTCAACTCGGTGTCGTAACCGATCAGCCGGGGCGGACGATGGATCTTCGTCATGATCGCATCGCAGGCGTCGATGCACAGACCACACTGGATGCAGCCCAGTTGCGAACCCTTGCGGATATCGACTCCCGTCGGGCAGACGGCGACGCACTGACCGCAATCGACGCAATCGCCAACCTTTTCGCCGTTTGCGCGCAAGCCTGTCGCCTGTTTCAGCGACATGCGCGGTTCGCCTCGATCATAACGATAGGCGACGTTCAATGCATATTCGTCAGTCAGGGCCGCCTGAATACGTGGCCATGGGCAGGCGTGAAGACAGAGCTTTTCGCGCATCCAGCCAGCAAAAACATAGGTTGTGAATGTCAGTATGCCGATCCAGAGATAGGTCTCGTAAGCCCCAGGCTGAAAGGTCGCCAGCGTATAGACAAGGGTCGGCGCGTCAGTGAAATAGAGAACCCAGGCCCCGCCTGTCCACCAGGCGATCAGCAGCCAGACGACATGCTTGGCGACTTTCTTGCGGATCTTTTCTAAGGTCCAGGGGCCCTCGTCGAGCTTCATCCGATCGCGGGCGTCGCCTTCGATCCAGCGCTCGGTGGTCATGAAAAAATCGGTCCACACCGTTTGCGGACACATATAGCCGCACCAGATGCGGCCGGCGAGCGCATTCATCAGGAACAGCGTCAGCGCTGCGAGGATCAGCAGACCGGTTGCGTAAAAAAATTCTTGCGGCCAGATTTCGATGAAAAAGAAATAAAAGCGTCGGTGCGGCAGATCGAGCAGCACCGCCTGCGACGGAGCTCCTGGCCCGCGATCCCAGCGAATGAAGGGCAGGAAATAATAGATCGCCAGCGTCAGGAGCTGGATGCCCCATTTGATCCGCCGGAAATGGCCATCAACCTTTTTGGGATAAATCCGGTGCTCGGGTTCAACGAAAGGTTCAAAGATCGGATCGTGGGCGTCGACGCTGGACATATCGTTTAGCCTTCGGCGGTTATGCTTGCGCCTTCGCGCAGGTTAAGCGGGAGATGCGTCCGCGCTTTCAGCAAAGATGATCTTATCAAAACGCGCTCCGGCGAATGGACGCCGGGATGCGCCGCGCTCACTGCCCGCCGCCGAGAGAATGCACGTAAATCGTAAGCGCCTTGAGCGTGGTGTCGTCGAGACGATCTTTCCACGCCGGCATCACGCCGCCGCCGCCATTAACGATGCGGTTGACGATCGTCGGCTTGTCCGAGCCATAAAGCCAGATGGCGTCGACGAGATTGGGCGCGCCAAGTTCGGTGTTGCCTTTGCCCTCCGCGCCGTGACAGGCGGCGCAGTTTTCGTCATAGAGCTTCTGCCCTTCAGCTGTCGGCTCGGAGGCGTTCGGCAAATCCGCATAGGTGCGGATATGGTCCGCGACAATCGAAATCTGTTGTTGGGTCAATATCCCGTCGCGACCGAAGGCTGGCATGGCGGAGTTGCGGGTTGTCTTGTCCGCCTCCCACCGCACGCCATGCTCGATCGTGTTCTTGATGTCAGCGAGCTTGCCGCCCCAGATCCAGTCGTCGTCGTTGAGATTGGCGTAGCCCTTTGCGCCCTGTCCGCCAGCGCCGTGGCAACCGGCGCAGTTATTGGCGAAGGCGACCGAGCCCACCATGCGGGCGACGGCCAGCAATTCAGGATTCGTCTCTATATCTGTGAGAGGCGCAGCGTTGAGTCTGGCGAGAATGGGCGCCCGGGTCGCCTGCAAGTCGTCGATCTGTCGCGCAAGATCGGCGCGCGAACTCCAGCCGGCCCCCTCTTGCGCGCCGCCCGACAGCGTTGGCCAGGCCGGATAAACAATGCAGTAAACGACGCCCCAGACGACGGTGATCCAGAAGGTCCACACCCACCAGCGCGGCAAGGGGGTGTTTAACTCCTCAATGCCGTCCCATTCGTGTCCCGTGGTCGGCACGCCGGTCTTTTCGTCGATCCTGACCTTGCCGCGTTCAAACGTGTCCTGAGACATCGTCGTCGTCCTCTCGAAGGGGTATGAGCGCATCCGCCTCGAACGTCCGGCGCCGCGAGGGCCAGAAGACATAGGCGATCACACAAAGAAAAATCAGACCGAAGAAGATCAGCCCCCATGACGCAGCAAAGGCGCGCCAGGACTCGTAGTTGGAGACGGCTTCAGCGATCCTGTCGTTCATGGCCTCACCGGATATTGGCCTTGTCATCATAGAGTTTGAAGTTCACCGATACGCCGAGATGTTGCAAATAGGCGATCAGCGCGTCTTCTTCCGTAACGCCGCCCTTTGAGGCGAGATCATTGATCACGACATTGGGGTAGCGCTGGCGCAACGCCGCTGCGCCGGGATCGTCGGGCGCGCCTTGCGCCGACAGATCGGCGGCGGCGTTCTCGATTTGCTCGTCTGCGTAGGGCACGCCAACGACGCGCAGCAGGCGCATCTGTTCGGCAAGGTGGGCGCCGTCCAGCGGCGTTTCGGCGAGGAAGGGATATCCCGGCATGATCGATGTCGGGACCATTGAGCGCGGACTTCGCAGATGATCGCGCTGCCAGTCGTTGGAGTATTTTCCGCCGACGCGCGCCAGATCGGGGCCGTTGCGCTTCGAACCCCACTGGAACGGATGATCATACATGCTTTCCGCCGCCAGCGAATAATGGCCGTAGCGTTCGACCTCGTCGCGCAGCGGCCGGATCATTTGCGAGTGGCAGGTGTAGCAGCCTTCGCGCACATAGATATTGTAGCCGGCGAGTTCGAGCGGGCTGTAGGGACGGACGCCCTCGACTCTCTCGATCGTATTCTTGATGTAGAAGAGCGGCACGATTTCGACGACGCCGCCAATCGACACCAAAATCAGAATAGCCAGAACCAGCAGGATCGAATTGGTTTCGATTCTCTTCTGGAGACCGCCGCCAGGCGCATGATGCGTAGATTGTGACATATGCGGCTCCTCACTCGGCCGGCAGGGGCGACGCGGCGATATCCTCGGCCGTATCGACTTCCGGCGACGCGATGGTGCGATAGATGTTGTAGACCATGATCAGCGCGCCGATCAGGAACAACCCGCCGCCTGCGGCGCGGATCAGATATTCGGGATGCAGCGCCTCTGTCGTCTCGATGAAGGAATATTCCAGGAAGCCTTGCGGCGTGTAGGCCCGCCACATCAAACCCTGCATGATGCCCGCCACCCACATCGCCGAAATGTAGAAGACGATGCCGATCGTCGAGATCCAGAAATGCCAGTTGACGAGCTTCAGCGAATAGAGCGGACGCCGCCAGACCCAGGGGATCAGGCAATAAAGCGCGCCGAAGGAGACGAAACCCACCCATCCCAACGAACCGGAATGGACATGACCGATGCCCCAATCCGTGTAATGCGACAGGGCGTTCACGGCCTTCACGGACATCAGCGGCCCCTCGAAAGTGGACATGCCGTAAAAGGCGACGGAGACGACGAGCATTCGCAACACTGGATCGGTGCGCAATTTGTCCCACGCGCCCGAGAGCGTCATGACGCCATTGATCATGCCGCCCCATGAGGGCATCCACAGCACGACCGAGAACACCATGCCGAGCGTCTGCGCCCAATCGGGCAGGGCGGTGTAGTGCAGATGGTGCGGGCCGGCCCAGATGTATAGAAAGATCAGCGACCAGAAATGCACGATCGACAGCCGATAGGAATAGATCGGACGATTGGCGCGTTTCGGGATGAAATAATACATGATCCCGAGGAAGCCGGCGGTCAGGAAGAATCCCACGGCGTTATGCGCATACCACCACTGGATCATCGCATCCTGCACGCCCGCCCAGACGATCACCGATTGCGAGGAATAGATCGAAACCGGTATCTCGACGTTATTGCCGAGCACCAGAACCGCGACGGTCACGATAAAGGCAAGAAAGAACCAGTTGGCGACATAGATATGCGGCTCGGCGCGGCGCGCCAGTGTGAACAGATAGACCAGCAGATAGACGACCCAGACCACCACCAGCCATAAAATCGCATACCATTCCGGCTCGGCGTATTCATGACCGCGCGTCACGCCGAACAGATAGCCGGTGCCAGCGATGAGGATAAAGAAATTATAGCCGAGCACGACAAACCACGGCGCCAGATCGCCGGCGATGCGCGCGCGGCTGGTGCGTTGCAGAATGTAGAAGGAACAGGCGAGCAAAACATTGCCGCCAAAGGCGAAGATCACCGCCGAGGTATGCAGCGGGCGCAGGCGGCCGAAATTGATCCATGGCAGATCGAGGTTGAACTGCGGATAGGCCAACTCCAGCGCCAGATATAGCCCGACCAGAAAACCCGCGACGCCCCAGAACAGCGCCGCCAGGGCGGTGAATTTGACCGGCCCGAAATTATAATTGGGGCGCTCGTCGATCATGAGCGGCGTCAGCGCTGCCGGACGGCGGCGATAGCGCGTCTGGATCGCGGCGACCGCCGCGACCGACCCCAGCGCGAATAATGCGGCATGAAAAGCGTAGATGGCGGTGTAGGCGTGAAACGCGACGAAGGCGCTCGCGAGCGCCAGCAGCGCAAAGATAACGGACAGCGAGGTCTCGCCGGTGGTCATGCGTTTCGGCGAGAGAGGGGGGCGCTCCATAGACCTTGTCCTCGGGTTTTTCGTATTCGGGCGCGGGGCCCGCGGCGGAAAGATTTCGCGTGCGGCCGATACGCGCCGGACCGGCGGGGAGCCGATGGGAGAGGCGTCGGGATCGCGACGTAACTTGTACACCGCAAAAACTTCGGACAGTTGACAGACGTCAAGGATTGGGCAGGGTGACGCTGACCGCGCATTTTTGACGCAGCCGCTTGTCTTGCATGCAGTATAAGCCCCCGTTGAGATTGGGTTTTTCCCGTCGGCGTCGGATTACGGGGGCGACCCGCGCGACGGTTTTGGCCGGCTGTCGCGCGGTTATGTCGCGGCGCAACATGGGCGCGCTTCTCCTCCCCGGCGGCGCGGCATCGGCCCGGGCAAGATGCGGCTTCGACCCGGACAAGACGCGGCATCGGCCCGGGCAAGCGGGCGTTGTTTTTGGGGCCCCATGAACCGCGCGAAGCGCGCGGCGTCTGGCGGCTTCCCGGGCGCGCGCCGCCGGGCGGTGGGGGCGGCGGCGACGACGCCCCTGCCTTTGGACTGAAATCCAGATATTTCAATTTTTTAAAAATAAGGGTTGCGTTCCTGAAACGCGGCGCATAAAAGCCAAGTTCACATTGGCGCGGGGTGGAGCAGCCCGGTAGCTCGTCAGGCTCATAACCTGAAGGTCACAGGTTCAAATCCTGTCCCCGCATCCAATATCTCCCAAAAAAACAAATAGTTGCGATTTGACCCTGCTTTCTGGCAGCAGGGCGTTGACGTTTGCAGGAAGCATACAGGAAGCAAAAGAGCGTGAAATTCGGCGTGAGGGCGAGAAGCTCGGGGCGCGAGGGTGGGAGGCTAATTTAGCATACAAACATGCAGATAAACGCCGATTACAGGCGCCAAAAAGTTAATCGGTTAAGTCATTAGAAAGATGGCTAGTCTCGAACCTGGTGAGCGCTCATGAATGCATAGTTGAGGTGCCAAATTGTTCTAAGGTTTTAACCACATTATTTTGTTAACTCTGAAGGCGAGCCTACTTAATTTAATCATAAATTTCCTAGCGCGAGTCTTTGAGTTATTGCGCGATCGATCAATTGCCTTACGATAGTGCTCCCCCCAGTGATTTTCACTCGGCTCATAAATGTTACAGGTCCAAGTTGAGCAAATAGTTTTCCAAAAACTTCGTCGGCAAAACTACTGCTGATTAGAGCAACTTCATCAAGGTTAATTTCTATTTGGTTTGGTGAAGCATTCAGTAGGTTTTCAATCTTGATCCTAACTGGTTTTGCAACATCTCTTGATCCAAATGAATGTGATTCATCTTTGAGTTTAATTGTGGCCCCACCTTCTTCTACAAGTCTGTCCACGTAGGAATAACCGGGAGTATATTTCTCTCCACGAAAAGAGAGTGCTTCCGCTAAAATATCTGGTTCAGCAGTAATTATGCCACATACAATCGCCGAACCGGCATATGGAATCTGCGGTTGTTTTACATGAAGGCCATTCCTTTCCGTATAGATTAGCATTGCGTAATTTGAGTAAATAGAGAAATATCCTTTAGATAACTTTGCTAGACGGAATGAACCAAAGAGACCGTTTCCCATATTTGTTTTCTTATTTCGAGTGACACCCTCGCGTATTGCATCTTGCAAAGCAGCAACGTCACTCGTCAAATTTGGATGTGCTTCTCTTAATGTTTTAGGAATTCCTAAGCCTGTATCACAGACAACAAATTCTACAATATTGGATTTGCTCTTTGTGGTTAGTTGTACAATTCCACCATGTGGTGTATCTGCATGATTTAAAACATTATCAGTTATCTCATTCACCGCCCATTCCAGCGCGGCTAGCTGGTTCCGTGAGAAACCTTCCAAAGAACTGAGCAAAGTGTTTACAACTTGGTCTACTGCCTGAAAGTGGCTTTCAGCATCATTATAACATACAGCTGGAATATGCATTGAAGAGACATATTCTGATGGGCCAAAAGTTCTTGGATCTATGAGATATGCCCAGTTTGAATTTTGAAATAGACGTGAAAATTTACGATCGGATGGCAAATCTAATAATGTATCCACGCCATCATAAATCAAAGCTCTACAGCGTGCTGCAAATGGAAGTAAATCAGATGCGTACCCTCTTTCGAGTTCGCTGAGATCAATATTTATAGTTTTGTAACCCTTGGACTTCAAATTATAAAGCGCGGCATTCGCTCTTTGCAGAGTGTCTCTATCAAATGATCCTGAAATCTTCAACTTATTCATATCTGTGATTAGATTCATTTTAGCCTCGAAACTAAGCTATCGTTTTATATCTCCCGAGCTGACCACCTTATGTGCCCGATAATATTCATCTCTTCAATCAACCGCTCGTAAGGCGCATAGCTATCATTGTCGGAGACGATCTTCACCCTCGGCGGATCGCTGTTGAGGATGTGCTCCAGCCGTTTGGCGACGAGGCCGGAGTCATTCCCCTCGTCGTCGTGCAGGACAAATATGCCGGGCGGGGAGGGGGGTCGTCTACCGGTATCGACCAGAACGATGTCGCCGTCGATCAGCGTTGGCGTCATGCTGTCGCCTTCCACATGCATGATCTTCTAACCCATAAGCAAAGTTCCCCGGCTATGCCGGGCTGGCAGTAAACGTTTGACGTTGCGAGCCGTCCGCCGTCGAGATTTCCGATCGTGCGCCACCACGCACACGATGAGGAAAATCGACGATGGACGAGTATGAGAGCTTAGGTCACACGCGGTGGGACTGCAAATATCACATTGTGTCTATAACGAAATCTCCCAAAAAAAGCGCTGTTTGGCGATTTACGTCGTCGCCTCAGAGAGGTCTTCAGGAAGCTGGCGCAAGAAGGAGAGTCGGATAGAGAAGGGGTGTTTGATGTTCGATCATGTTCACATGATGATCGCGATCCCACCGAAATATGCTGCGTCTGAGTTTGAGTTATATCATGGGCAAGGGCGCGATCCATTTGGGTTGGATTTATGCGGAGCGTCGACGCAATTTTTGGGACAACAGTTTTGGCTCGTGGATAGTTCGTCTCGACCGTCGGGAGAGATGAGCGAGTGATCCGGGTATATCCGAAATCAGGAGCTTTAAGACGCAAGGCTGGAGCAGATAAATTTGTGGCGATGATGCTATGAGGCCGCCCGCTGGCGGCCATCTAAAAACCGGGGCCGGCTTAGGTCCCCATAGCCGCTTTGAGCGGCTCGTGTTCTGAAGCCCTCGTCTCTGCCATGGGATACTTGCTTATTAGAGCACGCCGGGCTTGCGATCGCTATAATCATAAGCTGAAGCATATCGGCAAGTATTTACTACCACGACAAACAGATGATGTCGCAGTACGGTGAGCTGTGCATCTATGTCATATCATAATGATTAATTGAGATTACGCTTCTCAGTGAATAGGGCGGCGACAAAAGGGCTCGGTAGAAATCAAGCTTGTGCTTGACTAAAACTCTTCGCGCCTAACGATTAACTAAAGCATGTCCTTAAGAAAACGCCCTAACAAATCTTAGGGAAAATTAACAATTTTGGTTAATCCTTACTATAAGTATCAGCACGCTGAGTTCTTGAAACGATTCGTTGGGCGGCTTGCTCAACATCAAGTCGAAAGCTAAGTTATCATTATGCGCTCAAATTCGGCTCGAAGTTTTTTTACGGCTGAGAAATTTGGCGGCGTCCGTAAAGCGCCATCCAGTCCTCATAACGCAGGTCAATCTCACGTGTCGGTATTAACCGACGATGCGACGGATGCATCGGACCTGGAACCCGAAACCCAAAATCGGCTGCAGGCAATTTTATTTGATTCGGAGGTTTTCGATTCAGCGCTGTATTATCAGGCGCGCTCGCGTTCCGGGGTTCCTCTCGGCAGGCTGCCCGCTGATGAAGAAGGGCTGCATGTCCCCGCCAGGGCCGAAGTGACGTTCAACAGCCTGCTCAATGCGTTTTTCGAACGCAACTGGACCTCGCACACGCCCATCAAAAGAATCTCCTGCGTGCTGGAAACATCGGGGCCTGCGACGCTGACACTGCACCGGACGGGTCATTCGGCCTATCCGGTCGAAAGTCGCGCGGTTTCCGGCGCGCGAACTGTCACGACATTCGATATCGATCTCGATATGCCCACGCCACGGCAACTGGGCTGTCTATACGTGACAATTACGGATGTCGGCGAGAATTTCACGCTTCACAGTGGAGAATGGTCAACGCCGCAGACGCCAGAGCGCGCGGTCGCCCTCGACATTGTTTTCTGCACCTTCAACAAGGTTTCCTTTGTCCGCCGCAATCTCCGGTCTCTGGCCGCGATCCACGACTCCGTCCCCGAAATCCGCCGCATTCATGTCATCGATCAGGGCAGCGACAGCGTCGCCGCCGCCATCGACGACGATCCTCTCCTAGACTCGCTTCGCCGCTCAGGCGTCCTCAGAATTGTTGAGCAGGAGAATCTTGGCGGAGCCGGCGGCTTCACGCGCGGCGTCATGGAGTCGCTCTCAGCCGGGGAGACTACAAATGTGCTCCTTCTTGACGACGACATCGTCATTGAGCCTCGCATTCTTCAGCGTCTTGTCGCCCTGATCGGACATTCGCGCGACAATCCGATCATTGGCGGTCATATGCTCGATCTCTATCGCCCTACACGGGCGGTAGCCTGCGCCGAGATGTTCGATCTTGAAAACGGCGGCTGTCAGCGTCTTCCGCCATTCGATTTTGATTGCCGGCATCCGGAGAATCTCGTTCACATGTGCGAGATCTCCCAGCCGACTTATAACGCCTGGTGGTTCTGCTGCTTTCCGCGCGAGATTTTCGAGCGGCGCGGCCTGCCCATGCCGTTCTTTATCCGCACGGACGACGCCGAATTCGGCGTTCGCGCGACCCTCGCAGGCGAAAAGCTGATCCAGCTGCCGGGGATTTTTGTCTGGCACAAGCCTTTCGACGCCAAGCAGATCGCCTGGATGTCCTATTACTCGCTGCGCAACGATCTCATTCTCTGTAACATCGCCGCCCCGCAGGCGCGTCAGCTCGATAAACGCTACCGCTATCATTTCTGGAACGCTATCAAGGCCTTCCGGTATGACGAGGCGCTCGCAACATGTCTCGCAATCGAGCACTACCTGCAGGGTCCGGAAAAACTCTTCGAGGGGCTTCCGGAGCGCCACAAGGGATTGCTCGCCGCGCTCGCGCCGGTGACTGCGCCAAAACTCTCGCTCTCCCACGCCCCACGGCCAGATCCCGCGCCGCGGGAGACCCTGCCGTCCGGGATGCCCTCCTTACTCAAGGACGCACTCTCCATCTACTGGAACTTTATCCACGGCCTTGCAGGCAATGGCGATTTTTCAGCCGCAACGGCGAAAACTATTTATCATGATCGCCTTTCCTGGCCATGGACCTATGGCGAGCGCGGCGTCGTCGTCCACGATCCGCATGAGGGCGAATACCGCCTTTACAAGCGTGACAGCCGCATGGCGTGGGCCCTCGCCCGTCGCTTTCGGCGCGCCATGCGCGCATGGCGCAGCAGCGCCATGCGTCTGCGAGACGCCTATGCTGAGTCTGCGCCGGCTTATACGACATGGGAGAGCTGGGAAACGATCCTTGGCCGCGAAATCCCGCGCGCACCGGAAAAAGACTTAACCTCATGAAGCGCTTTTGCATCGTCGGCGCCGGCTTTAGCGGCGCCGTTATCGCCCGGATTCTTGCCGAAAATAATTGCTTCGCCGACGTGCTCGACGAGCGCCCCCACATCGCCGGCAATTGCCACACCGAACGCGACGCCGAGACCGGCGTTATGGTTCACCAATACGGCCCACATATTTTCCATACCGGCGACGCCCGTGTCTGGGCTTTTGTGAACCGTTTCGCCGATATGCGGCCCTATCGCCACCGGGTGATGGCGGTGGCGGGCGGCCGTGTCTATTCGCTGCCGATCAACCTGCTCACCATCAACCAGTTCTTTGGCCAGACCCTCGACCCTGCACAGGCGCGCGCTTTCGTGGCGGCGCGGGCGCGCAAAGATATCGCCGAGCCCGCCAATTTCGAGGAGCAGGGGCTCAGCATGGTCGGTGAGGAACTCTACCGAACCTTTTTTGAAGGCTATACCTCGAAACAATGGGGCTGCGCGCCGAGTGACCTGCCGGCGTCGGTTCTCAAGCGCCTGCCCCTGCGCTTCAATTACGAAGACAGTTATTTCGATCATCCGTGGCAGGCGATTCCGGCCGAAGGTTACACGGCGATGATCGCCCGCATCCTCGATCATCCAAATATTCGTGTTTCGCTCGGCCGCGCCTTCACGCCCGCCGACGCCGGGGACGATCACGTCGTCTACAGCGGTCCGCTCGACCGCTATTTCGACTATGCGCATGGTCGGCTCGATTATCGAACACTCGATTTCGAGCGCTTCACCGCGACCGGCGATTATCAGGGCGCGGCGGTGGTCAATTACTGCGACGAAGCCGTTCCCTTCACCCGCATTACCGAACACAAGCACTTCGCGCCCTGGGAGCGCGACGAAATCTCAGGCTCCGTGTTGTACCGTGAATTTAGTCGGGCCTGCGGACCAGCGGATACGCCCTATTATCCCATTCGACTTGCCCGGCAACAAAAGACGCTGGACTCCTACCTCGAACGCGCAAAAACGCTGGAAAACGTCACATTCGTCGGGCGGCTTGGAACCTATCGCTACATCGACATGGATGTCGCCATCAAGGAAGCGCTGGATACGGCGGAGACGCTGTTGCGTCGGTGATAAATGATATAAATTTAGAATTTTTGTGAAAAAGACCAGATTTAGGACGAATATATGACGCTTTGATCGACCTAGATATATATTGATAATGTCAAATAGTTTAGTCCGGTATTTAATGAGACGCATCCGCTAAGAAAAATTGAACAAAAAGGATGATTATTCCAGTCTTTGGTATAACGATATTTGGGTTGTGCTTATTTTTTTGATCATGATGTTCGGCTGGTTAACCAGAAAGCGAGTTTCGATGAGTTTTACCACACAAACTACTGGAATTTGGCTTGTTGATTGAGATGAGAAGGCGGTATTTGTTGAAGCTTAGATTGCCAGTTTATATTGTTGCACTTATCGAGAATCTCGATTATGCGCAAAAAATAAACTCCTCGGCTCAGTCAATATGTGCAAGCGTCTTTTAGGCTGGAAATGCACCCACTCCAAAATTATCTATGGGGGAATTATATTGATAACGCCGAAACATTAATATATTCTCCCGGTGCTAAAATATACTGTTTGTGCTTTCATTATCTAATGTACTAAACAATCCTCAGGGTAAAGCTAACCAAACGAGGTGACATGATGAGCATCATTGAGTATTATCATCAGATCAGAAAGAAATATTCATTAGCATCGAAACATGATGTCGAGTGGCGGCATGATGTCACCACGGCGCAGTTGGAAGCAATATTACAGAGATTGAATGCTGCTGAAGCTGCTCTGAAAGAGCAGGGTTCAAAAAAAATGAAAAAGGTCGATTTGACTGCCTCTAAAGCCGAAGAAAAGTTATGTGAATTTGAAAAACTTTACGACAGGCATACTGGAGGCTGGTTTATTCCGGGTTGGCTTACTGAGCCCTTCGATAATGAGCAAATCGAAAACTGGCAATCCATATATAAAAATACGCCTAATTATGCGCCTGTGGAAATGGAGGTCGGGAGGTTTTACCGTGCGCTCGTGTCATTGGTCAGACCACGACGTGTTTTGGAAACCGGAACGAATAATGGCTACTCGGCATTCTGTATTGGCAAAGCATTAAGAGAAATAGACGAGAAAGCAAAACTTTTCACGCTAGATTTGTATGAAATGGAACATATCTTCAAGGGAACGGAAGTGGAGCCCCTAATCAAATTTCTAGCGGCTAATTCCCTCGAAATCGACCTTGCCGAATTTGCAGATGAGTCTGGCGTTATATTTTTCGATATGCTGGTTCTAGACTCAGATCACCGTTACAAAACAATCATCGGGGAAATAAACAGATACGCGCCTTTCCTGACGAATGGAGGCGTAATGATTTTGCATGACTCGATGTTTTTTGACGGCATCGCGAAGGTCGTGGAGCAGCTTATGGAGCGCAAGGAATTTGAGCTTGTCAATCTTCCGACCCCGCGTGACTGTGGCCGCGGCATTCGCCCCCCCGGAATAACGATCGCAAGAAAAGTAGCGGACGTTCCGGCTAATTTTCTAACGCCGGACCCAGACCTTTTAGAGCTGGAAGTCAATTTGCCCGGCAGAAATGACCTGGATACTGCACTGCTATGTCGCTTCCCGAGAATATAATAATGGCGTCATGGTCGCTTTCGCCTGCAGCGCTGTGCCGGAGTGCCCGTAACTCAGAAATATACTCCCCTACATGGTTTCTGAGTCTGGCCGGCCTGTCATCCGATGTGTGGCATCGAGTGGAGCTTAGCCACCAGGCCCCGGCCCTGAATCTTAAGCTTTGCAGAAAAGGGCATTGAATGATGTCGTATAAAATATTGAATAATGGGTTGTATGAGGGATCTATAACCGGATAGCAGACGCTCAAAGAGTTCCTGTCCGTTTCACTGGCGGCTTCGCCAGTTCTTGCCCCGTCGAAATCGCCAAGCATGGGTTCGGTATTACAGGGCGAGGCCAATCCCTCCGTCATGACCGTCGCCGATCTGGTCGTCGATGGCTGTCCCGGTTCAACGCCTTTGGCGCAAATGTTGTGATTGAGGAGCGGAGATATTCTGGTTCATCGTAGCCCTCATGGAGCGATGATGAAACAGAAAGCCGTGCCGGTTAAGCAGCTGGGTGATATGATCAGGGATATTCGTCGCGCAATCCGTTGACATTTCTCGGCTTGAGAGAAAATCCACATTGTTCTCGATAGCCCGCGCGGCGAGGAGAGTATCGCCGAGATCTGTCGGCGCGAGGGGATCGCCACCTCGAAGTTTTATGGCTGTTCCAATGAGTTTCTTGAGGCCTGAAAGAAACCTCTGGCGGGCGATACGGCGCGGGCGGGGATGTCTGACGGGGTCAAGGCGCTGCGTCGCGAGGCGTTATTGCTGAAAGAGGCCGTCGCCGATCTCACGCTCGAGAATCGGCTGCTCAAAAAACCATTAATGCGGATGGGGGGAACGCGGCAAGAAACCGTTTCCCTCTGAAAAGCTTGAGATTATTCGGCCGATCAAAGACACTCACCTGCCGGCGCGACGGGTGCTCGAGATTCTGGGCATTCCGCGCTCAAATTTCTACCGCCGGGATGATCGAAATCAGCGCGCCAGCGGGTCAGGGCCGTCGTATCCGCGCGGTGTCGGTTGACAAGCGGAGAGGCGGAAATAATTTGTCTCTCCGAGACCTGCCCGAATATTTGAAGCTTGCTTTCGCTCGCCACACTTCAAGGGTGAAATTGATGGAGCCGTCAGCGCCCGTCCGGCGTCTGTCGGATCGCACGGAAGACATGTTAACAACGATTGGCGGAGACAGAATGTCGAGCTTCCACATCGGCGCTGCCCATGCAAATAAAAAGGGCAGGGGACTGCGGCCCTGTTTTCGACCGTGCATCAATATTCGCATGAATGCGCACGTGAATACACTGGATGCGTGTTTATGTGAGCAATCAGGTCATTTGGTTCATTCGCGTTTTATGCCAATCCAATTATCTGCAAATTCATCGCTATGCGGAGCGTGACTATGGAAGAGGCGCATTCACCAAGCCGCCGCGGGCAAAGCCGTTGCGGCGGCGCCCTTGTCAGTCCTGTGCTCATGGCGAGTTTCCTTGGCGGCTGCGCCGGCGGTGCGCCATCCCTCGTGATCTTCGGCGCCTATTTTCCCGCGTGGCTGCTCAGCGCCATAATCGGCGTCCTTGGCGCGCTCTGCGCGCGCACCGCAATTGGCGCGGCTCGGCTGGACCCTCCCTATCTGTTGTTCGTCTGTGTCGCTGTCGGGATCATCGTCGGAAGCCTCTTCTGGCTCATGCTCTACGGAAGATAGGCGCGACAATGAACGATCACGGGAGCGTCATAAGCTCGTCTCGCAAACGATTTGTCTCGGCGGCGATTATCGCGGCTGGCGTCGCGATGGCCTGGTTCGTTTACGATAGAAGCGTGAGGCATCCCTCATCGGATGCGGCTTCCATCGACACCGAAGTCGTGCATATCGCTGCGGCTGTCGGCGGACGCGTGATCGACATCGAAGTCGAGGAAAACGAGAAGGTCAAGAAGGGCGACGTTCTGTTTCGTATCGATCCTTTGCCCTACAAGCTCGCGGTTGATCAGGCGGAGGCGGATCTGGGCGTCGCCCAGGCGGCGCTTGACGCACAGCGGCGCGTTATTTCGACGGAAAAATCAAATCTTCAAATCGCCGACGAACAGATCAAACGCGCGCAGACGAATTACGATCTGGCCGCCCGCACCACCGAAAGACTACGTCCGCTTGCCGGCAAAGCCTATGTGCCGACGCAGCAGCTTGATCAGGCGCAGTCTGCCCAACGAGACGCCGCGACTTCGCTTACGCAGGCGCGAGAACAGGAAAACGCCGCGCAACGCGCCATCAGCACTACTGAGGGCCCGGCGGCGGCCATTCGCGCCCGACAGGCGGCCCTGGCCATCGCCAGGCGGGCGCTGGAAGATACCATCGTGCGCGCCCCCCATGATGGCCGCATCGTCGGTCTGACCGTAAAGTCGGGCGAGATCATCGCGCCGATGCAAAATCTCTTCACATTGGTCACAACGGAAAAATGGTACGCCGTTGTCAATTTTCGTGAAACCGATCTCGGATTTATCGCCGATGAGGATTGCGCCACAGTGTATTCGATGATCGACCGGCATACGCCAATAAAGGGCGCCGTCGAGAGCATCGGTTGGGGCGTGCTGGATACGGACAGGGTCAATCTTCCCAAAAACATGCCCTATGTCGAACGTTCTCTGAACTGGGTGCGGGTTGCACAGCGCTTTCCCGTGCGTGTGCGCCTGATGAATCCGCCGGAAAATCTGATGCGACTGGGGGCCAGCGCCGTGGTGGAGGTGAAACATGGCGCCGCCTGTTCATGAAGCAGGGCCAGTGGCCGGCAATATCTGGCTGCAACGCCTGGAGCCTTTCCCTGGCCGTTTCGACTATGCACTGCGTCTTGCGCTCATCTGCGCGCTAACGGCGCTTGTCGTAGAAATCTACCAGACGCCTTCGCCGGCTTTGACGATTTATCTTGTTTTCTTTCTCAACAAGCCGGATCGAATGGGCAGCGTCATCGCCAATCTGGCGCTAATTGTCGTAATCAGCATTGTAATTGTTTTGCTCATACCGCTTGTTATGGCGGTTATAGATCAGCCCCCGCTGCGCGTTGCGAGCATGACTATTCTATCCTTTGCACTGCTGTTTCTGGCCTCGGCGAGCAAGTTGAAGCCAATTGGCGCAACAGTCGCTCTAATTGCCGCCTATACGCTCGATCTGCTTGGTTCGGTGCAAATGGGCGAACTCGCCACGCGTGGGCTGCTTTATGCATGGCTGTTTATCGCCATTCCGGCCGGCGTGTCGCTTTGCGTCAATCTGTTGATGGCTCCGGCGCCGCGCGCTCTGGTCGAGGCGGAAATCGCTCGTCGGTTGCGAATCTCGGCCCGACTTCTTGTCAGGGAGGACGCGATAACGCGGCGGGAAGTTGACGCGTCCCTGGGAGCGGGCAACGATGATCTGTTGAAACTTTTGAAAATGGCCCAGTTGGAAAAGTCGCTCTCCCGGCCGCACGTCGACGCCTTGACACAGGCGTCGCGAACGAGTTTTGAAATACTCGTGCTAGTGGATATCATGAGCGCGCAGAGGCTGAAATTTCCTGTTGTTCTTGCGAACAGCCTTTTCGATACGCTCGAAGAAATGGCGTCATGTCTGGATCGTGGGACCGCTCCGTCCGGCGTCGTCTGTCCCGGACAGGACGTGGCCCACAATCTGCCCTCCGGGCCTGCGGAGACGTTCAAAGCCATTCAAAACGCCATCGATACCTTCACACAGACCAAAACGCTGTCCGTATTGCCGGGAGAGGATGGCATGCAGGGCGCCGCTGCAACAAAAACCGGCTTCTTCCTTCCTGACGCATTCACTAACCCCGATCACATTCGCCATGCGCTGAAGACGACTGCTGCGGCAATGATCTGTTATTTGTTAATTCAATTGCTCGATTGGCCTGGCATTCATACCTCGCTCATTACCTGCTATATCGTATCGCTCGGCACAACGGCCGAAACAGTCGAGAAACTTGGGTTGCGAATCGTTGGTTGTCTGATTGGCGCATTCGCTGGCGTGGCGGCGATGGTTTTTCTCATCCCTGGCGTCACCTCGATTGGCGGGCTGATGATCATCGTATTTCTTGGCGCGTTACCAGCTGCATGGATCGCCGTCGGCAGCCCGCGTATCGCATATGCCGGCTACCAGATCGTCTTCGCATTCCTGCTCTGTGTCGTTCAGGGATCCTCGCCGGATTTCGATTTGACCGTCGCCCGTGATCGCGTGATCGGCATCCTGGTTGGAAATGTGGTGACCTATCTGATCTTCGCCAATGTTTGGCCCGTGAGCGTGGCCGGCCGAATTGATCGCGTCGCCGCCAAAATGTTGCGCGAACTTGCCGGTATGCTCGACCGCGCTGGCGCTGCGGCGCGGTTGACGCTCGTTGCACAGGCGCGCGCAACCCTCTCGACGCTCGCGCGGGACATGGATCTTGTTGCTTACGAACCGATGCGCATTCGTCCATCGGAAGCCTGGATCGACGCACGAAGACGTGGCCTCACGGACCTTGCCAGCCTCTACCATGCAACGGTTATGCTTGGCGCGGTCGAGACAAGGGGCGTTGATGTGTTAGCGCAGGATTTAAATGCGCTCGCCGATGAACTGATGTCTGTCGATGACTCTCGCGAAGCTCAGATAACCTCCACCGGTCTGATCAACGGAGCCGATGCTGGATCATATTTTCTCGATGCAGCAAAAAAATTGATCGGCTGCGTCGGGAATGATTTCAGGCCGCACTATCCCGGGCACGGCCCCACGCAGGTGCGCCATGCGCGTGTCTGAGGGCGCTTTGCGCCTGCTCATCCTCATACTGACGCTTGCCGGATGCGCGACGGACTCGGTCGAGATGGCGCCGGTGCGGTCCGATCAGCCTTGGACGCCCGCGACAACCGCCGCTGGCGAAATCGTCGCCGGTCAAAAAAGCGTGGCGACGTCATCGGACAAGCGCGAATTTATTCTTCCGGCGAACAATGAAATGGCGCAACTCCCCGCGCCAGACGCCTATGACAGCGCTCATGTCTATACGCTTGCCGAACTGATCGACATCGCCGAGTCTAATAATCAATTAACCAGGACCGCATGGAATAATGCGCGCGAAGTGGCGCTGGCGGCAGGGATAGCAAAAAGCGCTTATCTACCTAAATTGACGGCCGTGGCTGTGGGTGGCTGGCAGGCGTTTCCGCGCGCCGGGACCGTGGGGCCGCTCACCGATCCGACCGCCTCCAGCACATCGAATGGCACGATTTCCTCTGTCACATTGAATTGGCTCCTCTTCGATTTTGGTCAACGCGCTGCTGTCGTCGAAGCGGCTGAACAACTTTCGACGATTTCCAATATTGGTTTTACCGCAGCGCATCAGCAACTTATTTTCGACGTCAGTGTCGCCTTCTATAATTATTCCGCCGCCCGCGCCCGCGCCAGCATGGCGTCGCAGGCGTTGAAGAACGCACAGATGGTGGAGGCTGCGGCCGATGAGCGGATGCGGAAAGGAATTGGCACCGCCATAGAGGTTACCCAGGCGCATCAGGTGACGGCCCAGACGAATCTCGGATTGGTCCAGGCGAACGGCGCCGAGCAGAACGGCTATCTCACTCTGATTTCAACGCTTGGCATATCGCCCTTGACGAAATTGCGGATCGCTGACGTTTCAAACCGAAAGCTTTCCGCTGGCCTCGCGCAATCGGCGCAAAAAGTGATTTCCGTCGCGCTGGCGCGGCGACCCGATATTCTCGCAGCCTACTCGGCGCAAAAGGCGGCGCTTGCAAATGTCCGGGCTGCTGAAGCTGATTTCATGCCTAAAGTGTTTATGTCCGGCACCGGCTCATACACCAATGGCAATCTTTTTCTCACGCAGGTGCCAGCCGTTGGAACGCAGGGTTCGATCGGAAACTTCTCTACCGGAGGACTCGGCGGCACTGTATTCGGCGGCATGTCGATGCCGCTCTACGATGGCGGCGCACGCTCGGCGATGCTGATGCAGGCGCAGGTCAAAGCCGAAAACGCGGGGCTGGCGTTGGCGCGCACCCGTAACGAGGCGATCCGACAAATCGTTCTGTCCAACAACGCCTTGCGCACCAGTCTCGCAACCTGGGACGCCGCCGGCGCCTTGATTGCTGCGTCATCAACGGGTTTCAACGCGGCGCTGGACGCCTATCGTAATGGCGTCGGCGCGATCACCGAGGTCAATGTTGCGCAGTCGCAGTTGTTGCAGGCAAAGATCGCGTCCATTGAAGCGCACAGCGCAGCGCTATCTGCAGCGGCAGGGCTGGCGCTTGCTACAGGCGCGCTTGGCGCGGCGCCAGAATAGTGCCGGAACCGGCGTTATCTTGGCTTCAGGAGATTGTATTGAATCACATTCGCTTGATATGCGGTCCATCGAAATGATGATCCGCTGAACATATTTTGACGATTGCGTTTTTTCGTGTGAGACTTTTGGAGATGAGTGACGTTTCCGCCGTCCGCGCGCCCGTGCCGCCCGCTACGCCGGCAGCATGATCACCTTCGTCTTGATCGGCGTGCGCGCATAGAGATCAATCATATCCTGGCTGAGAAGTCCGGTGCAGCCGCTGGTGATGCCGCTGCCGATCGTTTCGGGATCGCTGGTGCTGTAGATCGTGAAAACCGTGTAGACGCCGTTTTTATAGAGATAGAGCACGCGCGCGCCGAGCGGATTGTCGATGCCGCCCGGCATGCCGCGCGCATATTGTCGCGCTTCCGGCTGGCGGGCGATCATCTCTTTTGGCGGCGTCCACGTCGGCCATTCGGCCTTGCGCCCGACATAGACCTCGCCGCTCCACAGAAATCCGGGGCGGCTGACATTGGCCCCATAACGGGTGGCGAGCCCGTCGCCCTCGATGCGGTAGAGGAAATAATGCGCCGGATCGATGATGATCGTGCCGGGCGCCTCCTTCGTATCGTAGCGCACGGTCTGGCGGAAATATTTCGGGTCGAGCCTGGTGAGATCGACCGCGGGGATCGGGAATTTCTCGCCGGGCAGCGGACCGTAAATCCGCGCCGCTTCGAGAAGGTTGCCATCGCTCATGCAACCGGCCATTCCCAGCCCGCCAAGACCGGCGGCGGCGGCGGTCAGAAACGACCGTCGGCTGAGACGCCCCGCCGTTTGGCCGGAAGAGGGGTTATGGTCGCGTTCGCTCGCGCCGGCGATCCCTTTTTTTATGATCATATAAAGCTTTTCCATACTCGCTGGCCAATTGCAGCGTTTCCGGTCCGTAAACCCCGGGCTCTCCGCCGTTGGGCTGGTGTTTGCGTCCCATGGCCATGTGGCGAGCATGTGGCAAGCACGCGGCGAGCTTGTCGCCCGCGCGCCAGTCAAGGGTTACGAAGATGATTTGGCCAATGAGCCGGAAAGGCGACCCTGGTCTCGTCCTTTGCAGCGTTGCGCCGCTTAACGCCCTGCGCCGCCGTCTTGCATCACGCCTTCGCCATGCCCGTTAAAGCTCCATGACAAACCAACGCGCATGATGTTGTTCGTCATCCTGCCCGTGGTGACAGTCCCGAACAGGAGACCGTTGCCGTTGCTGACGGCGCCAGTGGCGTAGCTGTTTAGTCCACCCATGCTCATATACAGATATTCGGCTCTCAGCGAGAGATGCGGAAGTATTGCATATTCGGTTCCAGAGCCCACGACCCAGCCTGCGCGCAGGGCGCTGGCGCTGTTGGAGAATAAACCACCGTTTGCATCATATTCCGAAATGCCGACGTTGCCGTAGGCTACGCCGGCGGTAGCGTAGCTGAGCGAGTCTCCGCGTGCGAAACCCGCCCTGAGGCGGCTGGTTCCAAACCAGTCAAGTCTGGATTGCTGGCTCAACAGAACTCCGCCAAAACCGGCTTCCGTTACTGCGGCCTGATTCTGACCGTTGACGCCGCTCCATTGCCCATCCGTTTCGACGCCAATTACAAAATGTTTGTAAAACTGAAAATTATATCCGACGTGTCCTCCCGCGACGAAGCCGCCGGTTCGGCTCGACGCATAGGTGGTCAAGCTAACCGGCGTGTTTGCGGCGGTCGTCCCCGCCAGAGCGCCGTACTGCCTGAAAACGTCTCCGCCATAGCCGCCATTGACGCCGATATATAAGCCGCTCCAGTCGCGCGCGGGCAGGGCTGTGAGGAACCCTGCAATGTCGCCATTAAGCAGCGGACGGTATTCGGCGATGTAGTCCTTTGCGCCGAATCCCGTATATCTGTAGTTCATGCCGCCGCGAATGATGTGGCTGCCAAACGATCCTGAGCCGAGTGCGCCATAGAGCGGCGCGGCGTTGGGAATCATCACGCCGCCCACCGGTCCGGATGCGGAAGGCATGGACACATATAAATACTCGGATTTCGCCGAAAGATTTTCTGAAATCGCAATTTCCGCGCCGGCGCCAAGCGCAAAGCCGACATTCGTCTGGCTGGTTGAGCCCACGATCAGGGAGTTCGAGCCGAGAAGCGGAGAACCCTGGTTTTGAACTTTTCCATAAGCGACGCCGCCGGTGACATAGGGCGCGACTCTACCAAGAGAGTAGCCAAGCCGCGCGCGCGTCGTTCCGAACCAGTTCAGGCCGGATACGGCGTCGACGTTGCTGATGAGTTGAGACTGGTCAGACAATCTGACCGATTGCCGAGAGCTTTTGATGTCGCTCCATTGTAAATCGGTTTCTGCGCCGAGAATAAAATTATTCGCGAATTGATAAATGTAACCGATTTGACCACCAGCGATGAAACCGCTGGATCGATTGCCGCTTTGACCAACAACGCCCGCAGAGGGAGCAAGAGGGTAGGCAATCACGCCATTATCGATATTTCCGCCGCCGAAGCCACGGTTAAACCCCAGATAAAAGCCCGTCCATCTCGGGGCATCCTGTCGGGGCGCGGGGGAGGGGGCCGCCGGCAAATCCGCTCCATGCGCCAGGGAAGCAAAGATCATCGCGCCTGACAGGACAGCGGCAGGGATTTTACGCAATGTCTGACTCCCGGGTTGCTACACAGTTAAGCTAGCAGGGCGTCAAATTAAAGCCAGAAGCATCGAACGATTAAGTTTTGCTGTGTCATAAATGTCACGGCCAGACTTTGGGGATCAGTTTATCAGCAATGCTGACGTCAAACGTCTGCTGCAAATTTCAAATTATAATTTACTCGGAAATAGTGGCGTTTTAGGTCTATCACAGCAGTCTTTACAATCGAGCGGACTGGTCTTTGCGAGACGATGCGTTGAGCAAGACATTCTCGCAAGCCTAGGTCTTCATCCCTTTCGGATGATAAAAAACATTCTCGATGTTCGAATTTTCTCTGCTTCCGTCTCGGTCGAGACAGTCTTCTTCGTCACTGGAGTTTATCTAAAGTTCAATTGTGTTTATGCGCGCCGTATCTGATCCGGGCGCTTTCAGTTCTTGCTGAACTCTTGGGTCATAGCGCTGTTTCGTCTCACGCCGCTTTTCTTCGCGGGGCGAGGGGGTGTTCGGAGGAGGAGATGTGCCAGTCCAGCCCGGCGACCTCTGCGCGACCTCCCTCGCGATTATAGGCCTCGCAGAACTGGTGGAGGAACTCCATTACCGTATGATCGACCGTCGCCGCCTCGGAGAGGTCGAACGTGATCGTCTTGCGTCGCGGCAACGCCGCCAGATCCTGTTTCAGCCGCAGATAATTGGCGAAGAAGGCGGCGCCGCCGAGCTTGACCCGATAGACGCCGGGATCGGGCGTCGTGACTTCAAGCCGTAAGCGCAAAACCTCGCTCCAGTTGACGCTGCGCCAGAAATGGAAACCGAATTCGGCGACGACGCCAATCGCCACGCCAATCAGCAGATCCGTCGCCAGCACCCCGACGATAGTGATGAGAAAGACCCCGAGTTGATCCCAGCCCACCGCCAACGTCTTGCGAAATACGCCCGGCGAGGCGAGCCTGAACCCGGTGAACACCAGCAATGAAGCGAGCGCAGCCAGCGGAATTTCGTGAATGACTTTCGGAAATAGCGCCACGAAGATCAGCAGGAAAAGGCCATGGAAAAAATTGGCCCAGCCGGTGCGAGCGCCATTGGTGCAGTTGGCGGAGCTGCGAACGATCTCGGCGATCATCGGCAAGCCGCCGATCAGACCGCAGATCGTGTTGCCGATCCCGACGGCGGCGAGATCCCGGTTGAGATCGGAGACGCGGCGTTGCGGATCGAGCCGGTCGACGGCGGCGGCGCTCAGCAGCGTTTCGAGACTGCCAACGAGCGAAATCGCGACGACCTGCTGCCAAAAGACCAGTGTGAAGACCTTCGAGAAATCCGGAAAGGCGAAACTCGCCAGAAAATGTGTGGGGATGGTGACCAGAAACTTCGGGCCGATGGTGAATTCATGATGCGGCAAAAACTGGTTGTCGGGCAGGAAGAGATAGCGATGCTCGTCGTCGAGGTCGAAATATTGCGCCAGCGCCATGCCGACCAACACCACTACGAGCGGCGCCGGAATCATCTTTACGTAGCGGTTGGAGACCAGGGTCCAGACGATCAGAATGCCCAGGCCGATCAGGCCGATGGTCGCCACCTCGGGGTTCATGTCGCGAATGCTGGCGGGAATGGCGGAGATAGTGGCGAAAAGCGTGTCGGCCTCCGGCTTCACGCCGAGCATCACGTGGATTTGTTTCGCCATGATGATGACGCCGATGGCGGCAAGCATGCCATGAACGGCGGCGGCGGGAAAAAAGGCCGAGAGTTTGCCGGCCTTGAAATAGCCGAGCGCAATCTGGGCGAGGCTGGCGAAGACGATCGCCGCCAAAGTGTAGCGATAGCCGGCGAGGGCGTCGCCCGCACCCAGTTCGCGCACCGAATCGAGAATGACAACGATCAGACCGGCGGCAGGACCGCAAATGGTCATGAAAGACCCGTTGATCCGCGACACCACCAGTCCGCCTATTATTGCCGTGATGATGCCGGCCTGAGGCGGGAAGCCCGAGGCCATGGAGATGCCGAGACACAGCGGCAGGGCAATCAGAAAAACCAGAAAGCCGGACAAAATGTCCGCTTGCCAGTTCTCCCTAAAATCCCTCAGCGCCTGTGATGTCATTTCTTTTTCCCTGCTCGCCTGAAACAACTGAGAAGCTCTTGGAGGAACTGAGAAACCCTTGGAGGAAAGACTTTTCGATCCGGTTTAAGTCCAAATTTTGTTCCGGTCGGGGGCGTTGATTGGACCAATCGTCGCGCCTCGTGGGGCGTCCTGGCGGGATCGACGCGTCGTCGAAGACTTTCCACAGGGCGCGGGCTAAACTATAGCAACTCCGAGGCCAATCCCGGACGCCTCCGGAGCTTGCAATTATGCTCGACGCATTGAAAAATTTCATTAACGAGCTGACCGGCGACGCGCCGGCGGCCAAAGGCTTCGACGCCGCCGATTACCAACTCGCCGCCGCCGCCCTGCTGGTGCATATCGCCTCAATTGACGGCGAATTCGACAATAATGAGCATGCCCGCATCCAACAACTGGTCGAAGCGAGATTTGGACTTTCGGCTGGAGCCGCCCGGCAGGTAATCGAGGAGGCGAGGGAGAGCGAGAGCGAGGCCGTCGATCTCTATCGCTTCACCAGCGTTCTCAAGCGCCGTCTCGACGCGGAGGGGCGGCTGGCCGTCGTTGGCATGTTGTGGGACATGGCGCATGCCGATGGCGCGGTGCATGAATTCGAGGAAAACGTCGTCTGGCGCGTAGCGGAGTTGTTGGGCGTCTCCACGCGCGACCGGGTTCTGCTGCGTCGCGAGGTGCGCGAAAGCCTTGAGACTCCATCCGAAGCTCAATCGTCACAGACCGGGGAGACAGAAGCATGAGCCGACCCATCACCCTCGTCACCGGCGCATCCGAAGGCATAGGCGCCGAACTTGCCCGCGTCTTCGCTGGCAGGGGTCATGAAGTCGCGCTGGTTGCGCGGCGGGGCGAACTGATGACGACGCTGGCGGAAGAAATCGCCGCCGCCGGCGGTAAACCGCCCCTTGTCGTGCCACTCGATCTTCTTGCCGCCGACGCCGCCGAAACTCTGTCCTCAAAGCTCGACGAGGCGGGAGTGACGGTTCAATATCTGGTCAACAACGCTGGTTTCGGCCTCATCGGCCGGGTCTACGAACTCGATCGGGCCGAGCAACTCTCGATGATCGATCTCAACATCCGCGCCCTGACCTCCCTGACCCTGCGATTTCTGCCCGACATTCGAAAAGCGCGCGGCGGCGTGCTGAATGTCGCTTCGGTCGCCTCATTCATGCCCGGGCCGGGTTTCTCGGTTTACTACGCGACCAAGGCCTATGTTCGCTCGTTCAGCGAGGCGCTCGCGGAGGAGTTGAAGCCGGCGGGCGTCAAGGTTTCTTGCCTGTGTCCTGGTCCGGTTGAGACAGGTTTCCAGTCACGCTCCGGCATGGCCTTCACAGGCGCGATGGCGGCGATGAAGCCGGCGCTTGTGCCGGCGTCCGAGGTCGCCGTGCAGGGTTATGACGGACTGATGGCTGGCAAGAGAGTCGTGATTCCCGGCCTGGTCAACAAGGCGCTGGTGTGGAGCGCGAGAATCACGCCGCGCGCCGTCCTGTTGCCGCTGCTGGCGACGGCCCAGAAGAAAAAATCGTCATAAAAAAAGCGGGCGCTATGGCCCGCTTTTTAATTCCGGGATAGATCCGGCCTATTCTTCGGCTGATTTAACCTTCAGCACCTGCCGGCCACGATACATGCCGGTCTTGAGATCGACGTGATGCGGACGGCGCAATTCGCCCGAATCCTTGTCCTCGACATAGGACGGGGCCTTGAGCGCGTCTGCGGAGCGACGGAACCCGCGCTTCATTGGCGAGGTTTTTCTTTTCGGAACAGCCATTTGTTTTCTCCAGCGCGCCACGCCGCGCTTTCCGCGCGCGGGACGTCAAAAAATCGGGATGCGGCGGGTTACACCAAATCCGCCGCGCTGGCTAGTCATCTGCTCAGCCTTTGTCGGGTTCCGCCACCGAGGCAGGGGGCGTTGGCGCGCCGCTGTCTTTCTGGACGGCGGGCAGCGTCGCGGGGTCTTCCTCCATCAGTTGTTTTGCGCCGCGATTATCCGCCGGTTTGGCGGCGGCTGAGGCTGGCGTCGCCGCGCTCAGCCCGGTTTGAGAGGAGAGCCAGCTGCGCCATTCGCCCCAGGAGCCGTTGAATGCGTTCTGATCGACGGCGTTCGGAATGCCGGGAATGCGGCCGTCCGAGCGATACTGCCAGAAGGTCCATTTCCGGTTCCCGTAGCGTACTTGCGGGTGATATTTCGTTGAACGCACCCAAATCGGATATTCCGACAGCGCATCCGAATGCAGGATCGCCTGATAGAAATCGACCGACGAATAAATGATTGGACGCTTGCCGTAATGGCGCTCCATCAGTTCGAGCATGGCCCGCATGTCGCGCAAAGCCTCGTCGCGAAATAGCGTGCGCTTGCAGCTTTTTGACTCAGGCGTCGCCTCGACGTCGAGGACCGGGGGCAGGGCCTCGGGATCGTTAGGAACATTGGCGATGAAATTTGCGATTTCCTCATGCGGCGGGCGACACCAGTAGACGAAATGATAGGCGCCCCGCGGCATGCCTGCGGCCTTGGCCGCCGCCCAGTTATATTGAAATTTCGCATCGCTGCGGTCGCCGCCCTCGCTGGCCTTGATGAAGGCGAAAGCGACGCCGGAGTCCTTCACCGCCTGCCAATCGATATCCCCCTGATATTTTGATACGTCGACGCCGTGCACGTCGAATTCTGCGCTGCGCGTCGCCGGAAATTTGTGCAGTTCGCTTTCCGGCACGGCGTAGGCAAGGAAACTGGGATCGCGTTTGGCGTTGACGAGCGGAGCGCTGGTTGCGAAGCGCGGGTTGCGCGCATAACCCGGGTCGAGGCCGCTGCCGCAACCGGCCAGAACAGCGGCCGTCGATACGGCGCCAGTCACAAGGAGGAGACGCGAAAATGAGAATTTGAACGAGCGCATACCGTCAAATATCCCCATATCAGCAAACGGAGCGTTAACGCCCGTCTATTCAGCGGTCCAGATGGAACCAAAGGCTGGCGATTGTAAGGAAAGCGCCGTAGCCGACGACATCGGTGATGGTCGTTACGAAAGGTCCGGAAGCCACGGCCGGATCGAATTTAAGCTTGTCGGCGATGAGCGGCACGACGATGCCGCCAAAGGCCCCGGCGACAAGGTTGGTGAACATCGCCAGCGCCATGACTGGCCCAAGACCAATGTTCTGAAACCAGTTCGCCGCGATAAGCCCGGTCACGAGACCAAAGGCGGCGCCATTGACCGCGCCGATAGCCAGTTCGCGCATCACGATTCGCGTGGCGTTGGCGCGGGTCAGTTCGCGGGTGGCCAGCGCCCGAACCGCGACGGTCATCGTCTGGGTGGCGGAATTGCCGCCCTGACCGGCGACAATTGGACCCAGCACGGCCAGTGCGATCATCTGTTCGAGCTGTGACTGGAAAGTTTTCAGCACCGTCGAAGTTATAAAGGCTGTCAGCAGATTGACAAAGAGCCAGCTGAAGCGGCTGCGCGCGATCCACCAGAAGCTGTCGGTCAGTTCTTCTTCCGGGTTCACGCCGCCGAGCGCGAGGATTTCCTCCGAGGCCTGTTCCTGGATCACGTCGACAATATCGTCGATGGTCAGGACCCCGACCAGTCTGTCGGCCTCGTCAACGACTGGCACCGAAACCAGATTATATCGCTCAAACAGACGCGCCGCCTCAATACTGTCCTCGGTCGCTTTCATCCTGCGCCGGTCTGCCTGCATGATCTCATCGAGGCGCGCAGATGGGTTCGCCCGAACCAGCGCGTCGAGAAACACCGTTCCGAGCAGATGGTGGGCCGGGTCGACGACAAAGACCTCGAAAAAATTGTCCGGGAGTATTTCTTCATCGGTTTCCCGGAAAAAATCGAGTACGCGGCCGGCGGTCCAGAAGGGCGGCGCGGCGACCAGCGTTGTCTGCATCAGACGGCCGGCGGAGTCCTCAGGATACTCCAGAGAACGGCGCAGGACGATCCGCTCCTGCGCCGGCAAGGCGTCGAGAACCTCCGCCTGTTCTTCCGGCTCCAGGGTTTCCAGAATGGCGACGGCGTCGTCGCTCTCCAGATCGCGGACGCCCTCGACGAGCGTTTCGACCGGCAATTCTTCGAGAATGTCCTCGCGGGTAGTCTCGCCGATCTCCATCAGCGCGGAGAAATCGAAGTCCGCGCCCATGAGTTCGACGAGCCGCGGCCGCGCCTCGTGGCTCAGCGCTTCGATCAGCGCGCCAAGGTCCGCCTCATGAAGATCGCCGACAACCGCGCGAACTTTTGCGGCGTCGCCCAACGCGACGGCCGCCTCGACATCAAAAACGAAGTCGGGGTCCGGTCCGCCGCCCACTTCGTTGAAGTGATCCGCAGCGAGCGTTTTTTCTTCCTCGTCCGGCGCCATTATCGATTCCGCGCTATATAGGCTGACGGCTCATAACCCGCCCGCGCGCGGAAGCAAACCGGCAAAACCGTCATGAAGAAATTTTCGCAGTTCCTTGGCCTCGCTGCCGTTGTGAGTCTGACATCCGCAGGAGCGTCGGCTGCGCGCGCCGACTGCGGTCCCGAGTCGCTGGGCGTCTCACGCACCATGATCATCGGAAACGCAAATCCCACCGCCGTCGGTCTACAGACCTACCCCCGTACGCTTGATCTCGCCGATCACGAAGTGGTTCTGACGTTTGACGATGGCCCCGCTGCGCCGACTGCAAAAGTGCTCGACGCGCTGGCGAGAGAATGTGCGAAAGCGACCTTCTTCGTTATCGGACACAACGCCGAAGCCATGCCGGCGCTGGTCAAACGCGCCGCCGCCGAGGGCCATGCCATTGGCCATCATTCCTATAGCCATCCGGACCGCACCCTGCGTCTGATGGATGAAGCCATGGCTAAAGCCGATATCGACAAGGGCATCGCGGCCACCAACAAAGCCGCCGGCGTCGAAACGGCGCCGTTTTTCCGTTTTCCCGGCTTCGCCGATACGCCGGCGCTGGTCTCCGATCTCAACGCCAGGGGCTACACAGTCTTTGGTTCAGACGTCTGGGCGTCGGACTGGAAGTCCATGACCCCGAAAGCCGAACGCGAACTGATCCTCGCGCGTCTCGATAAAATCGGTCGCGGGATCGTGTTGTTTCACGATTCTAAAACTCAAACAGCGGAGATGCTGGGCGAATTTCTTCGCGAACTCAAAAAACGCGGCTATCGGCTCGTGCATCTCCTTCCCGGCGCGGGCGAGACGGCGGTCGTCGCCGCCGGCCCGGAATGGACATCGACCACCGAGCCGATCATCGCCAAAACGCTCGCCGGTAAAAAAGCCGGCGGCAAAACGAAAACAAGACTTAACACAGAGGCCGATGCGCCGTCGTCACACACACATCCGATGGAAGAGAATACCTCGCCCGCCGAAACGCGTTGACGGTTGAACGTTCGAATCATCCGACATAAACGCCGGGCAGTTCTGAAGAGTGGTCACATGAGGAAAAGCGCCGTTTATCTTATGATTGTAGTCTTGCTGGCGTTATTCTGGCCAACTCTGTCGTTTGGATTTACGGAGAGCGGCAGTCATGCAAAAACACGCGAATTCGCCTGTGGTAACGATCCATTTCAGCAATGCATGGATGCGCTGATCCAGCTTTGCGGAAATCCGGCGCGTATGAATTGCGCGCGTAAATATCAGTCGAGATTATCAAAGATCTCACGCGACGCTGCAAAATAAAAACGCCGCCAGAGTCTGGCGACGTTTTGGGGTTGGGGCTTATGCAGGCGACACCGCCCGACGCCAATGTCACCAGCGGCGGTAGACGCGCACCGGCCTGCGATACGCCGGCGCATAGACCGGGCGTCGCGCGACAACAGCGCCATTTGGGCCAGCGCAGCCGCCGCGATAAACGCCACGCGCACAGACGATGGCTTCGGCGTCCTTGGGTGCAACGGTTAGCGTAGCCAGGAATGTCGAAGCGCCGAGAAGCGCCAGAGCGAGATATTTCATGCAAACCTCTTGAGACAGGACGCCAGATTGGCTTTCACCATGTACTCGCCTGACTTGCGCATGTCCACGCTCTCGGTTTCAATTGAACGGCGCGATCAAGCAGGGAGCGTGTGTTGGGTGGAATGATTTTGAGAGAGAGGACTCCGGGAGATCGATCCGCAGGCGTCTGCGCCTCTGGATCGATCTCCGGAAGTGGTGCGGCCGAATGGACTCGAACCATCACTGGTGTTACCCAACTAGCACCTCAAGCTAGCGCGTCTACCAATTCCGCCACGGCCGCAAAAAAAGGCCCGGCAGTCCGCCGAGCGCTGGCGTGCAGGCTCTAACAAATCGACCGGGTGATGACAAGTCGCCTCGACGCTTCCAGATGACGATCTTGCAACATTCCGCCGACGCTCCGTCGCCGCGCGGCGACGGCGTCGATATGCGCGCGCCGTCGGGCGCGCCGCCAGTAGTGTGGCGCCGGTTAGAAGGTCTTGCCGACTACGCTGCAACGGTGTCCGCCATGGAGTCGCTGGCGACGGCCATCGGCGCGGGCGTTTCGCCAGAGACTGTCTGGCTGCTCGAACATCCGCCGGTGTATACTGCGGGGACCTCGGCGAGGGAGGGCGATTTGCTCGATACGCGCTTTCCGGTCCATCGGGCCGGGCGCGGCGGTCAATTTACCTATCATGGTCCCGGGCAGCGGGTCGCCTATGTCATGCTCGATCTCTCTCGACGCCGCCCGGATGTTCGGGCGTTTGTTGGAGCGCTTGAAGACTGGCTGATCGCCGCGCTGGCGGAGGTTGGCGTCGAGGGGGAGCGTCGCGCGGATCGCGTTGGCGTCTGGGTTGCCCGGCCTGACAAGCCGGCGGGCGTCGCCGACGCCCCTGCCGAAGACAAGATCGCCGCTCTCGGCGTTCGGCTGAAACGATGGGTCAGCTTTCATGGCGTCGCGCTCAATGTCGCGCCCGATCTCAGTCACTTCGCCGGCATCGCGCCCTGCGGCGTGCGGACGCCCCACTGGGGCGTCACCAGCCTTGCCGACCTCGGAGTCGCCGCCGATATGTCTACGATCGATGCGGCGCTGCGGCGGCGGTTTGAGGCGATTTTCGGCCCGACAGTCGATGGCTGAGAGCGATTAGAGGCCGCGCAACCAGGCAGGGCGCAAGGGCGCGGAGTCGGGCGCGGCGATGGCGGCGCGTAATTGCGTCAGCAAACGTTCCTTGTCCCGGCCCAGGGTTCCTTTCAGGATGAGCCAGTTCGAGGCGTGATCGCTGCGAAACACAGTCTGGCTCAGGTCGAGCTTTGACAAAAAAAGCTCCATTTCGCGCATCAGCTCCGACACCGAAAGCTCCCGCCAGTCGGGAAATTTGCCCCGAAATCTTTGTTCTCCCATAGGAAAACTCACCACCAGGGTTGCGAGAAACTCAGGTTGGGTCGCGTTGATCAATGCGGCGGAGTTTTCGGCGTGTTTGCGGGACAGGCTTGCGCCGCCAAGGCCGTTAAGGATCATCACAGAACGCTTGATCCCGGCGGCCTGCAATTTATCCAGCGCCTCGCGCGCGCTGTCGAAGGTTTCGCCCTTGTCGACCCGCATCAAAACCTCGTCATCGCCGGACTCGGCGCCGACATAGACCATTGACAGACCGAGATCGGCAAGACGTTTGAGATCCGCAACCGATTTATTGCGCAGGTTGCGGGGCAGGCAATAACTCGAGACGCGCCGCACGCCGGGCAATTCGCGCCGGATTCCTTCGAGGATGGCCTCGAGCCGCCGGATCGACAGGGTTAGGGCATCGCCATCGGCCAGAAATATACGCTTGACGCGATCGCCGTATATTTCGCCGCTGCGCCGGATGCTCTCCTCAACCTCCGACGCGTCGCGCGGGCGAAAACGCTTGTGCGGGGCCGTATACATCTCGCAAAAAGTGCAGCGGTTCCAAGAACAGCCGTCCGTCACGGGCAGGATCAGCGACTCTGCCTCGCTTGGCGGTCGGTAGACGGGCTCGACATAGCGGATGGGGCTGAGGCTCATGACGTTGCTTCGTCGCCAGTTTGATCGACCCGGAATTTTGGGCGATGCCGCCCGGCAGTGCATAATGTACGCCCCCGGCGACCATGTGGGAAGAGGCTTTCAGGGGGACTTCGCCGAGCGGGCTGCATCGTCCAAAATCAATAATAAATGCAAACTGCGGTGTTTTCTGCGTCGCCATGACCTGAATGGCGGCAATGACCGCCACGGCGATGGCGCCACAGCGACCCGTGGAACAATCGCCGGCGTCGGACAATCAGAGGCGACCTATCTCTGTCGGGAGTTGGAAGATCGCGTTTGGCGTCAGGGCGCTCATGACCGACTGAAAAGCAAGCGCAAACACAATCTGGACTCGCGCGCTGTCGTCAATGCGAAGTCCGCAGTAAGGTCGTTTTTCGAAGCGCCCTGGTAATAACGCCCGATCGCGTGGCGAGTAGAAATCCACCGACCGGAATGATATGGCTCTCGCCGATTCCAATAACTGAATTATGCGACGAGGCGGTTACATGACGGACACGTTCGATGTTGCGTTGAACCGGGACGAAATCGCCCTGATCCAGGCGGCGTTGGGCGAGCGCCTCGGTCATCTCCTCAAGGAGTGGGAGCATCAGGAGCAGATCGGCGCGACGGATGCGGCGACCCGCCTCTTCGAGCAGGCCGACGTGGTCCGCACGCTGATGAACAGGGTAGGCATGGCGCCGTTGAAATTGCGACTGTAATCGTTCCCCGGCCTTCGGGCGGCGCCACCGGAGCGACGCTGGTCTCCGTCTGCGACCTTCGGCCTCTTCCAACATGAGCTTGTTATCGCCATATTGGGTTGCGCCGTCCCGTCTGAGGATCGGTGAACAGGAGTTAGCAATGAATCGCAAGACTTTCATTCTGGCGACGGGTCTGGCTGCTGCGGCTTTCGCACTGCCGCGTGTGGCGTTGGCGGACAGCCACCTGTCCGAGGCCATCACCCACACAAAGGAAGCAATTGAACACGGCAAGTTGGGCCACGCCGATGTTCTGGTTACGCACGCCGAGGAAGCCCTGAAGCACGCCAAGGCGGCGGAGGGCGAGAAGGCCAACGCCCATGTCAAGGAAGGCGTGCATCATCTTGAGGCGGCTGTCGATCACGGCAAACAGAAGCACGCCGATATCGCGACAAAACATGCGGAAGAGGCGCTGACGCATCTCGACGCCGGCGCCAAATAGGCTGCAAACCGCCCGTGGCGAGTTTCGAGGCCGCGTCCGGTTCGGGCGCGGCTTTTTTTCGCGCAAATCAACCCTGTCGCGCCCCCGCCGTGGATCGGATCGGTTCCAGTCCCAGCCAGCGACTGAAAGCGGGATAACGGCGCCGGATGACCGCCTCCGCCGCGAAAGTCGCCAGCAGCGACAGACCCAGCGTCGGCAATAGCACGCCCAGCGTCGCGATCAGCCCGATGAGGGACGGCGCAAGTCGGCGACGCGGGAGCACTTCCGAAGGAGCGCCAAGCGCATTCTCCGGTCGCCGTCTCCACCACATCAGCGTCGAACTGACAACGAGAACCAGATATCCCAGCGCCGTCGTCAACCCGAGTATCTGATTGGGCCAGCCGAAGAGCTGGCCCTCATGCGCGGCCACCCCGAGGCCGATCACCCGATCAACGAGCGGTCGATCGGCAAAGCCGCTCTGTTTAACGAGTTCAAAGCTTTTCGGATCGAATTCGAGCGTCGCCCGAAGCGGCCGATTTTGTGTGTCAGAGCGCGCCACCCAGTTGGGCGAGGTGGACGAAGGCGGGGAGATCAGAACCGGCTCGGCCAGCGAAAGGGGATACACCCGAGCAGCGATCTTGTCGAAACCAGCCGGAGGTCGTTCCTTCGTCCCTTTCGTTGCGTCGCCAGTTCCTGAGGCGTTGTGTCTGGCGTGTTCGTCCCCCGGCTCATTTTGCCGGGGCTGAGCGGCGTCAAACATTTCCTGTCGACGGTCGCGGGCCGAAGCGGGGCCCGTCGTCCAGTCCTGCCGGATTTCGCGCGCCGCGCCAAGATTGCGCAGATACTTAAATGACGTCCCCCAGACCTTCGTCCATGGCAGGGCTGAGATCAGGAAAAACAGAGCGAACAGCGACAGCCAGAAACCTGTGACGCTGTGTATATCCTTGAGGAAGACGCGGCCGCTGGCTGCCAGGCGCGGGTAAAACACGCCCGCAAAGCCGACTCGGCCGGACGGCCACCACAAGTAAAGACCGGTCAGTATCAAAACAATAGCCCAGGCGGCGGCCATCTCAACGACAATAGCCCCGGCGTCGCCGAGCAGCAGTTCGCCATGCAGGTCGTGGATGATGTGCGTGAAACGGTTTTTTTCTTTCTCGATGGCGATGATATCGAGCGTGTCCGGTCGCACCAGCGCGCGCAGGGCGTCGCCGTCCCTGGTCATTAACCGAACGCGCGCTGCGTCCGAAGGCGTATTGCGCAATTCCAGCGAGAGCAGCCGCGCTTCAGGAACGGCGTTAAGGGCTGCAGCCACCTGTTCGTCGAGACGTTTCGTCTCGCTGGACAAATTCATTTGATCATAGCGCTTGTCGAGGTAGGCGTCGATCTGTGGCTTGAACAGATAAACAGCGCCGCTGAGGCTGAGAACTGCGATAAATGGCAGGCAAAAGAGTCCGGCGTAGAAATGCCAGCGCCAGATTCTGCGATAGGCGGCGGCGTTCCTCGACGATGCTGATCGCAGATCGTTTTGCCTTGTCGATCTGGCGCCGCGGCGGGTCGGCGACGAAGCCCTGTTAGGCCGCGCCATCATCATCGAACCGTCGTAATCGATCCTGTTTTCATCCATTTTGAGCGTCCATTCCGATCACCGCCGAAGCGCACGCCGGGCGAGGTTTGTGCGTGGGGGCGCGAAGAAAATTGTTCGAACGCCGCACAGGAAAAATTCCTTGGTGAGCGGAGATCGAAGCGTGGCCGGGAGCTGATGATGGGTCCTGTTACGGGAGGTCCATCGTGAGCCGACCGGCGCCAGAAGGTGGATTATTCGTTAGGCCGCTGGGCCAGTTCGTCGGGCGTGCGGCGTCGACACGGGCGCCATCACACAGTTTTCAGACGTCGACGAAAAATTAAACGCGCGAGACGGGCGGCGCGCGCGCCGCGAGCGGCGACAGTTCGGGACTGGAATGAATTTTATCGATAAAAAGATGAGGCGACGGTTTTGACATCGACGCCGGCGGCGGCGTCAAGTAAGCCGCGAGTATTGCGATGACGCCCGGAGTCAGCTCGCTAAAACTCAAAAAGCAGCAATCAGTTTCATGATGATGGGAAAGTGGCGCAGGCGCGGGCGCGGGCTGAGGCTGGTGTATGGGGCTCGATATGGCGGCGTTGTCGTTCAGGCACAGGGCATTGGCGAGGGGGTGTGCGCCCGCGTGTTTGCCGGCGATACCGGCGATGGATATTTGCAGAACGAGAAAGCAGATAGCCACAAGCCGCGCCGCATGAACAAGCACGGTCGGAAGCCCGGAATGGCAGGATCTGATTTGCACTGATGACATAATTCTGAAAATCAACCAATTCTACATTTCAACGCTATGGGATAAAGCAAGTTTCGGTCAAGCCCCATTTCACTGCGGCGTCGGGATCCCTCCTAGCGTCCCGGCAGGAAAACATCGGCTCGAATCTGGTTCAGGCTTGCTCCACGCAGGAAGATCTCGCGCCTGAGTCTATTAACCAGATTCTCCCCACCGCACAGGAAAAACGCTGTCTCGGCAAAACCTGTCACAGTAGCCAGAGCCAGCGCCGAAACGTCTCCGCCAAGTGGCGCGGAGGGATCGAGCACGACCGGTTTGTAGTCGAAGTGAGCCTGGCGCCCGGCAAGCGACTGCAGCGCATCACCAAGATAAAGCCCTGAGGTGTTTCGCGCGCCATGATACAGACGAATGGGACCACGGTGACCGCAGCCCAGGGCCTCGCGAAGAACGCCGTAGAGCGGCGCCAATCCTGTCCCGGCGCCAATCAGCGCCATGGGCTGATCGGGATCGACGCCTTCGTAAATACAAGCGCCCGACGGACCGGCGATGCGCAGCCTGGCGCCCGCTATAATTTCATTTCGCAATAATCTGCTCATGCGGCCATTGTCATGCAGACGGATATGTAGTTCGAGGAAGTCGTCTTCGTCGGGGTGACTGGCCAGAGAGTAATGCCTTCGCAGATCGTCCCGCGCGATCAACTCCAGAAACTGTCCAGGACGGTAGTCGAAACCATCGGCTTCAAGACGCAGGCGAACGATGTCCGGCGCAAGTTTTTCAATGGCGCGCACTTCGGCGTCGATCTCCCGGCCGACGTCTCCGGGCCGCATAATGACGAGATCGCTGGTCGGAACGCATACGCAGGCCAGAAAATACCCGGTCGCCTTTTGACCGGGCGTAAGTCCTTCCTGCGATGCGGGCGGCAGGGTTCCTTCAATCGCGCGATGCAGACAGGTCTGGCATTGACCGGCCCGGCAGGAACTGGGCGGGTCGAGACCCGCACGCTCCAGCGCCTGGAGGACCGTTTCGCCGGGCTCCAGATTGATCGCAGACCCGCCGGTGGTTAGTCGAGTCAATCCTGTTTCCTGCTCAGCACATCCTCGCGCACTGAATTGGCGAGATCGCAGACTTCCCTGACTTCCTTTTCGCCAACTCCAAGTTGGCGCAGGGTTCGATCGAGATTTTCGAGAACAGCGTCGACATGCGAGTCGTTCAGACCCTTTTCAAGAAGTCGCTTGTGGGCGTTTCGCATATCGAGGCCCGTGTAGTTGTTGGGCCCCCCGAACGCCATAGTCAGAAAGGACTTTTGCTTGGCGATCTGATCGTTCATGTCGACGCCATCGAAAAAGCGCGCAACACGCCCGTCAGCCAGAAGATTACGGTAAAAAAGTTCAACGGCTGCGTTAACCGCTTTCTCTCCGCCGATTCGTTCGAAAAGTGTCGACATGACCTCTGCGATCCCTGGTTGATCCGTAATTGATCGGGATTAAGCAGGGTGGCGGCGCGGGAAACAAATGCCATTGCGGCGCAAATTGATGGCGCCAGTCAGCCCAAGGCAAACACTAAAAAAATCTGATGAGGTTATGCCCCCGGAAGGCTTTGCCAATCCAGAGTGACGACCTTTCCGTTCTCGACTGTCAATGCGAGATGGCCGCGTTTTAATTCCAGCGCCTTGTCCCCGAAAATCGTTCGTCGCCATCCCTTGAGCGCCGGAGTCTCAGCGTCGTCGTCGCTGGCGAGCGCCTCCAAGTCTTCAACGGTTGCAATCATTTTGGCGGCGACGCCAGTTTCTTCGCTGACCTGACGCAATAATACTTTGAGCAATTCGACCGTCGCGCCGTTGGCGCCGCGCCGCGAACGCTCGATGCGCGGTAATGTTGAAGGGTCACGCGCAAAACTGCGTTCGACGGCGGCGACAATATCTGCGCCAGCGCGTGAGCGCTCCATTCCTTTCGGAAAGGAACGCAAATTGGCGAGGGCGTCGATCGATCGCGGCGCGGCCTGAGCGATCTCGACAAGAATGTCGTCCTTCAATACCCGGGAGCGCGGCACGTCACGGCTTTGAGCCTCCTGTTCGCGCCAGGCGGCCAGTTCCATCAGCGCGGCGAGATCGCGCGGTTTGCGCACACGATGGCGCAAGCGCTCCCATGCCTTCTCCGGATGCTGCTCATAGGTGTCGGGAGAGGTCAGCGTCTCCATTTCGTCGACGAGCCAGTCCAGTCGATTGGAGCGTTGCAGGCGCAGTCGCAGGTCTATGTAAACATCGCGCAAGTGGGTAACGTCGGCGATGGCGTATTCGATCTGGGCTTCTGACAGGGGGCGGCGGGACCAATCCGTGAATCGGGAGGACTTGTCGAGATTCGCCCGGGTGATCGCCTTGACCAGATCGAGATACGAGGCCTGTTCGCCAAAGCCGCAGACCATCGCCGCGACCTGGGTGTCGAAAAGCGGTGCAGGGATCAACCGTCCCAGACGCCAGATGATTTCTATGTCCTGTCGAGCGGCGTGGAAGACCTTGACGACCTCGGTTTTGGCCATGAGTGAGAAAAATGGAGATAAATCAATACCTTCAGAAAGAGCGTCGATCGCGACCGCCTCCTCCGGCGAGGCGATCTGGATCAGGCAGACTTTCGGCCAGAAAGTTGTCTCGCGAAGAAATTCCGTATCAACCGTTACAAATTCATGTCGGGAGAAACGTTCACAGACGTCGGCGAGTTCATCGTTCTGGGTCAGTAGCTTCATCAGCAAACTCTGGGACTTTCTCTGGCCTCCAATGCCCTTCCTTCCCACCCTTGCGGCCTCATGACAATCTTTTCCGGCGATCGGGGCCGATTTTTTAGCGACGAGGACCAATGTTTTTCTCCCTGTCCGGCGAAATCCGGGCCAGGCGGAGGATTTTAGGGGGTTGAGGGACTTTAAGGTTGCAGAGCGCTGCCGAAGCATTACCTTGCGCCGCCACTCTTTGTCAGGGAGTTTTCGTTCTCATGGTTTCTTTTTCCTCGAGGTCGCCGCGTCGTGACGCGGCGCTGGCCCTCGGCGCGGTCGGCGCCTTTTTCGCTCTGGCGGCCACGCCGGTTTTTGCAGAGCACAGCGGCGTTAATCCTGGCTGGGTTCAATGTCGCGACGCTGATCCAGAAAAACGCCTTGCCGGGTGCAGTCAGGTGATCGCGGCGATTGCGCAGGAGTCTCCTCACAATCAGGTCGCCGCATACGTCAATCGCGCCGGCGCCTATCAGTCGAAAGGCGACTATGCGCATGCGCTGGAGGATTTCGGCCGGGCGCTGGAGATCGATCCTAAATCCGCCACCGTGCTGGTGGCCCGTGGAGCGGCGCATCACGCCAAGGGCGATCTCGACAGCGCCATCGCCGATTACGAACGCGCGATCGCAGAGGATAAAAAAGCCATCGCCGCCTTTGTCGCCCGCGCTGCCGCCTGGCGGAGCAAAGGCGACAAGGATAAGGCGCTGGTCGATCTCAACGAGGCGGTGAGGCTGGACAAGCGCCACACCCCGGCTTTGCTGGCGCGCGGAGCAATTTATCATTCCGCCGGCGATCACGCCCGCGCCATTTCTGATTATGCCGCCGTGATCGCCCGCGAACCCAAAAACGCCATCGCCCTGAACGGTCGCGGCGCCTGCCGTTACGCAATGGCGGAATATGACAAGGCCCTTGCGGATTTCAACGCAGCCTTGAAAATCGACAACAAATATCTCTCGGCGCTGGTTAATCGCGCCAACGCCTGGCGCGGCAAGAAAGATTTTGCCCGCGCCAAGGCGGATTATGACCAGGCGTTGATTCTGAAGCCCGGCATGCCGGCGGCGAAAAAGGGCTCTGAGGATATGGCAAGGCTGCTCGCCAGCAAGTCGTCCGGCGCGCCGGCATCAGCCGACTCGGCGCCTGCCGTCGAGCACGATCATAATTAACGGGAAGAATGTCCTGCGCCGCCGCCACCCTGTCAAAGGTCTCGGGCGGCGGCGAGGACCTCTTTGGCGTGCCCGGGAACCTTGACCTTTCGCCAGATCCTGGCGATGCGGCCCTTGGCGTCGATGAGGAAAGTTGAGCGGTCAACTCCCATGTATTTCCGGCCATACATGCTTTTCTCGATCCAAACTCCATAGGCGAGAAGCGCAGTCTTGGCCTCGTCGGCGGCAAGCGGAAACTCCAGTCCGTATTTTTCCCTGAATTTATCGTGGCTTTTCACGCTGTCGGGGGATACGCCGACCACAACCGTATCCGTCTTGCTGAAATCATTCTTCAAGCCATTGAATTCAATAGCTTCTTTCGTGCACCCGGAGGTGTCGTCCTTAGGATAGAAATATAAGGCGACTTTCTTGCCCCTGAAGCCTGAAAGCGACAGGATTTCGCCACTGGCCCCTGGCAGTTTGAAGGCTGGCGCCGTGTCGCCCGCCTGCAATCCGGCGGTTTCGGCAGACGGGGCCGCCGCCGGCTCCGGCGAGGCCTTGGCTCTGGTGGTTTTGGTCCCGGCGGCCGTTTTGAAAGCGGCCGGCGAGGCCGATTTAGCCGGGTTTTTGGCGGCGGTTTTTTTCGGCGCCGATCCGGTTGAAGATTTTGCCGCCATATCGCCTTCCTTTCGTCCTATCCGAGGGATGAGTGTGGTAACCTCAGGTTTACATGCAACGCGTGGTCCGGACGGCAAGCCTGCTTGATCCAGATGCGTCCATGACATCGAGGGGTCGTCGTCTGATCGGGCCCGGGGAGCGAGACTAGTTGGACAGCGGAAGCGCGCATGATGAGCGCGTCGATCAGGCGGAACGGACGTCGGGCCTGTCGTCGGGTTCGCCCACGTCGACAACGCCGTCCTGGTCACGGCTCCTTGCCGTCAGCCTTTTGGGCTTCGCAGTCACATTCGCCATTCTGGTCGGCGTTTTTTTCCTGGCGTTGTCGCGCGGCCCCATAGACCTGACCTGGCTCGCCCCCGAGATCATTGCATCTCTCGGCGAGCACGCCGGAAAGGGATACGCCTTCTCGCTTAAACGCGTTGTTGTCGCCAGCTCGGATCACGGGCCGACGCTATCCGTCGACGGTCTGGCCGTCAAAAGCGACGGGCGGGCCATTCTGATAGCCCCGCGCGCGGAACTGTCTCTTGACCCCGGCTGGCTTTTGCTCGGCAAATTCAAACCCAGTCGCCTCGAAGCGATGGACCTCGATCTGCGACTATCCGTTCTCGCTGATGGAGCGGTGGCGTTATCCGCCGGCGCTGAGCCGGTCAAAACAACAAGCGATACAGCACCGGCCTCGCAAGTGACGGCGCCTCGCGTCGCGCTGATGCGCACGATCGTCAGCGCCATGACGGGTTTGATGAATTTGGCGACCAGCCCCTCCAGCGCCATAGGCGCGCTGGACCGCCTGGGCGTATCCCATGGCAGATTGATCGTCGACGACAGCGTCACCAATCGCACCTTGCGCTATGACGATCTGTCGCTCAGCCTCGACAAGAGCGATGGCAACATGAGCTTCAGCCTGTCGGCGTCTGGCCCTTCGGGACGCTGGACAGCGGATGCGCTGGCCAGCGGCGCCCCGGGCGGTCAGCGTGACTTTCGCGCCGCCATTCGCGATCTCTCCATCGACGAGGTCTCGCTGATCGGCGGTTTTCGCCAGACAAACTTCGACACTGACGCGCTCATGGAGGTCGATCTCGCATTCACTCTCTCGCCAAAGGACGATGTCCTTCAGGCCAGCGGTCGGCTGGAGATAGGCAAAGGCTACTTCCGACTTGAGGAGCGTGATCACGAGCCTTTTATGATCGACCATATCTCCCTTGCCGCGTCCTGGTCTCCAACGGCGCGCAAGGTGCTTGTGTCTCCCATTGTCTTCAAGGCCGGCGGTTTCGATTTCACGGGATCAGGAGAAGCTGCGCCGCCGGCGGAACTAAAGGCGGGCGTCGATCCGGGGGCCGACGCATGGAAACTGTCGTTTCATCTCGACAAACCAACAAAGGTCGGGCCCGAGCGCGCGGCGGAGCAGGTGGTGGATATCAAGCAATTCGATCTCGGCGCACGGTTCCTTTATGGCGAGAGCCGTTTGATGGTCGATCGTTTCGTGCTTGAGGGGCCGGAAATTCACGCCGGACTGACGGCCAACCTCGATCTGAGCGCTGCGACGCATATCCGGTATTCGCTGACGGTGCAAAATTCGCAGCTTCGCGCGCTCGCTCGTCTGTGGCCAACGCATGTCACGTCGGGCGTGCGCACATGGTTCGCGGATCACGTGACAGCGGGTTTAATCAGAAGCGCCAAATGCTCCGGCGATTTTGACGATGCCGCGCTGACCGCCATGCACTACGAGCGACCGCCGCCGGACGGATCATTGTTGCTTGAGGGCGATCTCGTTGATGCGACGGTCGTCAATGTGCTGGAAGGCATGCCGCCGATCACCGGCATCGCCGGCCACATGCGCATCACCGGCCGCACGGCGTCTTTCTTTGCGACAGCGGCGACGACCGAAACGGCGCCGGGCCGTCGTCTGACGCTCTCGCAGGGCAGTTTCATCGTCACGGATAATGCGCTGCGGCCGACACCCGCAACCCTCGACGTCAAGACCGTCGGCAGCATTGAAGCTGTCGCGGATCTATTACGCATACCGTCGATCGCGCCCTACGCCAGCATTCCGATCGAACCCGGCGCGCTCAAGGGCAACATCGACGGACGCATGCGTCTGGACTTCGAAATCGGCGACGACGCGCGCGATGATCATATGAAGTTCTGGGTCGACGCCATGACGAGTAGTCTCAGCGTCGAAAAGCTTATCGGCAAGGAGCGACTGGAAGCGGGCGCACTGCATGTTCTGGCGACGCCTAAGGGACTTGCTGTCAATGGCTCCGGAAGATTGTTCGCCGCTCCCGCCGCGCTCGACCTGCATCGCGCTTTCGGCGAAAAAGGTCCGGCTCAGGCGCAACTGACATTCACCTTCGACGACGCCGCCCGCCAACGCGCGGGCTATGTCATCCCCGGGCTGACGGGAACCGTTGCTGCGATCGTGCGCACGCCGCTGCCCGTGGAAGACCTCAAAACGCATGTCGAACTGGATTTGACCCGGGTCGGTTTCGACAATCTCCTGCCCGGTCTGGTGAAACCGGCGGGGAAACCGGCGAAAGCGTCATTCGTGCTCGTTCATCGTAATGACTCGATCGCTCTCGAACAGCTCAACTTTGACGCGGGCGCCTCAAGGGCGCAAGGTTCGGTTGAATTGACGAAGGATGGCGCTTTCCGTTCGGCGAAAGTCGCGCCGATAAGCCTGTCGCCCGGCGACGATATGCGCGTCGATATTCAGCGCGTCGGCGCTTTGACAAAAATCCTCATCCGCGGCTCCAATGTCGACGCCCGACCGATATTGCAAACCTACCTTCGCAACGGCGGACGCAACGCCGGTAAAGCCGGCGCAGAAAATAAAAATAATGGCGCGCCGGGAGATTACGACGTTGATTTCAGTTCGCCCGTCGTCACCGGTTACGGCAAACAGATTCTGTCAAATGTGGCCTTGAAGCTTGAGGCGCGCAACGGTCGTCCAAAAAACATGTCCCTGACCGGCAACTTCGGTCGTGAGCGACTTGCCGCCACGATTGCAGGTAACCAGGGGGATATCCCCCAACTTGATATTGCGACCAACGACGCTGGTTCTTTTCTGTCTTTCGTCGATCTCTATCGCAAGATGGAGAGCGGGGCGTTGACGATCAGTCTTCGGCTCGGCGCCAATCGATCAGAGGGAAACGTTCGTATCCGCGATTTCTTCGTCAAGGGGGAGCCGACGATGCGTCAACTCATGCAGCAGAGCGGCAATTTGCGCACCGATGATCGTGGGGTGACGCGCTTTGATCCTGACTCGGTTCAGATCGGACAACTGCTCGCCGACTTCGGCTGGAACGGCGGTCAGCTCTCGGTGCGCGAGGGCGTGATGTCCGGTCCCGCGATCGGCATGACCTTTGATGGCGTGATTGATATGGCGCGCGAAAACATCGATCTCGCCGGCTCCTATGTGCCCGCCTATGCGCTGAACAGTCTCCTGTCTCACATTCCGGTGGTCGGCGTTCTGGTAGCGGGTGGTCAAAACGAGGGCGTTTTCGCGCTCAACTATCGTCTGAGCGGCGCGCTGTCCTCGCCCGTCGTGACCGTTAACCCGCTTTCCGCCATTGCGCCGGGATTGATGCGCAAGATCATGGGCGTGCTGGACGGCACGGCGCATGTGCCGCGGTAGAGCGCATTTCGACGAAGTGGCGCCAGGTTCGTAGAAATAACCCGGCAAAAAGCCTGAGGCCCTGCCTGATCCACCCGGATCAGGAAATGCTGGACGCTCTCAAAACCCGATCATGCGCGGGTCAACAACACATGTTTCTTCTTGCCGAGCGAAAGTTTCACGACGCCGTCCGCTTCGAAATCCTTTTCCCCGAGCAGGGCGCGTTCGTCGGTGACGACGAGATCGTTGACGCGCAAGCCGCCGCCTTTTACCTGTCGCCGCGCCTCGCCGGTCGAGGCGACGAGCCCCGCCTTGACGAAGGCGCTCAGCACGCCAAGCCCGGCGACGATTTCTTCCGCTTCAAGCGCGATTTTTGGCAAGGATAACGCCAACGCGCCTTCCTCGAAGGTCGCGCGCGCCGTCTCAGCCGCCTGTTCGGCGGCCTCGCGACCATGGATCAGCGCCGTCGCTTCGGTCGCGAGAGTCTTTTTGGCTTCGTTGATCTCGGCGCCCTGCAGGGCGGCGAGGCGGGCAATCTCTTCGAGCGGCAGAAAGGTGAAAAGCCTGAGGAAGCGCGCCACATCGGCGTCCTCGCTGTTTCGCCAATACTGCCAGTAATCATAGGGTGTGAGCATATCGGCGTTAAGCCAGACAGCCCCGGCGGCGGTCTTGCCCATCTTGGCGCCCGAGGCGGTCGTCAGCAAAGGCGAAGTCAGCGCATAGAGCTGCGGCGTCCCCATGCGGCGGCCAAGATCGAGTCCGGTGACGATATTGCCCCACTGATCCGAGCCGCCCATTTGCAATTGCGCGCCATATCGGCGGTTGATTTCGACGAAATCATAGGCCTGCAAGCACATGTAATTGAATTCGATGAAGGAGAGTTCGTGCTCGCGTTCGAGCCGAAGCTTCACCGAGTCCATGGTCAACATGCGATTGACCGAGAAATGACGGCCGACGTCACGCAGGAATTCGATATAATTCAGACCGGCCAGCCAGTCGGCGTTATCGAGCATCCTGGCGTCGGTCGCACCGTCCCCGAAGGTCAGAAACCGTTCGAAGACCCTGCGGATAGAGGCCTTGTTTGCGTCGATCTGCTCGATCGTCAGGAGCTTCCGGCTTTCGTCCTTGCCCGAGGGGTCCCCGACACGCGTCGTGCCGCCGCCCATCAAGGGCAGCGGACGACCGCCGCAGCGTTGCAACCAGGCCAGCATCATGATTGGCAAGAGCGAGCCGACATGCAGCGAGGCCGCCGTGCAGTCGAAGCCGATATAGGCGGCTAGACTCCCGGCCAGCGCCTTTTCGTCAAGCCCGGCGAAATCCGAGCATTGATGAACAAAGCCGCGCGCCATCAGCACGTTCAAAAACTCGGATTTGGGAGCGTAATCTTGTGTCATGTTAAAACTTGGAGCGGCTGCTGGCGGGACGCGCGCAAGGGTTGCGCGCCGCACTTCCATACAATAGGGAAGTAGGATCGACAAAGGGGGCGCGAAAACAAAGCTCTCCCGCAACCGCCCGGCCGATTGCGCATCAGCGGCGCGAGACGGAACGCTCCATGCTCTTCTATGAACCGCTGTTCCTGTTCCTGTTCGGACCGGCGGTCTATCTTGCCTATTTTTTCTTCGGCGCCCGACGTGAGCGCCGCGTCCTCATCCTGCTTGTCGCCAGCATTGCGTTTTACGGCTGGAGCGAGCCGCTCTTTATCATCGTTTTGTTGGCCTCCGTCGCGATTGATCTGGCGGTGGCGAACCGGCTGGCCGAGACATCGACAGACGATTCCGGGCGCAGATGGTGGCTGACGTTTGGCGTCGCCGCCAATCTCGCCATTCTGGTTTATTACAAATACGCCGGCTTTCTGGCGGTTAATCTTGATGCGCTACTGAAAGCCTTTACGCTGCAAGGCCTTCATATTCCGCAAATCGCCTTGCCGATTGGCGTCAGTTTCATTGTTTTCGAGAAGATCACCTATCTGGTCGATGTCTATCGCGGGGTGACAGCCCCGGCGACGCGACCCTCACTTTATGCGCTTTATGTGTTTTTTTTCCCCAAACTGCTCGCAGGCCCCATTATCAAATATCATGATATAGCCCGTCAGATCGAAGCCTGTCCTCACGCCGACATCGACGATTTCATCACAGGTTTTTCCCGTTTCATGCTGGGCGTGGCCAAGAAGCTTCTGATCGCCGACGCCATGGCCGGCGGCGCCGATCTGATCTTCGCGCGCGAGCCTGCGACGCTCGGCTTCGGCGACGCCTGGGCCGGCGCCATTTTTTTCACGCTTCAAATCTATTTCGATTTCTCGGGTTACTCCGACATGGCCATCGGTCTGGCGCGGATGTTTGGCTTTCGGCTGTTCGAAAACTTCAACATGCCTTATATCGCCACAAGCATCACCGATTTTTGGCGACGCTGGCATATGTCGCTGACGGGCTGGATACGTGAGTATCTTTACTTCCCGCTCGGTGGGAACAGGCTGGGCGAGATGCGCACCTATCTCAATTTATGGATTTGTTTTTTGGCTTCCGGCGTCTGGCATGGCGCCGCATGGCCCTACGTTGTATGGGGCGCCTACAACGGGGTGTTTCTGGTTCTCGATAGACTTTTTCTCGACGATGGCCTCAAGCGACTGCCGGACTGGTTCGCCAATCTGCTGACGATGTTGATTGTTATCGCGGGCTGGACAATTTTCCGCTCGACATCCTTGCAGCAGGCCGGGACGCTCTTGTCGCTGATGGCTCATCCGGGCGCATTGGCGCGCGCGCCGGTCGACCTGCCGCCGGAATATGTCTGGATGGCGATGATTGCGACGATGATATGTCTGGCGCAGCGTTTAGGCGCCGGGATCGCCGGAATTGATTGGGGCGGTCTGGCGCGACGCTTTTCCTTCGCCTCAAATGGCCTGCTGGCGCTATTGTTCCTTGCCGCCGTGGCGAAGGGGCTCGCCGATCCGTTCAAACCTTTCATCTATTTCCGGTTCTAGCGCATGAACGGTGGAATGTTCGCTCGATTGCCGATTTATGGCTGCGCCGCTTTCGTCCTGTTTCTGTTTTTGGCGAATGTCTGGAATTTCGCCGTCGAGCGCGACTGGCCGAAGCTGCGACTGCGCAGCGCTTCGCCGCTGGCGGGCGTCGCAAGGCCGAAGCCGACTCCCTGGACTCTGGAGTCCTTTCTGGATGGTGAAACGCAGAAATCGGCGTCGATCAATCTGGGACGGTCGTCGCCGATCTTTCCAATTTCAGTTCGGGCAAAAAATCAATTGATCTATTCATTGTTTGGCGCCTCGGCGGCTCCTGGCGTGGTTGTTGGGCGCCATGGTCAATTGTTCGAACAGTTTTACATTGACGAATTTTGCCGGCGCGATGGTGTGGCCGACGGTCAACGGCTTCTGTCGTGGGCGCGGGATATCTCGGAGATTCAACAGAGCGTCGCGCGGGCCGGTAAATCTTTTGTCTACGTGATTTCGCCCTCCAAGGCGGCGCGTTATCCGGAGGATCTGCCGCCCTCTGCGCCCTGTGCGGCGCACGCGTCCGAAATGCCGGACAAGCTTCCCCCCTATCTCGCCGCTTTGCGCGCAACGCAGACGCGCTTTGTTGATGGGGCCAATTTGATCTCGGCCCAGCGAGCGAATTTCGCCGTTCCCCTTTTTCCGCGCGGCGGCACGCACTGGAACAGCCTCGCAGCGAGTTTGACGCTCAGAGAGATCCTGCGCGTTGCGCCCTCGCCGCTCGGCGACTTCGATTTTTCCTGGCGTTTGGCGCCGGAACCGATTGGCACGGATCGCGATCTGGCCGATTTGATGAATTTGCTTCGGCCGGATCTCGATTATCCGACGACCGCGATCGCCTCGACGACTGCCCCAGGCGCCTGTGCTCGATCGCCGCGTTTGCTCGCGATGGGCGGCAGCTTCTTGCATCAGCTTTTGGCGGCGTCGATGTTGTCTTCCTGTCCGCCGCAGGTGGATTACTGGTTCTTTATGCGCACCGAGGATAATGGCGTCGAACTTGGACATTTTCGCCGTCCGCCGGGCGAGATCGGAAATGGCGAGCGCCTCAAGGTCGATCCGGACGAACTGGACGATAATTTACGCCAGGCCGACATGGTATTGCTTGAGGAAAACGAAACAAATCTTTCGACGATGAAGCAGGTTGGCCTGTTGCGCGCCGCCGCAGGGCGTCTCTGGCCGTAACTCCCGCGCGCCGCCTCTCGCGAGGGGCCCATGCCTGCGCCCCGGACATTGATCCGGGATCTCTTCACCCTCACATGCGAAAGAGAGTCGCAGGGCGTGGCGGGACACCTTCATTCGCCCGATGGAGGGGTTATATCCTGGATGTTTGGCGGAGAGCTGTTTGCCGGGGCGACCTCCGGGTATTTGTTCCGATCAACATAACGATAAGCAAGGAAGGAGTGAGAAATGGCGATGAAATCTCATTTTGCGCGCGCGCTTGGCGCGGCTGGCGTGATGGCGCTGCTGGCTCCGGCGGCGGCTTTGGCGGGCGATCGCGTTGGCACATTGCAATGCAAACTGATGGGCAACGATTTGACCGTTCTGATCGAAAATCAGCAAATCGACTGTAACTACAGCGACTCCAGGGAAGGAACCGCGCCCTCCCATTACACCGGCGTCCTGACCAAGGTTGGCCCCAACATTTCGATCAATGGACCGGGCGAACTCGGCTGGGGGGTCGTCGCCGAAACCTCTGACCCCATCGGACCCGGCGCTTTGGCCGGCGAATACGCCGGCGGCGGCGTCTCGGGCAAGATCGGCGTGGGCGGCGGCGGCGCGCTGCTGGTCGGCGGCTCGAACCAGACCTTTTCGTTGCAGCCCTTCAGCATTGAGGCGGGGTCCGGACTGGGCTGGAACGCCGGCGTCGAGAAGCTAACGCTGACCTATGTGCCGCCGGAAGAACCCTTGCCGGCGAAGAAACCGCGTAAGCGCGGCCACTGATCTGCAAATCGCGCAAGGAGATTTACGCCGGCGCGCGAAAATCCTTCATTGAATCTGAGGGAAAATCGTAAAGCCTCGCGCTGTCGGTCCATTCGGGCCTGAGTAGCGCGAGGCATTTTTTTGCAAACTCTTCCGGCGTTCTCAGCGTATTGGGGTCTTCGCCTGGGAAAGCCTGGGCGCGCATGCGGGTCCGCAAGGCGCCGGGATTGGCGACCATCACGGTCACGCCCGTTCCCGCAGTCTCGGCCGCATAGGTGCGGGCCAGCGCCTCCATCGCCGCTTTGGAGATCGCATAGGGTCCCCAATAGGGCCTCATCGGCGCCCGATGGCCGACGCTGGAGGTGACGAATGCGACCCGTCCCGCGCCGGAAGCGCGAAGCAGCGGGTCCAGCGACCGGATCAGCCGCCAGTTGGCGGTGACGTTTACCGCCATGACGCGATTCCAGTCTTTGGGGTCGACATGCGCCAGCGGCGACAACACGCCGAGCAGGCCGGCGTTGCCGATGAAAGCATCGAGCTTGCCCCAGCGCTCGAAAATCGACGCGCCCAGCCGGTCGAGCGCGTCAAAATCAGCAAGATCGCAGGGGACGAGCGTCGCGGCGCCGCCCAGAGCGGTGATTTCGTCGTCGAGTTCCTCCAGCGCGCCCTGGGTGCGCGCCAGCGCCACGACATGCGCGCCGTCGCGCGCCAGTTCCAGCGCCAGCGCCCGGCCGATGCCGCGAGAGGCGCCCGTGACGAGGGCGATGCGTTGGAGTGCTGAGGTCAAAACAGACAGCTCTTTTGATGTATCGAAAAAGTCGACCAGTGGTCTCCCGGTCAGCTCGCCTCGGCGAGCAGCGAGAGCTGCGCGCGATTTTCGCCGGCGATATCAGTGAGCGCCGTCGGATAATCGCCGGTGAAGCAGTGATCGGTGAACTGCGGCCGTTGTGGATCGCGACGCTCGTACCCCATGGAGCGGTAGATGCCGTCGACAGAGAGAAAGGCCAGCGAGTCGCAGCCAATATAGGCGCGCATTTCCTCAAGGGTGTGGGTTGCAGCCAGCAGCTTGTCCTTCTGCGGCGTATCGATGCCGTAATAATCCGGATTAGTGATCGGCGGCGAGGAGATCAGGAAGTGCACTTCCGTCGCGCCCGCATCGCGCATCATCTGCACGATTTTCACCGACGTTGTGCCGCGCACGATGGAGTCGTCGATCAGGATCACCCGCTTGCCCTGAACCACGCAGCGATTGGCGCTGTGCTTCATTCGTACGCCAACCTCGCGCACCGATTGCGTCGGCTGAATGAAGGTTCGGCCTACATAATGGTTACGGATGATGCCGAGTTCGAACGGCACGCCGGATTCCTGCGAATACCCCAGCGCCGCCGGCACGCCCGAATCCGGCACCGGAACGACGACATCGGCATCAATGCGACGCTCGCGGGCGAGTTCCGCGCCCATCGCCTTGCGCACCTGATAGACCGGACGACCATGCACCACGGAGTCGGGACGCGCAAAATAGATGTATTCGAAGATGCAGGGCCGCATCGGCTGCGGCGAGAACGGCCTCAGACTTTCGAGCCCGTTCTCGGAGATTATGACGATCTCGCCGTTCTCCACATCGCGCACGAAGCGCGCGCCGATGATATCGAGCGCACAGGTCTCCGAGGCGAGAATAAATTTGCCGTCGAGTTCGCCGATGACCAGCGGGCGGATGCCCAGCGGATCGCGTGCGCCGATCAGCTTTTTGTTGGTCAGCGCCACTAGCGAATAGGCGCCCTCGATCAAACGCAACGCCTCAATGAAACGATCGATAAGCTGTGTTTTTCGGCTGCGGGCGACAAGATGCAGGATGACTTCCGTATCCGACGTAGATTGAAAGATCGCGCCTTCTCGGATGAGTTCGCGACGCAGGGTTTGCGCGTTGGTCAGATTGCCGTTGTGCGCCACCGCGAAACCGCCGGTGTTTAACTCGGCGAACAACGGCTGGACATTTCGCAACACGGTTTCGCCGGTCGTGGCGTAGCGCACATGCCCGACGGCGGCCGCGCCCGGCAGACGACGGATCGTGCTTGCCTTGGAAAAATGATCGCCAACGAGGCCCAACCGTCGCTCACCGTGAAAACGACCGTTGTCGTAGGAGACGATGCCGGCCGCCTCCTGTCCACGATGTTGCAGGGCGTGCAGGCCCAGCGCCGTGATCGCCGCCGCCTCGTGAAAATCAAAGACGCCGAAGACCCCGCAATATTCCCGCAAGCGATCGGCGTCGAGATCGTCGGTCATCGGCTCTGGGAGGCTGCTGTCCTGCTGCATCGTCGACTCCGTTGTTCCGTCGTCCTGGCCGCGATGGCCGCCTAGTTCGCCTCTCCGCCCGGCGCCGGCGTCGGCTCGGCGGGAGCGGGCTCCGCCGGCGTCTGCGTCGGCGCAGATTCGGCCGGAGGCGTCTCTGCGGCCGGCGCTTCGGCCTCCGCCGGCGGCGTTTCCGACGCCGTGGCTTTTTTGGCTTTTATCTTGGCCACCAGGCTGTCGATATCGTCGGGCAGGAGGTCGCGAAGCTTTTCACCGCCTGCTTGCAATATGGGCTTGGTGTGAGCGTTGCGCACCCAGGTCGGCTGGTTCGCTTCGCTCACAAGCCAGCTGTAGAAAACGAAGGCGACAATCGCCAGCAACAGACCGCGCACGGCGCCGAAGACGAAACCCAGTGTGCGGTCCAGCGCCCCGATTTTCGAGTCGAGGATCATGTCGGAGAGCTTCACGGTCACCAGAGACACAAGAATCAGCGAAATGAAAAACACAAGGGCGATTGCGGCGGCGAGGGCGAGCTCCGCCTTGCTGATGTGTGGCGTGACGTAGGGCAGGGCGCTGGGATAGAGATAATAAGCCGCCGCCGCCGCGATGACCCACGAGAGAATCGCCAGAACTTCGCGGGTGAAACCGCGCAGCATGGCCAGCAGGCCGGAGACAACAACGGCGATAATCACCGCCAAATCAAGATATGAAGGCATTCCTGTCCTCTTCTCTTCGCGCTACGCAACCGGATCGTGAAAAACGCCAATGGCTGAAACGGGCGGACTATCGCTATGACGGACCTGTGCGGACCGGGAAGCTTCTAGCGCAAGTTGGGGTCGGGCGGAAAGCCGAAAGCGGCGCTGTCCCCGGTCATCCTTGTTTGGGTTTGGCGGTCTGGGCGATCGCCGCGACAAGCTGACCAACATCGGCGCAGGGCCGCAGCGCCAATCCAGCGCGGCGCTCGTCGTCATTGATCTGCTGGGCCTGGGCCAGAACCGCCTGATGGAAGCCAAGCTTGGCCGCCTCCCGCAGCCGCATGCCGGCGTGAATTACCGGTCGCACCGCGCCGGAAAGCCCGATTTCCCCAAAAAACGTCTGATCGGGCGGCAACACCGCGCCGGAGAGCGAGGACACCAGCGCGGCGGCGGCGGCGAGATCGGCGGCGGGCTCGTCGGCCCGCAGGCCGCCAGCGACATTCAGATAAACGTCGTGCATGCCCAATTTCAGGCCGCCATGCGCTTCCAGAACGGCGAGAATCATCGACAGGCGATTCTGGTCGAAGCCCACCACCGCGCGGCGTGGCGTGCCAAGCGCGGTCGGGGCGACCAGCGCCTGAATCTCGACCAGCATCGGCCGCTGGCCCTCCATGCCCGCGAACACCGCCGCACCGGGGGCCGAGGCGTCGCGGCCGGCCAGAAACAGCGCCGAGGGGTTGGCGACTTCGGCGAGGCCGAGGCCGGTCATCTCGAAGACGCCGATTTCGCCAGTGGCGCCGAAACGGTTCTTGGAGGCGCGCAGCATGCGGAAATGATGGGCGGCGTCGCCCTCGAAGGACAGCACGGCGTCGACCATGTGCTCGACAACGCGCGGCCCGGCGATTTGCCCGTCCTTGGTGACATGGCCCACGAGAATGATTGTCGCGCCGCTCCCCTTGGCGTGGCGCAGCAGGGCATGCGCGCTGGCCCGCACCTGAGTCACTGTGCCGGGCGCGGCCGGCGCGAGGTCGGTGTGCATGGTCTGGATCGAGTCGATCACAATCAGCGCCGCCGGCTTGCCGCTCTTCAGCGTGGCGAGAATGTCTTCGACCTGAGTGGCCGAGGCCAGATCGACCGCCGCATCGGCGAGGCCCAGCCGGCCGGCGCGCAGCCGCACCTGATCGACCGCCTCCTCGCCGGAGATATAAATCACCCGTTCGCCGCGACGGGCCAGCGTCGCGCAAACCTGAATGAGCAGCGTCGATTTGCCGATGCCGGGCTCGCCGCCAAGCAGCAGCACCGAGCCCGGTACGAAGCCGCCGCCGGTGACGCGGTCGAATTCGTCCATGCCGGCAACGATGCGCGCCGCCGGTTTGGCGTCGCCGGCGAGCCCCTCCAGTTCGAGAACCCGACCGCGACCGACGCGCAGCGCCGGCGCGCCGCCCTCGATCTCCTCGACGAGCGTATTCCAGTCGCCGCAGGCCTCGCACTTGCCTTGCCAGCGCGGCGAGGCGGCGCCGCAGTTCTGGCAGGTGAAAACGGAGCGGGATTTGGCCATGTCCGCTTGGCGCATGTCGGGACGCGGCTTGTCAAGACAGCCTTTGCTTCCAGCGCCAAAGATGGCGGTCTGCTTACGCGGCGGGGCCGGATCGGGATGAAGCGCATAGTCGAGGCGTGATGCCGGCGATCGGGTCAGGAAGATCGACCGGCGAGAGATGATTTCGCCGGGTGCGAGCGATTTTTGACAAATGACTTGGGGCGTCGATGAAAGCTTCGAGGGTCAATTACAGAAAAATGAAACGAAAGCTTTGGGATTCGTATGCTCAAAGATTGAATGTTCGCTGATATTTACTTCAGCCCTTGAGCCATAAGATTTCCGTGTCCCTAACGCGTAATTTTCAAGAGAAAGTTTCCTGAATTATTCGGGCGAACCGTATAAAATTCCTTGTTGAGCCTGGGTATTTCAAATTGATGATAACGCGAACAGATTTTCAACCATGTGTTAGGTCGGCGGTCCCATCAGGGATGTCTGGATTTTACTCGATTTCCAGTTCCTTGATGCTTGCGCCTGTCGCTCCACAGGAAACTAATTTCTTTTTCGCAATATTCGCCTCTTTTTCCATAAAGGGTCCGGCTGCGATGAGCCATTTTTTAACGGGCGAGAAAAATTTATAATCAGAATTTGTTATAATTTTCAGATCCACTCCGGAGCATGTCTGGATGTCTTCAAGCGTTTTCTGGATTTTTTTTCTGGATGTCGTTGTCCAGTCATAAGAGGCGGCGTAGACCATGAAGCTGGGCTCAACCTGTGCATTGCCTCTGGAAACAGACACGCCATTCGTCGACTTTGCACGATCGCTGACGCTTTTGGCTTTGTCTTTAAATATGGTTGCATAATAGGGTGCGCCAACCAGGGCTATTGCAAACAAGGCCAAAGCGACATTAAGACCAAGAAAGACATAGGAATTTGTCATCAAGCCGGGCTTGCGCGATGATTCGAAAAAATTAAACTCGCCGTCGCGATCCATCGCCGTGAAGATGAAACGCGCACAAGTATTCCTGTCCGGAAAATAAACTACAGATCTTCTTAGCTGTGTCGTTAACAAGATGCATTTTTGAATGTCGTGGTCGCCGGATAGCTCAAGAATATATATATCCTTCAGGGCCATGGTCTTGCGGCCCATCATCAAAAGCGGAAAAGACTCGAAAACCCTTTTCGGGAACGAAACTCTATCCTCGAAGAGGATGACGCCGTAGGCCTCGTTCACCAGCGAAACGAGAGACAAAATCAGGAGGGGAGACAAGGCAATAATCAGTTTTTGGGATTCGAAAAGAAACAGGATCGAGGAAATGAGGATTACAGCCAGGGTCCACAAAAAGAACCAGGGCCATACAGCGCTCCTTTCATAAATTTCGTAATTAACGCTCTTCTGCTCATCTTCAGACATTTATTATGCTTCCTCAAGTTCAGTTCATGAATATCCGTTCCGGGCGCAAGCGATAAAGACTGGAATGTTCTAAAATCGAAAAAATCGATCATGATTTGTAAACGAATTTTCCAAATGTCAGTTACCAGACAAGTAAAGTTTATATCAAGAGTCTGTCGATCCCGATCCTGTGAAAATCGTTGAAAAGCCTTTGTTTCAGGCGAAAAAAACGTTTTCAGACAGATTTGGCCCTGTTCAGATGGGCCTTTACTTGTTCGAGCAGGCTTGGGCTTGGGCTTGGGCTTGGCCTTGGGCTTGGCCTTGGGCTTGGCCTTGGTATTGGCCTTGGTCCGGCTCTTGCCGCTATGATGGAGCGGTTGTCGCCATTAATGTTTTGAACTATCGGCCATCGAGATATCCTGTAGTAGACCGCGTCACGCAGTATGTCACGCCGCATGAAGAAATCCCGTTGTCGACTCGTATGAGACCCCATGTCAGCCAGCCATACAAAACCGGCGCCGTCGCAAATGGCTGACAGTTGCAGGTCGCCTGGCTCTGTCGCCGGAGATTTTCGCACCTGCTTTGGGTGACATAGCAAGAGCACGACCCCGCAGAGCAAGAGCATGCGCGCTGCTGGCGATAAATATGTGTCGCTCAAGCGACGCCTTGGGCCCTTATCGCCGTCCAACGCGCAAGTGCAGCGGAACTTTAACCGGCGCGGAGACTTCCGCGCGCCATGCTTCCGCAAACATCGGTCGCACCGGCGCTAGCGGATCGGCGCCGGTTGCGTTTTTATATTTGGTCGCGGCCGACCATGTGCTGAGAAAATCGAGCAAATCGTCACAAGTTTGCGCAACCTCGACGTAAAATTCGGGCGCTTTAATCTCCGTGAAGGGAAAGGGCAGGTTTTCATACCGGCCAAAATAATAGACTGACTCCGGCCCCCACCAGGGGCCGAGAATGTCGGTCTTCAACCTCTCAAGCACATGATTCATCGACGCTGAAGATGTCCATGGCCAATTATAGGTCCACAGCGCGATGACGCCGTCCTTTTTCAGCGCGCGTCGCGCCTGTGCGTAAAAACGATTTAAATCGAACCAGTGCGCCGAGCAGGCGCAGGTGATCAGATCAACCTGCGCGTCGAGATCGATATCCTCCTCTGCTGATAGCAGCGCATAATCGATATTCGCCGCGCGGGCCGCCTGAGCGAGCAACCGCGCATCAGCGTCTGTGGCGCGCACGTGTTGGAAATGATCTGCGAGCTGTCGCGCCGCCAGCCCGGCGCCGGTTCCGCAATCCCACGCAAATGTGCGCGCTGGCGCGATCTGCGCCAGCCAATCGAACAGCGCGTCGGGATATTCCGGGCGGCGGGCGCGATAGCCGCCGGCGTCATGTCCGAAAAAGCGATTGTCCCGAGCGTCCGTCATGTCGGCGCGCGTTCACCAGCGGATCAGCGCAGAGCCCCACGTGAAGCCGCCGCCGACCGCCTCCAGCATGACCAGATCGCCGTCCTTGATGCGTCCGTCCGCGCGGGCGACCGAGAGCGCCAGCGGCACGCTTGCCGCCGAGGTGTTGCCGTGAAGATGCACGGTGGCGACGACTTTCTCCGGCGCGATGCCGAGCTTGTGCGCGGACATGTCGATGATCCGGCGATTGGCCTGATGCGGCACAAACCAGTTCAGGTCTCCGGCGGTCAGTCCGGTGGCGGCGAAGGCGTCGGTCACGACGTCGGTGACCTGACCGACGGCGAAGCGGAAGACTTCCTTGCCCTCCATGCGCAAATGGCCGACCGTCTGGGTCGCCGAAGGGCCGCCGTCGACATGCAGCTTGGCGCGGTGACGGCCGTCCGAGCGCAGGTGCGTCGTCAGCACGCCGCGCTCACTGAGATCGCCGGTCGAGGGGCGCGCTTCGAGCACAATGGCGCCGGCCCCGTCGCCGAATAGCACGCAGGTGGTGCGGTCGTCCCAGTCAATGATGCGCGAGAAGGTTTCGGCGCCGATCACCAGCGCGCGTTTATGCGAGCCGGAGCGCAAGAATTTGTCCGCCGTCGCCACCGCGAAGACAAAGCCCGAGCAGACCGCCTGCAAATCGAAGGCCACGCCATGCGTCAGACCCAGCGCCGCCTGGATTTGCGTCGCGGTGGAGGGAAAGGTCCAGTCGGGCGTCGAGGTCGCAACGATGACGAGGTCGATGTCATTCGCGTCGAGACCGGCCTCCGCCAAGGCGGCGCGCGCCGCGCCTTCGCCAAGCGTTGAGGTGGTTTCGTCGGGGCCGGCGATGTGGCGCTGTTTGATGCCGGTGCGCTGAACAATCCAGTCGTCGCTGGTGTCGACCTGTTTGGCGAGGTCGTCGTTGGTGACGCATTTTTCAGGCAGGCAGGAGCCGACGCCGAGCACAACAGATCGCAGGCGGGGAAATTCCCGGAGAGGGTCCATCGTCACTGGGCGGCTTCCTGGGGCGGGGTGGCGGGAGAATCGTTGAGATGCGCGAGTTCAACCGTGCCGCGGATGCGGTTCAGCAGATCGGCGCGGGCCATCTCATAACCGATTTCGACCGCGCGCGCGAAGCCGATGGCGTCGGCGCCGCCATGGCTCTTGATGACGATCCCCTCCAGGCCGAGAAACACGCCGCCATTAATGGCGCGCGTGTCCATACGCCCACGCAATTCCTGAAAGGCGCCGCGCGCCAGCAAATAGCCGAGTTTGGCGAGGAGCGAGCCGTTCATCGCCTGCCGGAGATAGGCGGCGATCTGCTTGGCTGTGCCTTCGGCCGTTTTCAGGGTGATGTTGCCGGTGAAGCCTTCGGTGACGACAACGTCAACGTCGCCACGGCCGATGCCGTCGCCCTCGACAAAGCCGGCGTAGGCCAGGCCCGGCAGGTTGGCTTCTCGCAGGATCTGCGCAGCTTCCTTGACCTCCTCGACGCCCTTGATCTCTTCCGTACCGACATTGAGCAGGCCGACGCTCGGCCGTTCCAGCCCCAGAATAATGCTGGCCATCGCCGAGCCCATGATCGCAAGATCGACGAGATGGGCGGCGTTGGCCCCCATCGACGCGCCAACGTCGAGCACGACCGATTGGCCACGCAGCGTCGGCCATAGGCAGGCAAGGGCCGGCCGGTCGACCCGGGCCATCATGCGCAGGCAGATTTTCGCCATCGCCATCAGCGCGCCCGTGTTCCCGGCGGAAACGGCGACATCCGCCTCGCCTTTCTTGACCGCTTCGATGGCTATCCACATTGAGGAGACGCGACGCCCCTGACGCAGCGCCTGGCTGGGCTTGTCGTCCATGCGGATCGCGACGCTGGCGTGGCGGACCTCCGAGGACTCAGCAAGACGGGGGTATTTGGCCAGTTCCGCGCGGATGGCGGCCTCGTCTCCAACGAGCAGAAAACGGCTATCGGGATGACTGTCCAGCGCATGGGCGGCGCCAGCGATCGTCACGGTGGGGCCGAAATCGCCGCCCATCGCGTCCAGCGCAATCCGTATAATCTGCGCCATCTGACCGGCGATCTCCCGACTGACTGGCGCCGCGCGGATCACCGCGCCGAATGGTGCACGCCCCGGCTGTCGACGCCTCGGCCTTTCGCATCCGCAGCGTCGAAGGGTGCTTGCCATTAGCCGGCCCCGGGCGCAAGGGGGTTGAACCGCCCTCGCTGGCGGCAGGGGTCGCTCAGCCGCTGTCGCCGCGTGGCGTTAATGTCCGTAGCGTAGCGAAAGGCGAGGTCTCGGCGTTATCGGCTGGCGCAGGCTCCTGAAATTCTGCGCCCGGCTTGCGAGGGTAGGGGTCGAGCGCCAAGGTCAAAAATTCAGAGACGCAGCCGCCCAGATCGACGCCGCCGCCGATCATGGGGTCTGGCGGGTCGTCTCCGGCGATGTCGATATCCTGCTCGGCGATCTGCGCGCCGCCCCGTGGCTCCCTATGCCGCCGGCGGTCGGCGTCCCCGGGGGCTGGCGCGAAACGCATGCTGAGCGGCTCGACGATTTCGGCGTCGAACGGCTCCAGCGTGACGACGCAAGCTTGACGCACCGTTGCCCGCAACTCGCCCTCGACCTCCAGCCCCTCGCCCCGCCAGCGCTTGACCCGCAGCTTCGCCGTCAGCGCGGGTATGCCGACGAGGCCATTATGTTCGGCAAGGGCGGCGCGTTCCGTCTCGCTGGCGACGATCTCGATCTCCAGTCCTTCCGGCGGCGTGGCGGCGACGCTGACCGGTCGCGACAGCGGCGGCTGACGTTCATTCGTGGCGCTGGTCATTAACGTCTCCCTTGATGCGCCGCCGCAGTCCGGCGCCTTGCTTTCGATTTATTCGAAGTTTACCGAATTTGGGTAGGAGAAAGGAACGTCGTGACAGGGTTTGCGACGGATTCAGTCGGAGCGTTCAGCAATGGTGCGGCAGATGCGTGGTTTTTCAAAGGCTTCGGTCATACAAACGCGCTATCGCGCAGCCCTGGGACTGTTCCTCGCCGCGCCTCTCGCGGGTTGTCTGGGGTACGACGGCGTAATTAATCACGGCGCGGTGATCGACGCGCACCGCGTCTCCGAGGTTAAAACCGGCATGGACGCGCAGCAGGTGCTCAACACGCTGGGCACGCCGTCCACAACCTCGACCGTCGGCGGCGACGCCTGGTACTACGTCAGCCAGCGGGTTGAGCGCTCATTCGCCTTCATGCCGCAGGAAATCGCCGATCAGCATGTGATGGCGGTCTATTTTGACAAAAACAAAAAAGTCCAGCGCATCGCTAATTACGGCATGGAGGACGGCAAGCCGGTCAACTTCCTGTCGCGCACGACGCCAGTGCCTGCCGCCGAATACCACATGCTCCAGAGTATGATGTCCAAGTTTGGCTTGTAATACCGTCGGCGTCATTAATCTCTCGTAAACTTTTTGATTCTTCTCGTGGTTGTCGCCGTTGGGCCATTTTGGGGCCAACGAGCGATGGCGCAATTATGGCCGTCTGAGGCTAGGCGTCGCCCCGTCGACCCGGAAAGCTGGTTTTTCCTGCCTTTTTGGCCCTTCCGCATCCGTCCGGATTATGGCCGTCCGGCGCCGGCGCTTGTCGATCTTTTGCCGCTCCCGGAGCCTAGACTGAGGTCAAATCGCCATTGTGAGACGGGATTCCGCAACTCATGACTGACCTGACCTATCTACCTGAAAGCGATGACAGGTCGCTTTCGAACCTGACGGCGGCTCGCCGAAAATCACGCGCGAGGCTGCGTGACCGCCTGCCGTCGTTCGAGGGATTGCGCGCGCTGCCCCTGCTTGCGCGCACGATGGGCGTCGCGGTCTTTCTCTGTGTTCTTGCGGTGTTTTCGCTGACTGCGCCGGGCGACGACAGTCCACGGGCCGAGCGTATCTATCGCGCCGCCAAATCCCGATCCCCTGCCTCGGCCCTTGCGCGATTTTTTGGTCAGGACGATGGTTCAGCGCTCGACTCTGATTTCTCAATTGAGCAGGCGGCGTTGACGTGGGGGCATCGCTTGCGGGATGCAGCGGAGCTCGATCAGCCGGGCGTCTTGCGTTTTGGACCAGTGAAAGTTCATCAATCGGTCGTCGAACATGTCGTCAAGGCGGCGCAGACAACGGATATGGACCCCGCGTTGCTGATGGCCATCGCCGAGAAAGAATCCAATTTCATAACCCGCGCCAAGGCCCGTACTTCGTCGGCGAGCGGTCTGTTCCAGTTCGTGGAGAAGACCTGGTTCCAGGCTATTAAAAATTTCGGGCATCGATACGGCCGCGCCGAAGAGGCGAACGCCATCGCCAGCGACGATGGTGCGTCCGTCGCGCCGCAGAAACGCGCCAAAATCCTTGGCCTGCGCAACGATCCCTATCTTTCGGCGGCGCTGGCGGCTGAAATGCTGAAGAAGGACGGCGCCAAGATCGCCGGGAAGATTGGCCGTCCGCTAACGCCGGGCGAGACCTATCTCATTCACTTTTTGGGTCCCGAGGACGCCGAACGTTTCATGAAGACCATGAACGAAGCCCCGAACGTGTCGGCGGCGTCCTTGCTGCCCCGTCCGGCGCGCGCCAATCGACCAATTTTTTACGAGCAGCAGGGCCGCAGGTTAAAGGATCGCTCGGTGGCTGAAGTGCACGAAGCCTTTGAAGAAATGATGGGCAAACGCACCAATCGCTATGAAGACGTCGCCTCGAAGCTGCCGGAAGGCGTCACGGCCTATACCGAGTAACGCCAGCCCCGACTGCGATCAGGCGGCGCCGGCGATCATCAAATCAAGGTTTTGCACGGCGGCGCCGGAAGCGCCCTTGCCGAGGTTGTCCAGCCGCGCCACCAGCACGACCTGACGCTGCGTTTCGTTGGCGCAAACGTACAGCTCCATGTCGTCTGTGCCATTCAGGGCCAGCGCGTCGATTCGCCCGTTCGCCGGGGCCTTCGCCGGCCGCACATGCCGCGCGCCGGCGTAATGCCGGGCGTAGGCGTCCATGAACGCCGCCGGCGTTGGGTCGCCGGCCAAAGCGTCGAGGATCAGCGGGATCGACACCAGCATGCCCTGATGAAAATTGCCGACAGATGGAACAAAGAGCGGGCGCGCCGTCAGCTTCGCATAGGCCATGATCTCGGGAAGATGCTTGTGGGCAAGGCCCAGCGCATAAAGCTCGAAGGCCGGCGCTGCCCCTGATTCATAGGCCTCGATCATCTGGCGACCTCCGCCGGAATAGCCCGAGACGGCGTTGATCGTCAGCGCCTGGTCGGGTGAGATCAGGCCGGCGTCGACGAGCGGCCGCAACAGTGCAATGGAGGCGGTAGCGTAACAGCCGACATTGGCGACACGCGCCGCCCCGGCGATCATCGCCGGCTGACTGGCGCAAAGCTCCGGAAAACCATAGACCCAGCCGGTCGCCACGCGATGGGCCGTCGAGGCGTCCAGAATGCGGGGCGCACGCGCGCCGAGCCCGTCACAGAGCGCAACCGTCTCCAGAGCGGAGTCGTCCGGCAGGCACAGTATGGCGATATCGGCTGCGGCGAGGAGATCGCGTTTGATCTCCGGGTCCTTCCGCTTTTCCGCAGGAATTGCGAGGAGGTGGATATCTTTTCGTCCGGCCAGTCGCTCACGGATGCCCAGACCGGTCGTGCCGGCCTCGCCGTCGATAAAGATTTTGCAGGTCATTGGCGCATCCAATTGCTTCATGCGAACCGGGCGTCTTATGCGGTCGCGGCGATTGAAAAGGCAAGCCGGAAAGTCGATGCAATCCCTTAAAAAAAGAGGCGACGCGCGAAGCGTCGCCTCATGAATTTCAATAGTTCGGATGAAATCCGATATCAGCCTGTCGCGGCGCCCTTCAGCTTCGACAGCGCACGGATCTTGACGCGCACGCTCGCCGGCTTGGCGGCGCCCTTGATCATTTCGCCCGTCGCCGGATTGCGGACCAACGTGCCCGCCTTTCGCGCCGGCACCTTGCGCAGCGTCACTTTCAGAAGACCCGGCAGTGTGAATTCGCCGACTCCGCGCGGATGAACGGAGCCCAGGAAAACGTTTTCGATCGTCGCATAAACGCTGGCGGCGGTCTTGCGCGGCAGTTCATTCTGTTCGGCGATCAGGCCAATCAGCGCGGATTTGGTCAGTGTCTCCTTGATCGGACGGACCGCAGCCGGTTCTGCCTTGGCGGTCTTTTTTCGCGCCGGCGCCTTGGTGGTTTTAGCTCTTGCCATTTTGGCTCTCCGTTAGACTAAAGAATCATTGGGGTTTCGTGATTGTTTCAGCGAACGCCGCACATTTTGCTAGCGATCTATTGATCGATTCGCAATCCTTAACCCTGGTTAAAGCAAGGCCAGAAACAGTTTCGCGCCAAAAGTCCCGGAAAAAGCCTGTAAAAATCCCGAAAACCGAAACCTGCTAAAGTTTGGCGCGACCGGCGAAACGCGGAAAAATCCAGAAAACCCCTTGTATTGAGGGTCCTAAACGGCGATTCGCGGACAATATGCTGACCGGGCGGGATGCTTCGCCTCGACGCGTTGCGGTTCAGGCCGAGGCCCAGACCATGCGATGGCGGTCGAAACCGTCGTCGGTTGCATCGGCGTGATCGAGTTCGGCGCGCACAAACCTCAAAAAAGCGCGGTCCGCCTCCGCCTGGGTGAGGTAGGGTCCGGCGACGTCCTCGTTCACAGCGAGGTAGCCCAGACAGGCGCGCTCGACAGAAGCGAAATTGCGATGGTCGGCATGACACCAGATTTTCGCCTTAGCGAGAGCCGAACTCGAAATCATGGGGCCTAAATCCATTCATCCGTCGAATGAAGGAAATGTTGGCGCGTGAATATGACCAAAGCATGAAGCAATGTCCTGGAGCTTTTTCCTGTCTGATTAATCAGACTGGGGCTCAGGTCTTCTGTTACATCGCGCATTCTTGCGCCGGACCGATTCCAATTCGGCGGTAAGCGTCCAAAGCTAGGGCCCGGACGACGGCGTTGTGGGCAGTCCTGCGCGAAGAGCGCTGGAATAATCAGGTTGCAAGAGGCCGTCGGATTCCAGGGCTCTGGGGGAAATTTTCGAGCGTTCCCGCAACGTGGCCATGGGCAGGCTCGTATCGAGCAGTCCTTGCGAATAGGCGTAATCGGGAAAATACCCGGAGGCCAACACTCGCCAGTCAAGCGGAATTTTCGAGCCGGTGAGTTTCGCCATTTTGAAGATCATTGTCGTGCAATTGCTGACGATCGTGTTGTAGAAGGCTGGTTGTGCGGCCAGCTTATTGGCCTCGTCGACATAGGCGAGCAGCATGGCGCGGATTTTTTCCGGAGATGTTTTGACGCGATAGATGCGCAAATCTTCGCCCCGCGCTTTGGCGCGCAGGCGCAAGGCGTCGCGCTCGTCGGCGGCGAGATAGACTAACTCTGAGGCGCGAAAGAAACCGGCGACAACCGAAAAGCTCTGGGCGCGGGTCCGTCGCGCCTCAATGGACCAGAGCAGAAAGCGGCCATCGGTGAATCCGAAGCTCATCATGATGTGCGCGATGGGTTCGCCCATCCAGTAATCGGCGATGAGATCCAGCGAGGACAGTTTGCCAAGATCGAAGCGGCGCGTTTCCCAGCGTGGCGTGAAGTCGGTTTCGCTGCGCCAGTCGAAGTCGCGCACGTTATGCATCAGCAGCGTTTCACCCTCCAGCGTCGCCGTCGCAGGACGCGAAACATCGGTCGCCCAGTCGCGCGCGCCAGAGGGCTGAACCGTCGACCACCAGCCAAAGAAAAAGCCGATCAGCGACGCGCCGAGGATATAGGCGAAGCGTCTCTCCGTCGGGTTGGCGGCGGGACGAAGCGCGAAAAAGGCGACAAGCAGTAACGCCAGCATCCAGAGAGTTGAAACCGCCTCGCTCATCGCCGCGCCGAAAGGCGGATGATACCAAAGGGCCAGGGCGCCATAGACGCCGACGCCAGCCATCGTCAGCAAGAAGACGAACGATAGAAGATATTTGATCATGGGACAGAAAACATTGATACGTCGATCATGGAGCTTGTTGTATCTTTCGCATCAACGAAGGCCGGGGTCGAGGTCGGGCTCGCGGCGCAAGGCAAACCAGGTGTCTTTTCGAACCGGCTGGCTCCTATAGCAGCGCGCAGTCGATCGAGGAGCGTTCGCCCAGACATTTCGCCTGCGTCGCCAACCATTTCTCCGCCGCTTGCGCGCCGTAATCGTGCAACTCGACCAAACGCCCCCATCGTGGATCGAGTTTGGTCGAATGACCAAGATCGAATACTTTTTCGTCCGCAGCGATCCGGTGCAGGCGCAAATTATGCAGCCGACGAAAGAAGGGGTTTTTGAACTCGACGTTGTGCGGCTCCTCGTCCAGCGCTGTTTTGAGCAGGCCGATGAGGTGGATCGCCTGCGTCAGATTGGCGTTGAAGGTGATTTCGTTCAGACGATGGGCGATTTCCTTGGCCGTGGCAGGATTGCGGCCGCGGCGTGGCGGGTTGAGTTGCACCAGCAAAAGATCGTTCGCGTCGGTTTCGTTGATCAGCGGCTCGAGCGCGGGATTGGCCGTATAACCGCCGTCCCAGTAATTTTCACCGTCGATTGTCACGGCGTGGAAAAGTTCGGGCAGACAGGCGGAGGCCATGACTGCGTCAGCGGAGATATCTTTGTTTCTGAAAATCCGAAGCGAGCCATCGGAAACCCGCGTCGCAGACACCAGCAGCTTGACGGCTTCCGGTTTTTTGAGAGCGTCGAAATCGATTTCCGCTCTGAGGATGTCGAGTAGAGGATTGAGGTTGAAAGGGTTGAACTGATAGGGCGAGAAGAGGCCCGAAAAAACAGTCTGGGCGATCTCGACGCTGCGCGCCGGCGACAACCAGCCGGTCATGGGCGTATCGAAATCGAGCAGACCGGAGAGTGCTGCCATTGGCGTGGCTGTCGCCGATTGCGCAATCTTGCGCCAGAAAGCCTCGAGCGCTTTTTTCGCGCCGGGCCGACCGTCAACAAGCAATCCATGCGCGAGAACCACGGCGTTCATGGCGCCGGCGCTCGCTCCGCTGATCGCCTCGAACCCGAGCCAGTCCTCATCGAGCAAACGATCAAGCACGCCCCATGTGTAGGCGCCATGCGCGCCGCCGCCCTGGAGGGCGATGTCGATCGACACGGGCGTCGGGTTTGGCTTTTTTGCTGTGGCAGTCGTTGCGTCGATGGCGGTCATGTCGGAGCAATCCTCTTGGGCCAGTAGAGCAGGACGGTCGGTGACGTCATAATCCGCTTTCGGGTATAATTTTGAGCAAATCCGAGAGCGGCGTTGGTTTGACGACCAGCGGCGGCGCGAACGGCAGTTCGTGCAGGGCGATAAGGCTCAATAGAACAATAACGGCGGAAGTAAAAATCGTCATAGCGGCGATCTGAGGACCTCTTCTCTCCAGATGGACCGAAGCCACGCTGATCTGGGCGATCAACGCCAGAAACAACACCGACGACCATTTGATCGTTTCCGTGTTATCCGTGCTCAGTTTCAGGCGATTGGACCGCGTCTCGCGAAGCTTCATGGAAATTTCAGCCAGGGGGTTGTCGCAATTTCTCTTTATCCCCGTGGAAGTGCAGTCTTTCGTGGCGATGCGGATCAAATTATCCTGGGCAATTTCAGCTTCGGCGGCGGCCTCTCCCCGCGTCATTGCCGGCCACTCCCTCTCAACGACCGCTGACGCATAGCTGCGGATCGCCCGGCTAATGTCGTCGTAAGGCAAATCGGAAACGGCCACGAGACCGTAAAGCGAGGTGAGTTCGGCGGCCTCTTCCCTGACGATGTCGGCGGCTTTTCTGTTATTGTCCCACACGTCATTGGAGAGGAATCCAATCAGGATGCCCAAAATCGGAATCACGCTTCCGAAAAACGAGGGCGTCACGCCGCGAAAAGGCTGAATGCGATCGCGACATTTTTCGCTGAAAGTCAGCCAATGCAGTAGCGACGCGGTAAATCCAAAAAAGACTGAAAGGACAAAAATAATCTCCGCCGCCGGGAGTATGAGCCATTTTTCGATCATCATCTTATCTCGCCGCGTGAAAAAACCACTGTTTGCGCCGGATCGCGCTTCCCTCATCCTCAGAACAGCAATGATCGTCCATTATCTAACCGATCTGGACGGGCGTTTGCGCAAGTTTTTCGAGGACAGGGTGAATTGATAATGAGCAATATATCCAATAAATGAAACGATTGCCCAAATCTGTTGCGCAATTGCCACATTTCGATGACATTGTTTCGTTTTATAGACTTTTCCGGACAGGCCCGTTAACCTGTTCCTGTGATCGGCGACGATCAGCCCTTATCCGGCATGACTACAGATTCGAATGAAAATCACTACAATTCATAATCACTGTTATTTCCGGCGCATTTATCTTTTGATTGCATCAGGTCTGTTTAGCCTCGGCGCATTCGGCGTATCGCAAGCCTCGGAGCAAGCCGGTAATCTTCTTTTCCCCTTTTTTGCCGGCTCTACCCATGCGCCGCTGGCGACGGACGAATTGCCGGCGCCGGCCGGCGCTCGCTTGAGCGCCGCAACCTATGCATGGGAAGTCTTCACCCCGGTCGAACTCGCCTCGTCGCCCTACAACAAGACGTTGCGTATCCCTGTCTGGTTGCGTCTTCTCGCGTCAGTGCCCGCCAACAATGGTTGGAACATCAATTTTCTGGCGTATTCTCTTTACATCGATCGATGGACGACGACGCCGGGCGGCCCCCTTGAGCCTTCGAAGACCCGGCACGAAGCCGGACGGGGAGACGCAGGCGTTCAAGTTACATTCACGCATGACCTCAACGAACGCTGGAGCGCCGGTTTCGGCGCCCGTTTGCAGGGTCCGACCGCCGGCCCCGGCATCCTCGCCAACACGGCTGATGCGGAACTGGGCAGCGGTCGTTGGCAAATCATGCCCTGGGTCAGCTTTCGCGCCTCATTGCCGGAATTGTCGGAGGGAGCTTTTTTCGCGCCCACCATGCGCTGGACGATGAGTTATGGCGGAGATATCGAGCGTCGCAGAATTAACGAACCCCAGATCCGCCCGACGTTCCAGATGGATTTGTCGAAAAAATGGTTCCTGATGCTTTATCCGACCTACGCCATACGCATCAATTACGGCGGTTCCGTTCCGGGTCAGACGGGCCGGTTGTTTCTGCCAATCGATGGTCTTGTTGGCTACAGATTTTCGGATAGCTTCCAGGTCAGTCTGCAGGCGGCTACGCCGATCGTCAATCAATACCCGGTGTTCGATCTTTTCACGATGTTATGGTTCAGGGGAAGTTTTTGAGGCCGACAGACCAGTGAGACCAGTCGCCCAGTGAGGCTGACGAAAAAAATATGTCGTTGTCCGCAGGACACATACGACCCGGCGGGAATTGGTGTATGGCTCCCGATCGATGCTCACAATCAATGATCTCACCTACAGGCTCGGCGACCGGTTGCTGTTCGATAAGGCAGGAGCCTTTTTGCCGGCGCGGGCCCGCACCGGTTTTGTCGGCCGCAATGGCGCTGGCAAGACAACGCTTTTCCGGCTGATCGCCGGCGAAATCGCCGCAGAAAGCGGAACCATCGCCCTGCCAGCGCGCACGAGATTGGGCCGGGTAGAGCAGGAGGCTCCCGGCGGCGCGACGCGGCTGATCGATTTCGTTCTTGCCGCCGACATTGAGCGGGCAGAGCTTCTGTCGCGCGCTGAAACCGCTCACGATCCGCATGACATCGCCGAAATCCAGACGCGCCTTGCCGATATCGACGCCCATTCCGCCCCCGCCCGCGCCGCTACGATTCTGCACGGCCTCGGCTTTGACTCCGGGGCTCAGCTGCGCGCCCTGTCCGAATTCTCGGGCGGCTGGCGGATGCGTGTCGCGCTTGCCGCCGTATTGTTTTCGGCCCCCGATCTGCTGCTGCTTGACGAGCCGACCAATTACCTCGATCTCGAAGGCACGCTGTGGCTGGTTGATTACCTTGCCCGCTATCCTGCAAATGTGCTGGTCATAAGCCATGACCGCGATTTGCTTGATGCGGTGGCGACGCATATCCTGCATCTCGAACGCGGGAAGCTCACGCTTTATAAGGGTAATTACGCCTCCTTCGAGAAACAGCGTCGCGAGGCCGCCCTTCTCGCGGCGAAAGCCGGCAAGAAACTCGACGAACAGCGCAAGCATTTGCAGGCTTTCGTTGATCGCTTCCGAGCCAAGGCCACCAAGGCGCGGCAGGCGCAATCGCGGCTCAAGATGCTGGAGCGGATGGAGCCGGTCACGGCGATCGTCGACGACAGCGTGCTGCCGATCCATCTGCCGTCGCCGGAGAAACCGCTGTCGCCGCCGATCATCGCGCTGGAGCGCGCCTCGGTGGGCTATGGCGACCGCGTGGTTCTGTCGCGTTTAACCTTGTCTCTTTCGAACGACGACCGCATTGGCCTGCTTGGCGCCAATGGCAATGGCAAATCGACCTTCGCGAAATTGCTCGGCGGTCGTCTGGAGACAATGGATGGGCGGATGGTGCGCGCAGCCAAACTCGACTCCGGCTTTTTCGCCCAGCATCAGGTTGATGATCTCAATCTCGACGACACGCCCTGCCGGGTGTTCGCGCGGCTGATGCCAGAGGCTCCCGAGGCGCGGGTGCGCGCGCGCGCCGCACAGACTGGATTTTCCGGCGCTCGCGCCGACACGAAGGTTGCGCATCTTTCCGGCGGCGAGAAGGCGCGACTGTTGCTGGGCGTCGCGACCTTCAATGCGCCGCATCTGTTAATTCTCGACGAGCCGACGAACCATCTCGATATCGACAGCCGCGCCGCGTTGATTGAGGCGATCAACGCCTATGAAGGCGCCGTCGTCCTGGTTTCCCACGACCGGTATTTGCTCGAAGCTTGCGCCGACCGTTTGTGGCTTGTCGCAGACGGAAACGTGCGCGCCTTCGACGGCGACATGGACGATTACGCCAGGCTGGTTTTGTCGAAAACCCGCACGGAGGAGCCTAATTCTGCGGCTCCTGCGCCCAACGCCCCGCCTTCCGTCGTCCCAAAACGCCGCGACGCCGGCCAGATGCGGCGGACGCTCGCCGCCGCGGAGGAGAAGGTCGAGAAATTGACGACTTTGCTGGCGCGCGTCGACGCGGCCCTGGCCTCGCCGGAGGCTTTCACCCGCAACCCGCCGGAAGCGGCGCGGCTTGCCGCTCAGCGTGCGGAGTTGGCGGAGGCGCTGGCCGCCGCCGAGGATCATTGGCTGACGCTGGCGGGGGAGGCGGAGAACGCCGGCTGATTATTCGGCGATATCGGCGAATTCCGGATGGCGTTTCAGGTAGGCCGCGACGAAGGAGCAGGTCGGCCGAACCCTGAGCCCCTGTGCGCGCGCAGAGATCAGCGCCGTGCGGATCAGCTTTGACCCAACGCCGCGGCCCGCCAGCGCCGGTGGCGACTCTGTGTGATAGAGGTCCATCACGCCATTAGAGATTCGATAATCGACGAGGGCGCGATGGCCGTCGATCTCGATCTCGAAACGGCTTTTTTCTGCGTTGTCGCGCACCGTCGCCTCGCCATTATTTCCAGCGCTGCTGTCGATTTCCATCCCGGCTTTCCTGTGTCTTGCAACCCCTCATCTGGTTCGCCTACGGCGAACCACCTTCTCCCGCAAGGGGAGAAAGGAAAAGGCGGCGAGGCTGCTCGTTATCCCCTCTGCCCTCACGGGAGAGGGTGGCGCGCAGCGCGAGTGAAGGCAAGCCGCATGACTACTCTCTCGCCGGCAAATCAACGATGCGATTTTTTAAGCTCCCCCGTTCGGCCCCGCTGCGAAGGGCGGCGTTCTTGCGTCAGAAGTCAGCGCCGCCGACGTAAGATTTCGAGATCGCGGGAGAGGCGGGAGCGCCTGCTACCCGAGGTTGTCAGCGCCCCGGCTTCTCCCGGCCCGGGGGAGGGGCTATGTTGCATCCCGAACCTTCCCGCCGATTCGACCAACTGGAACCTCGACATGCGCCTGTCCCGATATTTTCTGCCGATACTCCGCGAAACGCCCAAAGAGGCCGAGATCGTTTCGCATCGGCTGATGTTGCGTGCCGGGCTAATTCGTCAGGAATCGGCTGGGATTTACGCCTGGCTGCCGCTTGGCCTGAGGGTTCTCAACCGGATCAACACGATCATCCGCGAGGAGCAGAATCGCGCGGGGGCTATCGAATGTTTGATGCCGACGATCCAGTCCGCCGATCTGTGGCGCGAGTCCGGTCGCTACGACGCCTATGGCAAGGAGATGCTGCGCATTTCGGATCGCCACGAGCGCGAGATGCTCTATGGCCCAACCAACGAGGAGATGATCACCGAAATCTTCCGGGCCTATGTGCGCTCTTACAAGGATTTGCCGCTCAATCTCTATCATATTCAGTGGAAATTTCGCGACGAGGTGCGTCCGCGCTTCGGGGTGATGCGCTCGCGTGAGTTTTTGATGAAGGACGCTTACTCCTTCGATCTGACGGCGGAGGGCGGGCGTCACTCCTATAACAAAATGTTCGTGGCCTATTTGCGCACCTTCGCCCGCATGGGTCTGACGGCGATCCCGATGGCCGCCGATACTGGCCCGATTGGCGGCAAGCTCAGTCATGAATTCATCATTCTGGCGGACACCGGCGAGAGCGAGGTGTTCTGCCACAAGGACTTCCTTGGATTCACGCCGCCGCCCGCCGATATCGATTTCGACGATCCGGCCGCCATGCAAGGCATGGTCGACGCCTGGACGAGCCGCTATGCGGCGACCAGCGAGATGCATGACGCCGCTGCTTTCGCGGCTGTGCCGGAAGCATCGCGGGTTGCTGCGCGGGGTATCGAGGTCGGGCATATTTTCTATTTCGGCACGAAATACTCCGAGCCGATGAAGGCGGTCGTCAATGGCCCGGATGGCAAGGAAGTCGTCGTGCAGATGGGCTCCTATGGCATCGGGCCGTCGCGCCTCGTTGCTGCGATCATCGAAGCCGGTCATGACGACGCCGGGATCATCTGGCCTGAGACGGTCGCGCCTTTCCATGTCGGCGTTGCTGATTTGAAAGTCGGGGATGCGGAGACAGCAAGGGTCTGCGCCGAACTGGTCCAGCACTATGAGAATGCTGGCCTGGACGTGTTGCATGATGATCGCGACGAGCGGCCGGGCGCGAAATTCGCCACCCTCGATCTGATTGGCCTGCCCTGGCAAATTCTGGTTGGGCCGAAGGGCCTTGCCGAGGGCCGCGTCGAGGTCAAGTGCCGGCGGGATGGCTCGCGGGAGCTGTTGACGCCGCAAGAGGCTGTCAATCGCGTCGTCGACGCGCTGCGAAAGGCCGGCGCATGAGCGTGACGGATCGTCCGACGAAGGGCGCCAACGCCTTCTCGTCGTTTGAAGGGATGGTCGCGCTACGCTATCTGCGCGCTCGCCGGGCTGACGGATTTGTGTCGGTGATCGCCGGTTTTTCCTTTCTTGGCATTATGCTCGGTGTCGCGACGTTGATCGTCGTTACGGCGGTGATGAATGGATTCCATCGCGAACTGATGGATAAAATCATGGGCATCAATGGCCACGCCTTTGTGCAGGCCGTAGAGACTCCCTTCACCGACTGGGACGATATCGCGCGTCGCATCGAGAAAACGCCGGGCGTGAAACTGGCGATCCCGATGGTCGAGGGCGCTGCCGGCATTTCGACGCAGTTTGGACAGTCCGGCGTGCTGGCGCGTGGCGTGCGCGAGCAGGATTTAACGCGATTGCCCGGAATCGCGGGCAATATCCGCGACGGGTCGCTCGATGGATTCGACAAGGCGGAGGGCGTTGCCATTGGTCAGCGGCTCTCCGAAACGCTCGGCGTCCGGGTTGGCGACAAGGTTAGCTTGCTGATCGCCAAAGGCGGGCAGACCCCCTTTGGCGTCGCGCCGCGCATCAAGGCTTATACGGTCGTCGCCATATTTTCGATTGGCATGTCTGAGTTCGATAATGTTTTCGTCTATATGCCGCTTACCGAGGCGCAGGCATTCTTCAACAAGGATAATGAAGCGACAGTCGTCGAGGTTTTTGTCGACGATCCCGACAAGATAGACGAATTCCGCTTCGCCCTGGAAAAAACCACCTCACGACCTTTGATCATCACCGACTGGCGACAGCGCAACCGTACCTTCTTCGAGACGCTTCAGGTCGAAAAGAATATTTTGTTCATCATCCTGTCGTTAATCGTGATTGTTGCGGCGTTCAATATTGTTTCCGGTCTGACCATGCTGGTGAAGGACAAGACGCAGGATATCGCCATTTTGCGCACTATCGGCGCGACACGCGGCGCCGTACTGCGGATCTTCATGATGATCGGCGCTTCGATAGGCGTCGCCGGCACGCTCGCGGGTTTTGCGCTGGGCCTGACGCTGGCGAAAAATCTTGACGCCATTCGTAATGCAATCAATAGCGCTTTCAACGCCAACCTCTTCCCGGCTGAATTCTATTTTCTGTCGCGATTGCCGGCCATCGTCGATGCGCGCGAGGTTGCGGCGATTGTCGGCATGACGCTGGTCATCGCCATCCTTGCCTCGATCTATCCTGCATGGAAAGCTGCGTCGCTCGACCCGATTGACGCCTTGCGGCACGAGTGACGCGAATGAGCGAAGCCGTTCTCGAACTGCGCAATATCGCGCGCCATTACCGTGAGGGTCTGGCGCGGCTCGATATTCTCACCGACGTCAATCTCAAGATTTTTCCCGGCGAGACGGTGGCTCTTGTCGCCCCGTCTGGTTCCGGAAAATCGACCCTGCTGCACATCGCAGGCCTGCTGGAGCGTCCAGACTCCGGCGAGACCTCGATTTGCGGCGCGCCCACGTCACGTATGAACGATGGCGAACGCACGCGACTGAGACGTTCGACAATTGGTTTCATCTACCAGTTTCACCATTTGCTGCCCGAATTCAGCGCCGTCGAGAATATCGCCCTGCCGCAGATGATCGCCGGGATCGGCGTCGCCGAAGCTCGTCGTCGCTCGCTGGAGCTTCTGGATTATCTCAAGCTTGCGGCGCGCGCTTCGCATCGGCCTTTCGAACTCTCGGGCGGCGAACAGCAAAGGGTCGCCATCGCCCGTGCAGTCGCCAATGCGCCGCAACTGCTGCTAGCGGACGAACCGACCGGCAATCTCGATCCGCGCACGGCCGATCATGTTTTCGATACCCTCATGGCTTTGGCCCGCAACACCGGGCTCGCGGCGCTGATCGCGACGCATAATCTCGAACTGGCAAAAAAAATGGACCGCCGCGTAACGCTACGCGACGGTCGTATTGAGGAATTGCAGGATAGCTGATCGATGTGAGAAGGATCAGGCGGCTTTCTTCTTGTCGACGAACTGGCTCTTGTACCAGAGGCCGAAACCCACCAGCCCGAGCAGGCCGAAGAAGAGGGCGATGGTGATGTTCTTGGTCTCGGTCAGGCCGACCGCGAAGGGGAACACCGCGCGATATTCCTTGGAGCCGTCGTCGCTTTTGGCCGTCACGACGCCGATGAATTTGCCCTGAACCGGGAAATTGTGATCGAAGGTCAGCGTGCCGGTGCGATACTTTTTCGGCGGCGAATAATATTCGGTGTTCGCTTCGGCGTTTTCGTTAGGGTCTTTCTGTCCGACATCGCGCACAACCCGCATTTCGAGGTTCATGTCGCGCAATTCGTCTTGCTGGGCGTCCAGCGTGATGATGGTCGGGCCGGCGTCCGGAATGTCGTCGCAGAACTGCTCCCGCGATTTCAGCGGCTGATAGCCGGTGAAGGTCATCGTGTCGGGACCAATCTTCATGAGGCACTGGCCCTGGTTGGAGCCGACGTCGCCATGCGCGTGAGCTTGCGCCACCCAACCCAATGTCGCCATGCTCATGGCGACGACAAAGCGCATTTTCATTATTTTACTCCCTTTCAAAATGAGGCCGCCGCCTCTTGTCGCGGGCGGTTTTAGATCCGATCGCAGGAGGCTGTCCTGCGACGGCGTGAGGATGAAAGCGACAACTCAGATATGGCGATCTGGCGCCTTGGGGGAAAGGTCGAACAGCCACTTTTATTAGCATATATCAAGGAGCCGCGTCTGTCCCGCGACCTTCGGCCACACTGTTGAAAGGCTCAGTCGATCTCGAACCAAGTCGCCAGTCCCGCCGCCTCATGCTCCAGAATGTCGTCGTGGAGCGCCCATTTGCCCGGTGCGTCAGCGACGAAAGCGACGTGCTTGGTTTTGCCGGGAGGCACAATAACTCCATTGCGCCAGTAAGGCTCCCAGCCATCGTCAAGATCGTGCAGAAGCCGCATTGCTTGCCCGTGCGCATGCATGGCGAGGTGAACGGGCGAGCGATTGACGAAGCCCAGCGACACCGGGGTCCCAGTTTTCACCCGAAAGAGCGGCGCGCCGCCATAGCCGCCGGTTTGGACGCCATTAATCGTCCATAAGGAGCCGGACGATTTGGCGGGGGGAGAAATGATCAGGTCCAGTTTGCGGGCGTTGGCGAGCTTGATCTCGGGCGGTAGCGTTGGATTTTGAGGCAGTCCGGAGATTTTGTCGCGCTTGTTGACTTTCACGCCTTTGGCTGTGACGACGACGAGATCACGATCCGCCCCATTGGGATCGCGCATGATCAATCTCGCCCGGGCCCCCTCGGACTCCGGCATGTCGAACATCACCTCGAAACGGGCGCCGGGAGCGACAGGGATGCTGCGACGCACCGGCTCGAATGCGTCGCAAGGCTGGCTGTCGATGGCGATGACGAAAGGCTGCACGCCGTCAAAGGTGAGCATCATCAGTCGCGCACCGGCGAGATTGGCAAGCCGCAAACGCACCCTTGCGCCGGGCCGGGCGCCATGAACGGCTGGGGACGGCCCGCCATTTACGATGAGCTGCGTTTGCGTTCGACTCTCGCCTTGCGACGCGGACAGGGCGCCGAAATCTTCGACGAACTGGCCGCGCGGATCGAGACGCCAGTCGTCGAGAGCGACCGCCAGATCGACGTCGGCCTCCAGCGGCGTTGTTTCGTCGACAATCAGGAGGCCTTTGAGGCCGCGCCCCATGAGTTCTGGGGTCTTTCCGTAAACGCTCGGGCGATACAGGAATAATCCCGGCTCGGGCAAGGCGCGTCGGTAATCGAAACCGGCGCCCGGAGCCACAGCCGACTGAGTCAGCGGAGCGACGCCTTCCATGGCGTTGTCGCCCCGCATGCCATGCCAGTGAATGGTGGCCGGCAGCTTAAGTCCATTGTCGAATCGCACGTTCAGCGTGTCGCCTTGCCGATACCGTAACAAAGGCCCCGGCGTAACGCCGTCAAACCCCAGAATCGCGGTCGCCGGGAGTTGACCGGTTGTCGCCGCGCCCGGGCGGGCCGCCAGTCCACGCGGGGCCTCCGCGGCCCGGCCTCGATTTGGCAAGGCGCAGACCGTTGCGGAGACTCCAGCCAGAAAGGCGCGGCGGGACAGGTCATTGGACATTCGCAACTCCTTGCTTGAGGCCGGGGGCGACGGCAGCCCGGCGGCGCTCCCGGCTGCAACGATTCTAGACAGCTGGACGGGGTGCGAGGCAAGCTGGAGAAAGACCGAATTTTTTCCAAGCATCCTGCCTCGACCATGTTATAGAGCGGCGCCCGCGCCAGCGGGCGCATGGTTTTGCGGCGGGTTTCAAAACCCGCCGGAGGCGGGCGTGGCGGAACTGGTAGACGCGCCGGATTTAGGTTCCGGTGACGAAAGTCGTGGGGGTTCGACTCCCTCCGCCCGCACCAACGCCGCAGATCAAAGCGGAAATTTTCGGATTCGCCGCAAGGAGTCGGCGGCAGGCATTACAGAAGGCGAATAACATGCAAGTGACGCAGACCTCCACCCAGGGTTTGAAGCAGGAATTCAAGGTTGTGCTGCCCGCCGGCGATCTTGCCGCCAAGCTGGCGGCGCAACTTGAGGAGGTTCAGGCCCGGGCGCAGATCAAGGGGTTCCGACCCGGTAAGGCGCCGATCTCGCATTTGAGGAAGCTCTACGGCAAGGGCATCATGGGCGATGTCCTGCAGGAGGCGGTCAACGAGGCCAATCGCAAGATCATCGCCGATCATAATTTGCGTCTCGCCGTAGATCCCAAGATCGATTTTCCCGGCGATCAGGCGGAAGTCGAGCGGGCGCTCGAAGCAGAGGGCGATTTCGCCTTCACGGTCGCCTTCGAGACGCTGCCGACCTTCGACGTCGGATCTTTCGAAGACATTTCAATCGTGCGCCCCGTTGCGGAAGTCGAAGCCTCTGAAGTGGACAAGGCGCTGAACGCGCTGGCCGAGCGGGTTCAGGAATTCGAGCCTCGCGCCGAGGGCGCTCCGGCCGAGAAGGGCGACAAGCTCACCATCGACTTCACCGGCAAGCTCAACGGTGAACCTTTCGAAGGCGGAACCGGCGGCGATATCGACATCGTTCTGGGGTCGGGCTCATTTATTCCCGGTTTTGAAGAGCAACTCGAAGGGATCACCGCCGGCGGCCAGCAGGTCGTGAAAGTGCGTTTTCCCGATGATTATTCTGCAAAACATCTCGCCGGCAAGGACGCCGAATTTGATGTAACCGTCAAGGCGATCTCAAAGCCCAGCCCGTTGCAAGTTGGCGAAGAGCTGTCCAAGAAATACGGTTTCGAGACGCTGGAAGCGATGCAATCGGCGGTGCGCGGCAATCTTGAGGCCGATTTCGAAAAGGCTTCGCGCGAGAAGGTGAAGCGCGCCCTGCTTGACGCCCTGGACACACGCTATTCCTTCGAATTGCCGCCGGCGCTTGTCGAGCAGGAATTCAACGGAATCTGGTCGCAACATGAGCAGGAGAGCCGCCGCGCCGGCCAGTCGCTCGCCGAGGAAGGCAAAACCGAGGAAGAGACTCGCGCCGAGTTCCAGAAGATCGCCGAACGTCGAGTCCGTCTCGGACTGGTTCTGGCCGAGATTGGCCAACTGGCGAATGTCAAGATCGAGGATAAGGATCTGACCGACGCGCTGGTCGAACGGGCCAGGATGTTTCCCGGACAGGAGAAGCAGATCTGGGATTATTACACCAAAAACGAGCAGGCGATGGCTTCCCTGCGCGCCCCGATCTATGAGGAGCGTGTGGTCGACCATATCCTCAAGCAGATCAGCGTCGTCGACAAACCGGTCAGCCGCGATGAGCTGTTCGCCGAGGACGACGCGGCCTGAGAGCCAATTGCTTCCGGCCGCGCCGGGGCCTAAGACGAACGCAGAACAGATCAACGCCGGCGGAGCAGACAGCTCCGCCGCCATAACACAGGCCGGGAACATCCGGCGGCGGGAAAGGCGACGGAATGCGCGATCCGATCGAGGTCTACAGCCAGTATCTCATTCCTCAGGTGATCGAGAATACGTCGCGCGGCGAGCGCGGATTTGACATTTACTCGCGCCTCTTGCGGGAGCGGATCATTTTTCTGACCGGGCCAGTCGAGGACCATATGGCCTCGGTGATTATCGCCCAGTTACTGTTCCTTGAGTCCGAAAATCCCAAAAAGGAAATCTCGCTCTACATCAACTCGCCAGGCGGCGTCGTGACGTCCGGTCTCGCCATTTACGACACGATGCAGTTTATCAAGCCCAGGGTCTCGACCCTATGTGTTGGCCAGGCGGCGTCGATGGGATCTTTGTTGCTCGCGGCCGGCGCGCCCGACCTGCGTTTCGCTCTGCCGAACGCCCGGGTCATGCTGCATCAGCCATCCGGCGGATTTCAGGGACAGGCATCAGATATCCAACGGCACGCCGAGGATATTCTCAAGATCAAGAAACGTCTAAACGATATTTACGTGCGTCATACCGGCAAGGATTACGAGACGATCGAGCGTACGCTCGACCGCGATCACTTTATGTCGGCGCAGGAGGCGAAGGAATTCGGCATCGTGGACAGCGTTCAGGAGAAGCGCGCCGACGACGAGGTCGAGACGAAAAACTGATCGACAGACAACATTGCGGCGCATCCCTGACGGCGCCGCATCGACAGTTCCGGGAAACAGGGGCAATCGGGGCGCGCATGTTTCGTAAAATTTTGATCGCAAATCGCGGCGAAATCGCCTGCCGCATTATGAAAACCGCCAAGCGCATGGGCATCGGCACAGTTGCGGTTTACTCGGACGCCGACGCCGACGCGCTTCACGTCGAGATGGCGGATGAAGCGATCCATCTTGGCCCGCCGCCTGCTGCGCAATCTTATCTGTTGATCGACAAGATCATCGCAGCCTGCAAGGAAACCGGCGCAGAGGCGGTGCATCCAGGTTATGGCTTCCTTTCCGAACGGGCTGCTTTCGCCCGGGCCCTCGCCGAAGCCAACATTGTCTTTATCGGACCCAATCCTCGCGCTATCGAGGCGATGGGCGACAAGATCGAATCGAAAAAATTCGCCTCTGCCGCCAATGTGAATGTTGTGCCCGGCTATCTTGGCGTGATCGAGTCACCGGAAGAGGCCGTTAAGATCGCCAGGGATATCGGCTATCCGGTGATGCTCAAGGCGTCGGCCGGCGGCGGCGGCAAAGGCATGCGGATCGCTTTCAACGACGCTGAAACCGTTGAAGGGTTCACCCGCGCCCGCTCAGAGGCGGCGTCATCCTTTGGCGACGATCGTGTTTTCGTCGAGAAATTCATTGTCAATCCGCGACATATCGAGATTCAGGTCCTCGGCGACAAACATGGCAACGTCATTCACCTTAACGAACGCGAATGCTCTATCCAGCGCCGTAACCAGAAGGTTATCGAAGAGGCGCCTTCGCCGCTTCTCGACGAGAAGACCCGCGCCGAGATGGGCGCGCAAGCCGTCGCTCTCGCCAAAGCGGTTGATTACGACTCCGCCGGCACGGTCGAATTCGTCGCAGGTCAGGACAAGAGCTTCTACTTCCTGGAAATGAACACACGTCTTCAGGTCGAGCATCCTGTGACGGAGCTGATCACCGGCATTGATCTTGTCGAACAGATGATTCGCGTTGCGGCGGGCGAGCCGCTACAACTCTCGCAGGAAGGCGTCAAAATCAAAGGCTGGGCCGTCGAGAGCCGCATTTATGCGGAAGATCCGACCCGTAACTTCCTGCCCTCCATCGGCCGTCTGGTGAAATATGCGCCGCCGGAGGAAAAACGCGAGAATGGAATCACTGTCCGAAACGATACTGGCGTGACCGAGGGTCGTGAGATTTCCATCCACTACGATCCGATGATCGCCAAGCTCGTCACCCATGCGTCTGAACGCGTTGTCGCGATTCAGGCGCAGGCCGATGCGCTCGACCGTTTCGTTATCGATGGAATCCGCCACAACATTCCATTCCTGTCCTCGCTGATGCAGAGCCCGCGCTGGCGCTCGGGCGCGCTCTCGACCGGCTTTATCGCCGAGGAATATCCCGAGGGCTTTTCGGCCCCGGCGCCAGAGGGCGCGTTAGCCGAAACGCTCGCCGCCGTCGCGACGCTGATCGATCACATCGGCAATGCGCGAAAGCGTCAGATCAGCGGTCAGCTTCGTAATGGTCGCCCCGTTGAGTTCGCGCGCGATCGCGTCTGCATTCTGGGCGACAAGCGTTTCGATGTCGCGATCGAGGAGCAGGGCGAGGCGTTGATCGTGCGTTTCCAGGAGGGCGATCGCCGCGTGCACCGAATTTCTTCGGACTGGCGTCCAGGCGAAACCGTGCTCAAGGCCGATGTCGATGGCCACACGATATATGTCCAGACGCGACCGATTCTAAACGGTTATGAGTTGTCTCATCAGGGCGTAAGCGCCGCCGCGCGGGTCTATACGCAGCGTGAGGCGGAACTTGTCGCCTATATGCCGAAGAAGAAAGACGCCGGAGTCTCTAAACATCTGTTGTGTCCGATGCCGGGTCTGGTGAAGACCATCGACGTCGCCGAAGGACAGGAAGTGAAGGCGGGCGAAGCGCTTTGTATGGTCGAGGCGATGAAGATGGAGAACGTCCTGCGCGCCGAACGCGACGTCACCATCAAGAAGATCGTCGCCAAAGCCGGGGATAGCCTCGCTGTCGACGCTGTCATTATGGAGTTCGCCTGATCGAGGCCACGCGTGTAACTGCGCATCAAGAGATTGTCTATTATGCGGGCGTCGAGAGATCGACGCCCGTTTTTATGGCGCCGGGATGACCCTCAGGGGCCGCGATAGACGCCGTTTTCGTCGAAAATGCGCGACGGATTGTCCATGCTCGGGCTATTGAAATCGTTATTTGCGCCGGCGCCAAATCCCTCGTAGGGGTTGTTGATCCCGTTTTGCTGATAGATCGTACCTCCTGCATAGGGATTAATGGTCGTATTGGGCACATAGCCTCTCAGGATCAGTTCGCCAACATCCTGCGCCTGCGCGGCGTGCATAGTTGATCCGCCAAGAAAACAGAGCGACAGCATCAGTCTTTTCATCTCTCTTCTCCTGTCGTCGCTGGCCGTATCGGCAAGATTTCCTGGAGCATTTCACTGTCTGATTGGATCAGACGGAGGCTCAGATTTAAGTTTGCTCAGCGTTCATTCTTTGAACCGGTTTCTATTTCGGCGGAAAGCGCCTCAGAAACGGGCTGTCCGACAGGCGCTGTCCTCAGTCTCCGATGCGCTGACCAGATTATCGGCGATCGTTTTATCGGCGGCCGATATCGCGGTCGATAGATCCTTGTCGTAAATTTCGGTGCGATATTCGTTGCTTGTCGTTGTAACGCTCGATGCGTTTGGCGATGGCATCGGGCCGCCGACGTTGATTGTGGTGATGGTCGAAAGTCCTGGCCGCAGCGGCGCTTCTTCGATCTCGTTCTTGCGCAGGGCGATGCGAACCGGCACACGCTGAACGATACGAATGAAGTTTCCGGTGGCGTTGTCGGGCGCGAGCGTAGCGAAAACGCTGCCGGTTCCAGGAACAATTCCCTCGACAACGCCGTGGTAGGTTTTGCTGCCGCCGTAAAGATCGACAGTGACCAGCGCCTCCTGACCGGGCCGCACGGGTTTCATCCGGTTTTCCCAGATATTCGCCTCGATCCACAAATGATCCAGCGGCACAATGTTGAGCAGCGGATCGCCGGGTTTGACGCGTTGCCCGACCTGTGTGCGACGCTTGGCGATAAAACCCGTTGCGGGAGCCCGGACACTTTGTCGTAGATATTCGATGTAGGCGTCAGTATAGCGCGCCTTTGCAGATTCGATGTCGGGATGATTGATGCGCGTGACGCCGACAATACGTGCGTCAATCGCCTGTAATTCCGCGCGCGCCTCCTGCAAATTCGCCTCCAGCGCGACCAGTTGATCCTGCGTGTTCTGCAATACCTGATCAGAGGCGGCTCCAGTCGTCGCGGCTTTCCTGTATCGCGTCAGATCGTGCGCCGTGCGATCTCGCAAGGCGACTCTGGAAACGAATTTTTGACAGACCTGATAACGATAGGCAAAGAGCGCGCTGACATTGCGCACCGCTCGGCCGAGTTCGGCCTGCGCCTGAGTCATCGCGGCTTTGGCGCGTTGCGCATCGAGGCTGATCAGAAGATCGCCCTTCTTAACGAACTGGGTTTCCTCGAAATACACATGCGAGACGATACCGGTCGCATCCGAGGTGATGGGCAAGATGTTGCCCGTCACATAGGCGTTGTCCGTCGTCACCCAGTTTCGATCGACCGTCAGCCATTTGATCAGCCCGAGCAGCGCTGCGCCGCCAACGCCCAAAAATACGAGCTTCAGCAGAAAGTCTCGTCGCGACCTGAGCGATTTTCTGGAAAAAGACATACGAGTCGGGACTCTCTCAAGCTTTAAAGGGGATGATCATGCGTTTGTTCTTAGCCTCCGGTGATTTGGGTAATCTGGTCCACAACCGGCGTGAGGGGGTCATTTTCCGGCGTCGGTTTCGGTTTCGGCGGGGTCGTGTCGTTGTAACCGCCGCCCAACGCCTGAAACAGATCGACGCTGGCGACCAGACGATCGCCTTCGAGAACCTGTCGCGCAAAGGAGGCTTCCTGAAAATCAATCTGCTCTTGCATAATCTCGCGCCGATCTTTTAATCCGTCGCGTAAACGCGTGCGCGCCAGTTCGAGCTGGTTCACAGACGCTTTGAGCACTTGAGCCTGTGCGATATATTCGGTGTTGGCGCGTCTCAAATTAGCGAGCGCGTCCGCAACCTGCTGAGCAGCTTGCAGAAGAGTCTCGTTATAACTGTCGACGGCCTGATCGTATTCTGCGCGTCTGACTTCAAGGCCGCCCGAAAGTCGTCCCGCTTGAAAAATCGGCAGATGAAAGCCCGGAACGACAGCGAAGCCTGTTGCGCCGGGATTGAAGAGAAAACCCGAGAGCGCATTGAATTGACTGCTGGTGACCGAGGCCTCGAGGCCGGCGGCCAGCGAGAGATCGATCGATGGCATCAGCAGAGATTTTGCGACATGGATGCGTTCGCTCGCCGCCTCGGCCCGACGCATGGCGGCGGCCAGATCGGGTCGATGAGCGAGGAGTTCGATCGGCAGGCGTCGAGGCAGCGATGGCTGTGCGGGCGCCACGGCTCTTTTACCTTCGAACAGCGCAGAGGCGGCGTCCGGACCCGCGCCGATCATGCGCGCGATGGCGTTTTTCTGAATCGCAAATGCAGCGCGGACGGTGGCCTCGCGTCGTACGCTCGCCTCATAATCGGCGCGCGCCGTCTGCACGACATCAGCCGTTTCGAGTCCGGTTTGATACCGCGTTTCCGCAAGGCTCAGTAATTCGCGTCTCAATCTGATCAGTTCGTTGGCGGTCTCCAGTTGACGCCCCAGCGCATAGCCGCGCACATAGGCGCGCGAAACTCCGGCGATCAAAAGCAGGCGCGTTTGCGCCAACTCGGCCTCCTGCGCAGCCGCCTGACCAATGGCGGCCTCCATCGACGCCTGGTTTTTTCCCCAGAAATCCAGCTCCCATGTCATCACGAAAGGTGTGAGAAAAGCCGATGTCTTTTCGCGTCCGCCCTGTCCGTTGTTGTAGGAGTAAACAACGCCATGATTGGGATTACGGGATTGACGCGTCCAAAAGTCGGATTGCAGTGACGGCAAGAGTCTGGCGCTGGCGACCTGAACGCTGGCCTCCGCCTCGGTCAGCGTATCGCGCGCCTTATGCAGATTTTGATTGTCCGAGAGCGCTCTGTCGACCAAACGATCCAGTTCGCTGTTTTTGAAGCGACGCCACCATTCCTCGTTAGGCCATGGAGAGTTCGTCGTCGGGCTTTTGACCTCGGAGGATGAAATTGTGCGCTCGATATTCGGGGCGTCGAGAAATTGCGCGCGATCCCCCTGCGTTGTGCCGCCATTGCAGCCGGTTAGCAGTCCTGCGCCTCCCGCGACCGTCAAAAGTAATGATCTAGCGCGACTCGCAACCGAGCAACCGGACAGCGATGTCGGCGGAAAAACAAGCGCGAGGTCATTTCCAGTCATGTTGGCGCGAATACGAATCACCAGAATTCCAATGTCCGACAATGCCATATCTGGCTTATTCGATCTCTGATCGCGGGTCGTCCGGCGGCAAGAGATGACGTGGCAAATAGAGGCTGTTGGCGATAACGGTCGGAATGATCGCCGTGGCGATGATTGCGCCAACAAGCGTTGAATACTGATTCTCGTCGATGATCTTGTGAGAGAGTCCAAACAGCGCCGAAATCGTGCCAAAGGTCAGTCCAGACGCCATCAGGAGCGTTGTGTACATCGCGTCGCGGTGCGGAGAGCCAAATTTTCTTGCGATCGGATAAACGCTGGCGATTTTCGTTGCGATTTCAACCGCCAGCAGAACGATGACGCCAAAGGGTGCCAGAGCGATGCTCGACATCGACACAAAATAGCCGGCGCGGATGAAATAGAAAGGCGTGAGCAGGCCAATCGTGATCGTCCGCAACCTGCGAATCAACGCATGATCTCTTCCGACCGAACCTGCAAGCGCCATACCGATCAGGTAGGCCGGCAGCACAGCTTCGCTGTCCGCCCATGTCGCGATGGCGCCCAGCGCCATCAAAACAAAGAACAGAAATTTGGTTTCGAATTCTGAGGCGCGCCCCCCGAAAAGCGAGAATACGACCGGGGTGAGTTTGGGCAGGGCGATAAAGGCGGCGACGAGCGCAGCCACGAACAGAGCCGTTTTCAGGGTGAAGGGCGCAAAAAACAAACCGAGGGTTATCACGGTGCCAAGATCGGTGATGAAACAGGCGGCAAGAATCGTCTTGCCGTAATCCGTGCGATTGAAGCCGTATTCCATCATTACCGTGTAGACCACGGCGACGGAGGTCGCCGCGAGCGCGATGCCGGCCAGCAAGGCGGGTCTGGTCTCCCAGCCTAAAAGGTAATGCGCCGCCGTCCAGCATCCCAGCGCCGGGAAAAGAAAGGAGGCGAGGCCAACCGCCGCCGCCTCTCGCCATTTGAGCCTGAACACATCGGGATCGAGTTCGGCGCCCGCGAGAAAGGTCAGGGAGATCGCGCCGAGACCTGCGAGCGTTTTGATCCATGGCTCTTGCACGCCGAAAACCTCGGCGCCGAAGACGGCCCCGAGAGTCACGCGCGCCAGCATGCCGACAATAATCTCCGACAGCGCCGTCGAGACCCGAAAACGGCTGGAGAAGGTTGTGGCAAGGAGAGCGAGCGCGAAAACCAGCGCCGCCTGCGTCCAGATCGGAGTCATACGCTATCCTGTTGAATGATCGACTGTGACCAGGCGAAGACGCGCGCAAATGCCATCCGGCGCGGTTTCGCCAGCGAGACTGGTCTGATTGTGTGAGATATTGTCGCCGGTCGTTTCAAGGTCGCAACTCCACTGTCTGCACAAAAAGCGCAACAGGAGTCATCAGCCTTTACGGCGGTTTCGGGGAACTCCATCCCCATGTTTGCGATAAGAGAATATCGGAAATCGCAGCAGAGGCAAGCGCTTCGAGGGCCGTCAGCGTTCGATTCGGGTTACATGGCCCATCTTGCGGCCATCACGGGTCTCGCTCTTACCGTAGAGATGCAGGCAGGCGCCATCTTCGGCGAGCAATTGTAGCCAGTGGTCGGCGTCATGGCCGATCAGATTGCGCATCCTCACGGAAACGCCATGGCGTCGCGTCGAACCCAATGGCCATCCGGCTACGGCCCGCATGTGCTGCTCGAATTGCGAGGTTTCGGCGCCGTCGAGCGTCCAGTGGCCGGAGTTATGGACGCGCGGCGCGATTTCGTTGATCACCAGTTCTTCGGTTTCTTCGCGCCGCACCACAAACATTTCGACGGCGATAACGCCGACATAATCCGCCGCCCCGGCGATCCGACGCGCGGCCTCCACGGCCGCCGTCGCCGTCGCCGGGCTCACCGCCGCCGGGGCCATCGTGGTTGCGAGGATGTGGTGTTCATGCACATTTTCGCAAACATCGTAGGCGCGGAATTCGCCGGTCGCGCTACGCGCCGCGACGACCGAGATTTCCTTGATGAACGGCACGTAGCTCTCAAGGATGCAGGCCGCGCCGCCCAGCCCGGCGAAGGTCAGGGCGAGATCGCCGTTGTCGGCGATCCGCGCCTGCCCCTTGCCGTCATAACCGAAACGGCGCGTTTTCAGGATCGACGGTCGTCCCAGCGCTTCGACGGCGGCGGCCAGCGTCTGCGCATCCCGAACATCGGCGAATTCAGCGGTAGAGAGACCGAGTCCGCGCACGAATTGTTTCTCGATCAGGCGGTCCTGGGTCAGAGCCAGAACCCGGGGGTTCGGGCGCACCGGACAATGCGCCTCAAGAACCTCAGCGGTTCGCGCAGGGACATTCTCGAATTCGTAGGTGACCACGTCCACCTTATCGGCGAAGGCGGCAAGCGCCGCCTCGTCAAGAAAATCGGCGCGGGTTTGCGCGGCGCAGACGTCGAAAGCCGGATCGTCGGCGACTGGCGAATAGACGTGGGTTTTGAGGCCAAGCCGGGCGCCAGCGAGCGCCAGCATTCGCGCGAGCTGGCCGCCGCCGAGCACGCCAATGGTCGCGCCGGGCGCAAGGGGGGTCATGGGTCGTCTCGCGGGGTTAAGGTCACGCTCCCGGTCTGCTGGTCTCGAAAGGCCTTGAGACGGGCGGCGAGCGCCGCATCGCTGCGGGCAAGGATCGCAGCCGCCAGCAGAGCGGCGTTAATCGCGCCGGCCTTGCCGATGGCCAGCGTTCCAACCGGGACGCCGCCGGGCATCTGAACGATCGACAGGAGCGAGTCCATGCCCTTGAGAGCTGCCGACTCGATCGGAACGCCCAACACGGGCAGGGCTGTCATTGCGGCGGTCATGCCGGGCAGATGCGCCGCGCCGCCGGCGCCGGCGATGATCACGTCAAATCCCTCCGCCTCAGCGCCCCTGGCAAAGGCGACAAGACGATCCGGGGTGCGATGCGCCGAAACGATTCGGGCGTCGACCGCCACGCCCAGCGCCTGAAGCGTATCGACACTGTGGCGCATGGTCGCCCAGTCGGACTGCGATCCCATGATGACCGCGACGCGCGCTTTCGCTGATGCTTCTGCGGATATCGTCACGCGCCGCCATTCCTGCTGGTTTTTTAGAAGCCAAGCGGCATAGACGATGGCCTGCGCTTAGGCAAGCGCTCAAGCTGACCGCGCTTTTAGTGCCTCCCTGCGATTTCCCCTCCCGTATGGGGACCAGATCGGCTAGGACCTCCTCGTGCCAACACGCGGCTGAAGAGATAATCCATGGACGAACATTTGCGGCAGATCGTCGCCGTTTTGGCGGTGGCGATGATCGTAGCGATCGCCGCCCGGCAGTTGCGATTGCCTTATACGGTCGGACTTGTGGTCGTCGGCGCGATACTGGCTGCGACGCGGCCAGGTTTCGGCATGCATCTGACCCACGACATGATTTTCGATCTCATCCTGCCGCCCTTGTTATTCGAGGCGGCGTTGAGCTTGTCCTGGCGGGAGCTGGCGCGCGACTCGTTGCCCCTGCTCACGCTGGCCGGTCTTGGCACGGCGATTTCCGCTACGATCGTCGCGATCGCAACCATGCTGGTCCTCGATTGGCCTGCGGCTCCGGCCGTTGTTTTTGGCGCACTGATCGCCGCCACAGATCCCGTTGCGATCATCGCCATGTTCAAGGACAACCGGATCAAGGGCCGCCTGCGTTTGCTGGTGGAGAGCGAGAGCCTGCTCAACGACGGCGCGGCTGCGGTTTTTTTTGTCATGGCGCTGGCCTGGGCGCAGGGAGCGGATACAGGGCATGGTGCCTTTCAAATTCTCGCGACTCTTGGGCGGATCGTCTTCGGCGGAGTCGTTGTCGGGGCGCTGTGCGGGGGGGCGGCGATACTTGTCGCGCTGCGAACAAGCGAACATCTCATCGAGGCGGCGCTGACCACTATTGCAGCGTTTGGCTCTTTCCTGATCGCCGAACATTTTCATGTTTCCGGCGTGCTGGCGACCGTCACCGCCGGTCTGATTATGGGCAATCTTGCGCTTCTGGGCGAAGGCGAGAGCCCTTTCCTCAGCGCCAAGGGCCGGGAGTTCGTCCACGCTTTCTGGGAGTTCGCCGCATTTGTCGCCAACTCGGTCGTGTTTCTGCTGATCGGCGTCGATGTCGAGACCATGCCCTTCACCGTCTATGGTTTGAGCATGTTGGCGGTGGTGATCGCGATCGTTCTGCTCGCCCGCGCCCTCACGGTTTACCCTCTGAGCGCCCTGTTCTTGCCCACCCGTTGGCGGATATCGGCCGGTGAGCAGCATGTTTTGTGGTGGGGCGGCTTGCGCGGGGCCCTGGCCCTGGCTCTGGCGCTGTCCTTGCCGGAAAGTCTCGCGTTGCGCGATGAGGTCGTCGTGGCGACCTTCGCGGTCGTCGCCTTTTCCATCGTCGTACAGGGCCTGACTATGCCTCTGCTGCTGCGAGCCCTGGGTTTTATGCCCGGGGATAGCGCCTGAGCCCAGGCTTTCCGATGATGTTCCTATATTGTTCGAATAGCCTTTCTGGCCGTTTGGACAGGGCTAGAAGACCTTGTGATCAAAAAGTCACAGCAGCGCGGTTTTTCCCGATCCCGGTTCTCGCCGGCCGCGTCGCTTGCTATTTCTTTCCCGGTCAGTGATCGGGAGTTGGCGTTGAATAAATATGTCCTGAGCGCCGCGCTTGCGCTGCTGTTCACTCCAGTCCGCGCCGCTGATCTGTCGGCTCCTGAGGAGACGCAGGCGCAACAGGCGAAACCACTGCCGCGCTGGACCGGCTTTTACCTCGGCTTCACCCGAGGCTTTGGCGGCGGCGTTCTGGACAGCGGCCTTGGCCTTGTTTCGCCCGCGCCCGGCGTGACCGTGACCGGCGGATCGACAAATCGCGCCAGCGGCTTTTCTGCAGGCGGCGTCGTCGGTTACAATTATCAACTGCCCAATTATTTTATTCTCGGCGCCGAGACCGATTTGCAATGGAGCGATATACGCGCCTCATCCCAATTCACCCGTTTCTCCAGCATTCCGGGTTTCCTGGCCAATTCCGACTCCGCCGCAGGCCTGACGTGGTATGGAACGGTGCGCGGGCGGATTGGCTATTCGATTGGCCGTGTGATGCCCTATGTGACGGGCGGTCTGGTCTATGGCCAGCTTCAGACGCAGGGGACGCCGCTGCCCGGCGCCAATTCGATCTCTGTCGGTTCCGCTTCCGAAATGCGCACGGGCTGGACCATGGGCGGTGGCGCAGATATCGCCATCACCAAAAACCTTTCTGCCCGATCAGAATATCTTTACATGTCTCTTCCCAGCGTCGGCGCACAGGCCGTCGGAGCCTTGCAGCTTGGCGGCGCGCCGCTGGCCGGTTCGTTCGGCGCCTATCCCTTCGGCGTTCACACGGTGCGCGGCGGTCTTAACTATCGCTTCGCCGGCGTTGCTGACGAGGAGACCTCAGAGCAACTCCAGCCGCTGCTTAATGGAGATATTTCCGGTTTCCTGACGGCGCTGCCGGCGCGCGACTGGTCCGGCTTCTACGCTGGCGTCAACGCCGGTTACGGTGGCGACGTTCTGCGGGAATACGCAACCTTGCTCACCCCTGCTGGCCTTAAGCCGGGCGTTGGCCTCACAACCTACGCCGCCGATCGCACGGGCGGATTTGTCGGCGGCGGCCAAATTGGGTACAATTATCATCTGTCGCAGCATTTCGTTCTTGGCGTTGAGACGGATGCGCAATGGAGCGGAATCACCGCGCAAAACGAGTCCGGCGTGCTCGAAACCGGCTATGGCGGCGTCTCCAACAATAACCGCACGTCTTTGAACTGGTTTGGCACGACGCGTGCGCGTCTTGGCTTCGCCCAGCGCGAAATGCTTGCCTACATCACTGGCGGCGTTGCTTATGGCGAGATCGATCACCGGTCTATTCAAGGCCAGGACGGCGGTTTGATCGGTAATGTCTCGTCCTATGCGCGCGCCGGGTGGGCCGCCGGGGCCGGCGCCGACTACGCCATGACCGCCGATCTGTCGCTGCGCGCGGAATATCTTTATGTCAGCCTTGCCGGCCTGTCCGGCCCGGCGTCCGGCTTTGTGGTTCCGGGCGCGCCGTTGCTGGGACAATTCTCGACCGGGAGCGTCACCAACAATATCATGCGTGTCGGGGTTAACTGGAAGTTTGGCGGCGCCGAAGCGCCGTCGACCACGGCGGATGAATAGAAGAGGCTCGCGTATTGCCGCCGCCGGGGAAGATTAACGGGAGCAACGACACATGAGCGGCGCGCCGGCTTTTGCCGCGCATTCCACATTTCTCGCCACCGCCAACGCGGACCGTTCGGCGTCAGTGTGCGTCGCCGGAGCGCCCCACGACCTCGGCGTCAGCAATCGTCCCGGCGCGCGCTTTGGGCCGCAAGCGATCCGCGCCGCCAGCCGGATGCTGATCGACGGCGCGCACCCGACATTTCATGTAGACACAGCGCGTTTGCCCGTCGCCGATGTCGGCAATTTCGAGATCGCGCTCGGGGACATTGCCAAAAGCTACGATCTCATCGAGCGTCAAGCCTCGGAGTTTTTGCATCTTGTGACGCTTGGGGGCGATCATGGCGTCACCCTGCCGCTGTTACGCGCGGTGGCGAATGCGCATGGCCCGGTCGGGCTTGTGCATTTCGACGCGCATGTCGACACCTGGCCAGAGACTTCGGGGCAAATCTACGGCCATGGTTCGGTGTTTTACCGCGCCATCCAGGAAGGACTGGTCGATCCGACGCGTATGATCCAGATTGGCATTCGTTCGCCGGTCGAGCGAGAGGTTGTCGAGTGGACGCTCGGAGCGGGCGTCACCATTCTCTCCGCGCAGGATGTTCACGCCATGTCCATGGCCGAGGTCGCCGAGCGCATCCACGCGGTCGTCGGTCTTCAGCCCGCCTATCTGACCTTCGACATCGATGCCCTCGATCCCGCTTTCGCGCCCGGCACCGGCACGCCGGAAATTGGCGGGCTGGCGACCTGGCAGGCGCAGGCGATTATACGACGGCTTGGCTCCATCGACTTCGTTGGCATGGATTTGGTGGAAGTGGCGCCCGCCTACGATTCGGCGGAGATCACGGCCCTCGCCGGGGCAACGCTCGTGTGGGAATATTTGTGCATGCGCGAGGCGACGCATCAGGCGCGCCTCTAGGATTTAGGCAATTATATCTGGGGTGAGTTGATCCTCGATATAAACGATCCGGTCCCGCAGCATCAGTTTGCGCTTTTTCAGCCGACCGATTTGCAATTGATCGATGGCGCCGACCGCTACGAGCGCCGTAATAGCGGCTTCGAGGTCGTGATGTTCGAGCCTGAGGCGCTCAAGTTCGGCCAGAAGCGCCGTCGTATCCGCGTCTTCGGGATTGTCGTTGGTGATCATTGGTGTCCGCCCGCGCCGTAAAATTTATTACGTCTCGTGCGCAGCCTGTTCAAGAGCGGAGCTCGCGTAAGCTTCGCGCATTTCGCCGATAAGAGCGATTTTTTTCTCAAGCGGCGTCCAGTCATCGCGTTCAGCGATCGGCGCCCAGAGCGCCTCGACCTCGTCAATCAGCATGGCGCAGGGCGCCTCGCGCAGGAAATAGGGATGATCGAGGTGGGCGTTCGCCGATGTTTCATGCTCGGCCAGCGCGGCGCGCAGTGGCGCAAAGGACTCCGACCGGTAATGATCGGCGACGGGACTGGCTTGCGCGCGCTCTGCGCTGGCCAGTCCACCGCGCCAATCGAAGAAAAATTGTTCGAATGGCGCGCGGCTATTGAGCAGAAAATCGACGACCGCCGAAGCGAGGCGGGCATCGGCCGCTTCGCCAGCGGTTTTGATCCCCAGCCGTCGCAAGAGCGCGTCGCGAAAGGCGAAGCGTATCCGCAATGGAAACGCGTCGATGATGGCCCGCGCCGCATCTTGTCCGGTCAGATGCAGAAGACACTCCGCCAGCCGGGCCAGATTCCAGGCCAGCGCGGAGGGCTGGCGACCAAAGGCGTAAAGTCCGCTGGTGTCGAAATAGGCGGCTGTGAACAGCGGATCGTAAACGGGCGCAAAACGCCAGGGCCCGTAATCGAAACTCTCGCCAGTGATGTTGATGTTGTCGGAATTCAGCACGCCATGGACAAAGCCGGCGGCCATGTAGCTGGCCCCGAGAATAGCGATGCGATTGGCGACTTCGTCGAGAAACAGCGTCGCGCGCTGCTCGGTCGGCGCGTCGCGCAAGTGCGGATAATAATGATCGCAGGCGTGATTGAGCAACCGTTCGATAGCTTTGGCGTCATCATGATATGACAAACGCTGAAAGGTCCCGATGCGAATATGCGAATGGGACAGCCGCACCAACACGCTGGCGCGGGTCGGAGAGGGTTCGTCGCCCCGCTCAAGCGACTCGCCGGTTTCGATCAGGCTAAAGCTTTTCGAAGTGTCGACGCCGAGCGCCTCCAGCATTTCGGTGGCGAGAATTTCCCGCACCCCGCCCTTGAGCGTAAGACGTCCGTCGCCACGACGCGACCACGGCGTCTGGCCGCTGCCCTTCGTCCCGAGATCAAGCAGGCGGCCATCGACCGAGTCGCGTAGCTGTGCGAACAGAAACCCGCGTCCGTCTCCGAGATCGGGATTATAGGTCTGGAATTGATGGCCATGGTAGCGCAATGCCAGCGGCCGCCGCTGGGCGCCGGGCAGGGGGACAAATCGCCCGAAATGGTCGATCCACTCCACATCGGCCAGGCCATCGAGGCCAACGCGCGCCGCCTGTCTCTGGTTGCGAAAACGCAAAATATGCTTGGGAAATTCTGCGGACGGGACTGGATCGTAAAAGGCCGCGCCGAGGGATTCGTGCAGCGTCTCGGGACGATAGCGAGGGGTTGGCGGCATCGTGCCTTCAGCTTCCGCGAGAGGTGACCTGAACAAATAAGTAAGGCGGAGATCGCTCTCCGCCCATGTGACGTGTCGCCGGCCTTTCTCGGTCGGCCAGACAGATTGATGCGTCTTGCTAGTGACGCGTCTCGGATGTTTTCAGCTTCGCCAACTCATCCTTGATCTGGAGTTTTTTGCGTTTCAACTCATGCAAACGCTGATCGTCGGAGCCAGGATGCAGCAGTTCTTTCTGGATTTCCTTCTCAATCGCCTCATGACGACGCTGGAGTTCAACAATATGACCCTGTAAGGACATGCAGAACCTCCTTCTTTTATATAGCTCTGCGCGGGGCAGGGGGGACTCAGGATGCCACAAATCGGGGCGCCCGCAAGCAGGATTGCGCTCGATCTCGAAAGAATTCTTTTACGCCGTCGCCCGCGATGATCGGATGGACCCGGGTTTTCTGATCTATCTATCTGAAAAATTTTAATTTTATAGCCGGTGCAAGTGCCGCTTGCGCACAGGCGGTTTCGCCAGTATACCCGACCCGCTTTGGCCGAAACGGCCATGGGCGCGTAGCTCAGCGGGAGAGCACTACGTTGACATCGTAGGGGTCACAGGTTCAATCCCTGTCGCGCCCACCATTAAAATCAAAGACTTAGAAAAAACACGCGGGCCGGCAAAAAGCCCCGGACACAGTGGGGACACAAGGGCAGGGGATTTTCTCGCCATCGCCGGCCGCTCCCGGCTAGGTGTTTATGTAAGGTCCGACGTGTTCCGGCATGCTCGAGTCGCCCCGTCTGGAGCGATGCGCTGGCGCTGGTCGAGGTCTATCAGCCATGGTCGAGGCGGGGCCGCGATCCTGCCCGGCGTGGTTGAGGTTCAGCGCTCGGGTCCGATCATGTTGATCGGCTGGGTGTTCAGGTGCTGTCGATATGCGCGCCTGAGGCCGCCTGTATGGCTTGGCGGCTGGAAGATCATCAGCCTTTTCTATGTTACCCGTCCTAAAGTTACGAACATCTACTGCGGGACAGGCGGCAGGGTGATCGATGTCTTGACGCCTCGATCATGAATTGAGCCGGTCCAGATCCTTCGGCAATCTCGCCGACATGACATACATCGCGCGCGCCCGGCGCCACTCTTCTGAAAATTTAAACATTCGATCTGCATACGGATGGCCAGTCGGCACTGTTTGAAATTAACCATAATTTGCAGACGTGGATTTAAAAAATAAGGCCTCTCGCTAAGTTGGTAATGACTAACAGGAGGGCGACATGGCTAATGGTTGGGCAATCAGGGTTACGATAAATACCCATCAAGGGTCGCCTTCCAGGCAAATATTTTACGCTCACATATCCGATAAGGATACGGCTGAGGAAGCAGTTAAGAATCAAATATCCGCGACGTCGGAAATAAAATTAGAAGCTATCAAGACATTGGCGCATAAATCACTGGTCGAGGAAAAAATTGCTGAAGGCGATGTCAAGCGGTGGATGTAACAACTGACCTGCTACCCGGCAGGAAAATCAATTTGCCTTTGGCCAGGGTCGGGATGATCGAGGCATAGCTTTTTTATCTTGCGCTGATAGTCGATGGTCGAGCGCCCGGTGATCGGGAGAGCAGCGTCCATCGGTCGGGCGCTTGCGTCCCGTGTTCAGAAGCGCAGTTGTCGCTGGCCAGCAAGGCGATGGCCTTTGACCAAGAGACGGCGCACGTCCGGTCTATCGATCCGCTCCAGCGTCCCTATCGGGAAACGAAAAGCGATTTTCTTCGGGCTTGGCGCTTCGTCAACGTTGGGTTTTATGAATAGAACGGGCATGTCCAAGCCTCGTTTTGATAAGGCGCTCATCACTTCAGAAGCGGTAACCTGGAAAATGATTTTTTTGGCCATTATGAAGATGGCTGGCTCTACCTTTCGTCAATCGTCGGCTCTATCAGCCTCACGCCATAAACTTACATAAAACCTGTAAACGTCGCAGCAGGGACAGGAACGGCTTGAGGTTCATGATCTTAAGCCCAGCTTCGATTGAAATTCCCCACTTTGAGAGGGCAAGGAGCAAATGGCGAGAGTAATATTCAATGTAAATTATTTTTATCGAAGTTTTCCAGCACAAGATATAAAGCTGTTTTTTGCCGAGGCTTTAGAAAAAAATTCCAATAAATTTTTAGTGTCATTCAACTACTCATCTATTTCTCAAAGCATGCTCCACATTTTTGCAGTTTGATATGGATTAAGCCCATGACCTGCAACCCACTTAAGGAGCTCTAAGTGAGCCGGCGCGCCTGCTCTGTAAACGCGGCTGAAATTGATTTTCTTGAAAAGATTTTTGGGAGTTTTCTCACTAAAAGCATCACGGAGAATATTAATTCTTTCGGCCGTTTCGATGGGGCCGGGTGTTTACATCACATTTAAATCGTCGTCCGTGAAGAACGCATTTCACGCCACGATGGGATGATTTTCTGACCTTTCGGCTAGACGGAAGACGCCCAGCAATAAGGCGCACAAAAGCGCCAGCCATTTGAGCAGGCGCCGGAAGTTGTATCCGGCGGCGGCGAG
>CAIQCB010000058.1 GCA_903870245.1 uncultured Methylocystaceae bacterium
AATCGCGACATCAGAGCGTCACCGTCTTCACAGTCTCGACCGTCATATCGCCGCTGAGCGCGCGCGGGCGGTAATCGCCGATCATGCGAATGCCCAGCCGGCCCTGACGCAGATCATTGGCGCTGTTTTCTGCGCCCGGATATTCGAACCGGCGCACCCGGAACCGTGGCTCCCAGAGCTCAATCGCGATGGCGATCGCAGTATAGAAGCGCAGCAGGGTCGCGGGAACGAGATTGCGGCCAAGCAGACCGGGGATGGCTGAGCCAAAGCTGCGGCGCATCACCCGATCGCCAATCCGCGTCGACAGAATGACGAGGATCGATTGAACGACATGCGGCCAGTCCGACAGCGGCCTGCCAGTAAAACGATTGATCCCGGTGGACATGGCGCAATTACCAATCTGTTGGCGGCGTCAGCCCGCCGGGAAAGCCAATGCCGCTGGAAACGCCCTGCAGATTGCCAAGGAATCCTGACTGGCTTCCGATAACTTTCGTTGCGATCACCGAGCCGATGATTTTCATGTCGCCCTGATGCTCAATCTGCGGCGCCTCGATTTTGACCCGCTGAGACGATTTATGCGTAATGCCGTTCTGTGGATGGACAGTGATCTCATGCTGTCCGCCATTGACGCTGTGTGTAATCCCGTTGTCGGGATGAAATTTTATCTCGTGCTGATCGCTGCCGATCTTTATCTTGAAGGCGAAGCCGCCATCCTTCGTCGCTTCCAGAGAATGCAGCGGATCTGCCTTGTTGCCTTCCCACGGATGCGCGTCGTCGACGTTCTCCGGATTTTGTTCGTCCTTGTGAATAGTCAAGGAGCGAGATTGTTTGGAAAGGCTCTCGGTGACGCCGTCAACCTCACGCTTGAATGAGGCGTCTTTTTGCGTCGTGCGCGTCTTGCCGCGCGCATCTACATCCTCCTCCTCTTTTTCCGAGGGCGAAGGATTATTGTTCGACCAGGTGAAGGGGACCGCCACCGCCTGCAGATAATCGCCGTTTGGAGAGAGCATCGTCATCTGCTGGCCCTTGCTCGGGACTGAGTGAACCTTCCGCGTGCCGGCAATCTGCGAATAGGGAATCCACGGCGATTTTACTTCCTCGCCGTCCTCGTTCTCGCCGACGACCATCCGGCAAAGCTGCTTCTTCGCGTCCACATCGCAGACCGGACCGTGCAGCATGGAATGGTCATGCGCCCAGCGTAGCCGCGAAATCTCGGCATGGGCGTCCGCAAGGCTCAACTGTATCTCGCGGATGGCGTCAAAAATGTTCATGAGGAATATTCCGGATCGCCTGGCGTCTCGATGACAACGTCGCCCTCTATATCGTCAGCTCTCGCGAACACTGGCTCGACGCGGATCGTCTCGGCGACATATTGCGACAGACCGAGATAAGCGGCGTCGCGCGTAGTCTGTGGCCGGTCGGCGCTGTTGCGGATCTCACCTTCCAGCCAATCGGCGAGCAGAGATAATCTGTCGGCTTTATTATCGGCGCGCATCAGATCCAGTAGCCGCGCCCATGCGTATTTTGGGGCGCCGCCGGGGACGGGCTCATGTAATGGCTCGCAATCAATCGTCGCCTCGCGAGCCGTGACGCGCACGCCCTGCCGTTCGATCAGATTTGAGTTGTTGTGAAGCGCGGGAATAGCGATCACAAACTCCCGCCACAGCGCCGCCCATGGCTCGGCGCCACTGTTCAGAGCGACGACAGCCATCCGCCAGAGCACATCAAGCGCCGTCTCCGCGCCCTGACGCCTTGTGTCGATCGTAATCTCTCCACCCTCATTCAGTCTGAAGGCGAATGTCTCGGGCAGCATGATCTGGATCGATAGTGCGAGATTGCTCGTTCCGCCCAGAATGTTGCGTCCGTCATATTTGGTCAGAACCGAACTGGTGTAGACCGCAATGATCGGACGAGGCGCGTCAATATCCAGCAGTGTCAGTGGCTCTTGTGGACTGTCGACAACTTCGACGGAGGACGGCAGCGCCGCCTGGAGCGCGCGCACGGTGCAAATCCGGATAGCAAAAGGGATCAGGCTCATCGCGCCGTCCGTACCAGAAACAGGATCGTTCGATCTGTGCCATAGGGCGCCACGCGACTGACACGCATTGTCGGAGCATCCGTCGCATCAAGCAGCTGCACGAGATCACCCTCCTGAACGTCATAAGGGAGCGCCGAGGTCTGGATTTTCACCATGTCGACGGAGATACGCAGGCGAGCGTTGGCGTCGCCGGGCGTTGCCCCGGCAGCGTTCGCCATACTGGCGCCTTGCGCGACATAGCCGACAATTTCGACCGGGGGGCGTAGAGGATCGTTCGATCCTACGACATAACCGCCACCGCGCTGAGGCTTGATCAATAGCCGTTGCCCGAGGTGACCGTCCGTCGCCGAGTGCAGGCGCATGAGGCGCGATGATTTCATGACGCCTCGTCCGAGATTGGAGATTAAGACCCGGTGCTTGCCGGCCCCTGACAGCCGCGTGCCCGCGCGTGGATTTCTGCTCAAAAAATCCTGTAGCTGCGCGACGAAAACTGATCCTGCCCTCCGACGCTGCACCGAACAGCACGCATCTGCTCTTTCTCTTCGACTCTATGGCTGCTTAAAGCGGGTAGCGGATGATCACGGGCTTTTCACGATTCAAATTGTCAGCCTCAATCCGTTTGATGATGAAGTCTGCCACGTCCGCGCGAGCGACAATACCGTTACGCCATTCGTCCGGGCGGGTCAGAACCGTATATTTACAGTTGGATGGCCAATTCATGAGTACGCCGGGTCGCACGATTAGCCACTCGCGATCACTCTCCGCGATCAGCGCCTCCTGGATCGACTTGTCGTCGTAGGCGTTCCTGAAAATCATCTCGAAAGCGGGCCGCTGCAGAAAATTGATGGCTCTTCGGCTGTCTCCTGCTCCAAAGCCTGTAACTGTAACGAGCCTCGTAACATTTGCTCTCTTCATCGCGGGGAGAAGAATCCCGGTCGATTGGGAGAAAAGCGTCACCGGCTTGAGGATAAAATCGAGCGATTGAGGCACGCCGAGCGCCTGGACAACCACCTCGATCCCGTTTAGCGCTCTATCGACATCAGCCGCGTTCCGCGCATCGCCGATGAAGGCTTCGCAGGATCCGACAATATCCTCCGGAACCCGACCATCACGTGACATCGCCCGCACGAAATGTCCTCTTGCTGCAGCCGTGCGGCACACCGCTAGTCCGATGCCGCGGCTCCCTCCAATTACCAGAATGCGAGTCATGAGACGTCCCTCCGCCGCAGATTGAAGTGAATTCAGCTTTTAATCTGCGACCAAAGGGAGTATCTGGCAAATTCGAGCCTTTGAATAGTTCTGGCAGCGATACACCTGGTAAAATACGACTGGCGTCAATCTTTAGCTTATCTTCCCCGCATCCAATGCCTGCGGCATGAGGCAGACATGGAGTGGGTAGGAATACTGCTCGACATCCGCCCATGAGTCGCGATCACGATCCGCGACGAGCCACGAATAGGTTTCCTGCCCGGGCGCATTCACGAACTCGAAACGCTCGGCCGGCGCATGCGCGATCTGGAAGATCGGCGCGCCGACGGGAAAGAATTTTGCTTTCTTCGCCGGGATCGCCACGGTCGAATTGTCATCCGTGCCGCGATAATTGTGCCATGTCACGCCAGCGAAGCGGAAGCTTTCCCATGCATTGCCGACATCGTTCTGGAGCGCCAGCGCCTGCTGGGCCTGATAGGTGTGGCGGATTTCCGGGCAAGTGATGAAGGCGTCCCAGAAATCGTCGCCGCAGAGCGCGTGGATGGCGACGCCCGCGCCGCCGAGACCTTTCAGATTACGCACCATCCGACGCTTAATCGCATTCGTCGCCTTGCGAATGTCGCCCTCGGTCGCCGTGGCGGAGAAGTCAAACACCCGTTCGGTCGGCTTTGTCTGGCCAAATTCCTCGAACCAGTCGTAGATCACCGTCCCGTCGGCGTCGACCACGACGCCCTGAATGCAGCCAAGGCGCATGTTCTCCTTGGTCAGTGCGAAGTCCGCCTTCATCTTCATCTGACGACGAGCGACCTCCATCTGCATATCCTTGACGGCGGCCTCGTCGCCAAAGGCGCGGACATTCTGGATCTCATAGGCCCAGATGCGCGAGGCGTCGGCGATGCGGGTGGTCATGAAGGCGCGGGCCTTGCGCTGTTCGCCGCCACGTTGTGACGGCGCCGCGCCGCGCGGCGACGTCTGGATCAGCGCCGGCGCAAAATCCCGCTCTTCAATCCAGACCTCGGCGGTGCGCACCGGCTTCTGCGTAAACAGACCCGGCAGCGTTTCGAGGAAGTTTGGAACATAGCTGTAGCGGTCGACCGCTGCGGTGAGCGAGCGCGCCGAGAAGGCGTCGCCCAGAAAGACGTCCATAATGGCCATGTGAAAATATCCTGTTTATCGGGGGATGGATCAGCGGATCTTGATCAGCGCGGCATCCATCTGGACGATGATTTCCGCCTTGTCGGCTGCGCTGACGCCGACGGGCCAGGTCAGATCGGAACCACGCACGGTGGCATGACGATTGATCCCGACGAATTCGAGCGTCTGACCGGCTGGCACGCGTGCCCGGTAGCCGGCGATCCCGGCAAATCTCTCAGAGCCGTCGGTTGCGGCAGGATCAAGCTTTGCAACCTTGCCGTCGACGACAGCAAAAATCTCGCCGACGAGAAAATCGACGCCGTTGGCTCCGCCTTCAGCGATAAACGTGTCCCGGGAAAGATAGCCCGCGCCATCAGAGTCTTCCGAGACGACGAAGGTGAAAGCGTGTTTTTGTTCGTAAAGGGTCATGCCTGTTGCGGCCATGGGAGGGAGCCTTTCGATTTATCGCGCGGCGCCGGGGCGGCGCAGGGTTTCGGCGTTGAGCCTCTCGGCGATCGAGGACCAGGGCACGGCGCCGGGCTGCATGTTCTCGGCTGGAACATGCTCGCCGCCGGCGATGGGCGTGATTGTCTCGGCGGCGCGGGCGCCGATGGAACTGGTTTTGGCGAGTCCGGACAGCGCGCCGGCGGCGTCCTCGACGCTCATCGGCGTGTTCAGTGCGAGATGGGTGGCGGAGGCCTCGCGGCCCTTCGCCTCCGCATGCGACAGGATCGCCTTGATGCGGGCGCGTTCGTCTTCCGCGCCTATG
>CAIQCB010000059.1 GCA_903870245.1 uncultured Methylocystaceae bacterium
CCCATCAGGATTTTGTCGCGGGCGTCCTCGAACTCCTGCCTGGTGACGATGCGCTTCGACCGCCGCGCCGCCAGCAGCGCCGCCTCATTGACCAGATTCATCAGATCGGCGCCGGAGAAGCCCGGCGTGCCGCGCGCCACCACCTTCAAATCCACATCCGGCGCCAGCGGCACCTTGCGGGCGTGAACCTTCAGAATTTTCTCGCGGCCGATGAAATCCGGATTGGGCACCGTGATCTGACGATCGAAGCGGCCGGGACGCAGCAACGCCGGATCGAGCACGTCGACGCGGTTAGTCGCGGCGATCATGATGATCCCCTCATTGGCCTCGAAGCCGTCCATCTCCACCAGCAACTGATTGAGCGTCTGCTCGCGCTCGTCATTGCCGCCGCCGAGGCCGGCGCCGCGATGACGGCCGACCGCGTCGATCTCGTCGACGAAAATGATGCAGGGCGCGTTCTTCTTGGCCTGTTCGAACATGTCGCGGACGCGCGAGGCGCCGACGCCGACGAACATTTCGACGAAGTCCGAACCGGAGATCGAGAAGAAGGGCACGCCCGCCTCGCCGGCGATGGCGCGAGCGAGCAGGGTCTTGCCGGTGCCGGGCGGACCAACAAGCAGCACGCCGCGCGGAATTCGGCCGCCCAGACGCTGGAACTTCTGCGGATCGCGGAGGAATTCGACGATCTCCTGCAAATCCTCCTTGGCCTCGTCGACGCCGGCGACATCGTCAAAGGTCACGCGGCCATGCGTCTCAGTCAGTAGCTTGGCTTTGGATTTCCCGAAGCCCATGGCTCGTCCGCCAGCGCCGCCCTGCATCTGACGGGCCATGTAAATCCACACGCCGATAAAGAGCAGCAAGGGGAGGCCGTTGACCAGCAGGGTTGACATCCATCCGGGACTATCGCCGCCTGGTTTGGCGCTGATCTGGACTTTCTTGGACTCAAGCTTGGAGATCAGCGTAGGATCATTGGGAGCAAACGTCTGGAAAGGACGATTGTCGTTGAAATGTCCCAGTATTTCGTTGCCGGCAATCGTAACGTCATGAACGCGTCCTTCGTCGATCTGGACCAGAAGTTCGCTAAATGTGATTTCCCTCGCCGGTGTGCGGGTCTGTTGATGTTGGAACATCGCCAGAAGTATGCCGGCGACGGCGACGAACGCCACCCAGGGCAAATATTTCTTCCAATTCGCCTTCATTTCCACCTCCCTATGGCGATGCAAACGGTTTCCGGAGCATCGCCAAACTGCAAGATCGCCTTTTCATGAGGACAGCCGTCCCCACCTTGCTGAAACTGTGTGAGCTACTAATGTAGGTCATGATGGCGTAATAGCCAATCAGTGACCATAATTCGCCAAAGTCAGGGGTTCATGCAGAAGATCGTCATCGCCGGCCTGGATGGCTGTCTGGGCTCGGCGTTTCTGGGTCTGACGGATATTCTGTCGCTAGCCCGTCGCGCCATATCCGCAGCCAACGCGCCGGTCGCCGCCTCATCAGGGGTGAACGAATTCTGTTTCGTCACGGCCAGCCCGAGCGGCGGCCCCGTCGTCGCGGCTGACGGCGTCCGGTTCGAAACAGAGACCTCCTTCGAGGAAATCGCTTCCTGCGATGCGATAATTGTGCCGAGTTTCGCTCCTGACGCGAATGGCAAAGCTCCAGATATGTCAATTTTTGCGTCGACCGCCGCCTGGCTGCGGCGGCACCATGCGCGCGGCGCCATGATTGGGGGGTGCGGCTCAGGCGTTTTTCTGCTCGGAGAAGCCGGACTACTGGACGGTCGGCGCTGCACGACGAGCTGGTGGCATCACGAGGATCTGCGTCAGCGCTATCCGCGCGCTGACGTTGCGCGCGGCGCGCGTATTATCGAAGATCGACGGGTCATCACCGGGGCAGGACCTCTGTCCTGGATCGACGTGGGTTTGCATATGATCCGGTCTCTTTGCGGCGTCGAAGCGGCCCGTATTGCGGCCGATTTCACGGTTGGCGAGCCGACGCCCCCGAAAAACGGAACGCGTGCTCCGACGTTTGGGGCAATCACATCCTCTACGGGAGTCGACGCTTTTCTGGCCGAGGCGGAGCGCGTTGTGCGTCAGTCCGACGCCAACTTCAACTCGCAAAACCTTGCCAGCGCGCTCTCGACATCCGAACGAACGTTGCACCGCAAACTTAAACAGGCATGCGGCGAGTCCCCCAAAACTTTCATTGATCGAATTCGTGTGGAAACCGCACGGATGCTGCTTGAAACCAGCGCCAAGCCGGTCAAGGAGCTGGCTGCGGCGGCTGGTTTTCTTGACGAGGCAAGCTTTCGACGGGCTTTTCGCCGTTTCGCCGGCATGGCGCCCAGCGCCTATCGAGTCTGGGCGCGCGCCAAGAGCCAGGATAAGGCGCAGATGTTCTCCCTTCGCAAGGAGAGCGAGATCATCCCAGAAATTCTGACGAAGATTCTTGATACCTGCGTGAACGGCGTAACCCTTACAGATCCCGATCTGGAAGATTCGCCGATTGTTTACGCGAACAAGCAGTTTCAGGAGATCACCGGCTACGCCAGCAATGAGATACTAGGCCGCAATTGTCGCTTTCTGCAGGGCAAGGATCGTGACCAGGAAGGTCTGCGCCGGTTGCGCGAGGCGTTAAAAACGCGCCAACCGGTTGAGGTGACTTTGCGCAACTACCGTAAAAACGGCGATGTTTTTCAGAATAAATTGAACATCACCCCGCTTTTCGACGCTGAGGGCCGACTGATTTATTTTCTCGGAGTGCAGTTCGATGTGACGGAGCAATTGCGCGCCGAGAACGAAATCGGCGACTTGCGAGCCAAGCTACAATCGATTGGATAAGTAGAAAAACGACGCCATACGAATAATCGTCGCTGCGCTGCGCTGGTCCGATAGACGCCATAGGTTTGTTCGTTTTTTGTGGCTTCGTGGCTCAATTTAAGGTCCCCGGGCGACGGCTATCATGTGCAATGCAAAATGTTTTTCGATTGAAACTTGCCCGAAATGACCGACCTTCAAGTTGTGTCCAGGAAGTTACCGGGTATCTGCCGCCTGAAAACCTGCTCCTGGAATTGATGAAAATACTTCGGGGAGAAAAATCATGAATGCGATCACCGCTATTCTCTCGATCTTCGCCGCTTCCGCAGCCATCACTTTGGCGATCACGGCGCTTGCAAACGCCTGACCCAATACAAGTTCTCCCGGGCATATTGGCCCGGGGCGCTTGAACGCGTGCTGACATCGGCGCGCGTTTTTTTTTGCTTTTCGGACATGATCTAGCGTCGAATCCGCATCATGCGCCGACATACATTTCCAACCTTGCCGATTTGAAGGACAGAGACGAACAGGCCGACATTGCCAGGCCATTGGTCCTCCACGAGATGGTTCCGCGCTGGGCGGCTGGTGAAGGCGGAGCTCCGAAGGCGTTGACCCTTACCCGGCGGGAGCGTTTGGCAGCCTCCAGGGGGCGTATTTATCTATATGATTTATTTGAGTTATTAACCGAATGTAAATATTTGGTTTTTTTCTGGAACGAATTCGATGTCTTGTGCGTTATCGGGTCGTAGGGAGAACAATCATGGCCTATTACGCAGACATCGCTTCAGACAAAATCAGCCTCCGCCGTCAGTTCAGGATGTCTGTGGGGCTTATCGCGGCGATGATGGTTGCAGCCTTCGTTCTAGGTTTTTCGATGCCCATCGATCGTGATTTTCAGGCACAGGCGGTTAGCGATCATCTTGACGGTTCCTTTGGCCGGTTAATCAATTTGGATCGGTAAAAGCCTCCAACTTTAGTTACAATAACGCTATGTTTCGGTAGCGTTTAAGCTTCCGACTATTGAGTCGGAAGCTTTTATTGCGAGATTGACTAGATCTTATCCCCTTCTTCTCCGGGGGTTACGCATCGCCATTTCATAACAGTCAGGTTTGGATGTTCCCCAGACCACTGAGCAATGTATGGCATTGCTTGCATAATGCAATTTCGTGTCGATCCAGAAGCGCTTTCAAGCATTAGTCTGCGTTCTTCGCAGGCTGCCGGTTGCGCTAGGGTGCAGACAGTGAGTATTAATTCGACGAAATTCATCGCCCCCTCCATGCCAGCAGTCCAGCGTCGTCGCCACAATTTGAGTTGAGGCAACAGGGGGAAATTACGACAGTTTATTCGGGGGTCAATATCTCTCCCTTGCCATAGACCGCCGTATCGCCGCCATAGCGCCGAAGCTTGCACAAAAGTACCGCAGCTGCTCGCGGACTGTCTGACCTCAGGCTCCGGGCCAACAGACCAGCGTAGGTCAGGTTGTGCGAGCCGCAATCGATGTAGGTCGGACCGGGATCGCATGCTTTCGCCAGCACGATTGAGCCGCGCCTGTTGAGATAGCCGATGCGGCCTTTGACGGCGCCCAGCGCGACAACGCTTCCCGCTATCATGCGGGAGCCAAGGTTCTCACCGGCCTCGCCTTCAATCACAATCACGCCGCGCCGCAAACGGTCGCCGGCCCGCATGCCGGCATTACCGCGGACAATGACGCGTCCGCCAGACATGCCGCCAAGTTCTCCGGCCAGCGGCGCCGCCAGAAAGCTCCCGACATCACCGCCGATTTCGATCAGCGCGCCGGCGTTTCCGGAGGCCGCATAGGCTCCGGCCGAACCGGTGACGGTAATGCGTCCGCCCTTCGCTAACCGGCCCAACTGGGCGCCGACGTCGCCTACCACATGAACCGAGTGATCCGGCAAGAGCCGCGAGCCGACAAGGTCGAATCGCGACGAACCGCCCTCGAAACGAACAACGCCGGGATCGCCCGTGTCGACCCTGAACACGTCGCCGACCCTGATGACGGTTTTGGTTGTCCCGATCTCGATTTTCTCGATCTCGGCCGCCGATCGGCCCGAGATACGGTCGGGGGCGAGCCCCGACAGATCGACACGATGCGCAGGCTCCTGACGAAGCGTGAATACGAAGGGCTTCACGGCAGCAAATCCTTCAAATGATAATGGAACGGACCAAGCTTGCCGCCGTAGTTTCCGGCGCCGATGCGTTTGGCGCCCTTTTCCGGCCCCATGTCGATAATCGCTTTGAGGCCAGCGCGCATGGCGGCGGAAACAGCGGCGTCGGTGAGGCCGTCAATGACGATCTCGAGAACGCAGCCGATATCCGCGTCGAGCGCGCTGTTGGTGACGCCGCGCAGCGTCGGGCAATAGGCGTCGTTGGTTGAAGCGCCCATGCCCTTGTATTGGGAGCCCACTTTCGAGCCCGAACGTACTATGCCGCCAGGAAAGGGCGCGATCGCATCCGGAACGTCGCGGACAGCCGCGACGCCGGCTTCGGTGGCGCGCATGGTCGATTCCCAGTCGGCTCCCATCACCAGAAGATTGCCGCCGCCGACGGATTTCTTTGTTAGTCCGACTCTCGCTTCACAGAAAAATTCGCCGTCCATCACCGGCACGCGCCAGAATCGGCGGCCGTCGACGACCTTCGACGTCTGCCATTTATCGCCGAACTGGCGCACGGCGTCGCCGACCTTGATTTCGAACTCGCCTGGCACGGTCGAGTAGACCGCCGATCCCGGACAGGTGAGGACGCATTGGCCAAGACGATTGACGAGCTGTTTTTCAGCGTCTTTCGATGACATGGCAAAAAGAAGAACACGGACGCCCGGCCGTCCGTCCGGCGTTTCCTCCGGGGATAATTCGTAATCGATGCCGGCTTCGCAGCCGCAGCCGATAACCGAGGTAGCGAAGCCAGTCATGGTCTCGGCCGCCTGACGGGCCCATTTGGCGTTTGGTCCTGTGATGAGAATACCCGTCCCACTCATCGGGAAGGCTTCGGCGAAACTCTCGTCGATCCGAACGCCGTTGCGAACTATTTCCGACATGCGACCTCCGCAAAGGCGTCGTTATGGGGCAGCGCGGCGTCCGGCAGGTCGAAGATGCTGCGAGGCAGGCCGTACAGCTCGTCGTAGTAGGCGTCGAGCCTTGTTGTGATGTTTGAGTCGTAACGCGGACGAATGTTCAACGTTCTGCCGCGTTTGTAGTGGGTCACGGCGCCGTCGCGCACGACCAGATCCCCGTCCTTGAAAACGAAGGCGGCGCGCCGGAACATGCCGGCTATGTCTTTGCCCGGCCTGTAGACCGCGATATCCGCGATGGCGCCGGGGGCGAGTTGGCCGCGATCGGTGAAACCGAACAGCTTCGCGGCGCCGGAGCGGCTCATCTGGGCGATTTCATACAGCGTGTATTCGCGCGTGATCGAGGGCAGGATTGTGTGTTCGAGCGCCTCCGCCGGCAAACGGGCCATGATCCGGGCGCGCAAATCCGCGCTCATCAGCAGCGCAAAGAGATCCGGGTAGGTTGTGAACGGGCCGCCATTGGGATGATCGGTGGTGAAATAGACCTGCTCGGGATTGTTGATGAGCAGGAAGAGCTCCAGACCCGCCGCCCATTGAATGGCGTTGTAGAAATTCGATATTTTGTAGGCGTAGGGCACGACTCCGCCGCCGTTGGCGTCACCGTCAAAAATCGCGCCTTTCTTCGGCATCCCGCCAGGCAGGCTGTTGAATTGTTTCAGCACGTCGGAGGAGATCGTCACGGTGTCTGAGAACATGACCTGACCGACATCGACGCTGACATGAGGATTGGCGTTGATCTTTTCCGCAAAACGCGCGCCGGCGGAGGAAAATGCGTTCTTGCCTTCCTTCCCGTAGGCGTAAAACTGCACATGGGCGAGATGAAGCGGCAGGCCTTGCGCGGCGTCGATCGTGTCGATTGCAGTATCGATGTTGCCGGCGATGCCGAGATTGTTCATGTGCAGGTGAAGAGGATGATGAATCCCGACCGCCTGCGTCGATTTCTGGAGGGCCTGAAATATCTGACGCGAGGTGAGGCCGTAGAACGGCACCTCGTCATCAAGGCCGAAAACCCTCAAATTCTCCTTGAAAGCCTCGCAGCCTCCGGGATTGATGCATTTAAGTCCGAGGGAGCGCGTATTGCCCACCGTAAGGGCGACATAATCATTGACGGCGCTCTCAGCCTCTCCCTTGCGCAACATGCGAAGAAGAAAATCGTCGTTGCCGAGAACGGTGAGCGCGCCCTTGTCGATGATCGGCACGTCGTTAAGTTCAAGATGCGTTTGCAGCGACGCGTGAGGCGCCATCGCCGGCTCGACGACGGTCGTGAAGCCCATCTGTGCGTAAAGACGGCCTGTTTCGAAGGTCGACCATTTTGCCGTCGACAGCGGCGTGCCGGCAAGACGCGCCCGAATGGCGCGATGCAGTTCGGGCAGCAGCAGCCGCGCCGTATTCACATTGCCCCCGGCGATGTGGGAGTGAATATCGATGGCTCCCGCCATTACGACATGACCGGATACGTCGATCTCTTCATCCGCTTTGCCGCCGGGCGGCGGCGCAACGATGTGTCCGTCCCTGAACCAAACGTCGCCGATGGCGTCCCGACCGTTCGCCGGGTCGACGACATGTCCTCCGCGCAAGACTGTTAGCAAGAGACTTCTCCCCGAAGTTCTGTTGCGATGGCGTCGATGATCTGCGCCACGCTTGGGGCGCCCGTCGGAGCATGCGACTTGCGCAGGGCGAGCGAGCCAATCTCCTGTGCAAATTCCACCGCATCGTGGGTCACGCCCGGTTTACCGACCTCAATGTAGAGCCCGCGACCGGGCTCCTTGCCCGCTGGGGACAGCGTGATCAGCGGCAGGTCATTGTTCGACCATGGCGGCGCCTCGCCGTCATAGGCGGATATCCACAACGCAGCGTCGGCCTCGCCGCTTTCGACCAGACGTTTCGCCTCGAAACGCCAGGGATCGTGTTCCGGGTAGCCGCGGCCAAAACCGGTGCGCGGCGGAAAGCCGGTCATCCAGCCCGCAGTTTGCGTGACGCCAGCGGCGCCGGCGCGGGCGCCGATTGGCACGCCGGTGCAGCGTGTCGTGACATTGAGATCGGCGACCATGGCTTGCAGCATTTCGATCGCCAATGGGTCGATTCCGCTTGAGGCCGACCAGACCACAACGCCGAAATGAGCGTTTTTCAGCACGTCGGCGAGTTCGTCGATTCCCGTTCGCCGCGCGTCGTCGCCGGCCACCGGCCGGCCGCCGACCCGGGCGCGCAGCATGGCGAGCAATTCGGACAGCTCGTCGCACGAAGCGGGAATGACCGTCGCAGGGATATTCGCCGCTTCGTTGGCTTCCGGGCCGATCCAGAAAACCCGACGCGGATGACCGGCCTGCGCGCCATGACGCGGGGGCTGGCCAGGCGCCAGACGCTCGAGCATGCCGGGCCAGAGCGCGCTCAATCCCGGTCCTACGAACAGCAGGACATCGGCGCGCACGCGCGCCTCGTTCGGCGTGGTCGTGAACATGCTGAAGGAGCGCATGACATCAAGATCAGCGAGGATCTCGCGGGAGGCGAGATGATCGAAGGCGCCACGCAGCTGTTCCGCGAGCAGGATGGCCGCCCGCGCGCCCGCAACGTCCGCGCCCAGTCCTGCGATGACCGGAAATGTTGCGCCGCCCAAGATACGGGCCGCCTCCCGGCAGGCGTCTTGAAGCGGTATCGCTTTGCCGTCTAACGTCGCCTTGCTCATGCTGTGATCGCGCCCCTTGCATTGCGCCGCAAAAACACTGCCGCAAAAACTCTATCTTCCTGTTTTGAGACGCTTCCGCCAAGCGCCGCGCCACAGAAACGCTTTTCCTGCCTAGCAGTCGCGACGGCGCGTGTCGAGACGCCCTCATGTCGCGATGATTCTCTCTCGTAATCTCAGCCGGCTCGCAATCAACCCGATCGTTATCGATCAGTCCCTTCCTTCGGGGGTCCTCAAATGAGGCGACAATGGTCGCCGGAACAAATGTTTGGGGAGGATGCGGGTTGAAGCCAGCAATTCCCCCGATCAATTTGCGTCGTTCCGGCGATCATGATAATTAGCTGCGCAGCTTAACCCTGCCGCGTCTTCTCGAAAGATAAGGAGCAGGACGCAGCTATGAAATTTAAAACGGAGGAAAAACAATGGCTTGGACCGCACCTGTGATCGTCGAGGTCTGCGTCGGCATGGAAGTCACCGCTTACTCGTCCGCAGAGATCTGATCGATCCCGCTTCGGCATGGCCGGAGCTTCGAGGATTATCAACCGAGCCGCCAATCTCCGCCGCCATGCAAGGCGGTCCGAGTGGCGGCTCGATTTATTTCAGGCGCCCTGAGTCGCCCGCAGGTGCAGCGTCTTCCGACTGTCTGGAGCCGTAGATGAAATTCGTCCGCGTCGTCCTGATCCTTTTCACGGCAAGCGTATGGCCATGGGTCATGACGACTCAGGCGCAGACCCGATCAGACACCCCTGACCCGGGCAGTCTGCGCGCCGACGCTGCGGCGATCTTCCTACCCATTGCGCCCCCCCTCGCGCCCCGGGACGGCGCAAGCGCGCAACGCATCGATCTCGGTCGACGGCTGTTCTTCGAGAATCGCGTTTCGATGGACGGCAATATCAGCTGTGCTTTCTGTCATTCGCCAGAGAAGCAGGCGAGCGATGGGCTGCCGAAGTCCATTGGGGTATTCGGCAAGGAAAATCCGCGCAATGCGCCCTCCATTTTCAATGCGGCGCTGAATTTCAAACAGCACTGGCGCGGCGATCGCGAGTCTCTGGAGGAACAGGCGGAGAAATCCTTGCTCGGACCAGCCAGTTTCGGCAACCCTGACCTCGCGACGGCGATCGCCAAGCTGAAAGCCATTCCCGCCTACGGCGAGGCGTTCAAAAACGCCTTTCCCAATGAGGCCGAGCCCATCAATTCTAAAAACTGGGCCCGAGCTATCGCCGCCTTTGAGCGCACCTTGCTGACGCCATCGGTCTTCGACGCCTTCCTCTCCGGCAATACGACGGCGCTGGCTCCCAGGGAGCAGGCGGGTTTGCGCAAATTCATCGATTTTGGTTGTGCGGGTTGTCATAATGGCGCGGGCGTCGGCGGCAGATCTTTCCAGAAATTCGGCGTTCAGACCGATTACTGGAAGGAAACCGGCGTCGAGACGCCCGACAAGGGTCGCGCCGATGTGACAAAGGATGAGGCGGATCTCTACGTGTTTAAGGTTCCGGAATTGCGCAATGTCGCCAGGACCGCTCCTTATTTCCACGATGGCGCCGTCGACGATCTGACCAGAGCGGTGCGCATCATGGCGAAGACTCAACTCGGCAGGACACTCTCAGACGCAGACGCTGGCGAGATTGTTGCATTTCTCGGCGCGCTCACGGGCCAGGTTCCGACTAATTATTCGCCGCCTGATCCCTACCCGGACGCGCAGGAGCATAAATAACGACGACGATTGAAAAACGCGCTGACCAGACGGCGAAACGTTCGGGCGTTCTTTCGCTGCGCGCGAGATTGTCGCTACTGTTGGTCCTGGCGCTATTGGCTGGGCTTACGGCAGGGCTTGGCGCCCTTGTGATGCACGCCGGCGGGCGGATCGGCGCGGAGTCTGACGCTGCGGTCCGGCTAGCGCGGGAACTGGTTGAAACCAAGGCCCCGCAACTCGCCAAGGCCCCCGATCCGCTGGCTGAGCTGGAAAGACTTTTCAAGGATGTGCGGAGACTGAGACATGTGCGGATCGCCCTGGCGGACGCGCCGCAATCGGTTGTGTGCGATCCTGTGGCGCCGGAGTGGTTTTCTGCGCTGGTCATGCCGGCGCTGGCGCAAAGCCGCATCGTCACGCCGGTAGCGACGATTGTCGTATCCGCCAATCCTCTGGATGAGATCGATGAGGTCTGGCAAGAGCTTGTCTGGCTCTCGATGGGCGCGCTGACGTTGGCGCTGGTGGCCCTGGCGCTGGGGTCTTTGGGGTTGACGCGCGCCTTGCGTCCGGTCGTCGCCGTCGCCGACAGTCTTTCGCGTTTGGAGGGCGGCGATTACGGGATACGTCTGGCGCCGGAAGGGCCGCCAGAATTTGTCGATATCGCCGAACGCATCAACGCGCTGGCCATTACCCTGCAACGTCTCGACGCTGACAATCGGGCTCTCGTGCAGCGTATGATTGGCGTGCAGGAACAAGAGCGTCGCGATATCGCCCGCGATCTGCACGATGAAATCGGACCCGTTCTGTTCACGGCGCGGGCGACCATCGGCGCCCTTGCGCGGATGGCGGCGACCCGCCGCGTCGAACCGGCGCAACTCGCCGCCGATTGTGGCCGCATCGATGCCCAGATCGCCGCCCTTCAGGAAATCAACCGCCGTATTCTTGGTCGGTTGCGTCCGCCGGCGCTGGAGGAGATGGGACTGGCGGACGCCCTGGACGCTTTGGCGCGCGGCTGGCGCAATGCGCATCCGGAAATTGCCCTTGATGTTTTGGGCGAGGCTGCGCCGGACGGGCTGGACGAGCGCGTTGCGCTCGCAGCCTATCGCGTCGTGCAGGAGGGGCTGACCAACGCCTATCGTCACGCTGGCGCCAACCAGATCAAGGTGAGGATTGATCAGGCGGCCGGCGTCCTGCGCATCTGCGTGCAGGACAATGGAGCTGGCTTTGATCCGACCACGGACGACGGCGTCGGGTCGGGCCTTGGTCTTGGGCTGCGCGGCATGAGGGAGCGTCTGGCTGCGCTGGGCGGCGCTCTGCGGATCGAACGAGCCGCCGGGGGCGGCGTCAGTCTTGTCGCAACCATTCCGACGCTCGCTGGCGCGACGCCGTCCTCGACTTGATCCGTTTCGCCAAAGCGGCCATTTAGGATTGCATGAAACGTCTCGCCATCGCGCTCGGTCTGTTTTTTTTCGCGCTTTCCGCCCGGGCTGAGCCAGTCGCCATCAAGGTGGGCGTGTTGCGTCAGGAACATTCTCGCGAGACGCTCTCCATTCTGGACATTCCTGCCGCAGATGACGCGCTCGCCGGCGCCTTGCTCGGCGCAATCGACAACAACACAACCGGCAAGTTCACCGGACAGGCGTTCGATGTCGTCGACGAAAAAATCGCTGGCGCCAACGACGCCAGAGCGGCTCTTGATCGGCTCACTGCCGCGGGCGTCGCGCTGATTATCGCTGATCTGTCGGCGGATGCGTTGCTCGCGGCGAGCGACAATCTCAAAGAGACTGCGCTGCTGTTCAATATCTCCGCTCCAGACGAAGCTCTGCGCGAGGAGGACTGCCGCGCCAACATCATTCATGTCGCGCCGAGCCGCGCGATGCTGGCGGATGGGCTGGCGCAGTATCTTGTCTGGAAAAAATGGCCGCGCTGGTTGATGATCAAAGGGTCGCATCCCGAAGACGATTTGCTCGCTCAAGCCTATCGTCGCGCCGCCAGGAAATTTGGCGCCAGGATTGTCGAGGAGCGGATCTATGAGGATTTGGGCGCGGGACGACGCAGCGATTCCGGTCACATGCAAACCCAAAGGCAAATGCCAGCGTTTACGCAGAATGCGCCAGCCCATGACGTATTGCTTGCTGTAGACGAAAACGATGTGTTTGGCGGTTATCTGCCCTACCGAACCTGGGAGCCGCGACCGGTGGCGGGTTCGGCGGGATTATTCCCGACCAATTGGGACCCGGGCCACGAACAATGGGGCGCGCAACAGTTGCAAAACCGCTTTCGCCAGAATTATCGCCGTGGGATGAATGCGCGCGACAACGCCGCCTGGCTCGCGATGCGCATGATCGGCGAGGCGGCGACGCGAACCCGGTCCGGGGCGCCGGACAAGCTGCGGGATTTCATGCGCAGCGCCGAGTTCTCCATTGCCGCCTTCAAGGGCGTTCGTCTATCGTTGCGCGGCTGGAGCCAACAGTTGCGCCAGCCGATATTGCTCTCCGATGGCCGTATGACGGTCTCAGTCTCGCCACAGGAGGGGTTCCTGCATCAGGTGACGGAACTCGATACGCTGGGGCTGGATCAGCCGGAAACCAAATGCAGGTTGAAATGAAGAAAATCGCTCTTGCTCTCGCGCTGCTTTCCCTTGACGGCGCGTCTCCGGTTTTCGCCTACCGCGCCTATGTCAGCAACGAAAAAGGAAATTCGATCACAGTGATCGACACCGACAGGCTTGAAGTGATTGAAACGGTGAAGGTTGGTCGTCGTCCCCGCGGCATTGCATTAACCAAGGATGGGTCCGAACTTTTCATCTGCGCAGGCGACGATGACGCGATCCAGACGCTCGACGCCAAAACCCTGACCGTCACCGGCAAGCTGCCTTCGGGGCCAGACCCGGAATTACTCACCTTGAGCCCAGATGGCGGAACCATTTACGTCTCGAACGAGAACGACAACCTTGTCACGCTGATTGATGTAAAACGCCGCGAGCAGATCGGAGACATTCCGGTTGGCGTTGAGCCGGAGGGCATGGCGATCAGTCCGGATGGCGGGATGCTGGTCAACACCTCCGAAACGACAAATATGGCGCATCTGATCGACACGAAAACAAAAGAGATCGTCGCCAATATTCTTGTCGATAGCCGTCCACGTTTCGCGGAATTCAAAAAGGACGGCTCCGAATTGTGGGTGTCGTCGGAAGTCGGCGGCACGATTTCCGTGATCGATCCCAAAAAACGCGAACTCAAGCAAAAGATCACCTTTGAAATTCCCGGTATGTCGAGAGAGGCGATCCAGCCGATTGGCGTTTCGATCACAAAAGACGGCAAGCGCGCCTTTGTCGCCCTGGGACCGGCGAACCGCGTCGCCGTGATCGACGCCGAAACCAAAAAGGTTGAGAAATATCTCCTTGTCGGCCAGCGAGTCTGGCACCTCGCCTTCACGCCGGACGAAAAATATCTACTGACCGCCAATGGCGTCTCCAACGACGTGTCGGTGATCGACGTCGCCGCGCTCAAGGCGATCAAGTCGATTCCCGTTGGCGCCTTTCCATGGGGCGTCGTGGTGGCGCCGCAATGAGCAAAACGGCGACGCCGGCGCTCGCCATTCGGGATGTCAGCCATTCCTATGGTGCGCGCAGGGCTCTCGATCATGTGAGTTTTGAGGTTCCGCCAGGCAGTTTTACCGTTCTGCTCGGTCTCAACGGTGCTGGCAAAAGCACGCTATTCTCGCTGGTGACGCGTCTTTATGCAGCGCGCGAGGGCGAGATCGACATCTTCGGCGCCAATATCATGCGTCAGCCTGGGGAGGCCTTGCGCCGTCTCGGCGTCGTGTTTCAGGCGCGCACGCTCGACCTTGAATTGAGCGTCATGCAAAATCTTGTTTATCATGCCGCGCTGCATGGTCTCGGTTCGTTTGAGGCGCGTCGACGCGGCGCAAGCGCGCTCGCGCGCGCAGGCCTTGCCGACCGCGCCAACGATAAGGCGCGGGCGCTTTCCGGTGGTCAAATGCGGCGCGTGGAAATCGCGCGCGCCCTATTGCATGCGCCGAGACTATTGTTGCTCGACGAACCGACCGTCGGTCTCGACATCAAGGCGCGCGCCGATCTCCTCGCCCATGTGCGACAGCTTGTGGATACTGAAAAACTCGGCGTTTTGTGGACGACGCATTTGATCGACGAGGTCGCCGACAATGATCAGGTCGTTATCCTGCATCGTGGCAGAGTGCTTGAGACTGGACGTGCCGCCGACATCGTTGGGCATTATGGCGCAGCCGATATTGGCGATGCTTTCTCGCGCATCACTGGCGCTGACGAAGAGAAGTTTCCGGCATGAGTAATTTGGCATGAGCAATATAGAAACGTCTCCGGAGGGCTTCAGTCTTCGCCAATACGCCATTTGCCTGTGGGGGGTGGTCTGGCGAGAGGGACTACGATTTCTGCATCAACGCGAGCGATTCGTCTCGGCGCTGGTGCGGCCGCTGGTGTGGCTTTTCATTTTCGCCGCCGGCTTCCGCCAGGTGCTCGGCATATCGATCATCCCGCCTTATGAAACCTACGTGCTCTACGAGGTTTATATCGCACCGGGTCTGATGGCGATGATCCAGCTCTTTAACGGCATGCAATCTTCCCTTTCGATGGTTTACGATCGCGAAATGGGCAATATGCGCACCTTGCTGGTGTCGCCGTTTCCACGCTGGTTCCTGCTCAGCGCCAAGCTCCTGGCCGGCGTCGCGGTCTCGATCCTGCAGGTCTACGCTTTCCTGTTGATCGCCTGGTTTTGGGAGATCGAACCGCCGACACGGTGGGGCTATCTCACCGTATTGCCGGCGCTGGCGCTGAGCGGGCTGATGCTGGGCGCACTCGGGATGTTGCTGTCCTCGTTGATCAAACAGCTCGAAAATTTCGCCGGCGTGATGAACTTCGTCATCTTTCCGATGTTCTTTGCCTCTTCGGCGCTTTATCCGCTATGGCGCGTGCAGGAGTCGAGCCCGTGGCTCTATCGGCTCTGTGCGATCAATCCCTTCACACACGCCGTGGAGCTGATCCGCTTCGCATATTATCAAAAGATTGAATGGACGTCGCTTGCGGCGGTCAGTGCCTATGCAAGCGTTTTTCTTGTTGCGGCGATCGTCGCTTACGATCCTGCGCGCGGCATGATCATTCGAAAGGGCGGGTGAGACACCCCTTAGGGGGTTTTACTTCTCCCCGGTTGCGGTGGGCGACGCGACAGGCGTGAATTTCTCTGTTGACGGGGGCGCGGCGGCTGTCGTCGGGGGTGGCGCAGATAACGCCGGACCAGGAGCCGCCGGCGACGGTTGCGCCGCTGCCGTCGGCGGGGAGGGCTTTTCCTCCGGTTGTTTGATTCCTGAGGCGAGTTGGGCGCCCAGTGAAATCACCCGCGCCTCGGTCAGTCGCAGGGCGCAATAACCGAAGTCCGATTCCCGGACGTAGGAACGACAGATCTCTTCTCGCCAGGAGGAGAAGCCCGCCTGCTCGCTCACAATGAACGCGCGAAGGGCCTTGTCGCCCTTGTAACGATCATAGAGCGTGCGGAAATTGCTGCGCACGGTTCTTTCGACCTTGGCTCGCGCCCCGAGCATGTCGACCGCCGTCTTGGGGTCGAACTCGTTTTCGCCCATGCCCCACAAGCCTTCAGGATCGATACGGCAGTCGGCGGATTTAATTTCGCAAATCTTGCCGTCGTTTGTTGCGAGAATGGCGCCGTCGAGAATGTCGAAGGAGAAGGCGCAATCGGAAAATTCGACCTGATATCGTCGTAAACCTGCGCCGCTTTCCCTGGCGGAGAGCTTCAGGGGCGCGCCAGGCGCTTCGTATCGGCATTTTTCGCCCGAACGAGATAAACGATCGCCAACGAAAACAAGCTTGCCGACCTGAAAATCTGTTCCGGCGCGCGTAATTTGGAGTTCGCTCCCGACGCCGTCGAGCTTCAGGGTTTTGTCGATGAGAGCGTCTTCCGCCGGCGCTTTTGGCATGACGGCCTTGAGGCGCGCTTCCCCCATCCCTCCGCCGCTACGGCTTTTCGGTTTGGCGGCTTTCGTCACGGTGCCGACCGGTGTTGGCGCGACGGCGCCCGGCAAGGAGATCTGCGCATCGACGTCGCGGGTCTGGATCACGAGAAAGGCGAGGCAGGCGATTACGGCGACGCCAGAATTTTTGGAATATTGCCTTGCCATGCGACTCTCCAGCGTCTTGGTCTTGGTAGTGGGCGCACGCGCCTTAACGCGGCGCGAGCACCATTACCATCTGCCGGCCTTCCATCGATGGCTCCAGCTCAACTTTAGCCACGCTGGCCGTCTCCGCCTTGACGCGGGTCAATAGTCTAAAACCGATGTCCTGGTGAGCGATCTCTCGTCCCCGGAAGCGAAGTGTGACCTTGACCTTGTCGCCCTCCTCGAAAAAGCGGAATACGGACTTCATTTTCACGCCGTAATCATGTTCATCGATGCCGGGACGAAGCTTGATTTCCTTGACTTCGACGACTTTCTGTTTCTTGCGGGCTTCCGCCGCCTTTTTTTGCTCGGCGAAGCGAAAACGTCCGTAATCAAGAATTTTGCAGACCGGGGGGATCGAATTCGGCGCAATCTCGACAAGGTCAAGTCCAGCCGCGTCGGCGATTGCGAGCGCCTCCAGAAGTTGCACCGAGCCGTGGTTTTTTCCTTCGGCGTCGATCAGCTGCACCTCGCGTGCGCGAATGTCCCGATTAATGCGCGGCCCTTCCTTTTGCGGGGCCGCAGTGCTCTTCATTGGTCGGCGAATGGAACGTCTCCTTCAATAAACCAGGGCATAATTGGCGTCCCCGGCCGTCGGGACGCGCATTTCGCCTTAGCCCGGCCTCGTCCCGGGAGGGGATCGCTAGCTGGGTTAGTTAGGAGATTCACGCTCCTGCCGCCCAAGTCAACTGCGCCAGTCGCCCAAATCGGGTTTTTTCCTTCAGCGAACCCTGTTGTTGCCGGGGCCGCCGCATGAAAATCGCGCCTGTGGACAGTCGTGACGGACTCAATGGCTTGTCTCGTCTGGCTTCTAAAACTGACCGGCCATCGCCGGACATGACGCGCAGGGAGCCTCCCCCGCCATCGCCGGACAGGCCTCGCCCGTCTCGCCGCCCGCAGCTGGTTTGGCGATCCGTGCGAGTTGGCGAGTGGCGTGGGCGCCGCCACAGGTCGGGCAGGCCGGCGTCTCGTCTACTCGGCTAAGCGTCTCGAAACTGTGATCGCAATCTTTGCAATGATAGGCGAAAAGCGGCATGTAGCTTGAGCTCGTCAGTTACGGTCAATCATTTGAGTTTACGCGCTGGAGGGGTCGACGAAAAGGGGGCGGTGCGCCGTCGCGCTTTGGCAGAATCCGGCGCTCAGGATTGAAGACCGGGACGGGGACCGACGTGGTGGCGTGTAGCGGAGGGCGTAAAATTAAGAAAATCAGATAACAGCCTGCCGCCTGGCGGGCTCTTTTGATGGAAATCGGTACGTCCACAATAAAGCGCATTTGAATGATGTAATTTTTTCTTGCTCGACGGCGCCGCCATCAAAAGTTTTTCAGGCGAGGCCGATAATCTTCGGGCTGGAGATCTTAATGGCCGGCGCATCAACCCCGACTCGATACAGCTTCAATGCCCAGATTTATCATTGGTTGACCGTGATTCTCGTGGTCGGCGCCTGGACGCTCGGCATCGTTGGCGATGACTTGCCCAGGGGACCAATCCGCCACTACGGCGAGACGATCCATGTTGCATGCGGCGAAGCCGTGTTGTTTCTGCTTGTGCTGCGGCTGGCTTTACGAGTTGTGCCCCCCGCGCCTGTCGCCGAAGCCTATCCTCACTCATTGGCGATATACGCCGCGAAAATCGTTCATCTCTCGTTGTACGCTCTTCTTTTCGCCGTTCCTGCGGCAGGGATCCTGACATTATTTTATGGCGGGGAGCCGCTAGCCATCTTTGGAATGCATGACATCCCGTCGCCATGGCTCAAAAACCGTGAACTGAAACATTACGCACTGGAAATACATGAACTTTTTGCCAATCTCTTGCTCTTCCTGGCGGGATTGCATGCTGTCGCGGCCCTCATTCATCATTATGTGCTGAAAGACAGCGCTCTAAAGCGGATGCTTCCAGAGACTTGGATAAAAGATTAATGGACTTCGACCCCTCCGCTGTCGGATTAACGCCGCGCATCTGATCCAGAAAAGAATGCAAGCAATCCATCTGTTGCATGGTCATTGCCCCATTAACGCAAAAATTCGCGGGGATGGACCAATCTAACTTAACGGATGTGATCAGCTGCAAGGATATGCGCGCAAGGGACACCGTCAACCTTGAGGCGCAACTTGATTCTCCGCCACGCCTCATGCAAAGCGGCTGTCGATTCATGGATCGACGCCATCCGAAAAGAAGAGAATACGCGCGCTCTTCCGGCAACCAATCGGCGGCTTAAATCGATAAATAGGAGAACGCCCGCTTTGTCGGGCACGATTTCCGCATAAAGGGGCTTGCAGCCAAAGAGGCTTATGAGCGCCTCCTGCGTTTTAAGTTTTTTTGTTTTCTGCGCCCGTAGCGCGCACCATCTCGCCAAAACTCCTTCGCGCGGGAATGGTTTGTTAAAATGACGTAATATTTTCAAGCGCTCTCACAACAGGCGTAAATGCCCAAGAGGTATAGATTTTGATCGCCGAAGCATCGTAGACATGCTGTTTAAGTTATCATCTGGACCCATGAACCATGACATACCGCGCGCAGACCGATGACATTCTGTTCCAGCTACGCTGTGCGGCCGGACCAGACGCTTTCGACGCCGGCGGGATTCTTGACGCGCTCGGCGAGAGCGCGCTGGAGCATACAGTCTCGCAAGCGGCCCGGTTTGCGGAGTCGACGCTGGCGCCGCTCAATCGGATCGGCGATCGAGTCGGCGTCAGTTTCATCAATGGAGATGTTGCGACGGCGACAGGCTGGCGCGAAGCCTATGCGAGTTGGCGCGATGGCGGCTGGAACGCCCTTGCCGCCCATCCAGACGATGGCGGTCTCGGACTGCCCGCCCTGCTCAACGCAGCCTGCACGGAAATCTGGAACGGCGCCAATATGGCTTTCGCGCTCTGTCCTTTGCTGTCGCAGGGCGCGATTGATGCGCTTGGCGCTCACGCCAGCCCCGAAATTAAAGAGCTCTATCTACGTCGGATCGTTAGCGGCGAATGGACGGCGACGATGAATCTTACCGAGCCGCAGGCCGGCACCGATCTCTCGTTGCTGCGGACGCGCGCCGAGCCTGCAAGGGATGGCGCCTGGCGGATCTTCGGACAGAAAATTTATATTACCTACGGCGAGCATGACCTGGCCCAGAACATTGTGCATCTCGTTCTGGCGCGATTGCCCGATGCGCCGTCCGGCACAAAGGGCATTTCTTTATTTCTTGTTCCAAAATTTCTGCCCGACGACACCGGCGGGTTCACGCGGCGCAACGATGTGAAATGCGCCGGGATAGAACACAAACTTGGCGTCCATGGTTCGCCGACCTGCATCATGTCCTATGGAGAAGCTGGTGGCGCGACGGGTTTTTTGATTGGAGAAGCGAATCAGGGCCTTGCTTGCATGTTCACGATGATGAACAACGCCCGTCTCGCCGTAGGCCTTCAGGGCGTGGGACTTGCCGCCGCAGCCACCAGACACGCGTTTGCCTATGCGAGCGAGCGCAAGCAGGGTCGGGCTCCGGGCGCAGCGTCCCTCAGTCCAATAATCGATCACCCGGACGTTATGCGGATGTTGCTGACAATGTCGAGCCTGACTGCGGCGGCGCGCGCTATATGCTATGAGACTGCGGCTTCGATTGATCGCGCCAGAACTGCGGTTAATCGCAAGGCGGCGAGTATGGCCCATGCGCGGGCCAGTCTTCTCACTCCAGTGGCGAAGGCGTTTTCGACCGATATAGCAAACAGCGTCGCTTCATTGGGCGTGCAGGTTTTCGGCGGCATGGGCTATGTCGAGGAGGCCGGCGCTGCGCAGTTTTTGCGTGATGCGCGTATTGGCGCGATTTACGAAGGAACGAACGGCGTGCAGGCGATGGATCTTGTCACGCGCAAGCTTCCGTTGCTGGAGGGCGCTGCGTTCCGACAAGAGCTGAACGATATGCGCGCGCATGCGCAGGCAAGCTCTTGTTCGAGCATCGGCGCGGCGGTCGAAGCCTGTGCGACGACGGGCGCATTTCTTGTGGAAGCGCTGCAAAGCGATCCCGCCGTGGCTCTTGCCGGAGCGACGCCCTTTTTGCGACTTTTTGCGTTGGCGCGCGGCGCGACCCTGCTCAACAATGCTGCGCGCATGGCCGCCGACATCGGCCAAAGTTCTCCCGGTCGATACGCCGCATTGGCGCGGTTCTTCGCCCTCAATGTCGCGGTCGAGGCGCCGGGGCTTGCGCAACAGGTTCTTTCCGGTGGCGAGGCGGTGACGCAGGGCCGCGCCGGGGTCGGGTAGTCGCCACGCGCGTTACGTCCGGCGCAAGGCGCGAAATCTCTGCGATAAAAAACAAGAACCCGGCCATTGCTGGCCGGGTTTGATGTTTTCAGTTCTGCGGCAGTGCCGCAAAAAATCAGTATTTCGCGACGATCGGCGCAGCGCCCCAGTTGAAGTGGTAATTCAGGCCGGCGCGCACCGTGTTCCAGCGGGTGTGGTTGTTCACGTTGTTGATGTTCGTGCCCCAGTTGCCGCCCCAAGTGTTGCTGTTGCCGCCGGAGATGTCTGAATAAAGATACTCCACCTTGGTCGACCAGTTCGGCAGGAACATCCACTCGACGCCGCCGCCGGCGGTCCAGCCGGTTTGCGTGTTCGAGCCATTGTTGGCCCAGCCAAGAACGCCGCCGACGCGGCTGACGTTGCCGTAAACGAAGCCGCCCGTGCCATAGATCAGCAGGGTGGGCATAGCCAGAATGCCGACGCGGCCGCGGACCGTGCCAAACCAGTTGAGGCTGGTCGAGGCTCTCGGGCCCCAGCCATTGCCGAAGAAGTAGTTGCTCTGCGGCGTGGGATTGCCCAACGAGGTGCCCTGGAAGTCGGTTTCCGCGCCGATCAGGAAGCCTGAACCGAGACCGCCCAGTCCCGCGCCACCGATCTGGTAGTTATAGCCGACCTGGCCGCCGCCGATGACGCCGCCCGACAGATTGTTGGTCACGCCGCCGTTTTGTCCCAGCAGGTTCCAGGCGTTGCCGTTGCCGTTGCCGGCATCCCAGCCGCCGCCGACGTTCAGACCGCCGTAAAAGCCGGTCCACATGGGCGGCGGCGGCGGGATGTAGGCGGGCTCTTTGCGCGTGGGCAGATCGGCGGCGATGGCTGAGCCGGTCAACACGGCCAGCGAAACGGCCGAGAGAAGAAATTTTTTCATGGATGTCCAGTCCTTGTGTCACGAGTTGATTGTTTGGAGCGACTCGTCGCCCGTGATGCGAGTAAGCCGTTTTCCGGTGCGGATAGCAATCGCCTGAAGCTCTCGTGAGGTCGTTTTACCCACGGTGTGCCAAATTGGTCACAGATGCGCGCTGACAATCATCTGATGCGCCGACAATCTGATGCGCCAACGCGGTTGAGCGGACATCGCCGCAATAGAAGAGTCCTTTCTTCGTGCCGATCTGAGCTTCACGCCGCCCTGAGCAGGGTGGTCTCAAGAGCCGAGAGATCAATCAGTGGACCGCGCTCGACACTCTTCGGAGGCTCGCGCGGCGAGAGAATCATGTTCACCCTTACATTTTCTTCGAGATGACGGATTTCCTCACGCGCGTCCTCGAGCGCCGCCTCGAGTTCGAAACGGCGCAGCAAGGCGACAAGACGATCGAGTTCGCCATCATTGAGATCGTCGCAGACTGCGAGAACATTTTCGATCATCACAAGTGACAGCCGCGGCCCGTCATACGCCTGCGCGGACTTCTGACGATGACGACGTTCGGCGTCGAGCGCGGCCCGAAACGCCGGAAGATATTTTTCAGGCAGTCCCGCGCGCGCGAACAGGGCGGCGAAACCGGCGCCATTTGGGCGACGCAACAGACCTGCGACCTTTGAGGCTTTGACGCCAGAGAGTTCGATCAAAGCCGCTTCGAAAAGCGGGCGATGGCCGGAAAGAAGAGCGCGAAGCGCGAGACTGGCCGTCAGTTGCTGTGAGCGGCGCAGATGAGCCACAAGATCGCCAAGCCCGGGCCCGGCCTCCTCTGCGGCGTCGCTGGCGAGCAAGACATTAGCGCGGTCGCGCGCTTCCCTCAGCGCCAGCGATGCGCGTGTTTCGCCGAGCCAGCCACGTTCTACGACGAGCGATTGCAGGCAGTTCGCCGTCGCCGCGATCAGTTCGCTGCGCACAATCGCAGGCAAGTTACTGCGCGCCAGCAGCGCCTCACGCAGCTCTGGGAGATCGCCCAGTCGCGACACCAGCCGGCGCAGGGAGAACTCCGGAATATCAGCGCCCGGGTTCGCCGCCAGGGCGATGACAGCTGTTGTTGCGCCAATTTCCGCCAGCGCCGCGCAGACGCCCGAGGAAAGGACGCCGCGCTGTGCGATCATTTCCTGCGCTCGGTCGTCGCCTGTCGTTGCTAGGTCGATCAACTCGGCGTCGGTCAGCAGCGGAGAGCAGGCCAGCACCGGCGCTGCGATATCGGATTGATCGCAGGCGAGCGCAGAGACGAGCGCGCGGGGCGCCCGAGTCTCTGCTGCGAAATATTCGGCCAGACGCCGGCGAACCGGGGGAGAAGGGTCGTCGAGCAGCGCCATCATCGCCCGTTCGGCGTCGCGCCGCTCCTGCTCCGTCAGGCCGCCTGACTGCCAGGCTCGGGCCAGAGCCTCCGCCGCCCCGGCGCGTTTCGACGCAGAAGCCGTTTGCGCCCAGGGCAAGAATTGCCGCAAGATCATTCTCTTTAGTCCAGTTGCGCATCATGAGACTGCTTTAAGCGCGTAAACTATAACTTCGATGGTAAACATAATCTTAAACTTGAGCATTCAGTCGAGCGCCGCACAAGGATGCTGATGCGTTTCATTCATGAGGCTTCCAGCCCAGAGGCCATAGAGGCCGCTGACGATTGCAGCGCCTCCGCCCTGTTGTTGCCGACGGTCGCCGCGGCAAGCGGGCTGCGCGGCCTGGCGCGCGCGCGCGGAATGCGCGCTGCGATTTTTGTCGCCGTTTCTCCCACCGATAGCGGCGCGCTGGAGGCCGAACTCGATGCGCTGGGAGCGGATTTGCCGGACGGCGTCTTGCTCGCCGATTGTCGTGGACGCGCCGATCTTCAAAGACTGTCCGCAAAGCTCGCCGTGCGCGAGGCGCGAGCGAATCGGCCTGAAGGGGCCGTCGGGATTCTTGCTATGGCGGGGCAGTCGGCGGCCGGCGTGCTGGCGCTGCCCGATTTTTCCGGCGGCGCCCGCCGGCTCCAGGGGCTTGCTCATGACCCCTATGCGCTGGCGCAGGCGATCGGGGCCGATCCTGCGGCGTCGACGTCGGACACGGCGATGTCCCTTGCGGCGTTCGCCGCCGCTGCCGCGAATGTTCCGGCTTATCTCGCCCTGTCGCCCGACCAGGACCCAGCGACCCTGATCCGCCGATGCGCTCAGATCCGCGGCGCCGGCTTCGCCGGAGCGATCCTGAGAACGCCGGCGCAATTTCTCGCCGTCCGAGAGGATCACGGCATGATCGACAAAAGGCCATGATCCGGGCCATAGATCGACCGTGATGATCGCATCGAACCGTCTAGCCGCAACCGCTCTCGCGCTTATCCTGATCGCGCCGGGCTATGGCGTCGCAGCTCCGCCGACGCCGCATCATGGTCAGGCCGCTCACAAATCCGACGACTCGCCGTCGGAGGAAGCGCCTGCCTCGCAGGTGCGGCTGAGCGCTATCCTTGCTGCTCAGGAGGCCCAGCCGGTGAAGTCCGGACTGGTCTGGCGCGTATTCGAGGAATTTGCGCAAACCGACGGGTCGCATCGGCTCGTCGCGCAATCTGAAGACCCGACGCCGACCCTGCGTCTGCCGAACGGCGCCTATATCGCTCATGCCGGCTACGGTCTCGCCAGCGCGACTCGCCGCATCGTTGTTGAAGATCGCGCGCTGACCGAACGGGTAGTGCTCAATGCCGGGGGGCTGAAACTCGTCGATATGCTGGGCGAAACGAAAATACCGCCGCAGCGTTTGTCTATATCGATTTATGTTCCCGAGCGCGGGAACTCGGAAGCCCGGCTCATTCTGGCCAATGCCCCGGCCGGCGAAGTCATTGGTTTGCCGGAGGGGGCCTACCATATCGTCTCAACCCTTCTCGACACCTCACAGGGCGCGCAGGGGGCCAATAATTCGACCAACTCCGTCGTTACCGCCGATCTCAAGGTTCCGGCAGGCAAGCTGATTGAGGCTACGCTGCGTCATCGCGCCGCGACAATCACCCTCAAGCTTGTCAAGACGCCGGGCGGCGAAGCGTTGGCCAACACCAATTTTTCCGTTCTCACGCCTGGCGGGGACGTGATCCGCGAGTTGATCGGCGCCTTTCCGTCGCTAGTGCTCGCCGAGGGCGAATATGTCGCCATCGCGCGTCACGACGGTAAAACTTTTCAAAACGTCTTCAGGGTCACTTCAACGCGCGACGCCGATGTCGAGATCGAGATGAAGGGGCTTGAGCCGGCGCCGGAGCCGACTCAAGAGCAGATTCCCGAGATGCCGGCGGAGCCGCCCGGCGAGCCCGAGCGGGCGCAATAAAACACCTTGCCGACAAAAACATAACGCCGCCCGTTTCCGGGCGGCGTTTCTTGATTGAAGAGACCTTCGGCTCAGAGCAGCGAGAAGGGCAGAATGATGTCCATGTTGAACATGCCCTGCGATGAACTCATGCCATTCTTGCTGAAGAAGGGCGCCGTTCCATTCACCGCCTGATCCCAGCGAAGCTCCGGACGGATCATCAGTCCCGTCAGGTAGGGGATGTTGTCGGGCAGTTTCGGCGTGATGGTCGTGCCAACCGTCAGCGCCAGATAGCTCGTGCCGGTATAGGCCGTGCCGCCCTGCGTTGACGAACCAAACGGGCTGAAGCCAGGCAGCGTCGTGTAGGTCCGGTTGATGCAGGACGGGCACCAGAACCCATGCTGCAGGTTCGACGCATCGAAGTAGCCCGGGAAGGCGCTCACGAAGAAGTTGTTCGAGTCGCGGAAGTATTCGAGACGCGCCTTGAGCAACCAGACATCGTCATACTTATACGAGACGTTCTGGGCGATACCATAGGCGGTGACGCCCATTGGCCGCGCCGCGACGACGCCCAGGGGCAGGGGAGTGCCGCCCGCCGCGCCGATCAGGCCATTGGTGACGCCCCAGTTCCTTTGAGGCACGCCGAAGGAGCTCGGGTTCCAGCCGGATTCCATCATGAAGCTGATGTCTGTGATTGTTGTCAGGCGGTCAGTCGCTTTCCAGGTCGTGGTCAGGTTGTTCCATGAGCGGATCGCGTTGTTGACGTCGCAGGCGCATTGCCCCGGAACGCCCCATGCGCTCATGTTGGAGGTGAAAGGCATGCCGTTGACGTCAGGTCCGACCGGATAGGGCCACGCCGCGCCGACGCCGCCGGCGGCTGCGCCATTGGCGAAAAAGCCTGTTGGCCAGCCAGTTCCAAATCTGTCCGTCTGCTTCGGATTTTCCGGACCTGTCGTGGTGATCGCCATGATCACGAGATTGCCGTCAAGAAGGTTGAAGCCGAAACCGCCATGGAAGGAAACGGCGTGGTTGTTGTCGCCCGGCCAGCCAATCGACATGTTGTTGCCGGTGATCACGCCCGTGTAAATGTCGAGCCAGCTTTTCGAATGCGTCGTCACCATCACGCCGGTGTCGACGAAGGGGCCGAAGTTGAACATATAGGCGTGGCTGTAGAACAGGTTGTCCTTGGCGGTGATCAGTTCCGCGCCGTTCATCGTGACGAACTGTCCAATTTTTACGTCCACGCCGCCTTCTGTGATCGGGGTACGGATCGGGAAATGCATCAATCCATGCGCCTCGATCGGACCGATCTGCGTGCGCGAGGGGATCGCATAATCCAGTTCGCCCATATAATGGTTGTAACGCATATCCTCGCCGACCATGCCCTGAACCTTGAAGCCGTAATCGAAGCCCTCGGCTTTTGGATCGAGCGGACGCTGAACGGTGAGCACGCCGGAGTTGAAAATCGGCGTGTTGGCGCGATCGGTGTAGAGATGACCCCAGTTAAGACCGTTAAAGGGCTGGTTCGGGTTCACCGCGATACCGCCCTCGACGAAGCCATCGACGGTGAGCGTGTCTGTCCATTTCGCGGGAGGGGCCGGAGGCGCCTCGGCCTCAGCCCTCTTCTCTCCCTTTTTCTTCTTGCCTGATTTGGCGGGCTGCGCGGCTGAGGAGGCCGACTGGCCTTGTTCAATCGCCTTCTCTTCTGCGGAACGCTGTTCGAAAGTCGGATCGGTGATCTCAAATTTCTCGTCAAAGACCTGCGCCTGGACGGCGCCGGTCATACAGGTGACGAGGCAGGCGGCCGCCGCCGAAGCCAGATAGAACTTTTTGGTCGGGTTCATCGGAGTATCTCCTGGGGGAGGTAGGAATTCGATGACGCAATGACATTCGAGACCCGACGAGCATTCAAGGTTATCAAATAGGCAATTGCCATTATGTGCAGCAAATCGGCACAAGTTGAAGGAAGTTTCAAAGCGTTGTGACATATGAGCAACATTTTTTTTCGGTTCCAAACTTGCAATGTTGCATAATTGCAACAGAAAAGGGCGTCGATGCGCTCGCACAAGAGTACGATGGCAATCTGTCAGACCGACGCGAATCATCGCGCCGGGACGAAACAAACCTCGAATTCGAGCAGGCTTTTAAGGATCTCTTGAGCGACCGATCGCCGTCGTAAGAGACCTGCGTGCAGCACACGCATTAATGTTGTGTTTGTAAGAGCGTCTTTCCGATCAATCGGCCCTTGAGTCGAATCGCATCTCAATTTCAAAAAATGTTTGTTTCCCTGCGAACACGAACCGCAAGCTCATTTGCATTTCTGGATTCTCAACCAAGGCAAGCCATGCGCGCATCATGAATTTGAGCGCAAAACAAACAGCATGAGTAATTAATAGGCGATTTGTCCTCAAATAAATCAAGCATTTGTTGTAATTATCTCACACCTCATAACATTTCATGTCGTTATTGTTTTTCCATGTTGAATTCATTTCGTGACAGGCTCAATTTTCGCGAGCGTCAACGACACACCAATCAATCCCGCCATATATTTGCACAAGAGGACCACATCATGAATAAGAAGCTCGCGCTCGTTGCCATGACGACGCTATCATTCGCAGGGACCTCATTTGCCGCCGATCTTCCTACGCGCAAGGAGCCGGTTCTTGCGCCACCGCCGGCGTTGACCTGGAACGGTCTCTATGTTGGCGCGAACATCGGTGGCGCCTGGTCCGGCAGTAACTCCGGCTCACTGCAAGTCTATGGCGGAGCGCCTGCGCTCAGCGCCGTGCCGCTTGGAAGCAACGCGTTCAATAACTACGGCGGTCTGATCGGCGGCGGCCAGGTTGGTTACAACTATCAGATGTCGAGCTTCCTTATCGGCGCCGAAGCGGATATCCAGGGATTGGCGGCCAGCAATGGCGGCGTCAACTACCTGGGCGCTTCTTCCGGCGGCGGAGTCAACTATACGACCTTCGGCAAGGCGGTGAGCAATCTGCAATATATCGGTACGGTGCGCGGTCGCGTCGGTTATCTCGTGACGCCGAGCCTGCTGGCGTATGGCACGGCCGGCTTCGCCTATGGCGGCGTGTCTTCGACTGTTTATCTGGCGACCAGTGGTTCGGATGGCACGGGCGGCGGCGGCGCCCTCTCCTACGCCAACACGCAAACCGGCTGGACGGCTGGCGGCGGCCTTGAATGGATGTTCGCGCCGAACTGGTCGGCGAAGGCCGAGTATCTCTACTACAGCCTGTCTAACAGCTATGCGAGCACAACCATCGTCGACGCCGGCAATGCCTGGGCCTATGGCGTTGGCGCATCGCGTAGCTATAACGGCAACATCGTTCGCGCGGGCGTGAACTATCACGTCAACTGGAGCCCGGCTCCGGTCGTTGCGAAATATTGAGGCGACGCATCATCCGGCACGGGTGATGTCTCCAGGAAATATTTTTGAAGCCCGGCCCTGCGGCCGGGCTTTTTTTACCGCCACGGACAGCGAAAACGCCCCGCCATCCCGGCGGCCTCATGTCTGGCGCTTGCCCTTTGCTCAAAAACGCTCATTCTGGAGACGACCGCCCCGGATGTGCGGAAATGCCTGCGCATCAGCAGGCGCGCGCAATCCATTACGGCGCGTCAGAAGCGGGAGGCGATCATGGCGGATCAGCAGGTTATATCCGGCCCAAATTTCGCGCTGGGGGTCGCCATGAATGATCTTCCCGATGGCGCCGTGGTCTCGGGCCATGTCGCGGGCAAGGAGGCGATCATGGTGCGCCGGGGGCCGCAGGTCTTCGTCCTGGGAGCCTATTGCAGCCATTATCATGCGCCGCTTGCCGATGGATTGGTCGTTGGAGACGAGATCCGATGTCCATGGCATCACGCTTGTTTCAGTCTCAAAACAGGCGCCGCGACGCGCGCTCCGGCATTCGACGCTTTGCGCGCCTGGCGCGTCGAACGCGTCGGAGACGTCTATTTCGCCCGCGAGCCCCTTAAGCCAGAACCGCCCAACGCCGTGGTCCTTCCCGACCCGCCCAAACGCATCGTTATTGTCGGCGGCGGGGCCGCCGGCTTCGCCGCCGCCTACACTCTCCGCGCGGAGGGTTGGGACGGCTTGCTCGAACTCGTCTCCGCCGACCAGACCGCCCCCTACGACCGGCCGAATCTCTCCAAGGATTACCTCGCCGGCTCCGCCAGTCCCGACTGGCTGCCGTTGCGCGCTTCGGACTGGTATCGCGATCATGGCGTTCAGCTTCGTCTCGGGCGTCGGGCGCTGGCGCTGGACGCTCGCGCCCGACGTTTGTCGCTCGACGACGGCGCCGAGATCGCCTTTGATCGGTTGCTGATCGCCACCGGCGCCGACCCCGTGCGCTTGACGACGCCCGGCGCCGATCTGCCGCATGTGCATTACTTGCGCTCGCTGGCCGATAGCGATCGCCTGATTGCCGCTTGCGCCGGCGTCAAAACCGTGGCGATCATCGGGGCCAGCTTCATCGGTCTCGAAGTCGCCGCGGCCCTGCGTGCGCGAGGGTTAGAGGTGCGCGTTGTCGCGCCGGAAGCCATACCGATGGCGCGCATACTGGGTCCGGAGCTCGGCGCGCATGTCCGAAAGCTGCATGAAGACCACGGCGTGATATTTCACCTCGGGGATATTGCGACGCAGATCGCTGACCGGCGCCTCACATTGCGCAGCGGGGCCGTCGTCGATGCCGATCTCGTTGTTGTTGGCGTCGGCGTCCGCCCTAATCTCGCGCTCGCCGAGCAGGCCGGCCTCGCCGTCGACAAGGGTGTGCTGGTCGATGAGTTTCTGGCGACCAGCGCGTCTGATATCTACGCAGCCGGAGATATCGCCAGTTGGCCAGACAGGGCGTCGGGCGGTCGTCTACGGGTGGAGCACTGGGTGGTGGCGGAGCGCCAGGGGCGGACCGCGGCCCGGAATATGCTCGGCTATCGAGAAAAATTCGACGCGACGCCCTTTTTCTGGAGCCAGCATTACGACCAGACCATCTCCTATGTCGGTCATGCGGCGGCCTGGGATCGAATTGAAATTACCGGCGCGCCGGAAAGCGGAGACTGCATCGTGGCCTATTACGAAGGCGATATTCGCCGTGCTGTCGCCACTCTCGGCCGCGACCAGGACAGCCTGCGGGCGGAAGTTGATTTCGAAAACGCCATCGTCGCGGCTTCCTGACCCGCGACGACGACTGTAGAGCCGCTAAAGCCTCAGTCGAGTCGACCGGTGGCGTGGCCGAGCATGGTGTAAACCTTGCCGGTGACGCCAGTGAGCAACGACAGTGTCCTTGAGCCGTCCAGATCGCCTCGGCTTGTCTCGACCAGTAACTCCTCAAAATTGCGGATATATTGATCGATGGTGGCATGCAGTTCCGGGTCGATCCGGTAACGTCGGCCGATCTCCAGAAAAGTCTGTCGTCCCTGGGCCGTGTAGAGCCGCCGACCGAAGAGCCCGCCTTTCTCGCCGCTTTGATAGCGGCGCCATACGTCTTCGACTTCACGATCATCGACCATGCTGGCGATATCGAGAGAAAGATTGGCAAGTCCTTTGGCAACCTCAGGTTGCGCCGGCGCCGGCTCGGGCGCCAATGGCGTGGGCTCGGGGGCCAATAATGGCGCCGGCGGCGGCGCGCCCCGTTCGACGCGATCCTTCAGACTGCTGAGCCAGCCGCCTTCCGGGACAGCCGGGCGAGCAGGCGGGGGCGGATCGAAGTCAGGCAAAGTTCCGGGCGCCGGAGCAGGCGCCGCCGGACGCTCGACCGGCGCAAACTGGCGGGGCGGCGGGGGCGGATTGAAGTCAGGCGAAGCCTCGGGCAGTGGAGCAGACGCCGCCGGACGCTCGACCGGCGCAAGCTGGCGGGGCGGCTGCGGATTGAAGTCAGGCGAAGGCTCGGGCAACGGGGCGGGCGCAGCCGGTCGCTCGATCGACTCAAGCCGGCGGGGCGGCGGCGCAAAAGCGCTCGGCGCGTCGGCGGGCGGCGGCGCGGAGATGTCGAACTCCTGTCCTGACCGGGTGACAAAATTTGTCAGTTCTTTGAGGGCCTTGACCTGATCGATGACAACTCGGCGCAGAGCGGTTGCCTGCGCCGTCGTCTCGCGCGGTAATTCTTCGGCTCCCTTGCGAACTTCGGCGCGCGTTTCCTCGATTTCTGAGCGGATTTTACCGGAGAGGTCGCGGATTTCTCCTGCCGCTGTTTCGAAACTGCTGCGCGCGTCGCGGAATAGCCTCGACATTTCCGCATTCGCCTCGGCCAACGCCACGCGCATCTCCTCGGCGACGAGAAGGCTCTCGTCCTTCGCAGCCGCGCGGGCCTGCGCGAAACGGTTCTCGATCAAATCGGCAGTCCGACCTGTGGCGTCCTCAAGCGCAGTCCCGACGTTCTGCGAACGCTCTTCGATGGTCTGGAGGGCCTTCTCCATCGTCGCCGACAGTCCGTCCATCGAGACCTCGAAGGCGGCGCGCTTTTCTTCGAGCTGGGCGACATGGCGCGCCAGCGCCGCGTGACGTTCGTCGAAAGCGGTGTCCAGCGTTTGCTGACTCTGCGTGAGCTGTTGCGCGCTGTCGATAAGCAAAGAGTGTCTCTGCTCAAGAGAGCCGACGAAAGCCTCTGCGCCCTGCATCGTATCCCTGGAGACGGCGCCAAGCTGGTTTACCTGAGCCGAGATATTGCCGACGACCTCTCGGAATTCGACCAGACGTTTGCCAATCTCCGCCTCCAGTCCGGTAAGATTGCCGCCGGTCTTGTCGAGGATATTGGAGAGGGAGACATTGGTTTCATCGAGCTTTGCGACGACTGCCGGCAAGTCGGCGCGGATACGATCATTCATTTCCATCAGCGCCGTGATCGATGCGTTCGCTCCTTCCTCGATGGCCCGTGCGAGTGAGCTCTGGGACTGATCGAGAGTGCGCACCAGTTCGTCGCGTCTTTCAGCGAGATGGCGAGCGATGGCCGAACCTCGGCTCTCAATGGCGTTGGCGACGAGTTCGCCAACATTGGCGAGTTCGCGCGTCACGACGCCGCCCTTTTCCCCGAGGGCGGTTTCGACGCCATCCAGTCCCTGGTCAAGCGTCGACTGTAATTGTCCCAGTCGGCTCTCCAGCGATGCGCTGATCTCCCCGATCCGGGCCGCCAGCGTCGCACCGAGATCGCCCGTGCGGGCGTGCAAGGTCGTGTCGAGTTCGCGTCGCGCCTCCGACAGGATCTGATTGATGTCCTCCAGCCGCGCGCCGACAGCATCGACGATCGCGCGACTGCGTTCGCCCAGTTCGGCCGACGCCAGTCCGAGACGTTCGACGACATTTTTTTCGAGACGTTCGATCCGGCCATCCAGCGCTTGCGAGATTTCATCGGCGTTTTTGCCGAAGACATTATCAATTCGTTGTGCGCCTGACTCCAGCACCTGCGAGAGTTCGCCGCCGCGAGCGGAGAGCTTCTCCTCAAGCTGCTTCAGTCTGTCGTCGAGCGCGGCGGACATCGTGCGGCCGCCTTCTCCCATAGCGCGGGCGATTTCCAGCGCATGGGTGGCGAGCGATGTTTCAAGTCGTTTTCCGCCGGCGCTGAGACCTGCGTCCATCTTCTGCGCCAGCGCTTCAACACGTTCGGTCGCCTCTTTAGCGCGCGCAACGCCGATGTCCTCGAAAGCGCCAATTGATTGGTTCAACGAGGCTGCGAGTTCCTGAGATTGTTCGCCGATTTTTTCGACGACTGCGCCGCCCTTTTCCGAGAATGCGCGATTAAGCTCCTCGATCCGTGCATCGAAGGCCTCCAGAAGCTTGGAACCGCGCACGTCAATCGCTTGATCGAGCAGGCCAAGGCGCTGATCGATTTCATGCGAGAAATGCCGGGAGTTGTCGCCAATTCTGGAAGCGAGATGGTCCGTCTGAGCGACAATTCTGTCGACCAGCGCGCCGCCATGCTGTGCAAGAGTTTGATCGATGGCCTGTATCCGGTTGTCCACCGCCTCGACCAATGTGCTGGCGCGCTCTCCCAGTCGCGCATCGGCGTCTGCCGTCTGCTCGGAAAGACGTTGAACCAGCGCGTCTCCCTTATCGCCGATAATCTTCTCGATGGCGTCGAGACGTTGGGCCACGTCCTCGGAAAGACGCGTGGCGTGGCCGCCAATGCGCTCTGCGAGTTCGCCGCCGTCTCGGACGAGATTTTCTTCGTAACGACCCAATTGGTCGGATAGGGTCGAAATGACCTGGTGGCCTTGCGAGAGCATCGACGTTTCGAGCGTCTTGAGGCGATCTCCGAGTTGTTCGGCCATTCTTTCGCCCTGGGTGGCGATGGCGAGCACGGCGTCGCCGGCGGTCGTCGTCAGACGCTCATGCAATGCCCCGGCGTTGTCGGACAGGGCCGCAACGACGACGGAGGTTGTGTGGTCGAGGTTTTGGCGCAGCGTTTCGCCCGCCTCGGTCATGACCGCGACCCTTGCGCCAAGCAGATCGTCGACGCGAAGGGTCTGTTCGGCGATGATGTCCTGGACGCCTTCCGAGCGCCGCAGCACGGTCTCCTCGAAGGCTTCGAGACGAGCGGTGAGCTCCGCACTGGCAGTCTCCGAATGCGTGGCCAGTTTCTGACCGATTTCGGCGGCCCGCTCGATGATGCGCTCCTCGAAATCGGCGACGCCTTGCGACAGCGCGGCGCCGAGGTCCTCGCTTTTCGCCAGGAGATTGGCGGTCGCTGTCTTGCTTTCCATGCCGAGAGTTTCGGCCATGGAGCGCACGCTCTCGCCGAGTTTGGCGCTGGCCTGCTCACTTCGTTCGATGACCTCTGCGCTTTGACGCGTCACGGCCTCCTCGAAGGCCTCCAGGCGTTCTGTGAGAGTCGTATGCGCCCTTTCTCCTGCCTCGGCGATCCGAGCGGTGGCGTCTTCGCTTCGCTGCAAAACGTTTTGCAAAGTCTCGACGCTTTCACCGATTGTCGAAGCCACGGCGTCGCCGCTCTGGGAAATCCGGGCCAGCGCGTCTTCGCTCTGGCGGAGCAGGGTGTCTTCGAAATGCGCAACGCCTTCCGAGATTTTGGCGGCGACTTGTTCGCTATGGGCGACAGCGCGCGCCGCAAGATCCTCGCTGTGTCGCGTCAGGCTGTTGTCGAGAGCGGCGATCTGGAGCGAGGACTCGCGCGTCATGCGCTCGCCCTGTTCGGAAAGGCGAGCGATCGTCGCAGCGCTGGCCGACGCCAGCGTAGAGTCGAGGGCGCCAAATTGTCCGGCGAGAATTTCGTTGGCGCGTTTGGCGTTTTCGGCGATACGGTTGGCCGCTTCTTCACCCTGACGCGTGAGCGATTCCTCGAATTCGCCAAGGCCATCGGTGAAAGCCGCGCTGATGCGATCGCCATGTTCAGCGATGCGGGTTGCGGCTTCTGAACTGCTGCGCAGAACGACTTCCTCGAAGGCCGCCAGACGCTCAACAAGCGTCTTTTCGAGCGTTTGTCCATGCAAACCGACACGGTCGACGATTTCGCCGCCGCGCCCGATCGCCACATCCTCGAAGCGCCGCAAGCGATCGGCGAGCGTCTCGGTCACGCGATCGCCATGCGCGCCGATGGCGGAAACCGCCTCATTGGCGACCGCAATAAAACGCTCCTGGAGCGAGTCGACCTGTTCGGCGAGCGCGCTTGCGCTTTGCGCGAGAGTTTGCGCCAGCGTGTCCTGCATCGATTGCGCGCGCCGGTCGATCTCTTCCTTCGTTCTGTCCTGCGCATGATCCATCAAGGCGCCCAAACGCGTCTCGGCGCCGTCGAAAGCGGATTTGGCCAGGGTGATCTGCTCGGCGACGCGCGTGACAAGTCGCTCGGAAGTGTCGGCCAGAGAGCGGTCGAGCGCCCCGCCATGATTGGCGATTGTCTCGTGGATAGACGCGCCGGTTTCTGACAGACGACCGACAATCCTGTCGCCCTGTTCGCTGATCGACTGATTGAATCCTTGTCCAAAAGCGTCGAGTTTTTCGACAAAGCCTGCGCCGCGCGCAGACAGGTCCTCGCCCAGGGCGTCGCTTTTCGCCTGCAAGCGTCGTCCGGCGTCCTCGACGCCGTCGTTGAGCCCGCGGGTCATGGTTTCGCTGGCGTCGATGATTTTTTGGGTGACGTCGTCGCCAGCCCGCGCAAGCACGCTGACGACTTTGTCGCCATGCGAGGAGAGGGTCGTTTCGAAGCCGTCGCCAGCTTTTTCGAGAGCGAGTTTGATCTCCTCGCTTTTGGTGCCAAGCGAGGCTGTCACGCGGGCGCCAGCGGCGCTGACCGCTTCGGCGAGATGCGCGGAGGTTGCGGCAAGCTCCTGGGAAAGCGCATCGCGCGCGCCGAATAATGACGTGCGCGCATTGTCGGCGTTGACGAGGATCGCTTCGCGCTCTCGCGTGAGTTCGTCAATTAACTGGCGGATGCGACGCTCGTTTTCGGCGTAGGAGCGTTCGAGATTGGTGACTTCGGTGCGGACGATGACTTCGAGTTCGCCGGCGCGGGCCAGGGCGCGCTCGATGCCGTCGCCCATTGAGGCGGCCTCGCGACGGATCGCCTGGGACAGAGACACAACCTGCTCCGTGGCGACGCTTTCAGGTTCGATCAGGCGGATCGCGACTTCAGTCATAGAGTTCGCGACATGGCGCATGTCGTGGGCGCGTCGCGCCATCAGACCAGTGATAAACAGAAACGCGACAGGCCCGACCAGTGCGGCAAGGCTGAGAAGGGCGCCGGGCGACATGAGCGGCCCGCCGTCGCCAAGAATCTCTCCCTTATGAAAGTAGACATAAAGGGTCCAGGCGAGCGTCCATAGCGCCATGGAGCCGAAGGTCGCCGCCATGATTGTGCGATCCTGCGGCAGTTGCAGGGCCTGGCGCAATTCACCGATGGTTCTGCGATCGTCATTGGCGGGCGTCTCGGCGGGCGATACGACGGACGGCTTCTGCAACGCCGGGGGGCGCGCGCTCATCGGGTCGTTGTTCGCTCTTGTGTCCCGGGCGTCGATTGCGTCGCCCCTGTCGGTCCTGATCTCGGAAGGGACCTCCCCAGCGCTTTCCGCCGGCTCTGGCAGGGCGTTCAGATCAAGCGCCTCCTCGATTGCCGACAAGGCGGCGCTCGCCGCGTCCTGGATTTTTCCCGAGTTCGACATCATGGATTCTCCGGGCGACCAGGGCGGTCGCCGCATGCACAAAAATGCTGGCCGGGCGATACATCGTCATGACGACGATCGCCCAACCACGCTCCGGGCCGACCTGACCCGCGCCAATTATTAACTAATTCTTACCCTCTCATCGATCTAATTGAAATATGCGGCTCTCCCCATGTGGAAATGTCGTTAACAGAACTTCCATATTTTATTGACAAGCTCTAGCATTCAGAGCGCGATCTTTGGGGCAAGCCAGCTTGAGCGTCGATTTATATCATTTCAAAACAGACATATAGGCGAATTTCATGGAACGGGTCTGGCGCAAGGGCGCATCAATGTTGGCGGGGGTCGTGGAAGCTGGCGCGCGTCGTCGACCGGCGTCCACTCGGGGCGGCGAGCAGTCGATGGGCGCGTCGGGTTGCCTGGATCTGGATATCGAGCATCTCTCGCGACAGACTTTTGGCGACCCGGGACTGGAGGACGAACTGCTGTCCCTGTTCGATGAACAGGCGGCGCAAATTCTGGCGCGACTGGCGGCGCCCTTTCCGGGAGGCGATCCGGCGCGGCGCGCCGATGCGGCGCACGCGCTGAAGGGATCGGCGCTGGCCATCGGGGCCGCCGCCACGGCATGGGCGGCGGACAATTACGAAACCGCCCTACGCAGACATTCCGCCGACGCCGAAACCCATCGGCTGGTCCTGGCGCGAACGATCGAAGCCGCGCGGCGGGCAGTCGCCGCGCGTCGACGGGCGCTGCGGCAATAGGCAGGCGTTGGACGGCGTTTACGACAATCAGGGTCGCTCAGAAGGGACCGACCGGGAAATATTTAAGGTACATTTCTCCGAACACGCCGCGACGGGCGAGACGGGCGAGGGCGTAATCCAGCGCTCGCCGCAGAGGGAGGTTGCCCTTTTTGACGGCGACGCCAAGTCCGTCGCCGAAAAAACGCGGATCGACGAAGGCCCCGCCCCTGAATTCGCAGCAGTCGCCGGCTTCGGAGCCATTAAGCCAGTAGGATAGCGTTGTCGCGTCGCCGAAATGCGCCTGTACGCGGCCGGCTTTCAGCGCGGTCCGGGCCAGAGCCGGCGTCTCGAACGCCACGCGCGTCACCCTGGGATAAAAGGCGGCCAGAAAAGCTTCATGACGTGACCCCGCGACCACCGACACCGAGCGGTCGCCCAGCTTGTTGGGGGCAATGTCCTTCAGCAGCGAGTCCCGACGCAGGACAAAGCGTCCGGGAGTCAGGAAGTAAGGCGCAGTGAAATCGACCTGTGAGCGGGTTTCGTCGTTGATCGCCATCGCTGCGATGACAGCGTCGCCGCTGTTGTCGGCGAGCGAGGGAAGCAGAAGATCCCAGCCGCGGCGCTGGATCGTGCAGGTCGCTGCAAGCTCGGCGCAAATGGCGCGCGCAAGCTCGACGTCGAAACCGCCTAGCTGGCCGTCCGGCGTCTGGAAATTGAAGGGCGGATAATCGTCCTCGGTCAGAAAACGAATTTGCCGGGCTGCGGAGAGATCCGGCTTCTCCGGCATCCGGTTTGGGTCCCAGAACGAGGGAGGCGATTGACCAGCGGGCGATCCGGCGCGCGCCGCCCCGCTGGCGATCGCGGCCGCCAGCATCAGCGCCCCCAGCGCAAATGCCGCCGGGCGCCGCCGATTGCCAGCGCTCCAATACTGGATGATAGTCAACACGGTCTCTGATCCATCTCAGCGGTGTGTAGGGCATGAGCAGGCCTTTGGTCGACAGTTTTTCGTCCGTGACGCCGGGTTCGAAGGCGTTTCCGGTTGAGATCGATTTTCTTCGGCGCCACGGGGTCTCCAGGGCGCGGCTTGCCAGGGCTTCTGTCCTTGCCCGTCGGCAAGGCGTCTCCGCCGACCGGGCGTTGCTGGCGGAAGGGATCGTCACCGAAAGCTGTTTTTACCGCGCGCTGGCGTCGCAGCTTGGCGTTCCCTTTTTGGAGGATCAGGCGGAAGTCGCGCCGGAAGGAATGATGACCATTATGGACGGCTATGCGCGGCTGCATCGGCCGATTGACGGCGCGCATTGGCTGTTTGCCCCGACCGGGCCTGCGATCCTGCGGTTGATGAGCCTGTCACGGGTCGATGGCGAACTCCCGTTCTTTGTTATCACCACGCCCATGCTGCTGACGGCGGCCGTGCGCCGCGCCGCTTCAGCGCAGGCGGCGCAGCAGGCGGCTTTCAGCGCTGAGCGGATTGATGGCGAACTCTCCGCGCGCGCCTCTTTGCGCGCCCGTAGGCCGCTTCTGGTCGCCACATTTTTGCTCATGGCGCTGCTCGCCGGCTTGTGCGCGCCCCTGGCGCCCATCGCACGCGGCAGCGGCATGCTGCTGGGTCTGGCTTTTCTGGCGTCGATCGCGCTGCGACTGTTGGCCTGCGCCGCCAGTTTTTCGCCCGCGCCGCGCGGACAAAACCTCGATAACGCAACCTTGCCCGTCTACACTATTGTCATCGCGCTCTATCGCGAGGCTAATGTTGTGCAACAATTGGCCCGCGCTATCGATCGGCTCGATTACCCGCGCGCCAAGCTCGATGTGAAATTTGTCGTCGAAATCGACGATGAGGCCACGGCTCAAGCCTTGCGCGCGCATTCCCCCAAAGCGCCCAGTGAAATTGTCGTTGCGCCCAGAGGCGCGCCACGCACCAAGCCGCGCGCCCTCAACGTCGCCATGCCGCTGGCGAGGGGGTCGCTGGTGGCGGTTTACGACGCCGAGGATGTGCCGGAGCCGGCTCAGTTACGGCGCGCGGCTGCGTTATTCGCCTCTTTGCCGAAGGAGGTCGCCTGTTTGCAAGCCAGCCTTGCGATCGACAATGCGTCACAGAACTGGATGACGGCCCTCTTCGCCATGGATTATGCGGCGCTCTTCGATGTCTATAACCGAGGTCTCGCTGCGCTCGATCTGCCGTTGTTTCTCGGCGGGACCTCCAATCACTTTCGCATCGAGGCCCTTCGCGAAATCGGTTTCTGGGACGCTTTTAACGTCACCGAGGACGCTGATCTCGGCCTGCGTTTGGTCCGCGCGGGCTACGCTGTGCGCACTTTCGACTCCGAAACCTGGGAGGAAGCGCCGGGAGACTTCGTCGCCCTGGCGCGCCAGCGCACCCGCTGGCTCAAGGGATGGATGCAAACGGCGCTGGCGCATTGTCGTCACCCGGCGAGATTGTTTGGAGAGTTGGGGTGGCGTCGGGCTGCGGCGGTGATCGCTATGTTTGTCGGAGGCGTCCTTGGACCGCTGTTCGGGCCATTTTTCGCGGCGCGTTTCCTTCATGATGTGATCTATGATGATTTGTTAAGACCGCAGGGCGGCGTCGAAACGGCCCTCGCGTTTCTTTGGTGCGGCGTCGCCGCGCTGGGTGTGGTCTCGCTGCTCTGGCCCCTCTGGATGGGCGTCCGGCGTAGAAAGCTTGTGCGTCATTGGCGAATGCTTTTATTTCTGCCGGTGTGGCTCGCCATGCTAACCTTCGCCGCCTGGCGGGCGTTTTCTGAATTATGGTTGCGGCCGTTTCATTGGGAAAAGACCGAGCATGGTTTCGCCCATCGCGAAACTCCCGAACCGATCAGGCAAAAAGCCACTGTTTGATGAGAAATCCCGAAGACAAAGCCTTAGCGAAATATTCATGCAGCGCGGCGGTGGTGAGGCCGGCGCGCGGCAGTTCGGATTTCTTGAGCCGCCGGAAGAAGGGGATCAACACTTCCTCGAAATTCGCCACGGTGTAGTGTCCGCCATGACGGTCGGCGACGCGTTCCGCAACATTAACGAAGAGCTGCGTCAGCGCTTTGAATAAAACCGGATTGGCGAGTTGCGCGTCGAGATCGTGCAGCCCCAGCCCTCGACGGCAGGCGAGCAGATAGGGGTTAAGCACGTCGTAGACGTCGGCGGCTGGGGCGCCTTCGAAGGCTTTGCGGATCGACCGCAGCGCCGCATTGAAAGTGACGCGCGAGATCATGCCCTTGCGTTTTTCCGCCGGACTGAGAAGCCCGTTCAGCGCGCTGTCCTCGCGCTGGAAAAACAGATCGAACACGTCGTGCAGCAGAGCGTCGGTTTTCGATTCCACCTCGGAAAGACGGCGAATATCGAGCAGCAATTCGCCCGGCACCGGTTTCTGCTTGGTGTTGATGTCCATGAACAGCCGGCATTCCTGCGCGCGCGTTAAACGGTTGTAAATCACCACAGGAGCGCTGACCGTCTTTTTCGCAAGCCGAAAGCCGAAGACGCGATGCTGGCCGTCGATGATCAGGAAGGCGCGCGGATCGGCGCGAAACGTGAGGTCGCCGCTGTCCCGGTCATACCGCAGATGCGCGCGGGTTTGCGCCGAGAGCACGATGGCTCCCGGCACTGTCCCGAATCCCGTGTCGATGTATTTCGCGATGGCGCGGGCGCGGCGTTCGTCGAGGAGACGCTGGAAGCCGTCGATAGGGTTCTCGTTGCGCGGTTCAACAACGCATGCCTGAGCGAGCACGTCGCTGGGGAGAACGGTGGAGAAGAAACGGTGGCGGCCCTGTTCGACGAGCAGCGCGCGGCCTTTGAATTTCTCGCCTTCGGCGGCGAGATCATGATGACCTGAATGCGCATCGCTCAGGCTTTGAAGCGAAGGGGACTCGTCCGTGACGGGGGCGGGGTCGCGATCCATGGTCCCAGATTCCTCGAAGCGCGAAGCGTGACAGCCTCCGCGAGAGCCGACTCGACGAATCAAAACGAACGCTTTCCAGCGAAGGCTAGGCGCGAAAGACAGGGCTCACAAGCCTGTTTTTGCGATCTGTGTTTTCAGTGCTGGCTTGGGCGGCCAGGCGCCCGGGGCCTCCTGGCCCGTCCAGCATGCTGGCCTTGGTCGTGTTTTCGCCGCATCGGACGTTCAAACATGCGTCATTAACATCAAAGGAGCCATCATGATCCTGCGCACCACCCTCATTCTCTCGGCGCTGGCGATCGGCGTCTCGGGCGCTTCTGCAAAAGTCGCTTCTACAAAAGGTTCTTCTGCAAAAGCCGTATCCGAGAAAGGCGCATCCGGGAAAGTCGAATCCGCGCAAGTTCCCCACTTCACCCATTCAGGCGGACGCCATTCCGACAGTCACCGCCACTTACAGCGCTGGAACAATATGTATCCCGGAGCCGCCAGACATTCCGGGGCGAACGATAGTCGGGGCTATGTCCGCAATTCCGGACCGCGCTTTCACGGGCCGCATCGGGACTGGTGAGCGTTACAGGTCATTGCGCCTTCGACGCGAGCCTGCGGTATAACTCGCGGGCCAGAAAGGCGAGAGCGATGCAGCTATGCGGCGTCGTGATGGCGAAATGATAAGCCAGCGCCGTCGAGAGCGCCTCCTCCTTGCTCGCGCCGTTGAAGGCGACGAGATAGGACATGATCCCCGCCTCGACGACGCCCAGGCCGGCAGGGCTGGTCGGCACCGCGATCGCCAGCGCCACGATCAAAAGTAATGTCATGGCGCCCAGAACTCCCGGACCGGCGCCATGTAAAAAAGCGTTGAAGGCGAATGTCGCAAGAAGCACATTCGTCGCCCAGATCGCCGCAGTGAACGCCGCCGCCCGGCCAATCGGATGATCAATCGCCTTCAGGTCGGCGCGCGCGCGTTCCGTATCCAGTCCCAGGGATTTAAGGATTGGCCAGTCGCCGACATGCGCGACAATATTTTCCGCATTCGCCCGGATCGCATAGAGGCCGGCGACCCCCAGCGCCCCGATCGCACATAGCGGCGCCAGCACGCCGAGATCGACGACGCCCGTCCCGGCGCCCAGCACGACGAGAAGCGCTACAATGATGAGCGCCGCCAGATCGTACAGTTTTTCAATAACGACAGACACTCCGAGCGCGCCGACCGGGTAATCGAAAATTGTATGGCCAATATATATCTTGGCTCCCTCGCCGAGCCGGAAAGGCAACAGACTGTTGAGTGTGAAGCCGACCGTCGTGATGATCAGGGAGGGGTAGAACCTTCCACCCAGGATCGTTGCGAAACGCGATGAATAAAAAGTCAGATCGATAAGGTTGATCGCCATCGACGCAACAATCGCCGTTGGCGGGATGTTGCCCAGTGCGAGCATCAGTTGCGTGAAATCGATGTTGTTCCTCAGCCACCAGGCGAGGTAGGCGAAAAAGCAGAGATTGAGGAGGATCAACGCCTCCTTTTGCCGTTTCGCGACGGCTTTCAGTCGTCTCTTCATGATGCGGCGGTCCGGGTCCTATTCGCCGAGATGGCGTAAAGCCGCCGCCGCCGCGAAGGGACACAGCGCGACGGCGACCAGGGTAATCGCGCACAAGATTGCGAAAGGAGAAAGAAAGGGCACGGGGCCGCCCGCCGCGGCCTCTGCCGCAGAGACGCCAAAGATCAGCACAGGGATCGTCAGCGGCAACACCAGTAACGCCATGAGCAGGCCGCCGCGCCGCACCGTCACGGTGGCGGCGGCGCCGATCGCGCCGATCAGGGTTAGCGCCGGCGTGCCGACCAGCAGGGTGGCGACGACGCCGAGCAGCGCCATCCGCTCCTGTTGCAGCATCAGTCCCAGAAACGGCGCGGCGAAAATCAGGGGTAGGCCGGTGGCCATCCAGTGCGCCGCGCATTTGACCAGCACGGCCACTTCGAGGGGCGTTTCGCCCATGTGCAGCAAATCGAGCGAGCCGTCCTCTGCGTCGGCCTGAAACAGGCGGTCGAAAGCGAGCAGGCTCGCGAGCAATGCGGCGATCCACAAGACGGCGGGGCCGATCCGCGCCAGCAGATTGGGATCGGGCCCGACGGCGAAAGGCACGATCACCACAAGGGTTAGAAAAAACACCACGCCCATCGCGCCGGAGCCGCCGATGCGACGGGCGATTCTCCACTCGCGCAAAAACAGGGCGAAGACCGCCGAGGTCATGCCGGCGCCCCCAGCGCCAGCTCGGCGACGCCGTCGAGCCCGAGCGATTCGTGGGTCGCCGCGACGATCAGGCCGCCGAGGGAACAATGCGCTTGCATCATTTGCGCGATTTTTTCCCGCGACGCGCGGTCGAGCGCCGTTAGCGGTTCGTCGAGAAGCCAGAGCGGCCGCCAGACGACCAGAAGCCTTGCCAGCGCCGCGCGTCGTTTTTGGCCGGCTGAGAGCGCGCCGAAGGGGGCATGGAGGGCGTGGGAGAGGCCGACGGCCGCCAGCGCCTCGGCCGGGGGACGGCTGCGCCGGTCACGCCCGCCGCCAAGATAAGCGGCCCAGAAATCAAGGTTTTCGCCGACGCTCAAGGCCGCTTTCATGCCGTCGGCATGGGCGAGATAATGCGAAAGTCGGATGACATCGGCGTCCGGCGCCCCGCCTTCCAGCGCAATGGTCCCGGCGGCGAGCGGCAAAAGCCCGGCGAGGGCGCGCAGCAGGGTCGATTTGCCGACGCCGTTGCGGCCGGTGACCACCAGCGCGCCGCCGCCGGCCAGACGAAAATCGACATTGTCCAGAACCCGCCGCCCGCCGCGCGCAACGCAAACCCCCGCGACCCTTAGCCGCAAAATCGGGGGGGCATCCGCCGGCTGACGGAACGTGGGAGGTCTTCCGGGGAGGGCGCCGGGCTCAGTCATCGAGAAATCAATAAAGAAAGCGCTCGCGCTGCGCCAGAGCCGTGAGACTGGCGTCAGGGCCGCCGTGGTGATAATCAACGCGTTCATCCCCGGGGCGCCGCACTGATTTGCGCCCCGATGTCGCGGCGCGCCGGGCGCCCCGCCAGGACTGGGACATCGACCTACGTGAGACCTACGTGAGCAAGCACAAAAGCCTTTCGGATTTCGCCGCGCGGAGATTCCGTCTCGCCGGCAGCGCGCTTCTGGAGTTGAACGATCCGTTTTTTGCCCAGCTTGACAAGCTGCGCGCCGAACGCGCCGCAAAAGGCAAGAATTTCGTCAGCTTCGCAAATTACGATTATCTCGGTCTCGCCGGCCATCCGCAGATCAAGGCCGAGGCGAAGCGAGAGATCGACGACCTGGGCATCGGCGCGCTGGCGTCGCGTCTGGTCGGCGGCGAACGCTCGACCCACAAGCTGTTCGAGGCGGAAATCGCCAAATTCATCGGTATGGAAAGCGCTTTGACGCTGGTGTCCGGTTATCTCGCCAACGTCACCACCATCGCCTGGTTGATGAACGGCAAGCGCGACGCGATTTTTATCGATGAACTGGCGCATAACAGCATCGTTTCCGGCACGGACGGCGCGGTAGCGGAGGTCATCAAGTTCCGCCACAATGATCTGGATCATCTCGAACATTTGCTTCAGCGCAAACGCGAGGAGTATCGCAATGTGCTGATCGTCGTCGAAGGCGTCTACAGCATGGACGGCGATACCGCCGATCTGCCGCGCCTACTCGATATTCGCGATCGTCACGGGGTCTGGCTGCTGGTTGACGAAGCGCACTCGCTCGGCGTTCTCGGCAAGACCGGGCGCGGGCTCGCCGAACATCAGGGCGTCGACGCCTCGCGCATCGATCTTGTGGTCGGCACGCTGTCGAAATCGCTCGCAACATGTGGCGGCTACGTCTGCGCCAAAAAGGGCGTGATCGACTGGTTCCGCTTCACTCTGCCGGGATTCGTCTACAGCGTCGGTCTTTCGCCGGTAATTCTGACGGCGGCGCGCACGGCTCTGCATCTGATGCAGGAGGAGACCTGGCGGATCGACAAGCTCGCCGCCAACGCCGAATTGTTCCGACAGGTGGCGCATGAGAATGGCTTCTCGACCGGCCCGGCGATCGGCCGCGGCGTCGTGCCCATTCTTTTCGACAGCGACATCGAGACCATGTGGGCGGCCCAGCATTTGCTGGAAGAGGGGTATTATGTGCCTCCGGTGGTCCGCATTGGCGTGCCAAAGGACGGCCCGCGGCTTCGCTTCTTCTTTTCGACCAATCATACAGAGGAGGAAATCCGCGGAGTGATCGCCTGTCTCAAGCGCATCCCGCCGGTGAGCGAGGAGGCGCAGAGAATTGTCGCCGAAGCCATGTCTGGCGTGACCAGCCGCCGCGCGCCCGCCGCCCTGGAGAGCTCGGCCGCGTCATCATGACGCTTTCGCTCGCGAAGCACGATCTTTAGGACTGACACCATGGCGCAGATCGAGATTGTGCCCGTCGAGGGCCTCTTCCGCTTTACGACCTTCTGCAAACTGCCCCGGCAATTGTATCGGGGCATGAGCGGTTACGTGCCGCCGCTCGATCTCGAGCGCTGGACTCTGTTCGCTCATCGCCTGAATCCACATTACCGGCTGGTGGAAGAGCAGAAATTCCTGGCTCGTCGCAATGGCGAATGGGTCGGCAGGATCGCCGCGCAAATCTACAAGGATATAATCCCGGTCGGCGCCAGCGCCGCGCAATTTGGCGCCCTCGACGCCATTGATGACATCGAAGTCGTGCGCGCCCTTCTCGCTGCGGCGGAGGGCTGGTTGCGAGCCCGGGGCGCCGAACGAATGAGCGGCCCTTTTTCTCCCTCGGTCAACTCCGAATGCGGCCTGCTGGTCCAGGGCCAGGAGGCGACGCCGATGTTCCTGATGCCCTGGCATCCGGCCTATCTCGCCGCTCATCTCGATGCGCTGGGCTACGCCAAGGCGCGCGATCTGATCTCCTACCGGTGGGACGAGAGCGACAGGAGGCCCGAAGAAAAAGCGCGTTTTTCGCTGCGCAAGGAGTGGGCCGAGCGGCTCAGGGTGCGAACGCTTGACATGTCGCGCCTCAAGACTGTCGAGACTTCGGTCATGACGGACCTCTTCAATGACGCCTGGAGCGGCAACTGGGGCTATGTGCCCTTCACCAAAGAAGAATTTGACTCCACCGCCGATGGATTGAAATTCATCATGCCGCCGGATTACGGGCTCGTCGTCGAACTCGACGGGAAGCCGCAATCATTCGTCGTCGCCTTGCCCAATTTTTGCGAGATTATCGCCGATCTCGACGGCCGGCTGTTGCCCTTCGGCTGGGCGCGGCTGTGGTCGCGGATGCGCAATCACAAGTTTATCTCGGTGCGGATCGCCTTGCTCGGCACACGCAAGGCCCTGCAAAACAGCGCCACCGGCGGGTTGATCCTGATGACGATTGTCGAGGAGGCCCGCCGCCGCGGCGCGAGCACGCCCGGTCAGCACCTCGAGGCCGGCTGGGTGCTGGAGGACAATATCCCGATGCGCCGGCCGATTGAAATGTTCGGCGGCAAGGTCGATAAAATTCACAGGATCTATGAAAAGCGTCTGAAGACGCCAGATAACGTCTCGTTGCGTGAAGGCGAACGCGTCGACGAGACTGCGGCACGACAGGATTCAGGCACATGAACGGCATTTCGGTCACATCCACTGGCGCCGACCGCTCGCATGTCGAGCGCCGCCGGCTGATACTCGAAAAATATCCGCAGGTCCGCGAATTATTCGGCGCTGACCCGGTGACCTTCAGGATCACAGCCGGCATCTTTGTCGGCCAGTTCCTGATCGCCGCTCTGATGGGCTCTCTCGGCCTCTCGTACTGGTGGTTATCCCTTATTCTGGGGATCTGCGTCGGCGCTTTCGCCAATCACGCCAATTTCGTCATCATCCACGACGCTATTCATAATTGCGTCTTCGACAATCCGCTGGCCAACAAATGGACCGCCATTCTCGCCGATCTGCCCAACGGCTTCCCGACCGCGATGGGTTTTCGCTGCTATCACATCAAGCATCATTCCCATCTCTCCGCCTATGATTACGACGCCGATATTCCCAGCCGCTGGGAGGTCGAGTGGGTTGGCAACAGCACATGGCGCAAGGCGGCATGGCTCTTCGCTTTCCCCGCGATCCAGCTCGCGCGACTAAATCGCCTGAAAGGAACGGTGCCCATCTGGGGCAAATGGACCTACATCAATGTCGCCGTCATTGTCGCCTTCGATCTCTTCATGGTGCTCGCTTTCGGTCCAAACGCGCTGCTCTATCTGTTTTTCTCCTTCTGGTTTTCGGTGGGCGGACTGCATCCCCTCAGCGCGCGCTGGCTCCAGGAGCATTTCGGCTTCGCGCCCGATCAGGGCACCTTCGATTATTACGGTCCGCTCAATACGCTGGCGCTGAATATCGGTTACCACAACGAACATCATGATTTTCATGAGATACCGTGGACGCGCTTGCCGCAACTCACCGAAATGGCGCCCGAGTTCTACAAAACCCTGCGCTGCCATAAATCATGGTTTGCGCTGCTGGTGACCTTTATTTTCGATCCCGACTACTCGCTCGGCACGCGTTCGGAGAATGTCGTGCAGGCGGCCCACCGCGACGCGCCCGTCGCAGCGGCGGCGGAGTAAACCCATGACCGATAATTCAAATGCTTCCAATGCCTCCTCGAACGAGGCGCTCGACGCTTCACCTCGTTTGTTCGAGAATAATCTCCTCGACAAGATGTCGCGCGTGCATCATCTCACGCCGGTAATCGTCTACACGCCGATCTTTCTTGGTCTTGTGTTCTACTCGCTGACCCTCAATAGCGCCGGCGTCGTTGTGTTTGGATTGCTGCTTGGCTATCTGGGCTGGACGCTGACGGAATATTTCGGCCACCGCTTTCTGTTTCACACCGTCTTTCCCTTGCCCTTCGGTCTGGGGCCGCGGTTCCAGTTTCTGATCCATGGCGTGCATCACGTCTATCCCAGCGATCCGCTGCGCCTCGTTATGCCGCCGTTGCTCTCGGCGCCAATCATGCTGATCGCGCTCGGGGTCATTCGTCTGTTGTTCAGCGATGTTTTCTGCTGGCCGGTGCTGGCGGGCTTCATCGCCGGCTATGTGATCTACGATTGCGTGCATTACTGGACGCATCATGGCCAGCCGACCTCCGAATTCGGCAAGCTGGTGAAGCGTCTACACATGCTGCATCATTTTCGCGACGCCGAAAAAGGCTTCGGCGTTCATGCTATCTGGTGGGATTATGTTTTCGGCACGGCCTATCGCAAGGACGAAACCCCGGGGGCGCGCGCGGTCTGAATTTTTGGTCCGGCCTTACGCCTGACCGGTGCGGCGAAACCACTCGTCCTCAGAGATCGTTTCGATCCCGAGTTCAGCCGCCTTAGCGAGTTTGGAGCCGGCGCCAGGGCCGGCGACCACCAGATCGGTTTTCTTCGACACGGAGCCCGCGACTTTCGCGCCGAAACGATCGGCCTGCGCCTTGGCCTCGTCGCGGGTGAGCCGCTCCAGCGCGCCGGTGAAGACAACGGTTTTGCCGGCAACGGGGGAAGAGGCTGCAATCGTCGGCATCGGCTCCAGCGTTACTTGAGCGAGCAGCGCGTCGAGTTCCCGGGCGTTATGCGTTTCAGCGAAGAAGTCATGCAACGCCTCGGCGACCACCGGGCCGACGCCATCGATCGTATCGATACGAGCGCGGGCTTCCGTTCCCGGCGCCGCATCGCGCGCCGTTTCGCGCAAGGCCTCGAACTCCGTGAAGTGACGCGCCAGCCGGCGGGCGTTGGTTTCGCCGATGTGACGAATGCCGAGGGCGAAAATGAATCGATTGATGGCGATACGTCGACGCGCCTCAATGGCGGCGAAGAGATTACGCACCGAGGTTTCGCCAAATCCCTCGCGATTTTTTATTTTCGTCAGACTGGCGCGGTCGCGCGCCTCCAGCGTGAAAATATCCGAGGGCGTGCGGATCAATCCCTCCTTGTAAAAATAGTCGATCTGACGGTCGCCCAATCCTTCGATATCGAAAGCGTTGCGCGAACAGAAATGTTTCAATCGCTCAACCGCCTGCGCCGGACAGACGAGCGAGCCGGTGCAGCGGCGCACGACGCCGGCCTCGCCGGTTTTTTCGTCGATTTCGCGCACCGCCGCCGAGCCGCACACCGGGCAGAGATGCGGAAAGACAAAGCGTTTTCCTCTCGGACGTTTGTCGTCGATGACCTCGACAATCTGCGGAATAACGTCGCCGGCGCGCTGCACGACGACGGTGTCGCCGACACGAATGTCCTTGCGGGCGATTTCGTCTTCGTTATGCAATGTGGCGTTGGAGACGACGACGCCGCCGACCGTCACCGGCTCCAGCCGCGCCACCGGCGTCAGCGCGCCGGTGCGGCCCACCTGGATTTCGATCTCGCGGAGCACGGTCGTTGCGCGTTCGGCCGGAAATTTATGCGCCACCGCCCAACGGGGCGCACGCGAAACAAACCCCAGACGCTCCTGCAGGGCGATGTCGTCCACCTTGTAAACAACGCCGTCGATATCGTAGCCAAGCGTCGCGCGCTGAGCTTCGATCCGGCGATAATGCTCCAGCATATCCGCTTCGCCTTTGCATAGATGCGTCAAAGGATTAACCGGCAAGCCGTAAGAGGCGAAGGCGTCGAGCATCCCGATCTGGGTCATCGCCGGCGGGTCGCTAACCTCCCCCCAGGCGTAGGCGAAAAAGCGCAGTGGGCGTTCGGCGGTGATGGCGGCGTCGAGCTGGCGCAGCGAACCGGCAGCGGCGTTGCGCGGATTGGCGAAGGGCGGCTTGCCCGCCGCCGTCTGGCGTTCGTTCAGCGCCGCAAAGTCGAGATGAGTCATGTAGACCTCGCCGCGCGCCTCAAGCACTTGCGGCGGATCGCCGGTGAGGCGCTGCGGCAGGCTGCGCAGCATGCGGATATTGGCGGTCACGTCCTCGCCCTCGTAACCGTCGCCACGGGTCGCGGCTTGCACAAGCCTGCCCCGTTCATAGCGCAGCGAGCAGGAGAGGCCGTCGATCTTGGGTTCGGCCGTGCAGCGAATTTCAGCCGTCTCGGGCAGACCCAGAAACCGTCGCACGCGCGTCAGGAAATCGACAACATCCCCGTCGGAGAACACATTGCCGAGCGACAGCATCGGAACGGCGTGTCTGACCTTCGCGAATTTTTCCGATGGCCGTGCGCCAATTTTTTTCGTCAGCGATTGCTCGGTGACGAGTTCCGGAAAAGTCTTCTCCAACGCCTCGTAACGACGCCGCAGCGCGTCGTATTCGGCGTCGGGGATCACCGGCGCATCTTGCTGATAGTAGTGTCGGTCGTGTCGTTCAATCTCTTCGCCCAGTCGCGCATGCTCGGCGCGCGCTTCCAGAGGCGAGAGTTGTTCGACCGGCGACGTCTTCACGACGCTTTACGCCGCTTCGGGCGCGGCCCCGACAAGGCGGCGAGCCTCCAGCGAACTGATCGGCCGGCCGAAGGCCGAGCCCTCCGCGAAACCGCAGCCGAGCTGATACAGTTCGATCGCATCGGACTCGGTCTCGGCGCCTTCGGCGACGACATCCATGCCGAGTTCCTTGGCGAGGGTAATGACAGACCGCAGAATGACCGGACGCGCGGCGTTGTCGTTCTGTTTGACCATCGTGCGGTTGATCTTGACGGTATCGAAGGGGAAACGTTGCAGAAAGGCCAGCGACGAATAGCCGACGCCGAATTCGTCGAGCACCAGACCGGCTCCCAGCTCCTTGAGCCGAGTGAGCATCTGCGCCGCGAACTCGGGATTCTCCATTACCAGGGCTTCGGTCATCGTGAGTTTGAGGCTGCCGGGGATCGTGGCGTTGCGCATCAACACGCTTTTCACGTCGCGTAGCAGATCGTGACGCAGGAGCTGGCGTGACGAAACGCCAACGGTTGCGAAAATCGGCGGATCGACGGCAAGCGCGCGCTGCCAGGCGGAAAGTTCGCGGGCGGTGCGCTCCAGCGCCATCAATCCGAGATCGACGACGAGGCCGGTTTCCTCGGCCAAAGGCATGAATTGCGATGGTTCGAGGCGACCAAGGCGCGGATGATCCCAGCGCAACATCGCCCCGAAGCCGGCGATGGTGCGATCCTCCAGACGAACGACCGGCTGGAAGAACACTTTTATCTCGTTGCGCTCCAGCGCGCGGCGAAGGTCGGACTCCATCGTCGTGCGGTCGGCGCGCTGGGCGCGCATCGCCGGACGGAACGCCTCAATACGATTGCCGCCGCCGCGTTTGGCGTGACGCACAGCGATCTCCGCGTCGTCGAGCATGTCTTCGGCGCCGGGATGGACTTGCTGATCGTACAGGGCCACGCCGATCGAGGCGAATAGCGCGATGTCGCGATCCGAGAAGCGCACCGGGGTCGATAGCGCGCGCCGCACGGAGTCGGCGATGGCGATGATGTGATCGGGATGGTTTTCCGACACAAGGATGATCGCGAAAACATCGCCGCGCAGGCGGGCCAGCGTATCTTGCGGCTGCAGAATACGCGTTAAACGGTGCGCAATGGTCAGCAGGATGCTGTCGCCCATGGCGACGCCGGTTTGCTCGTTGATCTGCTTGAAACGGTCGATGTCGATGACGAGCACGCTCGGCCGAAGATTCTGATCCATCCGCGCAAAGACCAGCGCCGACTCGAGCCGGTCAAAAAACAACTCGCGGTTGGGCAGGCCGGTAAGATTGTCTCGCACAGAGTCGTGCAGCAGTCGTTCCCTGGCGTTGCGGTCGTCGGTGACGTCGGTCAGCGTTCCCACGACGCGCACGACTTCGCCGTCCGGTCCGACCACCGGCCGGGCGCGCAGGCGATAGCATAGATAATGGCCATCGGCGCCGCGCAGGCGAAACTCCTGATTGATACGTCCGCGCCGTTGCTCCAGCAGCGTGTCGAGACAGGCGCGATAGCGATCCTGCTCCATCGGATGCAGCAGCTCCAGCCAGGAGGCGGCGGCGCCTTCCAGGCCGCCGCGATCCAGCCCAAGCGCCGCTTCGACCTCGGGGCTGACATAAATATGATCCGACGGCACGTCCCAGTCGAAGACAATTTCATTGGCGCCGGTCATGGCAAGCGCCTTGCGCTCGACGTCGCCAATGGCCCCATGAGAGAATCCGCCTGTGGCGAATGCGTTTTGCATGACGGTGAAGCCGATCAGCATCACGATCAGCACAAGTCCGCCCACCAGCGCCGGAGACACAAGATCGTTGCTGATGTAGCCGGTCACCGCCAGTCCGGCGGTCGCGACCCAGAGCACCAGCAGGAACCATGTCGGAATCAGCATGATGGCGCGGTCGAAACCATGCGAGGCGAGATACAGGACCATCAACAGGCCAACGACCGAGATGACCGCCAGCGAAAGGCGCGCCACGCCGGCGGCGACCGGCGCGTCGAACATCGACAGACCAACGAGATCAACAAGAATGAAAAGCCACAGCGCCGCAATATGCCAGGCGCGCATGCGCCAGCGGTTAAGGTTGAGATAGGCGAAGAGAAATACGACCAGCGTCGCTGACAGCACGGTCTCGGAGCCGGCGCGCCAGATGCGGTCGGCGTTGACGTCGACGCCGAAGATCTTGTCCCAGAAACCGAAGTCTACGCAGACATAGGCCAGCACCGCCCAGGCCAGCGCCGCCGCCGCCGGGAAGATGATCGCGCCCTTGACCACGAAGACGATCGTCAGGAACAAGGCCAGCAAGCCGGCGATGCCGATGACGATACCGCGATAGAGCGTCAGGCTCGTCACCTTGTCCTTGTAGGCGTCTGGCTCCCACAGATAGAGTTGCGGCAGATTCGGCGCGCGCAATTCGGCGACGTAGGTGACGGTCGTGCCAGGATCGAGCGTAAGGCGAAAGACGTCGGCGTCGGCGCTCTCCTCGGCCTCGGGCGGAAAGCCCTGGCTGGCGGTGATCGCCGAGATGCGCGTTGCCCCCAGATCGGGCCAGATCACGCCGGAGCCCTGAAGCCGGAAATGCGGAGCGACCAGAAGACGCTCAACCTGTTCGTCGGTGTCGTTGGTGAGCGCGAAAACGATCCAGTTGGGACGGCTGCCCGCCTCGCGCGCGCCGACCTCGATCCGACGGACAATGCCGTCGGCGCCGGGAGCGGTGGAAACCTGAAGCCGGTCGCCTTCCGAGGAATGTTGTTCGACGGCGTGGGTCAGATCAATGGCCCGGGCGCCCTGCGGAACCCGCACGGACTCCATCGCCAGGGCGTTGACCGCCGAAACGAGAAGTAAAATCAGGGCGATCAGTAAATTCCGGAAACGCAAGTTCACTTCTCGATAACGATCCGCGCCAAAGTCGATACGATAAATTCCGTATTAACGGCGCAAGGCCGTGTCACGGACGCCAGATTTCCTGCCTGATCGCAGCGTCGCGTCTTTTTTTGACCGGCAAAGATCGAGAACGCCACGCGTAAACTATTTCTCACTAAAGCTTTCGACCCCGATCCGCAAGCTGGCGACCCGCCAGCGATCCGCCACTTGCCTGCCTGCGACCCGCCAGCGGCCGGGTAGGTCCGAAGCTTGCTTGCAACCTCGCAAGGCTTGCGCGGTCCCTAGGGGGTCAATATAGGCTTGAGCGGCTTCCGGACGGAATACGCCTCGCTCTTGAAGCCAGGGACGCCTGATGGCTGAACTGGCTCAGGAGTATCGATTTCCGGAGTCCGGGAAAGTAGACAGGGTTAACGACAGCGTCATTTCCCGGCGCCGGATTCCAGCGATCAGCGGTTTTCAGACGGCCGGAGATCGGACTAGAATTGCGCAGTCGTGCGGCGGCGGCTCCGGGAGAACGCAGGCGAGCAGCCTATTTTCGCGACGGTTCCGCCACCGGCTGCGGCATGGGAACGGGACGGAACACATGCGGAGCGCACTTGGCGGACCTCGCCTGCTGCTACGCCGGCTGCGCGAAATCAGCGCGGAGTCGGTCAGCGCACAGGCGCGTCTCGACAAGATCGTGGTGCAGATCGCGGCCAACATGGTCGCCGAAGTCTGTTCGGTCTACGTCCTGCGCGGCGACCAGCGCCTCGAACTCTACGCGACAGAGGGCCTCAATCGCGAGGCGGTGCATCAAACGACCATGCACACCGGCGAGGGCCTTGTCGGCCTGATCGCCAAAAGCGCCGAGCCGCTCGCCCTCTCGGAGGCGCAGGATCATCCGGCCTTTTCTTACAAGCCGGAGACTGGAGAGGAGGCCTATCATTCTTTCCTCGGCGTGCCGATCCTGCGCGGCGGCGCGACGCTGGGCGTTCTTGTCGTCCAGAACCGGGTCCGTCGCGTATACTCCGAAGAGGAGATCGAGGCGCTACAGACGACGGCGATGCTGCTCGCCGAACTCATCGCCTCGGGAGAGTTGCAGGCCATTGAGGACCCGGGCGCTCTCGCGCTCTATCGTCCAACCTCACTGAGAGGCGCGCCCGTCGTCGAGGGCGTCGGGTTGGGCTATGCGCTGCTCCACGAGCCCCGCGTCATCGTTAAACAGCTTGTCGCCGAGGATATCTCCGGTGAGTTGAAGCGTCTCGAACAGGCCATCGACGCCATGCAGGCCGCCATCGACGAACTTGTGGCGCATGGCGACCGCATGGGCGCCGGGGAGCATCGCGAGGTGCTTGAGACCGTGCGTATGGTCGCCAATGATCGCGGCTGGGTGCGACGCTTGCGCGAGGCGGTGCTGTCGGGGCTCACCGCCGAGGCCGCTGTTGAGCGCGTCCAGAATGATGCGCGCGCGCGGATGCAGCGCCAGACCGATCCCTACCTGCGCGACCGTCTGCACGATCTCGACGACATCGCCAATCGTCTTCTGCATCAGTTAACGGGCCAGAGTTACGTCGCCGACCGCAACAGCATGCCGGAAAACGCCATTATTGTCGCCCGCACGATGGGGCCGGCTGCGCTGCTCGATTACGATCCCAAGCGTCTGCGCGGCGTCGTGCTGGAAGAGGGCGGCGCAACAAGCCATGTCGCAATCGTCGCGCGCGCGCTTGGAATTCCCATGGTCGGGCTGGTGCAGGGCGTCATCGACGTCGTCGAGACCGGCGATCCGGTCATCATCGACGGCGCGACCGGAGACGTGCATCTTCGTCCGGCGAACGACGTGCAAAGCGCCTACGCGGAAAAGGCTCGGTTGCGCGCCCGCCGCCAGGAACAATATGCGCGCCTGCGCGACGTGCCGACAGTCACCAGGGACGGCGTGCCGATCGGCCTGCACATGAACGCCGGTCTGACCATCGACATGCCCCATCTCGACGAGACCGGCGCCGCCTCCATCGGGCTGTTTCGCACCGAGTTGCAATTCATGCTGGCGCCGCGCTTTCCGCGCATGGACGAGCAATATCATTTCTACAAAAACGTGCTTGACGCCGCCGGCGACCGGCCCGTCACCTTCCGCACCCTTGACATCGGCTCTGACAAGATCCTGCCCTACATGGCGAAGATCGAGGAAGAGAACCCGGCGCTCGGATGGCGCGCCATTCGTATCGGCCTCGATCGCCCGGGTTTATTGCGCATGCAATTGCGCGCCATGCTCAAGGCGGGCGGCCACCGCGACCTGCGCATCATGTTTCCGATGATCGCCAATGTTGCGGAATACGACGCGGCGCGCGGCATCGCGCTGCGGGAACTCGAACACATCCGCCGTTTCGACTATCCGGCGCCGCGCTCGTTAAAGCTCGGCGCGATGGTGGAGGTGCCGTCGCTGTTGTGGGAGATCGATCTGATCGCGCAACGCGCCGACTTTCTGTCCGTCGGCTCCAATGATCTTGTCCAGTACATGTATGCTGTGGACCGGGACAACACTCGCGTCGCCAAACGATACGACACGCTCTCGCCGCCGGTGTTGCGCGCGCTGGAGCGCATCGTCGACGCCGGCAGGCGCGCCAACACGCCGGTGACGCTCTGCGGCGAAATGGGTGGACGCCCGCTTGAGGCGCTGGCGCTGCTGGCTCTTGGCTATCGCTCGCTGTCGATGTCGCCTTCCGCTATCGGACCGGTGAAATCGATGATCCTCAGCCTCGATATCGACGAGGCGCAGGTTTTTCTCGCGAGCCTTCTTGCCGCCGATGACGGAAACCCGTCGGTGCGGGCCAGGCTGCGCGACTATGCCGTGTCGCGCGCTATCGCGCTGTAGCGAGCTGCGAGCACACGTCCCTACGTCACTAACTTCCGGCCAGAAATGTTCGCACAAGACAAGCTCGATCTGATTTTACGTCGCTACGACGAACTCGGCGAAAAACTCTCGACGGGCGCCGACGGACAGACTTTTGTCGCCCTGTCGCGCGAGCGCGCCGCGCTTGACGATGTCGTCGCAGCGATCCTCGCCTGGCGCGACGCGCAACGGGAGGTCGAGGATCTTGCAGGCATGGGCGCGGATTCGTCGCTCGACGCCGATATGCGCGCCCTTGCCGAGGCGGAGTCCGGTCCGGCGCAGGAAAAATGCGCGGCCGCCGAACAGGCGTTGAGGCTGGCGTTGTTGCCGAAAGACGAGGCCGACGAAAAGGGAGTCATTCTTGAAGTGCGCGCCGGCACCGGCGGCGACGAGGCTTCGCTCTTCGCCGGCGATTTGTTCCGCGCCTATCAGAAATACGCCGCATTGCAGGGCTGGCGCGTCGAGCTCGTTTCGGAAAGTCCGGGCGCCCTTGGAGGCTTCAAGGAAGTCGTCGCCGAAATCATCGGGCGCGGCGTCTATGGCAAGTTGAAATTCGAGTCCGGCGTGCATCGCGTGCAGCGCGTGCCGGCGACCGAAACGCAGGGTCGTATTCACACCTCCGCCGCCACCGTCGCCGTGCTGCCGCAGGCCGAAGACGTCGATATCGATATTGACGATAAGGATTTGCAAATCGAAACCATGCGCGCCGGCGGCGCCGGCGGTCAGCATGTCAACAAAACCGAGTCGGCGATCCGCATCACCCACATCCCGACCGGCATCGTCGTGATGATGCAGGAGGAGCGTTCGCAGCATCGCAATCGCGCCAAGGCGATGGGCGTGCTGCGCTCGCGTCTCTACGACGCCGAACGCCAGCGGCTCGACCGAGAACGCTCCGACGACCGCAAGCAACAAGTTGGCTCAGGCGACCGCTCCGAACGCATCCGCACCTATAATTTTCCGCAGGGCCGCGTCACAGACCATCGCATCAATCTGACGCTCTACAAGCTCGATCGCGTGATGGAAGGCGAGATGGACGAACTCATCGACGCGCTGATCACTGATCATCAGCAGAAGCTGCTGGCGCTGGGCGAGGGGTGAGCAGGCGGCGTATGCGCCATCTCCCCCTGCCGCTCCGATGGTCGCAATGCCTCGCCCTGGGAAACATCATTGTGAGAACAGTCTATTGAGGACACGGCTCCTGCGACGTCATGCAATGAGCGCAGCTCTTGTTTTCCGGCAGATCTTTGTTCAGCAGCGCATCAAGCCATTCGGCGAAGGGCTCCCCTCCTGTCTGCTCGGCGTAGAAGAGGGGTGAGCGCAGGATTGTGTGCGTTTTGCCGAGCGCCAGATAGGAACGGAAATTGGAGGTCGCCTGACGGCGTGCGAGTTCGCTTGTCATCTTTTTGGTCCAGGCCTCGCAGGTCCGATCCCCGCCCATTTGCGCATAAAAAGCCCGTTGTGTCGCATCATGATTGGTGGTGAATTGTGCAAAACGATCACGTTGAAAATGCCCGGCGAGCCGCGTGACAACCTCCGGGTCGGGCGTGTGCTGGGCGTTTCGACCAAAGACCGATGCCGGAAGCTGATAATTCCAGTTGAGGTTACGGGTCTTTTCAAAATCCGGGGTCGATACGCCCTGACCGGAATCGCCCAGGAAGACGGATCGGGCTCGTGGATACAACTTGCGCAATGCTGCATAATGCGTGGCGGCGCCGTATGCGCCGGCGCTTGAACCGCTCACGAGCAGACGCGAAGGTTCCGGCACATTCGCGCGCATCCAGCTCAGAATCGCTTGCATATTATCCCACCCGCGATGCTGGATCGTGAAAGGCTTGCCCGTATCGGGGTAATGATAATGCGCAGTATTGGAGCCCGAGTGCACGTCGCCGGTGCAATATGGCACGAAGAGGATACTCCAATCGCGCACCGGATTGCGTGGATTGGAGCGATCAAATATCCCGCTCATGTGCGCAGGACCATCGCCGGGCAAGAGTTCGGCCTTGTATACGCTTTCAGCATTTTCTGCGTCCTTGCCCGTGAACGTCGCCCGGTCACCCTCCAGCCGCGGTTTGGAGCAGGTCTCGTCATTCCAGCATGCGCCGCCGCCATTGAAAAAGATCGCCAGGCCGTCGCTTGCGCCCTTGTAAAACCAGTAGGAATAGGTTGGGTCCGAGCCGGGCGCTTGCGAACAGGTAGGCGTGTAGAGTCGGCCATTGACACGCACTGGCTTGGCTTCAATCTGCATCCATTCCCCTGCCTCATGCCCGGATGTCGCAGGCTCATGCGCGTTCTGTTGCGCCACAGCGATGGAAGGGAGCAGCAAAGCCGCCGCGATCAGTCCGTTTTTCATTCTCGTCCCAATCTTTCCGGTTCGATTGACCCTTCCCGAGGCAGCATTCTGTTAATGATCGTCAACGACTTGAATTCCGATGTCGTCTTGCCCGGGATCAAGGGACGATCTCGCCCAATATTTCGATTTGATTTCATCCCTGCGGCGCTCATCCTCCGGAGAGGATTTTTTTTCGTAACCGCCCGGTATTTTTGGTCAAGTCGTTCTGGCGTTTCGTCCAGGTTTATATTGCCAGCCGCAGGTTGTGGGGCCGATACGCCAAATCGACGCGCTTACAGGATCGGCAGTAGCTACTGCGCCGGAGCCTGACTGGCTGTGCAGGCGACATATCCCCCTTGCAAGCCGTCATTTTCGTACGACGCTTCCGTCATCGCGCCTTGCCACGAGGTCGCGCCGCCGGATGCAACAATTTGAGCCGTAGGGTTCTGGGAAGTCACGACCGGATTTGTCGAGCTGTAACCAGGACTGTAGGCAAGCGGATTTGGCGGGGTCAATAAATTTAACGCGCTGGTGCTCGCCAGTGGCGCTGTGCACCAGAGAGGAGTGCTGGGGTTAGACGAGTCGCTACCGTAGCCAACCGAGACAGGATAGTTTTCGTTGCAACCTTTTGACGTAGGATTGCACGATCCGGTTTGCCCCGGCTGGAGAGTGGCATGGTAACAGGTATTGCAATCACCGAACCAGATCGATACTTGCACGCCGGTGTTGTTAGTGATTGTAAAAGCCATGGCGCTCTGGGCTACGCTGATCGCTGTCGCCGTGTAAATCAGAAGCTTTTTCAGCATCGTTTCGATCCTTTCCCTTATATCATGGATACTCAAATTATTGACGGATCAATCTCACGCCGTATCGGCGAGACACACTTACAAGAGCAAGTTTTTTTTCCTGCGTCCAGTGGGCTTTCACGTCCCCCTTGAATGCTCTGACGCCGACGCGTCGGTTGACCATCACAGTTTGTAAATCATGTCTCCCTTGCGTCAGTTCTTATACGAAAAACGATTTGAAACGGCTGTTAATGCGCCTGTTGTAAATTTCCGGGAGAAGCCGCCGTCCGGGAAAAGCCGACGTCAGGCGGATTACGGTTGACGCAGATAGTTGCCTATAGCGTCGGGCGCAAGAATGTCTCTCTCCGGCGCTTTCGCAACTGCGTTCATTTCCTTGCGAAAATCACGGAGCGCGAGAATTCCACAATCCTGCTCTTGCAGGTCTCAATGACGGAAGTGTCGCAATCCGGTAAACACCATCGCAAGTCCCTGAGCGTCTGCGGCGGCGATAACCTCGGCGTCCTTCACCGAGCCGCCCGGCTGGATCACCGCCGTCGCGCCGGCCGCGGCGGCGGCGAGCAGACCGTCGGCGAAGGGGAAAAACGCGTCGGAGGCGACTACCGAGCCCTTTGCGAGGCTCTCCGTCAGCCCGGCCATCTGCGCGGACTCCTGCGCCTTGTGGGCGGCGGTCCGCGAACTGTCGATGCGCGACATTTGTCCGGCGCCGACGCCGACTGTCGCGCCGTCCTTCGCATAGACGATGGCGTTGGATTTCACATGCTTGACCACGCGCCAGGCGAATTTCAGATCGGCAAGTTCGTGCGCGTCGGGCGCGCGCCGCGTGACGACGGTCAGATTGAGATCGTCGATTACGGCGTTGTCACGCGATTGCGCGAGAAAGCCGCCGGCGACGCTGCGGAAGGCGAGGCCTGGCGCGCGTGGATCAGGCAGTCCATCAGCAAGCAGCAATCGTAAATTCTTTTTGTCGGCGATGATCTCGATGGCGTCCGGATCGGCGTCGGGCGCGATGATCACCTCGGTGAAAATTTTCACGATCTCACGCGCGGCCGCCGCATCGAGCCTGCGGTTGAGCGCAACGATCCCGCCAAAGGCGGATACAGGATCGCAGCGCAACGCCTTCGTGTAGGCCTCGGCGAGCGTCGGCGCTTCCGCCACGCCGCAGGGGTTGGCGTGTTTGACGATAACGACCGCCGCCGTGCGCGCCGGATCGAATTCCCCCACGCACTCATAGGCCGCATCCGTGTCGTTGATGTTGTTGTAGGAGAGCTGTTTGCCCTGCATCTGCCTTGCGGTGGCGACTCCTGGGCGATTGTCGCCGGTGCGATAAAAGCCGGCCATTTGATGCGGGTTCTCGCCATAGCGCATATCGCTGGCGAGTCGTCCGCCGATAGCGCGCAGCGGTGGCGTTACGACGTCGATCTGCGTCGCCAGCCAGTTGGAGATCGCGGCGTCGTAGGTCGCCGTGCGCGCGAATGCCTTTTGCGCCAATCGCCGTCGCGTTGTCAGCCGCGTTGCGCCATTGGTTTCGGTCATCTCGGCCGTCAGGGCGGCGTAATCCTCCGGATCGACGACCACAGCGACATCGTCATGATTTTTCGACGCTGCGCGGATCATCGCCGGCCCGCCGATATCAATGTTTTCGACACATTCCTCGTAGGGCCTGCCCTTCGCCAGCGTCGCCTCGAAGGGATAGAGATTCACCACCAGCAGATCGATGGGACGAATATCATGGGCCAGCATCGCCGCTTCATGTTCGGGGTTCTCACGGATCGCGAGCAGGCCGCCATGAACCTTGGGATGCAGCGTCTTGAGCCGGCCGTCCATCATTTCGGGAAACTGGGTGAGATCGGAGATGTCGCGCACCGGCAGGCCGGCGTCGGCGAGCGCTTTGCGCGTGCCGCCGGTCGAGATCAGTTCGACGCCATGGGCGACCAAAGCGCCGGCGAAATCGATCAGCCCGGTCTTGTCCGAGACGGAGAGAAGCGCGCGCGTGATTTTTCGCTGGTCGACCGGCATCGGAGCATCCATTCTGTGGTGACGGAAACCGAGGCGGCTATCACAGATTTTGGCCCGGCGGAACCACGCCTGGCGAAGGCAGGGGCGCGAAGGACCATCGGATATCGACGCCCGGAGCCGCCTTGCCGGATAGCGCGATCTGGCGGGCAGGCCGGGCGCCGGCGGGGCTGGCGTAAAATACGCTGTCCACGACGCGGGCTTCGGCGCCGTTCGCCGAGAACAGCAATCGTTCGCCATTGCCGAGGGTCAGCGCCACGCCGTCGTCGACAATCGTCGCGCTGACCTGCGGGTGAAGATGAAAGCGCAAGGCGAATTCGGTCGGGTTGTCGGGGCCGCCGCCGCTTGCGGCGAGGAGGCGGTCACGCCCCGAAAATGTCCGCCCGTCTTGTGCGAGGGTCAGTTCGCGGGCGTGCACAAGGCCAAACGCGGCTGCGTAGCCGTCATGCGAGAGGATCAGTGTGGTCTCCTGGTCGTGCGCCCGGCGTTCGACCGTCACCTTGTTCGGCCCGGCCACCGCACGGCCGGGACTTTTGCGGGCGGGCTCCAAGAAGCGGGCCGAGGATGTCTCGCCAAGAGTCAGCGTTGAATGGGCGGCTGTTTTTCGCGCGGTTTCGCGGGCTTCGGCGTTGTGCGGACCGGGCGCGCCACAGTTAACCACAACCCGCTCTGTCCCGCGGGAGTATTCGAACGACAAACAACCGGCGTGGGCGTCGCTGGCGAATTCGGCGGGCGGGGCGCCGCCGGCGTCGACCAGCACTAGTGCCGGGAAGGCCTCCATCCTTTGATAGCCGGTCGCCTGGGCCTGCAAGGGGACCGGACCGCGCGTCTCCTCATGCGTGAGCGCCGTGGCGAGACGGTCGCGAGCGGTCATCCCGGCGCCGTTAAACAGAGCCAGCGATCCGTCGCCATGCTGCATCATCCGCAACATCGGCAAGGCGCGGTCAATAACCCGCTTGATGGTTTCCGGAGTTTTCAGGCCGCGCGCGGCGAAAACCTGGCGCAGCGCCAGAAGATCAAGCAGCAGATCGAGCGGCGTCTGGGGGTTGCGGCCGATATGGCCGCCATCGGCGAGAATTTGCCGCTGCAGCTCCCTGATCAACAGTCGCATCGCCTCGGTCGCAATGGCGGCGCCGGAATCAGCGCAGACAGTGAATTCTGCAAGGGCGACAGCGCAGATCAATCGCTCGGAGCCCCGTGTTTTACCTTCGCCCAACGCCAGCCAGAGCAGCCGGGCATATTCGGCCAGCGCCAGCATGAACCGTTCGTAAAATTCCGAATCGGCCTCGCCCAGCAAAAGGGGGGAATGTGCGAGAAACGACAGCAGACGTCGCGCGACGATTGCGGGCTCCTGCGCCGGATCGTCCCGGGTGGGCGGGATCGACAGGAAGGTTTCCACCAGTCGTCGGGCCGTCGAACGGTCTTCCTCGCCAAGATGGCGTAACCAGGAAAAGCCGGTGAGGGCCCGGCGCCAGCCTGTAGAGGGGACGAAACAGGCAAAGGGAGCCTCGCCTTCGGCGACATGGACCGATTTGCCCTCAAAAGAGAAGTAGCCGGCGCGGATTTCGTCAGCGACAGTCGAGTCGGCGGTGCGAATGTCAGGCGGCGCAATCCACAGCCGGGTCGGCTGCTTGATCGACAGCGACCGGATCAGCCGATAGGGCGTCGTCGCCTGGCGAGCCAACACACGGGCTGCCCGGGCGCCGAAACCGCTCAGGCGTTCGCGCATGTCGTCGCGCCGATCTTCGCCCTTCAGTGGCCCTACTCCAGATTCCCCTGGCTACGAACCAACGGTGCGCCGACGGTCCTGCCGGGCCTTGGTCTAGCGGTTCGCCGTCCCCCCGACAAGATTGGATGACTTGAGGCATGGGCTTAGACATGGATTGCCGCGCATGGCTTGAAGTGCATGGGTTTGGCGTGCGTTGCAAGGCTCGGATAGCATGATCGGAGGGCGCTCTACTTTGCCGCGTCGTCCGGATCGGTTATGTCGCGCCATCCACAAAGAGGAGATCGCTCCATGCCGCTTTACACACTTGACGGCGTCGCCCCGCGCCTGCCGGACCCGGGCCGTTATTTTGTGGCCCCCGGCGCGCATCTCGTGGGTAGAGTCGAGCTTCGGGAAGACGCCAATGTCTGGTTCAATTGCGTGCTGCGCGGCGATAATGAGTGGATTACTATCGGCGAACGCACAAACATTCAGGACAATAGCGTTTTGCATACGGATATGGGGTTCCCGCTGACCATCGGCGCCGATTGCACAATTGGTCATAATGTCATCCTGCATGGTTGCACGATTGGTCATACGACGCTGATCGGCATGGGGGCGACGATCCTCAACGGCGCGAAGATCGGAAATCATTGTCTGGTCGGCGCCAATGCGCTGATCACCGAGGGCAAGGAGTTTCCCGATTATTCGCTGATCGTCGGCGCGCCGGCGAAAATCGCCCGCACGCTTGACGACGCCTCGCGCAGGAAATTTCTCGAATCCGCGCAACACTATGTCGAAAATGGCCGGCGTTATATGGCAGGGCTGAAATTGATGGAGGACTAAAAAGGCGATCAGCTTGAGCTATGCTAGGCTGTCCTCCCAGCAAAATCGATTGGAAACGAAAGGGCCTCAACCGAAATCGCCGGCGCATATAATTTACATGTAAAGACAAGCTTAACCTTGGGGCGCCAAACGCTCCCTCACGGGCTCCTCCATCGCGATTATCCGATAACTCTCCCTGCGCAGGAGCATGTCCAGAGATCCTTGATTCTATCGGGAGCCGCCGCCCGCGCGTTGTCGCCAATCCCTTGTCAAAATTATAAATCGGGGCAATTATTTGGGGCAGTTAAATTTTAAACGGTAAAATCCCGTTCGAATGTTTTGGAGGAAAACAATGATCAAGAAGCTTTGTTTGGCGACAGCGGCGATCGGCGTTGCTTGCGCCGTTTATGCTAGCGGCCCGGTTATGGCTCAAAAAGCCGACGACTCGAAAGAGCGAGGCAATGGCTTGCTTGGCCCCATTGTCGACTCCTCCGATGCGCCTTACGGTAAAAAGCAATGTTCGATTCCGAAGTCCACGCTTGGCCAGGTGCAATCGGCTCTGGATGAGGTTGTCGCATCGGGCAATGGCGGTCTCTTCACGCCGAATATGATGTGGCTCTCGATCGTTGATCGCCAGGGCGTATTGTGCCTCGTCACTCGCAGCAATGCTGGCGGCGCTCCCTCGGACGCCTGGCCCGGCAGCCGCGCGATCGCTATCGCCAAAGCCAGCACGGCGAACGACTTTAGTAATTATAAAAACGCCCTGTCCACGGCCAACCTTTATGGTCCGACGCAGCCCGGCGGCTCACTCTTTGGTTTGAACAACTCCAATCCGTTCAACCCGCAATTCAACGCTCAAGGAACAGGTCTGGGCTTTGTTCCCGGCGGCATCATTACCTTCGGCGGCGGCGTCGCGTTGTATCCCGCCAAAGGCGGCAAGGTCATTGGCGGTCTCGGCGTCAGCGGCGACACTTCATGCGCGGACCATGCTGTCGCTTACCGCGTGCGTGCGAGGCTGGGCCTCGATCAAACGCCGAACAGCGACAACATTTCCTACGCCGCCACTGGCAATGGATTCACCCAGCCCTACTGCCTTGGGGCCGGCAAAGATATCATTCCCTGATCGTTGTTCTTTTGTGACGCAGATCGACAGAGTAGCGCCCCGTTATCACGATGTGAACGGGGCGCTTTTGTTGAAATTGTCCGATTTTGATCGTTCATCGATAACGCAGACGCCTTAAGGAATGGCGTAAAAATCCGAAATCTTCCTATCGGCGCGGTGACGTCGCAGCGGCAATGTCTCTTGCGCGAGGTCGGTCAGCGCGTCGTAACGTCTTGTGTTGCGAAGGAGCGTCTCGTGTTCCGAAGACGAGCGTTATCGCCGGGGAACGGCTATTTTCCCGAACGCGCTAAATTCCTGACGGACGCGCTTTTCTACTGCGCCATGTATTATCGGCGTCAACTGCCTGTTTGCGTCTCGATACATTTGAGAATGAGCTCCGCAATCAGCGCGCCCTCATTACGCCGGCGAGTAACGCGTCGATAATATCCGGCTCGTCGAATTCCAGCTTCACAGGCAGGCATTCGACATTCGCGCCACGCGCCGCGTCTTTTTCTGTCGTGATCAGCCGCGCCTGGTGCGATTGCGCGAACGTATAAAGACGCTCGATCTCGTACGGCGCGAAGACATGATGATCCGGAAAGGCCTGCGTCGCCACGGCCTCGGCGCCAATTTCGCGGAGCGTGCGGAAAAATTTTTCCGGCCGCGCGATCCCGGCGAAGGCGACGACGCGCGCGCCTGCCAGCCCGATTGCGACAACGGGATCGGGCGCAAGACGCGCGCGAAAGACGCTCTTTTCGAAACCATGGACGACCGCCGCGCCGGCCACGCCATCGCCGATCGTCACCAGCGCATCGGCCGTCGCCAGTTGCGCGTCGAGCGGCGCGCGCAAAGGGCCCGCCGGCAGACAGGAGCCGTTGCCGGCGCCATAATCGGCATCGATCGCCAGTAACGCCAGATCGGGCGCCAGCGCACGACTGTGAAAACCATCGTCGAGCACCAAAACCGTCGCGCCGATGTCGGCCGCAAACCGTGCGCCGGCTGTGCGGTCAGCGCAGACGATGGTGGGCGCGACCCGCGCCAGCAACAGCGCTTCGTCGCCTACAAGGCGCGCATCGTGACTCGCGGGATCGACCAGCACGGGCGCCCTCCCATGAAGGCTGCGCCCATAGCCTCGCGTTATCAGGGCCGGTCGCGCACCTATCGCCACAAGTCTTGTCGCTACCGCTATCGCCAATGGCGTTTTGCCGTCGCCGCCGATGGTCGGACCGCCGACGACAATGGTTGGCAAGGGGGCGCGTGGCGCAGATTGGATCAGGCGCCGCGCGGCGATAGCGCCATAAAACGTGGCGATTGGCGCCAACAGACGCGGCGCGAGGCCATCGCGCCGCCAGAACGCCGGCGCGCGCTTCATCGCAGGCCGGGCGCGTCGAGCCGCGCGAGGTAGGGTTCGATCGCCGCAACGGTCGCACGGGCGGCGCCACCAAGTTTTTCGACGCTTGTTGCGGCGGCGCGTCCCATTCGGCGCAGTGTCGCTGGCTCCGTCAGCAGAACCTGTATGGCGCGCGCCAGTGCGGCGGCGTCATCGACCTGGGCTGCGCCCTTGACGGCGTCGAGCGTAGCGTAAACCTGAGAGAAATTGCCGACATGCGGTCCATGCAGAACGGCGCAGCCGCATTGCGCCGGTTCGATGGGATTTTGCCCGCCACCCGGCGCGACCAGCGATTTGCCCATGAAAACCATGCTGGCGCTGCGAAAAACAACGCCCAGCTCTCCGATAGAATCATAAATGTAAACTTGTGTGTCCTGCATTGGAGCGCTGACCACGGATCGCCTTGCGGACGACAGTCCCCGCGTCCCGGCGCGCTCGGCGAGGAGGCCGCCGCGTTCGGGATGACGCGGCGCGATCAGGGTTAGCAGCGTCGGCAGCCGTTGCGACAGCAGCGTATGGGCGTCAAGAATTGCCGCCTCTTCCTCTGGATGGGTGGAAACGGCGGCCCAGACGGGTCGTGGACCGATGGCGGCGACGAAGGCGGCGAGCTGCGCCGCGTCCACCCGGGGAGACGGCGCGTCGAATTTGAGGTTGCCGGCGACTCGCACGTTCGGAGCGCCAAGTGTCCGAAAACGTTCGGCGTTATCTGCGTCCTGCGCCAGGCAAAGATCGATGGCGCCGAAAATCCGGCGCGCTGTCTTCGGCCAACGGCCCCATCGCGCAGCCGAGGTTTCCGAAATCCGGGCGTTGGCCAGCACCAACGGCGTTCGTCGTTGGCGCAGTCCCGCAATCATATTTGGCCAGAGCTCCGACTCGGCGAAAATCGCGACGGCGGGACGCCAGTGGTCCAGAAAAGTCTCGATGAATCGTGGCGAGTCGAGCGGAGCGAATTGATGAACGGCGCCGACAGGCAATCGTGGGGCGAGCGTGTGCGCCGAGGTAACGGTTCCTGTCGTAACCAGCATTTCGAGGCCCTGTTGCGCCAGTCGGTCGACGAGCGGCAGCAGAGATAACCCTTCGCCCAGACTGGCGCCATGCAACCAAATCAGAGGACCCTCGATGCGCGGGCGCGAAGCTTGGCCCATGCGTTCGCCAAGACGCTCACGATCCTCCTTGCCCCGTGCGGCCCGCCAGTTCAGCGCCGGGGGGACGAGAGGCGTCGCGATCAGCGTGGCGAAGCGATAAAGTTCAAGTAACGGCATATTATAAAGATGGCGGCGCGACACGGACGCCGCCGTCCCGCTCCTTACCCGCTCCCTGAATTACGATTCGGAGAGCAGTTTCGTCGACAAAGCCGGCGAATTTGCGAAGACTGCTAAAGAGCCTCGTGGTCGGGATCAAGCAGGCGGTGCAGATGCACGACGAAATAGCGCATATGCGCATTGTCGACCGTCGAATGCGCTTTCGCCTTCCATGCTGCGAGGGCGCTGTCGTTATCTTGAAAGATGCCGACAATGTCGAGTTTGGACGGATCGCGGAAGGCGACGCCGTCGAGCGACTCAAGCTCGCCGCCAAACACGAGATGCAGCAGTTGTGTTTCCTTCTTCGCGGTAGTCATGAATAAAACGGCTCCCTTGATAATGCGCGCGCCAGTGCGACGGCGTCGTCGATCAGCGATTTCGCCGCTGCAATCAGCGCGCCACGCGTGAGGCTCGGGCGATTATAGATCATCGGCGCGCGTCCCGCCTCCGTCAGCATGGCGCCGGCCTCGGCGAGAATGATATCCGCTGCGGCGATGTCCCAGTCGCGCGAATTCGGCGTCGTGAAAACGAGATCGTGGCGGTTGGCGGCGATGTCGACCAGTCGCAGCGCCAGCGACGGCACGCGCGGCGCAATGACGAATTTCTGCGGCGCTGTCTCGATCTGGTCATGCATGGCGCGCGGGACGATTACGGTCGCGCCTTCAAGCGATGCGCGCTGGGAAACAACCAGCGGGACCCCATTGAGGAAGGCGCCGAGCCCGGTTGCGCCGCTAAAGGTTTGTTGCAAGGCCGGGGCATGGACAACGCCAGCGACCGGGCGACCCGCCTCGACCAGCGCGATTGAGATCGCCCAGCGCGCGTCGCCGCGGGCAAAGGCGGAGGTGCCGTCGATCGGGTCGACGACAAAAAGACTTCGTTGCGATAACCGCGCGGCGGTATCGGTCGTTTCCTCGGACAACCAGCCAGCCTGCGGCGCGAGCCGCTGCGCCTCGGCGTGCAGAAATCGGTCTACGGCGAGATCGGCTTCCGTAACCGGCGAGCCGCCATTTTTGTAGGTGACGGCGGCCGTCGTGCGTTCTCCCGGCCGGAAATGGGCCAGCGCGATGTCTCCGGCTCGCCGCGCCGCAGCTTCGAGGCGCGGCAAGAGCTCGGCCATTCCTTCGGGGTTGGTTATGTGCATTGCAAAAAGACTAGGCGAGCCAGGCGCCTGCCGCAAGGCGAGCGTGCGGAAGAAATCGATCAAATTTGATGGATTTCGTATTCGTGGCGTTCATGAAGATCCGCGAATGTGGCTGCTGGAGCTATGATTTACGCCTGATTCACCTCGCTTGTTAGCATCTTGTCGGCGCCTGCCGGGCAAGATCGGCGCATCAAAAAACGCGCGCTACGGGAATTGGCTCATGTCACAGGCGTCAAGGCAACCTCAAGGAACAAGCGTCGGCGAGCGGCTGCTGACCCAGCGGGATCGTCGCGCCGATGGCGGCGCGCGCCGTGTGCGGGTTACGCGCTGCGATATTTTCATCGCCCGTCGATTCGGCGGCGTGGCGATGATGATCTCATCGCCCGTCGAGGCCTATCGCGGCGTCAGTCTGGTTGCAGCGACCGACGCGCAGGGCGACACCCTCTATCGATTGGCCCTGGTTCACCGCGACGCCGATCTCGACATCTTTCTGGGCGACTTCCGCGACGGCGCCGACGCCCAGGCTTCCTGGTCGGACTGGGCGGCCTGGTTCGATCTTGCCCGACTGGCCATGCACGACGGGGAGTGGGTTTCGGTCGAGGCGCCCGCCGGGAAGCGCTCGACCGCTGAGCGACGTCATCCGACGTCGATTGCCCGGCGCCGCGTCTCATTGTTTCCACGCAGAATGACTGGCGAGGCGCTCAGGCTCTCGGGAGTTTTCCCAAATCCGAGGGAGATCGCCGGTAACGAATGAGGGGCCGCCGGCCTCAATTCCGCCGTTTTCGGTTCGGGGAAGGGGCGGTCAGCCCGTCCCACAGCTTTTTGATGCAATTTTTCGGGAAGTTTTCCCGAAAAAGGCCGGAAAAAAAGGAACTGTTACCTGCCTGCAACATGCTGATAAATTTGATTTTAATCGATTGACGCGGGAATTCCCGCGCCGGCATTGTGCTGGCAGTCGCGTCGCCGGGTCGCCGGTCCACGCACCGTTCATCCGATAGCTGCGCCCTTGGCGCGGCGGCGGGCAGAATGAAGGCTGTTCCATGCGCAAGTTTCATCTTTCCTCCATCTCCCTTGTTGCGCTCGCCGTGGCCATGCCGGTGAAGGCGCAACAATCCTTGCCGACCATCGAAATCGGAGCGACCCCCTTGCGTTCGACGTCCCGTTCGGCCGCTCCGCGACCGTCGACGGCGCCAACCACGACAACTGCGGCTGTGTCCCGTCCGACTTCGGCGCGGCCGGGCCGGGCGACCGGCGGCGCTGGCCGCAGCGTCGCCGCCAGCGCCGCGCCTGCTGCGCGTCCTGAGTCGGCGCCGGCCGCCGCGCCCTATGTGTCGCCCCTCGTCACCTATCAGGTGCCGGCGGCGGTGCATGTTGTTGACGGCAAGGAAATCGCCAATGTGCGCAAGTTCAATCTCGGCGAGGCGCTGCAGCGTACTGCCCCTGGCGTCATCATCAACGATGTCGGCGGCAACCCTGCGTTCCCGGAATTAAATTATCGTGGTTTCAACGCCTCGCCTTTCGCCGGCGTGCCGCAGGGTCTCGCCGTGTTTCAGGGCGGCATTCGCGTCAACGAAATGTGGGGCGACACGGTCAACTGGGATTTGATCCCCAGCATCGCCATCGACCGAGTCGCGATTGAAACCGGCAACCCGCTCTACGGACTTAACGCCATCGGCGGCGCCGTCGTGCTCGACATGAAAAACGGTTTCACCTGGCAGGGCGCCGAACTCGACGTGCGCGGCGGCTCGTTCATGCGTCGTCTGGGCACGTTTCAGTTCGGCAAGCAGGTTGGAGATTTTGCCGTTTACGGCGCCGGCGAGGCGATGGGCGACAAGGGTTATCGTTATTTCTCGGGTTCGGGAGTCAAGCGCTTTTATGGCGACATCGGCTATAAGGCCGAGCAGGGAGAGGTCCACGCCAATGTGACGCTGGGCGGCAATCGTTTCGGCGCTTCTGGCCCGGCGCCAGTTGAAATGGTCGCCGCCGACAAAAGCGCGACTTACACCACCCCGCAGACCTATAAGAATCAGGTCGCCATGTTCGATCTGAACGCCCAGTTTCAGGTGGCGCCCAACACCAAACTCCTTGGGGACGTGCACTATCGCGGTTACAATCAGGCGCGCGTCGATGGCAATACGACAGAATTCGAATGCGAGCCGGGCGAGGCGTTTTGTGAAACCGACGCCGGCGGCATGACCAACGTCCCGAATTTCTTCACGGCGAACGGAAATGCTTTCACCAAGGGGCCGCCGCTGGGCGCCATCGATCGCACATGGACAAAAATCAACGAAGTCGGTTTTACCACCCAGTTCAATAATACAGATCGCATCTTCGGGTTCGCCAATAAATTCACCATGGGTCTGAATCTCGAACATGGGTTCACCGATTTCAAGGCTCATCAGGAGCTTGGTTTCATCAATCCGGATTTGTGGGTGACGGGATTTAATTATTTTACTTCCGATCCTGCGGCGGGCATCACGCCCGTGCATGTCAATGTGTCGAACTATTATCTCGGCGCCTATGCGCTCGACACGCTTGAACTGACCGACAAACTTACGGCGACGGGCGGCCTGCGCTACAATCGCGCTCAGATTACATCTTTCGATAATGGGCCGGGCGGGGCGCTGAACGCAAAAAACGCCTTTGACCACATCAACCCGATGGGCGGTCTGAGTTACAAAATCACTCCTGAAATCTCGGCCTATTCGAGCTACTCTGTCGCCAACCGTGCGCCGACGCCGCTCGAATTGGGTTGTTCCGATCCCAATCGTCCCTGCGTGATCGACGCCTTTCTGGTTGCCGATCCGCCACTGAAGCAGGTGACGTCCAACACCATCGACGTCGGCTTGCGGGGCGGCTTCAAACCTGCCGAGAAGTTTCCGAGCATGCTTGGTTTCCTGCCGGGAGCGATGCAGTGGACCGCCGGCCTCTTTCGAACCAATGTCTTTAACGACATCTTCAGCATACCCAGCAACATCAATGGTCGAGGCTATTTCACCAACGCCGGCAACACCGTGCGTCAGGGCGTTGAACTCTCGGCGCGTTACAACGACGATCGAACGTCGGCCTATATCAACTACGCGATCACCGACGCCTATTTTAACTCGCAGAACTTTCTCGGCGCTCCGGGCAATCCAATCATGCAGGCGATCGGCGCGAATTCCGTTCTTGTGAATCCGGGGGCTCAACTCCCCTCAATCGCCAATCACAGATTCAAGACCGGTGTCGATTATGCGTTAACGAAGAAATGGAAGGTCGGCGGCGATTTCGTTTACGCCACCGGTCCCTACCTGGCGAGCGACTGGGCCAATCAATTCGGCACGCTCTCGCCCTATGGCCTGCTGAATCTGCGAACGTCATACAGGTTTCTGCCAAATGTCGAGATGTATGCGTTGATCGAGAATGTCGCCAACACACGGGCGCGCAACTTTGGCAGCCTCTTCGAGACCAACGAAATTCCCTTCATGAACTACACGAGCCCGAAAATGGTTTCGATCGGCCCGCCGACGGCCTTTTTCGCCGGCATGAAATGGGATTACGGCAGCGATCCGACTGCGACGGGCTGGATTGCCTCGGCGAACGCGCTTTACGAAAGGGAGCGTGAGGAAGAAGCTGCGCCGGCCACGCCCAAAAAATGGGGAGGGCTCTATGTTGGTCTCAACGCCGGTTATGGCTGGGGCGCGACTACAGGGGCGAACACCACGTCTTTCGCCTCGCAGGACGACTGGGCGAATAGTGTGAACGGCAGTCTGATGTCGGCCAGCGGCGCGGAATTATACCCCTGGTCGATGTCCAACACCGGCGGCATGGCCTTGTCCAACACCGGTCTGGCCAACGTCGGTCGTAACGGCTTCATTGGCGGCGGCCAGTTCGGCTACAACTATCAAGATGAGTCCGGGGTCGTGCTCGGCGCAGAAGCCGATATTCAGGGCGCGACTTTCGGCGGCAATGGCTCCTACGCCACCGGCGCCATCGATGGCGCTCATTACTTTGCAGAGGATGGCGCCGAATTTGTCACGAACAGCCGCACCGCGCTCGGCGGCGGGAGCGTTTCCGCCGGAACAAATTGGCTTGGCACTTTCCGTGGTCGGGTGGGTTACCCCATAACGCCAACAATGCTGGCCTATGGCACAGGAGGTCTGGCTTACGGCCAAATCCATGCGTCGAGCTATCACTGGACCAGCGCGCAGACACAGGACACGGCGGAAGAAGCGCCCAATCCGGTTGTGACGGACGCGTCGGCTCAACCCGGCGTCCCTGGTCTTGTGAACCGCTATTCCGGTTTCAAGGCCGGATGGGCCGCCGGCGGCGGTGTGGAGTGGATGTTCCACGACGACTGGAGCCTCAGGGCGGAGGGCATGTATTACAACCTTGGCGCAATCGACCTGGCCTCGACGCCGGTGGTCGTGAATTGCGGCGGCGTCGCGTGCGGCGGCGTGGCTAATGGCGCGACCCTGTGGGCCAGCAATCCTGTCACAAAAATCCAATTTGACGGGATCATCGCTCGCGCCGGCGTGAACTATCACTTCAACTGGGCGTTGGAAGGAAAAAGGGCCGCCTTCTGACGCCGGGTTCCGGGTCGGAACGGCGGGACACGCCGGACTTGCCCGCCCTTGATCCGGCGGCGGAAATTTGGCATAGACATCGCCAACGTAACGCCGGGCGTTTTCCCGGCTATTATTCATTGCCGGGGAAGACCGATGAAGGTTCGTAATTCGCTGAAATCTCTGCGTTCGCGCCATCGCGCCAACCAGATCGTGCGCCGCAAGGGCCGCATATACGTGATCAACAAGGTCCAGAAGCGCTACAAGGCGCGTCAGGGCTGAGGTCCAGAGACTTCGAAAATGGCCGCGCGCTTAAGGGCGTCGCGGCTTTTTTCGTTTTGGGCTGCGCCGCCATCGACAGGCGCTCAGGCCCCCATCAGCGCCAGGACATGGGCGTCGACGCAGCGGCTCAGCGCCGACATGTCGTAGCCGCCTTCCAACAATGACACGAGCCGGCCGCCGCAACAGGCGTCGGCGATCTCCATCAATCTTTTGGTGACATCGCCGAAATCGATCTCACGAAGCCGCAGTCCGCCAAGCGGATCGTCCTCATGCGCGTCGAAGCCGGCCGAGACCAGAATCAGATCCGGCCGAAAACTGCGCAATCGCGGCAAAATCCTGTCGGCGAAGGCTTCGCGAAAGGCCTCGCCGCCTGAACCGGCGAAGAGCGGCGCATTAACAATGGTGCCATGTTCGCCGGTTTCGTTTGGCCCGCCGGTGCCGGGATAAAAAGGCGCCTGGTGGGTGGAGCAAAACATAACGCTCTCGTCGGTCCAGAAAATATCCTGTGTGCCGTTCCCGTGATGCACATCGAAGTCGACAATGGCGACACGCTCGGCGCCATGGGCCGTCTGGGCGTGACGGGCGGCGACGGCGACGTTGTTAACGAAGCAGAAACCCATCGGCGAGCGTGGCCCGGCGTGATGCCCCGGCGGCCGGGCGGCGACAAAGGCGTTGTCGGTTGCGCCAAGCATGACATCGTCTACGGCGGCGACGGCTGCGCCCGCCGCCCGCCGGATCGCCTCAAGCGTTTGCGGGTTCATCACTGTATCCGAACCGATTGGCATGTAACCTGAGGCCGGCGCGGCGGTCTCCAGCGCGTCAAGGTAATATTGCGGATGCACGCGCAGGAGCGTCTCCTGCGGAGCCGGCGGCGCGTTGGCGATGCGATCGAGCGACTGGAATCGTTCGTTCTCCAGACCGCGCTCGATAGCGCGCAGGCGTTCCGGGCATTCGGGATGCGAGGGCCCCATCTCGTGCGCGAGACAGCCCGAATGGGAGAAAATCGCCGTTCTCACGATCCGTTTGTGCTCCAAACCCCGATCCTTGCTGAATATTCAGGCTAAATTGCCTGCGATAAGCAAATCGATCGTTTGTGATGTGTGAATACATAAAATCACATTGTGGCGTTGATGCAACATGAGCGTGGCGCCAGGGCAACACCAAGGAAATATTGGTTCGGGATGACTCCAGCTCCACGAAAGGCGTGGTATGCGTTAGCCAAGAGATTTCGCGACACAGGAGCTAATCCTATGAAATTTAAACTTGCGATTGCGGCGGCGCTGTCGGCTACGGCTCTTGCGGGTTGCTATGGCACGCGTCTGCCTGATCCGAAACTATCGGGACGCGACGCCGAATTCATGGCGCTTGCGCCAAAGGCTCAGATCCCGGCGGAATACGACCGCTATATGGTGGATTACAAGACCAGCGAGCCGGTTGGCTCTATCGTCGTCGATTCGCGCGGCCATTTCCTCTACTACATTCTGCCGGGCGGCAAGGCCGTGCGTTACGGCGTGTCGACGGGCCAGGACTCGATGGGGTGGACCGGCCGCGCTTATGTCGGCGCCATGCAGGAATGGCCGCGCTGGAACCCGCCGAAAGACATGCTGGAGCGGTGGCCGCATCTTCAGCCGACGGCGGACGCCGGCGGTCTTCCGGGAGGGCCCGATAATCCACTCGGCTCCCGCGCGTTGTATCTTTATCAGGAAGGCCACGACACGCTGTACCGCATTCACGGCACCAACGAGCCGGAAAAGATCGGTCAGGGCGTGTCCTCCGGATGCATTCGTATGCGCGATATCGACGCCATCGATCTCTATAACCGCGTCAAGGTCGGTACGAAAGTTGTGGTGATCTAGCAAACTCCTGACGAGGCCCTGTCCCTGCCCGGGGTTGGGAGGGACAGGGGGCGTGGTGTGAAAAAATTAGCGCCTAAAGTTGTTTCCAGCGTCCGACCTTCAGTCTTTGTTTCCGATTTTCACCGATAAGATTCTCGCCATCAGGCAAGGGAGTTCGACTTTATGCGTAAGACAACTGTATCGGGGATCGTCGCGATTGCTCTGGCCGTCGGCCTTGCCGGCGCTGCTTTATTATTCAAAACGACGCCCGCCAGCTCCGAGGATTTTTGCTTCGGGTATGCCGTGTGCGATCAGGCGCCGTCGCGCTGATCGCTTTTTTCCACGACCCGCGCCGACCAGGCGCGCAGTCTGGATAGCCGACGCCCAAGACCTAACTGTCCTGACTGCAAGATCATGCTCGTGAGAGGCGCGAGACGTTCTCGCAGTCGGGCGGCGACCTCGACGACGCGTCGGCGCAGCGGTGAAATGAGTTCGTGCGACCAGGCGCCGATGGCGAGCATCAGCGAATAGAAACGACAGAACCATTTCATTTGCAAAAGTTTCTCTCGACATATGTCGAAAAGAACCGCCGTCACGCCCAGCGCCAGGGTCTTCGCGGCGAAGATTGCGACAAACCCGCTCACAAAATATCCCTTGGCGAGCAGGCCGAACGCAATCAGCTTGAAGGGAAAAATCAGCGCTCCCGGAACGCCGAACAGAACGAGCGTCATGGGCGGCGAGAGTTTACCAACAACTCCGCGTAACCACGGATCGAAGCGCTCCAGACCAAGTCGCCGTCCCAGCGCATGCAAACCGTCGCGCACATGATCCCAGAGCCAGCTTTCGATCAGAAAGACGACCGCAAGAGTCAGCCAAAATACGCGGATAAAGCTTTGTTTCAGGCGGTCCATGGCGGATGCTCGGCTCACGAGGGCGCGCCGTTAACGCGCATGGGTTCTGGTCGCGGTCACTGTGACGCCGCTGTCCGCAGCGAGGGTCAGGTTTTCGTCCGAGAGGCTCCACTCCGCGCCGCCGCCCAGCATCTCCATAAGGCGTTGCTCGGCGGACATGATCTCTTCGCCGCAGAACATCCGCGTCGTCGCCCCGGGTGAAAATATGATCCGATTTCCTTCGATGCGATATCCGGCATGATACCGGTTACATGGCGCTTGCCCGGAAAGCCGGCCTCCTGGCGCAAAATCCATCGTGACGCCGGTCCTGCCCGGCGGCGGCGCGCCATCGAGGGTAACCACGCGCCATGCGCCGGTCAGGCCTGGCAATGGGCCTGCCGGGCCTGCCGGGGCCGCTCTTGAATGAGCCGTCCCGGCGGCCGCCAGGACGAGGCCGACAAATAGAATGGCTAACAGCCGCATGGGTGATTACTCCCGATCATAATGAGATGTGGGAGCCGAGGATGCGAGAGTCCATCCCCCGCCTCGATCTGTTCAGATGTGAATCGATCTTTTGGCGACGCCCAGAGCCGCCTCGCGCACCGACTCCGAGAGGGTCGGATGTGCGTGGCAAATTCGCGCCAGGTCCTCGGCCGATCCCGAGAACTCCATCAGCACGGCGGCCTCGGCGATCAGTTCGCCAGCTCCGGCGCCCAGAATGTGCACGCCAAGGACCCGGTCGCTGACGGCGTCGGCGATGATTTTCACGAAGCCGTCGGTCTGGCGCATCGATCGGGCGCGACCATTGGCGGAGAAGGGAAATTTGCCGATAGCAATGTCCAGGCCCTTTGACTTCGCCTCCTCTTCAGTGAGGCCGAGGCTCGCGACCTCCGGCTCCGTATAAACCACGCCCGGAATGACTCCGTAATTGACGTGGCCAGCCTGTCCAGCGAGGATTTCGGCGACGGCGATCCCCTCATCCTCCGCCTTGTGGGCAAGCATCGGTCCGCGAACGACGTCGCCAATGGCGTAAATGCCGGGCACTGTAGTTGCGAAATGCGCGTCGATAACGATCCGGCCCCGCTCAAGCGCCACGCCAGCCGCCTCCAGCCCCAATCCCTGAGTATAGGGAATGCGACCGGTTGCGATCAGCACGGCGTCGGCGTTGATGGTCTCGGGAGCCGTATCGTCTACAGCGGAAAAAGCCACGATCGCCCCGTCGCCTGCGCGCGTCACGCCGGTGACTTTTTTCGAAAGCCTGAAAACGAAGCCCTGCTTTTCGAGCACTTTCTGGAAACGGGTCGCGATTTCGAGGTCGAAGCCGGGAAGAATCCGATCGAGATATTCAATCACCGTCACTTTCGCGCCAAGCCGGCTCCAGACCGATCCCATTTCGAGACCGATCACCCCGCCGCCAACAATAGCCAGATGCTGCGGCGCCTTTTCGAGCGACAATGCGCCGGTTGAGGACACGACGACTTTTTCGTCGACAATAATCTCGACCCCGGAGGCGTCGCGCAAGGGGGCGACGGCCGAGCCGGTGGCGATAACAATAGCCTTTGTCTCAAGGGTTTGCGTAACGCCATCGTCTCCCGCCACCTCGACTCGCCCGGCGCCGGCGATGCGGCCCAGACCGCGATAGGAGTCGATCTTGTTCTTTTTGAACAAAAAGGCCACGCCATTGACGTTGGCGGCGACCGTGTCGGCCTTGTGTTTCATCATCGCCGCGAGATCAAGACGCGGCGCATCGACGACTATTCCCAGCGGCGCGAGGTCGTGGGAGACTTCCGAAAATTTATGCGAGGCGTAAAGGAGCGCCTTCGATGGAATGCAGCCGACGTTCAGACAGGTTCCGCCGAAAGTCGCCTCTTTTTCGACGACAGCGGTTCTCAGGCCCAGTTGCGCGGCGCGAATGGCGCAGACGTAACCGCCCGGCCCGGCCCCGATTACCACGAGATCATAACTCATATACGCCGCCTTGCAGGAAACGCGCCGAAATCAGTTCGCCGCCCAAACAAAAATCAGGATCGCCGCAAATCCGATAGCTGTTTGCCCGAGTTCGAGCAGGCCCCACAGTCGGATCGCCTCGCGCGCCTCATGCGCCGCCTCGGCTCCGATCAGCCCGAGGATGCGGTCATTGAGCGGAACAATTGCGAGATAGGTGTAGGGCAGGCTTCCAAGCGCCACCAGGGCGCCAAACAACCAGCGAATGTCGTTGAGTTCGTGGTAGGCGATGAAGCCAAACACGCCAGCGGCGATGGCGAGTCCCGCCAGCAGAATGAAGCCGCGATGGTCGGAGGGCTCCCATTCCTTGATCAGCGAGTCATCGCTGAGTTTCATGCGGGAGGGTTGCTCAACGTAATTCAGATACAGGGACGCGCCGGCAAAAGCCCCGGCGGCGGCGAGGGCGAGAGAACCAAAAATCATTCGTTTATTCCTTAAGGCGTTATGTGTTGCCCCGGATCAGGCAGACTCGATGGCTTCCTCGTCGCAAACGACACGGGCGCTGTCTTCGGCCTCCGATGCGACATCGATTTTCAATGAGCGGACTGCGGTCGTTTCCGCGGCCTGATCGGTGAAATGATCGAAGAACATCTTCATCGTGCGGTCGATGCCATGCGGATTAATTCGACGAGTGTCGTCCCGGTAAAAGCGCGCCGCGTTTGGCGAGACGTTAACGAGATCGTAGGACGGCAGATAGGCGATATTGGGACGCGCCCGAACGACTTCGTCGGCGGCGGCGCGCAGGATCGATTTCACCGCCATGTTCGAAACGATGACGTGGCGATCCTCGTAGGTCGCGATAATCCCGACGGGCGACACGCTGAGGATTATGCGCACGCGAGGGTTCACTTCGCGAATTCGGTCCACGGCCGCGAGAAAGTCGCGGACCACCTCGCTGACGGTCATATTGTAGAACTCGTAGATATTTTCATCCCACTCTCCGCCGGCGACGCCCGGCGCGAGTTGAAGGATGGCGCCGTCCGACTTGTGTCGCCATGTTTCCGTGTGGCCGAAAGTGAAGATGAAAACGTCCATCGTCTCGATCATATTGCGCACGGCGGCGAGATGTTTCTCGCGATCGGCGCGCATATCATCGATCGTCGCATAGGCATCCGGCTCGATCCGTGGACGGAATGGATCGACAATGCGTCCGTCTTCGGGGCGCGTCCAGTAATCGAGTTGCGGTTTAAAGCGGCCATAGGCGCGCTCGATCAATTGCAGAAACTGGGCGGTCGTGTAGAGATTGCCGTAGCGGCAGGAATACATCTCGTAGTTGCGTCGTTCCGCTTCCGCCGAAGACATGCCGGCTGGCGGACGTTCGGCGAGATAATAGGTGAAGCCGCTTGATTGCAGGCGATGGGCGATTTCCTGAGCAAAGCAACTTCCCGCCGTGGCGACGCGATCATGCCGCGCAATCTTGAATGGCGTCGTCACGATGGGATCGATCGCGTAGGGTGGTAGCGAAGCCACCGCCTTGCGCCAGAAGCGATGGTCGGGTAGGGAGCTATAGGGATTTTCGGCCATTGGCCTTGTCCTCGTCGATGATGACCGATCGGATCCGCCGTCGTCATCGCCCGGCTGAGTGGGACGATGCGTCGTCGCCGGAACATAGACGGGGCGTCGCCGCTTGTCACCCGTCGCCAACGGCGTTTCGCGCCGCCGACAGAACGACTCCGGTGAAACTCCGCATGTTTTTTTCCCAGATTGACCGACAGATTGAGAAATCCTGGCGCCAATATTTGGTGGAGCCGCGTCTGGCTAAAATTACCGGACGGCGGTTGCGCAACACCGGGCCTCGCATCGCCGTAATCGGCAATTGCCAGAGCTTTGGCGTCGCCTACGCGATGAAGCTCATGGACCCCTCTGCGTCAGTTGATCATTTTTCCGTCATCGGGCGCTCCCGCGCCAATATGTCGCTCTTCGTCAAGACGATGGAGACATATGACTATGTCTTCACCCATGATTTTACCGAGGGTCATCTCTCCGGCGGCGGCTCGGATGAAATGCTTCGGCGATTGCCCCGCGCCGTGTTGTTCCCCGCCATCGGCTTCGCCGCCTTTCATCCGGACATGGTGCTTATTCACGATCTCTCGCGACATCATGGCTTCGTATTTGGCCCGATCGGTCCCTATCACTCGGCGCTGGGGCTATTCGCCTGGCGCAAGGGATTGTCTGTCGAAGAGGCGAACGCGCTCTTCAATGAAAACGTTTTTCGAGTGGTTGGTTATTTTGATGTCTGGAACGATGCCGCGCGCGAACTGGTCGAGGGTTTGCAGACGGTTTATGGCTTCGATTTCTCAACCGATCTTCTAAACTGGTCGCGGCGGGGCGTCTTCATGTACAGCAACGTCCATCCGATGAATTTCGTTTTGCACGATGTCGCGAAACATCTATGGCGGCGGGTGGGGCTAACCGTGCGGGAAGAAAACTTGCAATTGTATGGCATCGACGATCTTGGCCGCGCTGAGGTGTTTCCCGTCTACCCGCCGATTGCGAAGATGTTCGGCGTGAAGGGCAGCTATCTGTTTAAACTGGCTAATCATCACCTCAATTATACGGTGGGCGATTTCCTCAATCTGCCGCAATTTCTGAGCGCCTGTTACAAAACATACGCCGCCAGTCCGGCGGACAAACTGTCTTGCCCGCGGGTCGACGCCTGGCTCGCTGACGCCGGCGTCAGCGATCTATTGACGAATATGGCCAAAGACAATCTGCGCGCCGGTTTGACGCCAACGCTTTGATCCGCCGCCCGCTGCGTCGTCCCGTTTATTTCCAGCGCGTGTCGAAACGGGCGAGATTGAACGGCGGCTTGTAGGGGTGAAGCGGATTTTCGCCCGAGAAGGGTTTGACGACTGTGAGGATGCGGTCGCGGTGTCGTAGCGGGGAAAATTCTGCCGGCTCGCGGTCGCCGATCGGACCGAAGGCGTGCCTGGGATCAATGTTGATCGAGAAGCCTGGACGCGGGCTCATCCAGCTTTGCGAAACGACATCCATATAGGCTGTCTTCAGCATATGGTTGAGGCCCCACTGCGTCGGAACGAAACAGGATTTGGACGAATCCGACATATCCCAATAATAGGTGTCGGGGCGTAATTCGAGCGTTCCGTCGCCCTCGAAAATCGCAATTGAGTTCTCGTGCAACAAATGGCGCACCTCCGCGAAGCCAGCGAAGGGATCGACCAGGTGGTAATAGACGCCGAGACAGATCACAATGTCGAAGGTCTCGTTCAGCTTCGAGGCTTCGTAGATCGAAACGTTTTGATTGACCTCGACGCTGGATTTTAGCAGTTGCTGCGCCAGTCTCAGGCCCGCGCCGCTCGCCCAGTTCTGCGAGACGTCGTCGGTCGCCAGCACGCGTTTGGCGCCGCGTCGTTCAGCGTAAAAGCTCCAGTAACCGTCCCAGCAGCCAATTTCCAGGACGGTTTTTCCGGCAAAGTCGATCTTGTCGAGTTGGCCTTCAATGAAACGCCAGATTCTGCGGTGGTCTTCGGCCTGCGAGACGCTGGTTGCGCGTAAACCGTCGCCGAAGTCGAACTCATGATACCAGGTGATAGCGTCGATTTCTTTTTGCAGCGCCTCACGGGTGGCCGCGTCCAGCGTGGTCATGAAGAATTTCCCTGATAGGCTGCGCCCGAAGCAGACGGGGCAGCGCAATGGCGTCACCGGAGAGATGACGATGCGGCATGCGTTTCGAGCGCATCGGCCGCGTGAACGATCCTTGCGATTTTGCCTGTAATCCACGGCAGGCGCAAGACGCCGGACCTGGCCTCATGAAGCGGCCGGCGCCCCCCGGGGGGTCAGGCGGGCGCGGACTCCATTTCCTGCGTGAAAGCGTGGATGCGGGGCGCGATGTGCTGCCGGAAACGGGAGCCGTTGAACACTCCGTAATGGCCTACGTCCAGTTGCAAGTGATGGCGCTTGCGGGACTCAGGAATGTTGGCGCACAGCGTCAGCGCCGCCTCGGTCTGGCCGACGCCGGAAATATCGTCTTTCTCTCCCTCGACAGCCAACAGGGCCGTTTGGCGGATCGCCTTGAGGTCGACCAGCCTGTCGCGGTGACGTAGCAGACCGAGCGGCACCTCGTGACGTATGAAAACGCTCTCGACGGTCTGTAAGTAGAATTCGGCGGTCATGTCCATCACGGCGAGATATTCGTCGTAGAAATCGCGATGTTTTTCCGCTGAGTCGCCGTCCCCCTCGATAAGGTGATTGAACATGTCGAGATGCGCCGAGACATGACGTTCAAAATTCATCGCCATAAAGCCGGACAGCTGCAAAAAGCCCGGATAAACCTGCCGGCCCATCGCGAGATTCGGGAACGGCACAGTATGAATGCAATGACGCTTGAACCACTCGATGCCGCGCTGCTCGGCCAATTTATTCACCTGCGTCGGATTGACCCGCGTATCGATCGGCCCGCCCATCAAAATCATAGATTCCGGCGCGTGCGGGCTGTTTTCCGCATTCTGCAGGGCGATAGCGCAGATCAGCGGCACAGAGGCCTGACAGACCCCGAGCGTATGAAGGGGAACGCCGTCATTGTCTTTAGACAGGCAGCTCATCATCTCAGTGAGATAATCAATGTAGTCGTCGAGATCGAAGCTCCCTTCGGTGAGGGGCACGTCGCGCGCATCCCTCCAGTCGGTGATGTAGACGTCATAACGCGGCAGGAAGGCTTCCACCGTGCCGCGTAACAGGGTCGCGTAGTGACCCGACATGGGCGCGACAATCAAAAGTTTGGATTGTTTCGGCGCCGCGCCCGGGAACATGCGGTTGAAGTGCAGCAGCCCGCAAAATGGTTTTTGCCAGATCGTCTCCTCGACGATCTCGACTGTTTCGCCATCGATGACCGTCGTGTCGAGGCCAAACATCGGCTTTCCATAACGGCGGGTCATCCGCTCGAACAATTCTCCGGCGGCGGCGATGTTGCGACCCATCAGGGTGTGATGCAACGGATTGAGGGGATGTTTGACCGCATGAAGCATGGCGTCGGTGACGGCGCGCGCTGGCGCGAAGGCCATGTGCATGAATTCGTAAAACTGGTAGGAAAGTCGATCCATAACGACGTTTTCTCCGTCTGGCGTCAGAGGGTGACGCCATATGCTGCAACGCACAATCCGACACTCAACCTAGCCATAAACCGGCGAGAATGAAAGTCTTATCAAAACCCCGCCATCACTCCGAGGGCGAGAGTCGCGCATAGGCCGAGGTTCGCCCGACGATACAGGGCGAGCGCGCGGTCGATGTCGGCGGCGGCGGCCGCACGACGCCCGTCGCCCAGGGTCGCGCCCGCTACTTGTTCAGACCCATAGGCGCGCGCGCCCCCGAGCTGGAGCCCCAGCGCCCCAGCCATGGCGGCTTCAGGCCAGCCGGCGTTGGGCGAAGCGTGAAGGGCGGCGTCCCGTCTCACGATCCGGATTGCGTCGGCCGCCGAAGCGCCTTGCAGGAATGGCGCCGCGAGCGCGATGAGGCCGGCGGCGAGTCGGGCAGGCAGTAGATTAAGCGCATCGTCGAGACGCGCGGCCGCCTGTCCAAAGGCGAGATAGCGCGCAGATTTATGGCCGATCATGCTGTCGGCGGTGTTCACCGCCTTGTAAATCAGGGCGCCGGGCAGGCCAAAAAAGGCCAGAAAAAGAGCCGGCGCGACAACCCCGTCGGAGAAATTCTCGGCAAGGCTCTCGATGGCGGCGCGGGCGACCCCGGACTCGTCGAGGAGAGAAACGTCACGGCCGACGATTTGCGACACTGCCCGACGTCCCTCCTCAAGCGAGATCGTCAGGGCGCTAGCCACTTTCTCAACATGCTCATGCAGGCTGCGTTGCGCCATCAGAGAGGAAGAGAGAAGGGCCAGCAGAGCTTGCCCGCCAGTGGCAAGGCCGCATAGTTTCGCCAGCGCCCCACCTGCTATCGCCGCCGTAATAACCAGAACGCCCGTCGTCGCTGCGCCCATGAGCCGTCGGCGGTCGAAACTGTCGCTCTCATGGTTCAGACGGTCATCGAGCGCCGAAATCAGCGCGCCGAACCACACGACCGGATGACCGATCCGGCGATAAAGCGCTTCCGGATAGCCGAAGCCCCCTTCCACAACCAGCGCCGCCAGGGCGAGAGCGAAATGCAAACCCTCTACCGCCCGAAGAGACCGGTAATCGAAGCGACGGCGAGCGCGTTCTGATTGATGGTGAAGCCGGCGATGGCGGTGCGACCGTGGGCGGCGTCGCCGAGCTTCTCGATCTTGAGCGCATATATGGTGAAAACATAACGGTGCGGGGCTCCCGGCGGCGGGCAGGGGCCGCCATAGGCTCTGGCGCCGAAATCGTTTTCGAGCTGGTGTGCGCCGGCTGGCAGATGTTTGCCGGAAGCGTCGCCAGCTCCCTGCCTGAGGCCGCGCGCGTCGGGAGGAATATCGACAACGAGCCAGTGCCAGAAGCCGGCGCCGCCGGTCGGGGCGTCCGGATCATGGGCTAGTACCGCAAAGCTTTTTGTGCCTGCCGGTGGGTCGCTCCAGCGCAATTCCGGCGAGAGATTGGCTCCCGTGCAACCGAAGGAGTCATAAACATGTTTCATGTCGATTTTTTTGCCCTCGGCGATGTCCAGGCTGGTCAATTCAAAGGCGTCGGCGCTGCTTGCGTCGGCGGCGGCGAGGGCGGCGAAGGCTAGAAAAGATGAAACGCGGCGGTTCATGCGTCGTGCTCCTGTCGTTGCCGGCCCCTTCTACCGGATCGGGGATAGCGTGTCGCGTCCCGCAGCGTCCCGTTGAAGCCATTTCACAGCTCAACCGAGCCCATGTAAACAGGCTCCATGTCAGAGGCGCGTGATCATACGAGTTTGCGGCGGGGCTGGACCACCGGCGCCTGCGCCACTGCCGCTGCGCGCGCCGCTTTCGAGGCCCAGGTTTCAGGCGGTCCGCCGCCCGATCCTGTCGAAATCGCCTTGCCTTCCGGCCAGCGCGTCGCTTTCGCTCTGGCGGAATGGACCCGAATTCAGGATGGAGTCCGGGCCGGAGTGATCAAGGACGCAGGCGACGATCCTGACGTCACCCATGGCGCTTTGGTGCGGGCGACCGTCCGTAGCGCCGCGCCCGGCTCGGGGGTTTCTTTCCTGGCGGGAGAGGGCGTCGGCGTGGTGACGCGGCCCGGTTTGCCGTTGCCGCCGGGCGAGCCGGCGATCAATCCGGTCCCGCGCGCCATGATCCGCCAGACGCTCGCCGAAGCCGCGCAGTGGCTGGGCGTCCCGCCGGATGCGCAGGTCGAGATTTCGATTCCCGGCGGTTCTGAGATGGCAAGGCACACTCTTAACGGCCGCCTCGGGATTGTCGGAGGCTTGTCGATTCTCGGAACAACCGGCATTGTGACGCCCTTCTCCTGCGCCGCATGGATCGATAGCATCCATCGCGGCGTAGATGTCGCCCGCGCCTGCGGTCTGACGCATATCGCCGCCGCCACAGGCTCAACATCCGAGTTGGCCGTTCGGAAACTCTATGACCTGCCCGAGGTCGCGCTCATCGAGATGGGGGATTTCGCCGGCGGCTTTCTGAAATATCTGCGCGCCCATCCAGTTGCGCGCGTCACGATCGGCGGCGGCTTTGCTAAAATGACCAAACTGGCGCAGGGACGACTCGATCTGCATTCCGCCCGCTCTGCCCTCGACCTCCAGCAACTGGCGCAGCTGGCCAGCGCCGCCGGCGCTTCGATGAGTCTGTCCGGTGCGATCGCGGGAGCCAATAGCGCGCTGGAGGCGCTTCAGGTCGCGCAGTCTGGCGGCGTAGATCTTGCCGCGCCGGTTGCCGCGCGGGCATGGGAGACAGCGGCCCGGACCCTCAACACAACGGGCGTCGAGCTTGAAATTCTCGTTTTCGACCGCGAAGGCGGCCTGTTGGCGCGCGCGCCGTTCCGGAGCGCGCACGCATGAGAGAGAATCTGCACCTGTCGTTTGTTCTTGGCGGCGCCCGCTCCGGGAAAAGCGCCTATGCGGAAAAATTGGTTGAAGCGTATGAGCAGCCCTGGACCTATATCGCCACGGCGGAGGCTTTCGACGATGAAATGCGCGAGCGCATCGCTCTCCACAGGTCGCGACGCGACAACGGATGGCGAACCATTGAGGCTCCCCAGCAACTTGTCGACGCTATCCGCGCCGCGCCCGCCGATGGGGCCTTGCTGATCGATTGTCTGGGCGTCTGGATGTCGAACCGTCTGCTCGTCGACGCCGATCTCGCCGCCGATCGCGAGTCGCTTGTTGCGGCGCTTCTCGAGCGGCGAGCGCCGACCGTCGTCGTCTCTCCGGAAGTCGGCTTTTCGATTGTTCCTGAAAACGCGCTGGCCCGGGCGTTTCGCGACGCGGCCGGTTTACTGCATCAGGACATCGCCCGCATCGCGCGCCGCGTTGTGCTGGTTGTGGCGGGCTGCCCGATGACGGTCAAAGGTTCATAAGGAGAAGTCTCGAACCAATGAAAACCATACTTGTCACCGGCGCCACGGCCGGCTTCGGCGCAGCATTCGCGCGCCGGTTCATTCGCGACGGGCACCGCGTCATCGCTACCGGACGCCGCGCCGAACGACTTGACTCCCTTCGGGCGGAACTCGGCGAGCGACTCCATCTCGCCAGCTTCGATATGCGCGACACCCGCGCCGTCGCCGATTTTGTCGCCGGTCTGCCAGAGGGCTGGAAGGAGATTGACGTATTGATTAACAACGCCGGGCTCGCGCTCGGTCTGGCGCCGGCGTGGGAGGCCTCCCTCGCCGAATGGGATCAGATGATCGACACCAACATACGCGGACTTGTTCACATGACGCGGGCCATTTTGCCCGGCATGGTCGCCCGCAACGACGGTTTGATCATCAATCTCGGGTCTATCGCCGGCGAATATCCCTATCCCGGCGGCAATGTGTATGGCGGCACAAAAGCCTTCGTCCGTCAGTTTTCGCTCAATTTGCGCGCCGATCTCGTCGGTCTGAACGTCCGGGTGACGGATATCGAGCCGGGTCTTGTCGGCGGCTCCGAATTCAGCGCCGTGCGGTTTGGCGGAGACATTGAGAAGGCGGCTTCGGTCTATGCCGGAACCAGGCCGCTTACGCCTGAGGATATCGCAGAGACCGCTGCCTGGCTCGTGTCTTTGCCGCCGCATGTCAACATCAACGCCATTGAAATGATGCCAACCTGTCAGGCCAGCGCCGCCCTGGCGGTTCGAAGAGAATCATAGCTCTACGCAAGTCTCTGGCGGGTATAAGTTCTCTTCTGATTCGTCGCTATCGTGAACCGTTCAAAACTGTTAACAAGCAGCCTGTCTGGCCGCCTGCGTCACAGGAATGTCGCAATTTAGGATGTTTCTGCGCCGGCCGTTAATGAACCGTTAATCGGTCGGCGGTAAGGTTTACAGACGTTAACGAGGGGGATTCGATTATGCGAAGCGCCTATCGGAACCGGGACTACGCCAGCGTCACGCTGCGCGAGAATATGATCGCCCTGATGATCGTCGCCGCCAGCTGGGTGCTCTTTGCAACCCTCATTACCGGCGAATTTTTCTGAAATACAGATAAAATACGGCCTATTTCACAAGCTAGGCAGTTAACGCCAGCGACAGAATAAAAATTGTGAGTGAGACGATGGCCGCGCCCGCCAGAGCGGCGAAAGTTTCCCGGGTCATTGTCGAAAGCATCGCCCCAATCTCCGCCAGCGCCGCGCGTCTCGTCAGCGCTGGATGGACTTTGAGAACCCAGCCGGCAAACAGCAAGAATTGTTTAGCCAGTCTTGCGCAAGCTTGTCTTTATTTCCGCCATGTGTGGCTTTTCAGTCACGTTTTTTGCTTCGCAACACGCTGTTGACAGTCAAGGACTCGCGTGAAACAGCGCCGCGCAACCAACAATTTCGATTGAGACGACAGAGAAACGCGCGCGCAGGGCCGTTTCCAGCGCATCCAGACTGTCGAGACGATTCGAAAACACGCCGTGCCGGTTGTAATGCGCCATCAGCAGTTTTGCCGCCCAACTTCGCGTGACGCCGGCCTGAAGCAAAGTTGACCCGAAACAGACCGCGCCCTCGTTCATAAGGGGTTTGATGCGATCAAAGACAATCGCTTTCGACGCCATCGAACCGGGCAGGCAGTGGAGAAGGTAATTCAGGCTGATCGAATCGAAACCTGGAGCCGCCAGTTCGATGGGCTCCAGGACATTGCGCCGATAAGCTTCCGGTTTGTATCGCGCGATCCGTCGCGCCGCATAAGCAAGCGCTGTCTGGTTCAGGTCCATCAGCGCGACGCGCGGCTGAGGCGCAGGAAATACGCAATGATCAAGGAAATAGCCGCTGCCGACCCCGATATCGAGATGGTTGGCGCTGACATGGGCGTCGAAGAAGCGCCGCAGGCGATTGGTCGGGCAGCGCCAGATCAGCGGATTTGAGATGGTCAGGACGCGCAGATCGTAATTGGGCAAGGTCCTGTCGGTATAAAAGGCTTGTCCTGCGGCGATCTCATCCGCCGTTGGGGACTTAACAGGCTCGCTCAAGAAAGACTCAAAACCTGAAATTGAGGCCGGCGCCGCCGGAGGGCGACAAAGTCGGCATCGCCGAGGGCGTCTCAGCGCCTGTGTCCATGTTCTCGGAGGCGGATTTGTCGGTCTCGATCTCGCCCTGGACTTTAGCCTTTCCGGTTTTTGCGGCGCGTTTGCCGCGTTTAACGGCTTTGGTCCTCGCGGCAGATGCGGAGACGGGTCCAGGGCTCGCGCCGGTCGCCATATCCTTCGCCACAGAGGGCGGGAGCGGCATGTCCTGGGCCAGAACCGTTTCGCCGCCGGCGAACAGCGCGAGGCCAAGAAAGCAGGAAAAGAACGGAACCTTGAACGCGACCATTTCCAGCTCCCAGACCAATTGCACCCATGATTCTCTCACAACCCCGGGGCGTCAAAATCGCCTCAGGCGGCGTCAATAATTTTCGAGATTTCGTCCTTGAGCTGAAGACGCTTTTTCTTGAGGTCCTCAATCGTCGCGTCGTCGGCAGGCTCGACGTTGGTCTCCATCCGATGGATCGAGCGGTTGAGCGTGTGATATTCGTCCGCGAGACGAGCGAAATGGGCGTCGCCGGTCTTCAGCGCGTGAATGACCTCCGCCTTCTCCGGGAATTCTTCATGCAACTCGTGGGCAACGTGGCTCATTCTTATCTCCGAACCTTTATGATTTGATTTCAGATTTTTATATCTTGCCCGACCGGGCCGTCGCTTTCCTTGCGCCCGGGGGCTGGCATGCGAAGCAGAGCTTATAGGGCCTCAGACGCCAAAGCGGAAATCGTCATGAGGTCGCAGCTCAAAAAACTTTGATAGCGATGGATTCTTCGCTTGACGCGACGGGAAGGCGCGATTAGTTTCCGCGAACTTTCGACAGGCCGTAAATTCATGTCGTCCGCGAGCGCCTCGCTCCTGACCTTTCGAATTTAAACGCTGTCGCCTTGCCTGTGACCGCCAATCCTTGGCTTTCATACCGTCGCTTCGCGGCGACGGACAGGAGGGCACGATCCCGATTTCCGGGGTCCTCTGCAACAGGAGCGCCTTGGCCCATGGCCGACGGCGCTTCGACCGTTTGCGCGTTCCAATGGGCGCGCCCGCGGGTCTGCCACGAAATCCGCCACTCGCTTGCGAGCGAACCACCGGCGTAAGGACGAATTGATGCCGACGATCAGTCAGTTGATCCGCAAGCCGCGGCACCCGAAGACGTACCGCGAAAAGGCCCGCCATCTCGGCGCGTGCCCCCAGAAGCGCGGTGTTTGCACGCGTGTCTACACGACGACGCCGAAGAAGCCGAACTCGGCCCTTCGTAAAGTCGCCAAGGTGCGTCTGACGAACGGCTTCGAAGTCATCGGCTATATTCCGGGCGAGGGCCACAATCTTCAAGAGCACTCGGTTGTCATGATCCGCGGCGGCCGCGTCAAGGATTTGCCGGGCGTTCGTTATCACATTCTGCGCGGCGTGCTTGACACGCAGGGCGTCAAGGACCGCAAGCAACGCCGTTCGAAATACGGCGCCAAGCGTCCGAAGTAAGGAGGCACGCAGATGTCGAGACGTCACCGGGCGGAAAAGCGCGAGGTTATCGAGGACGCCAAATATGGCGATCTGGTTCTCGCCAAGTTTATGAACTCAATCATGTACGACGGTAAAAAGTCGGTCGCCGAAGCGATCGTCTATGGCGCCCTGGATCAGGTCGAGGCAAAAGCCAAGTCTGACCCGCTCGGCGTTTTCCGTCAGGCGCTGGACAATGTCGCGCCGGCGATCGAAGTGCGGTCCCGTCGCGTCGGCGGCGCCACCTATCAGGTGCCGGTCGAGGTGCGCAACGAGCGTCGTCAGGCGCTGGCGATCCGCTGGATCATCTCCGCCGCCCGCGCACGCAACGACAAGACCATGGTTGATCGTCTTTCGGCCGAATTGCTCGACGCCTCCAATAACCGTGGTTCTGCGGTTAAGAAGCGCGAGGACACTCATCGCATGGCGGAAGCCAACCGCGCCTTCTCCCATTATCGCTGGTAAGGCGTCGAACCGCTCACACTCAGGACATAGACTATGGCCCGCTCGCATCCGATCGAGGATTACCGTAACTTCGGCATCATGGCGCATATCGACGCCGGAAAGACGACGACGACGGAACGAATCCTCTATTACTCCGGCAAGAGCCACAAGATCGGCGAGGTGCATGAAGGCGCCGCGACGATGGACTGGATGGAGCAGGAGCAGGAGAGGGGCATCACCATCACCTCGGCGGCAACGACCTGCTTCTGGAAGCGCAACGGTGACGAGTACCGTACCTCGCAAGGAACCTATGAACGTCCAAGATCTGGATACGGTCATCAAGGCCGCACAGCAGTCCAAGCCACGGACCCGAGACAACAGCAAACAAGCGCAAGTGATCGCCATGCTCAAGCGTCCCGAGGGCGCCACCATCGCGCAGATTTGTGAGGCCACCGGATGGATGCCGCACACCGTACGCGGTACCTTTGCCGGTGTATTCAAAAAGAAGCTGGGCCTGCAAATCACCTCGACCAAGGAGGCAGGAGCAGATCGGATTTACCACGCCGCCTGAACAGGAGCCAGGATATGAAAACAATGACCATCACAATCGATCGCAAACCCCTGACCATC
>CAIQCB010000060.1 GCA_903870245.1 uncultured Methylocystaceae bacterium
ACACGAATTTCCGCGCTTTCTGCCTCTACAACGCGAAACGCAAACGACAGGTTCCCGTCTGTTCAGACGGCTGGCGTCGGCCCTGTAACGACAACGCTTGGTGACATCACCAATTTTGCCCTTGCGAATGCTGCGGCCGGCGCTGTTGGCGCTCCGTCTATCGCGCCGACCGGCGACACCAACACCGGCTTCTGGTTTCCGGCCGCCGATACGATTGCGGCGTCTACCGCTGGCTCTGAGCGGTTGCGCATCTCCAGCGCAGGCCTTGTTGGTATCGGGACGCAGAGCCCTACTGCTAAACTCGATATTACCGTTGCTACTGGCTATGCAATAAAGTTCGCTCAGGCATCCACGTTTGCGTATATCGCCGCAAACAATGAAACTGGTTCGGCAAACGTAGATCTTAATATTTACAGTAACAACCAACTGTTCTCCCCCGGCGGCACCGAACGCATGCGCATCACCAGCGCAGGCAATGTCGGTATCGGGACGACGGCAATAAGTGGCCGACTTACGGTTGATACCGCTCTCACCGGAACACCGGGGTTACTAGTAAATTCCAGCGTTGCGGCTGGCTACGCCTCAACACTTCTCTACGGCACAACAACCACAGCGGCAGGCACAGCTTTTGATATGATTGGCGTCTATGCCAACACAGTCGCGCAATTTAGAGTTCGCGGGGATGGTACAATCTACGCTCAGAACACGACTGTTCAGGCGATTTCCGATGTACGCTTGAAAGACAATATCAGGAGCGCGCTGGACGGCCTTTCGACAATTATGAGCCTTCGACCTGTGCGATTTGACTGGAAGGAAGGCTACGGAAATGGACGTAAAAACCAACTTGGTTTTGTTGCGCAAGAAGTCGAGACTGTTTTTCCCGATGCTGTTGATGAAATGAAAATATCAAACGCCAGCGACGAGGCGTTCAAAACTGTAGGTCCGTCTGCGTTTATCCCCGTTCTCGTCAAAGCTATTCAAGAGCTTGCTGCGGAGCTTAACGAACTGAAAGGTAAGGTCAATGCCTAACACCTACACTTGGGTCATCTCCTCCCTCGATAGCTATCCTGTTCAGGACAATTATCAGGACGTTGTCTTCAACATCAACTGGCGTCGTCAGGCGACTGACGGCACGCACACTGTCGATGTTTACGGCTCACAGGGCGTTACGCTTGAAGCTGACGCGCCGTTCACGCCATATGCTGACCTGACGTTCGTTCAGGTCTGCGGCTGGCTTGACGACGCGATGGGCGCTGAGCGGGTCGCGGCTATGGACGCGAGCCTCGACCAGCAGATCGAGAACATCATCAACCCGCCGGTCGTGACGCTCCCGCTTCCGTGGGCTGCGTAAACAGATTGACGCGGGAGGTCGTCTGCCCGGCCCGCGTCATTCTCCACCGGGCAGACACAACCTTGGAGAAGGTTAATGGAAAAAATCTCAATTACTCTTCCGCTGAATGCGTGGAATGTCGTCATGAACGCGCTGGGCCAGCGTCCCTTTGCTGAAGTCGCGGAACTGATTGCAGAAATCAAAAAGCAGGGCGAGGCGGCTGCGTCTTCAATCCCATCGCCGGTTGCTGACGCTGAAGATGAGCAGCAGGGCGCGGCGTAAATGACATAACGGGCGTCGTAAGGTATAATCCTCGCGACGCCTGAATTGCGAGGATTAAATGAGCACATCCGGCACATATTCGTTTAACCCATCTCTCGGTGAGGTTTCGATATTTGCCTATCAGCTTATCGGAATCCGTCCGACCGCCTTGCTCATGGAACACATGGATGCGGCTCGTGTAGCTACAAACATGATGTTCGCGCGTTGGTCGAACCAAGGGGTGAACCTCTGGACCGTTGAATTTGTGACGGTCCCTCTGGTTCAGGGGACATCGTCATATTCTGTTCCTGCCAATGCCGTTGTGATGCTTGATGCTTACATAACGACTACGACCGGGACGCAGTCAATTGATCGTGTCATCCTTCCTGTCAGCCGCACCGAATATATGTCCTATCCCAATAAAGCCCAGCAAGGCTTTCCGACGACTTTCTGGTTCGATCGGCAGCTATCACCGACCTTCACCCTATGGCCGGTTCCTGATGGAACGCAGACGTCTCTGACATACGCCTATGTGTCACGGATACAGGATGCAAATCTTGTCGGCACGCAGGAGATGGATATCCCGCCAATCTGGCTAGAGGCTATGGTTTATGGCCTCGCCTATCGGCTGGCGCAGATATGGGCTCCGGATAAGGTTGTCATGATGAAGCCCATGGCCGACGAGTCGTATGAAATCGCCGCGGCCCAGAATGTCGAGACAGCGGCATATTATTTGTCGCCACAGATCAGTGGATACTTCCGCTAATGGGCTACGCATCGAAATTAGGCAGGGCAAGGATAAGCGCGCGAAACCCGCGTGCAGCAGCCCAGTGCGATCGATGCGGTTTTATCTATAATCACGTTGATCTTAAATGGCAGATGGACTGGGCTGGCGCCTCCCTGATCAACAAGCGCATTCTTGTTTGTCATTCCTGCTATGATGTTCCGCAACAGCAACTTCGTGCAATCGTAGTTCCGGCGGATCCTGTGCCGATCCAGAATCCGCGCGTTACGGATTACGTCAACGCCGAACAGAACACACGCACGACGCAGGGCAATACGACAGATCCGACGACGGGCATCCCCGTCATTGGCGGCGACACGATGGCCGCGAATGTTGTTGTCGCGGAATATGACCTGATGCTCGAGGATGGCGTTTCGGCGTTGGTCGAGGAAAACGGCATCGTCATCATTGGGCTTGAAGCAGACCCGGCGACTGCGGTTGAGATGGTTCGCGTCACACAGCAGACCGGCGAGCCGCCCCTTGGCGAGAACGAATTTCCGGGGACGGACCCGAATGCTCCGGGCAACGACGACCCCGGATTGCCCTATAACAACACCACTATTCCCCAGACAGGACCGCTCTAATGGCTGTTGTCCAAATTCCAAATTTGCCCGCAGCAATCGCGCTTTCTGGCACAGAGCAGCTTGAAATCGTTCAGGCGGGCGTATCCTGCCGCACGACGACGCAGGCTGTCGCAAATCTGCCCAGCACCCCCTTAACGGCCCTAAAAACATATGGCTCGTTCATTAGTAGTGTGACGCAGACAAATACCGGGCCTACGGCTGTTCGTCTTATGTATTTTGACACGACTCCCGTGGCTTCAAGCGGTGTGACTTTGGCGTCAAACGGAACGAACCTTTCCCGCATGACCGTCGCCTACACGGGCGTTTACAACATCATGTTTTCGGCTCAAATCATTACATCTTCCGGTGGAAGCCAATCTGCTTTCATTTGGTTAAGGATAAATGGCTCCAACGTCGCTGTCTCAAATACAGAGTTCTCAATTGCAAAAAACAACGCCAACCTTGTTGCTGCGTGGAATTGGATGGTTCCGATGACGGCTGGGCAATACGTCGAGATCGCGTGGGAGAGCGCGGATGCAAACCTTACCCTCGTTCACTCTGCTTCTCCAACATATGGCCCCGCCATCCCATCCGTCATTGCAACCATCAACGCCGTCGGGTGATGATATGCCAGACTACCAGGTTCTCTTTAATATCGTGATTGGCATATTAGGCGCCATGGGCGGCTGGATGCTGAACACGATGTGGGTGTCGTTGAAGGATCTGCAGGCGGCGGACACGAAGCTCGCTGAGAAGGTCAGCGCGATCGAAGTTCTGGTGGCCGGTCAGTATGTGACGCGGGACGAATTTACGGTTACGATGAACGCGGTTTTTTTGAAGTTGGACAAGATACAGGACACGCTGAACAACAAGGTTGATCGATAATGGTTGACGACGTCGCCACGACGTGGGGAGGCAAGATCACGCTTGGCCGCGCGCCGGCAAGCAATGAGATTTTGCTTGGCAATTCGACGGGCGACTTTGCGTTAACTCCCGCCTCTTCAATTTTGCCAACAAACGTCGGCTATCTCAACATTCCGATCAACAGCCAGTCGGCTGCCTATTCGACCGTTCTTGGTGATAGCGGCAAAGCGATCCTGCATCCCGTGACAGATAATAACGCGCGAACATTCACGATTGATGCGGCTGTCGCCTATGACCTTGGAACAGTCATCACTTTCATCAATCGAATAAACACGCTCACAATATCGTTGAGTTCCGGAACGATGTATCTCGGCGGCACGGCGACGACGGGCAATCGAACGCTTGCGGTGAATGGCGTTGCGACGGCGATCAAGGCTGAAAGCGCCGTTTGGATCATCAGCGGCGCGGGGCTGTCGTGAGCGGCATCCTGAACGCAATGTTTTGGGAAACGCTGAAGCCGCCGCCAAGCATTGAATATCTTGTTGTCGCGGGCGGCGGCGGCTCCTCTCGTGGCGGGGGTGGAGCGGGCGGGCTCAGAACCGCATCAGGATACGCCGTCTCGCGGGGCGTTGCATATAGTGTGACCGTCGGCGACGGCGGCATTGCGGCATCAACCCTGTCCCTCAACGGTGGCGGCGGCGGAAATTCTGTTTTTGACACGATTACATCAACCGGCGGCGGCGGTGGTGGCGGCAATTCTCTTTCTACCTACAATGGCTTGTCAGGCGGCTCTGGTGGCGGCGGCACGGCGGCGTTGGTTGGCTTCACCTGGTATTACGGAACGGGCGGCGCTGGCACGGCGGGGCAAGGAAACAAGGGCGGCGACGTGACTGGCACGTCCGGCTCTGGCGCCAGTGGCGGCGGTGGCGGCGCGGGCGCTGTTGGCGCGAATGGCAATGCCACGACCGGCGTCGGCGGCAACGGCGGCGTTGGCCTGACTTCGAGCATTACGGGGTCTTCCGTTTATTACGCAGGCGGTGGCGCTGGCGCGGGCGGCAACACCGGCGGCACGGGTGGCCTTGGCGGCGGCGGCAACGGCGGCAACGATCTGGCTTTCAGCCAAGGAACGCCGGGGGCAGCCAACACAGGCGGCGGCGCTGGTGGTTCTGGCGGCATTGCCGGAAGAGCCGGCGGCTCAGGCATTGTCGTCATCCGATATCTGGACATTTATGCGGCTGCGGTCGCGACTACTGGATCGCCGTCCTATGTCGTTTCCGGCGGGTATCGTATATATACGTGGACAACGGTAGGCTCTGGCAGCATCACATTCTGAGGGCAGCATGACAAAACTCAACGCAACATCACTCACCCGCCTTCGAGGCGTAGACCCCAACCTGATCGCATTAGCCAAGAAAGCCCGCGAGATTTCTCCGATCCCCTTTGAGATAACGGAAGGACTGCGAACGGCTGAGCGCCAGCGGTATCTCGTCAAGACCGGCAAGAGCCGCACGCTGAAGTCCTATCACTTGCGCGGCAAGGCGATCGATTTCGTCGCCATGCCAAGTGGCAAGGTGTCGTGGGATCTGAAAGACTACAAAACCATCGTCGAGAAAGCCTTCAAGCCGGCGGCGAAGGCGCTGGGGCTGTCTGACAGGATCGTCTACGGGATTTATTGGAAATCAATCGTGGATGGGCCGCACGTAGAAATTCACGACTGATTTTTCCACGTCACGTTGTTCCGTATTCTGCGAACGCAGTTTACGGAACAACCATAAATAAGGGAGAGTTCTTTGGCTGTTTTATCTGACGCTCTTATCTGCCGAACTGTCTCAGCGGTTACCCGCGTAAACCGTTCTCTCTTGTCCGATTCCGTTCCCGCACCGCGTTTTAAAACATACCGCGCGTGCGCTAAATTCTCTCGCCTGTCGACCCATTCAAGATTATCAACATGATTGTTTTTTCTGTTGCCGTCTTTGTGATTGACTTCGGGGAGGGCCTCGGGGTTTGCAATAAAAACGCTTGCTACAAGCCTATGAACGTATTTGTTTGTTTTCTTTCGGTTTTTCGCCAACTTTACGCAAAGATAACCGCAGTTATGGATAAACGGCCGTATTTCTTGCGACGGCACCGTTCGAGTTTGTTTCCCAAATTGCCGCTCGCGGCTTTTGGAACGTATGCGCCCGTCCCTGCATACTTCGTAATCGGGGAACATGTCTATCGTCTGCCACATAGGGAACCTTCTACCGCCAATCTCAGCATGATACAACCGTAAAAAGGAGAAAGACCATGGCTGCTATTCTTAAAAACTGGATGACCTCCATTCCCGGCATTCTCATGTTTCTGAATGTCGCGTGGCGCGTATATCAGACGAAAACGATCACGCAGGACGATATCGCTCAGGTTCTGGGAGCGTTTGGCCTTATGGGAGCCAAGGACTTTAACATGACGGGCGGAGATCGTCAGGCGTGATCACCTACGCCTTAAGCATCATCAGCGGCCTTTTCTGGGCCGCTGGCAAGCTCTTTGAGTGGCTTTATGCCCGCCAGCTTGTTGACGCAGGCCGGGTGCAGGCTGAGCTTGAGGCATTGAGAAAGCAGGTGCAGCATGCGCAAATCGCTGTCGCCGCCCGTGAAGTTGTTAGGGCTGATGTCGCTCGCAACCCTGACCGGGTGTCAGACGACGACCCTTTCCTCAGAGACTGACGCCGCGACTTTCTGCGCCGCGGCCAAAGCCATTTACTATAGCCGCCACGACACGGCGCCGACGATCGCCCAGATCAGGGAACACAATGCTGTCGGAGTCGCGCTAAAGTGCGGCTGGCTTCCTGCAAAAGGAGCCAAAAAATGAGCGATGTCATCAACCTGAATGAAGGCGCGGAGATTGTCAGACTAAGGAAAGAATTGCGCGAATGGCGCCGAAGAAATGATCTGGCCTATGAGTTTGATTGGGACGCGCGGGCCAGAGAGATCATAGCATATGAAATAATTTCCCTAAAAAGACAGCTAAGAGACTTGACGGGATGCTGGGCGTAGATTTTGCCGGTCGCATAGTCTACAATATTGTTGTTTCGCGGAGAAAATAGATGACAACCGGGTTGAGCTACGACGGATCTGTGGCGGGCACTACCAGCTACAAGACTCAGATCGCGACCATGGCTGTCGTCGAGGAGACGGATGCAGCGTTCGTAAATATCCTGCCGCAGATGATCACATATGCCGAAAACCGCATCTGTCGCGATCTGGATTTTCTGTTTACATCTGTATCAAATTCGAATTACTCTGTTTCGGTTAATACGAGAACAATCACCGTCCCGACGGCTAATTTCTTCCCATCAGATGGCGGAACGCTTGTCATCAGCGAGCAGATCAATCTATTGACGCCAGCCGGGGCGACAGATCCTGAGAGCTGCACCAGAGTCCCTCTGTTGCCGACGACGAAAGAGTTCCTTGACGCCGTCTATGGGGCTGCGGCCAATACTGGCGTCCCCAAATATTTTGCGCCATTTGGCGACGGTGAAAGCGCCTACACATTTCTTGTCGGGCCATACGCCGATGCGACATATACAGTAGAGATCATCGGAACCTACCGCCCTGCATCCATGTCTGCATCTAATCCGACGACGTTCATCAGCCTTAATCTTCCTGATTTGCTGATTATGGCGTCTATGATCTACATCGCGGCATATCAAAGAAACTTCAGCAGTGCGCAGGGCAACGATCCGGCGATGCCGGTGACGTATGAGACACAGTATCAAACGCTTCTTAAAGCCGCGCTCGACGAAGAAAACCGCAAGAAATACGAAGCTGCCGCCTGGTCTTCGCAGAGCCGCTCTGTGTCAGCAACGCCGACAAGGTAAGAATTTATGTTTTATGTTTACGAACATTGGCGATTGGATAAGGACGAATGCTTTTACGTCGGTAAAGGCCACGGTGACCGTGCTTATTCCAGAAAAAGCAGAAACGCCCACTGGCGTAATATTGTTTCAAAATTAGAAAGAACAGGCTATGCCTATGAGGTAAAAATAGTTTCTTTTAATTTAACGGAAGAAGAGGCTTTTTCTTTAGAAATAGAAAGAATAGCCTTTTGGCGAGATAGAGTAGATTTAGCAAATTTGGCCTCTGGTGGGGGCATAAACTCAGGATGGAAGCTTTCCGAAGAAAGAAGAGAATTGATTGGAAACTCAAAAAGGGGAAATAAATACAGACTTGGGGCAAAATTATCTGATGAAACCAAATTAAAAATAGCAATCTCGCATAAAGGTAAGAAATTGAGTGAGGACCATAAAAAGAAATTATCAACACTGTTAAGTGGAGAAAAAAATCCATTTTTTG
>CAIQCB010000061.1 GCA_903870245.1 uncultured Methylocystaceae bacterium
AAGTAGAGAATCACAGCGCGGCACAAGGATCAATTTGCAAGAAAACCACGCCAAACATCGGCAAAACTTGCAAAAACCACTACTTCAGCGTGGCACAAAAATATACAACTTCAATGTCTTCCGAGTTCTTCACGGACGACGTTCTCAAAGCAATCGCAGACGGCGGAACCCACGTAGCTTTCGCTGACATTAGCTCATTTTTCACGCGTATCTCGAAGTCAGCGGTAACGAGAATCATCGCAAAAGCAATTGATGACCCAGTTTTCTTGTCATTTTTTGAAAAAGCTATTGCGGTTGAGCTTGAAAATCTGGCGGATTTGAAGGCAAAAGCTAAGGTCTTTCCAACCTCGGACATAGGAGTAGCCCAGGGTAACTGCCTTTCTCCCTTGCTCGGCAACATTATACTTCATGATTTCGATGCAAAAATGAATGATGGAGATTGCCGTTGTTTTCGTTACATAGACGATTTTATAATAGTCGCTCCTACCGCCCGTGCTGCGAAAGCGCGAATGAATAAAGCGAAAGAGTTACTCTCAGAGTTAAATATGGAATTGTCAGCCGAGAAGTCGGTGATAGCGCCTATTCCGATTACCCAATCTTTTGAATTCTTAGGCATAGAGTTTTGCAATGGCTGGCTGAGGCCTGGGAAGAAAGCTCGCAATAAATTTATTGAAAGTTTGAAGGATATTTTCAAGTCGAGTCTGCACAATATGCGCACATTTAAGTCTAGCCGAGGCCTCGAAAAACAATATTCATTAATTGCAACACTGCGTAAGGTAGATGGAATGGTGAACGGATGGGGTAAGCACTTCCGTTTTTGCAACGACGAAAAATTTTTCGAGGTTTTGGATAAACAAATAAAAATACTCCTCGATAACTATCTTTTGGAATGTAAAAAAATACGGCAAAGTCGCGATCCAGCTGAATGGCAAATAATATTAGGTGTCCAACAGCTAGGACAAATTCAGCGAAAGCCACTCATATGGCCCAGTACTCGTCAGAAATGAGAATTCGTCATATTTTCTGCGTTCGCCAATTTGGCAGCTTGTTGTCCTAAAAATACACACCTTCAACGTAGTTTTAGACCAAGTCTACAGTCTCAGCTGAGCCAAGAGTAAACATTGGTTCAAAGAACTTGCCCGCTCCCCACGGCTCGCGCATAAGAAGCCATGCCGCCGTCGCCAAGCAATCGTCGTCCCGCCGCCCCCAATGAAGCCCCGCAGGAGCCCTTCAAGCGCGCCATTTCCGGCGCCATGCGGGCCATGGCGAAATCCCCCGATCTCGACGTCTCCTACGGCCCCGACCGCCCCGCGCTGATCGCAACGCCCGACGGGGCCAAGGCAAGGCTCACCGATCCGCCGCGTAAACTGACCGCCAGGGACGCCGCGATCCTGCGCGGCCAATCGGATTCGCTGGCGCTGCGCCTCGCCTGTCACGACGACGCGCTGCATCGCCGCTTCGCGCCCGACACGACCGAGGCGCGGGCCGCCTTTGACGCGCTGGAGCAGGCGCGGGTCGAATCGCTTGGCGCGCGGCGCATGGCCGGCGTCGCCGCCAATATCGGCGCCATGCTCGACGACCGCTACCAGCGCAGCCACGCCGGCCGGATCGAGAGCCGCGAGGACGCGCCGGTCGAAGACGCCTTGGCGTTGATCGCCCGCGAGCGGCTGACAGGCCTCAAGCCGCCGCCGCATGGCGCGCAGATCGTCGATCTGTGGCGCGACGTGATCGAGGAACGCGCCGGCGCCGATCTCGACCGGCTGACCGGCGCCGTCGACGATCAGCGTCTGTTCGCCCAGATCGTCCGCGACTTGCTGGCGCATCTCGAAATGGCCTCGGGGGAGGCCCCGCAGGAGCCGGAGTCCTCCGACGAGGACAGCGAGCAGCCGCAAAACCCCGACGACAGCGACCAGCAGGATCAGGAGCAGGAGCAGGCCAAAAGCGCCGCCGAACTGGAAACGGCGATGGCGGCCGAGGACTCGCAGGAGCAGGGCGAAAGCGAGTCCGCCGAGGCCCCCTATGGCGAGAGCGAGGAGGACTCCGGCGACGGCGATCTTGAGGAGGCCGCCGAGTCGCGTCGGCCGCAATCGCCGGCGGCGGATCGCGCCGGCGTCGATTACCGCGCCTATACCACGCGTTTCGACGAAACAGTGCGCGCCGAAGAGCTCTGCGACACTGAAGAACTCGACCGGCTGCGCGCCTATCTCGACAAGCAACTGCTGCATCTCTCATCGGTCGTCGGCCGTCTCGCCAACCGGCTGCAACGCCGTCTGATGGCTCAGCAAAGCCGCTCCTGGGAGTTCGATCTCGAAGAGGGCATGCTCGATCCGGCGCGTCTGCCGCGCGTCGTCGTCGATCCGCAGCAACCGCTGTCCTTCAAACGCGAGAAAGACACCGATTTCCGCGACACAGTGGTGACGCTGCTGCTCGATAATTCCGGCTCGATGCGCGGGCGTCCGATCACTGTCGCCGCGACCTGCGCCGATATTCTCGCCCGGACTCTGGAGCGCTGCGGCGTCAAGGTCGAGATTCTCGGCTTCACCACCCGCGCCTGGAAGGGCGGACAGTCGCGCGAACTCTGGCTGGCGGAGGGCAAAAAGCCCAATCCCGGCCGGCTCAACGACATTCGCCACATAATTTATAAATCGGCCGATGCGCCGTGGCGTCGGGCGCGGCGCAATCTCGGCCTGATGATGCGCGAAGGGCTGCTCAAGGAAAACATCGACGGCGAGGCGCTCGACTGGGCGCATCGGCGCCTGCTGGCGCGAACGGAGCAGCGCCGCATTCTGATGATGATCTCCGACGGCGCGCCGGTCGACGACTCGACGCTTTCCGTCAATCCGGGCAATTACCTTGAACGCCACTTGCGCCAGATCATCCATGAAATCGAGACGAAATCGCCGGTCGAGCTGATCGCCATCGGCATCGGCCATGACGTCACCCGCTATTACCGACGCGCCGTGACCATCGTCGACGCCGAGGAGCTGGGCGGCGCCATGACGGAAAAACTCGCCGAATTGTTCAGCGAGAACGTCCGGTCCTCGGCGCCGACCCCGGTTCGGCCGCGTCTCTTCCCGGCGGCCCGATAGCGCGGTGAAGACAGCGAATCGGAACATCCGATCCCTGCCGGAACCGAAAAAAGTAAAAAATTTCTAAATTCACCGCTCTCGACTGCAACGAATCGCTCACACACGCGTTAGCCAAGGCGCGTTCATGCAGAGACGCGCCACAACAAGCGCGAGAACGCGCAAGTCCCGGGAGCGTGTGCGATGGCGTTTATCAGTGACAAGGAAGGCGCGCGAACCCGCGCGTTTGAATATGAGAAACTGGCGTGCGTAGCGATGTGCGCCCTGGCGTCCATACCGTTTGCTTTTTGCGCGGCGTTGACGATCTGGGGTTCGTGATGCAAGCGCGGGATATGGGCTTCAGGAGCCTTGTCCCGCGTTTTGATTTCGGGGCGCTTTTTTCTTATGGGGCGCTTTCCGCCAGGGCGCAAATCGGTCCAGCGAAATAAAGCCCGTCAAAACCCCAAGCCGTTCTCACCGGTGCGATGAGATCGAGACCGGAAAATTCTCCGGGAGATCTGTCCGATCAGAAAGCCCAACCGATCAGGACGCCTCGGCGATCGGCCACTCAGCTTTATAGTCGTTTCCCTTGTTATCATGGACGGTGATTGACATCGTCCTGCCCCCATTGGGCCTGTAGCTGAAACGGAAATTTGGGTCCTCCGACAGGGAAATCCCACCCTCCATCGTAAAGATGAGATCCTCGCCCTGACGCACCTCGATCCGGTCGACGTAATGGGCCGGGAGATAGAGCCTGGTCATCTGGTCCATTTGCATGCCCGAATTATTCGGGTGCCGGATCATGATCTGGGCCTCGCGCCGCGCCGGATCGGCGCTTTTGAATTCGCGATATTTCATCTGGCCGAGGTGGGCGCGGGCCTCGTCCTGATCCTTGACCGCCGGGGCGGAGCAGCCGCCCGCCGCCTTGACGAATTTCAGGTCGGCGTGGAGGGCGCCGTCGCGGGTTTCGACGACGGCGTGAACATTTGTGTAAGAATTCACACGCACCCGCGTCGAGATGAAACCGACGCCGGCCTCGGACCCCAGCGTAAACGACGCCGCCATTGGCATTGGATTCTGGTCGATGACCAGCGTCGCCGTTTTGACGGCGTCGGGGTTCGAGAAGCGCAGGGTCATTGGCACGATCGCCGCATCCTCGGCGCGCACAGGCGCCTCCAGGGCAATGGCGCCCTCCCCGCCTGCGATGCTGCGATTCTGGAAAAGCTCGGTTTTCAACCCCGGCCAGGGGTCGGGGTCGGCGGCGCGCAGTCCTGAAGGCGCGCCGGTCAAAAGCAGGGCGAGCGCAAACGCTGGGCGATCAAGACGCATGTCGGTCTCCGGTTCAAAATCCCTGGCGGGAGTCGGCAGGGATTATAGGCCCGTCGGCGGCGACGGCGAGAGACAAAGTCGCAGCAGGAAAAAGCCATCGTCTTCCAGATGGCGTCAGGGCGTTTCCCATTCCAGCTCGGCGAAGCCGGCGGTGGCGTTACGCTTGTGATAATCGTCGAAGAGCCGCCACTTCGGCCGTTCGGACTCTCCTGCGTTTCGGGTCGTTTCGTCGACGGTGGCGCCCTTACGGATTGCGGCGCGCAAATCGGCGGTCAGGCGGTCCAGATAGGCGCGTTGATCCTCCAAGGCCTTTGGCCAGGGCGCAACCATCGGTCCATGTCCAGGAACGACGCGGGTTGCGGGAATGGCCGCCAGCCGGTCAGCGACCGCGAGGAAGCCCAAAAGACTGCCGTCGACAACAGGAACATGTTGCAGAAACAACAGGTCGCCCGCGAAGAGCACGCCGCTTTTTTCATCAAACGCCGTCAGATCGCAATCGCTGTGGGCGGTTGGCCAGGCCTGCAAGACTAGGCGTCTGCCGCCGAGATCGATCGTCATCATCTCTGAAACCGTTTCGGTCGGCGGGATAATCCGCACGCCATCAAGCGCATCGCCCATCGCGGCGCGGAAGGAGGACAGGAAAAAATCGCCCCGCGCCGCCAGCGCGCGCGGCAGATTTTTATGGCCCAGAAAAACGACCCCGGGCCGTTCGAAGACGGCGTTGCCGAAAACATGATCAGGATGGGCGTGGGTGTTAATGACATAACGGATTGGCTTGTCGGTCTTTTTGCGCAGCTCAGCCAAAAAGTTCCGCGCTTCCGGCAAACTGCCGCCGGTGTCGATCACCGCAACCGCGGCGTCGCCCACTATCGCGCCGAGATTGGCGATGCCGCCGAGATTGTCGCGCGTCATGAGCGCCGTCTCGCCCTGATGCGCGAATACTCCCGGAGCGATCTCGTCAAGGACAAAGGCGGGCGCGGCGCGGACGGCGACGGTCAGGAGGATCAGGGCGGCCAGAGCCCTGAAGGCCGGGAATACGACTTGCGGGAATAAACCTTGCATGGCGTCGATCATCCATTCCTCGACCCGACGCCCCCCGGCGCCGGAGAGCTTTGTCGCAGCCAAAATTTGCGATTGCGATTCTGTCGTGCCCGACATATTATCCCGCCGTTTCCGAGTTAATAATGTCTCCCGGAGGGGAACCGGGAGCCGCCCGGCGTGATGGAGCGTTCTCCTCACGGCGGGAAGCAGATACGGAAAATGCCTTCACATCGCAATTAGGCTCTATTAAAGAGGCGCGACGCCGAGACCGGTGTGAGCAATCGCGGCACGGCGTCGTCAGGAGGAAAAAGCTCATGCATAAGCTGTTGTTGACGACCTCGGTCGCTATCCTCGCCCTGGCTTCGGCCGGCGCGGCGCGCGCCGACGAACTGCTGGATCTCTCGAAGGATGCGAAGCAGTGGGTTTCGCCGACGGGCGATTACTTCAACCAGCGCCATTCGGCGCTGAAGCAGATCACGGCGGAAAACGTCGGCAAACTTGCGCCGGCCTGGCAGTTTTCGACGGGCGTGTTGCGCGGC
>CAIQCB010000062.1 GCA_903870245.1 uncultured Methylocystaceae bacterium
GCGCATAAAACATGGGGCTTTGGCTTATGTTTTCTGCATCTTAGGAATGTCAAAGGTTATCCCTGGAACCACAAGCGAGTTTATCGGATTTACCGTGAATTGGAACTAAACTTGCGGATTAAGCCTCGTAAAAGGCTTGTGCGAGAAAAGCCGGAGGAATTGACAGTTCCAGAGGCGCCGAACAGAACGTGGTCAATGGACTTTATGGCTGATCGTTTGAGCGATGGTCGCGCATTCCGCCTCCTTAACGTATTGGATGACTTCAACAGAGTAGGCTTGGCGATTGATGTCGACTTTTCGCTGCCGGCGGAGCGAGTGATCAGGAGCTTGAACCAGATCATTGAATGGCGCGGAAAGCCGGATAGCATTCGGGTTGATAATGGGCCTGAATACGTCAGCGGCAAACTCGTTGAGTGGGCGGAAAAGCGCAACATTTGTCTGCAGTATATACAACCGGGAAAACCGCAGCAGAATGCCTATATCGAACGCTACAACCGAACAGTTCGGCATGAATGGCTGGATCAATATATCATTGAATCAATCGAGGAGGCGCAGCATCACGCGACACAATGGCTCTGTACATATAACAATGAACGCCCCAACATGGGCATCGGCGGCATAACACCCGCCCAGAAACTGAAAAGGGCCGCATAGATTCTACTAATCCATCCCACTAAAAATGGGGGGATTACCTTTGATGGCGGCGCAAAAGTGTACCGTTCCTGAAAGTCCTGCTCCATGTCGCTGATTTGCATGGAGAGGTTGAAGGGATGGTTATAGTGGAACGCTATGCCGTGATTTATAAGGCTCCCTAAAAGAAAACAATATTCAGCGCGGCGGTAAAAAGAATAACCAGAATTGCAATATTCGCCGGCCTAAGGAGCCAATGCTTGGCGCTATCATCAAGTTCTTGCGCATAACTATATACCAAGCCTTTCAGTTCAATGTCCGGCTTTGCCTTTGTGAATAAACTTACTGCTATCGTTACGGCGAAACAGACACTAAATGCCCAGATAGCTGTCCAGAAATTTTGAGCCATTTCACTTGGGTATGTCTCAATAACGAGACCGAGCCAACCGCCCTTGATTCCCGGCGTTGCCCGAAATGGTAGAGTAATGCCGTGATGAATGGCCGCAGTTGCGGTCCCCGCGACGAGACCAGAGAAAGCACCATGACCTGTTGCCCGAGCCCAGAACATGCCAAGCAAGAATGTCGCAAATTGAGGAGCGGTAAAAAACGCGGATACCAACTCCAATTCATCCATAATATTATTGAAGTGCGCGGCAAAATATGCAGCCGCGATCGCTAAGGGGACTCCACTTATCGTAGCGGCGCGGGCCATCCATAGATAGTGTTTATCATTGGCGTCTTTTCGTATGTAGGCCTGGTAGATATCATAAGTCCAAACTGTATTAAAGGCCGTGATATTGCCCGCTATTCCAGACATAAAACTCGCCATAAGCGCAGTTAACCCTAGGCCTAAAAGACCATTAGGAAAGTAGCGCGTGATCATCAATGGCATAGCGAGATCGAAGTTTGAGGAGCCATCCGCCTTCAAGGGGAAAGAAAAGCCATGGTTTGGATCAGCGTCGAGCGCGCTAGCCACCATACCAGGGACGATCACCAAAAACGGAAACAGCATCTTTGGAACTGCGGCAATAAGCGGTGTGTAGCGCGCGGCGTCCATGGACTCTGCCGCCATTGCGCGTTGCACCAAAAGAAAGTCAGTACACCAAAATCCGAAGGACAGTACAAACCCTAACCCCATTACTAGCCCAAACCACTCGACACCCATAGGGTTCCTTGAGCTATCACCCATGTAGCGCCAGGCTTCATTCCAAGCACCCGGGGCGTAGCCTTGCGCAGTTGCGACTTGTGCTAGACCAATTCGCAGCCCTTCCCATCCGCCGATGTCAATCAACCCCAGAATTGCTAGCGGCGCGATGCCGAGAACGACGAGAAAGAATTGTAAAACTTCATTATATATGGCTGAGGTAAGTCCTCCTAGTAATGTGTATAGTAAGGTTATACCTGCACACAAGCAGATCGATAGCGTAAAATCCCAATTAAGTAACAGTTTTAGGAGTATACCCATCGCATACATTGAAGTTCCACACGAAAAAACCGTAATAATTGCGAATGAAATTGCATTAAAACCCCGCGTCTTTTCATCGAAACGAAGCTTTAAATATTCTGGCACCGATCTCGCGCGCGATCCGTAGTAAAAGGGCATCATAAATATCGCCAGAAAAATCATTCCCGGCACAGCGCCCACCCAGTAAAAATGACTTGCAGCCATACCGTATTTTGCACCGGATGCAGCCATCCCAATAACTTCCTGTGCTCCGATGTTGGCGGATATAAATGCTATGCCCGCTACCCAGGCAGGAATCCTTTTCTCGGAGAGCAAAAAATCTCCACTTGTGCGCATCTTATGCTTCAGCGCTGCGCCTACGACTAATAAAAATGTGAAATACAGGAAGAAAATCGCCCAGTCTACGAATGCCAGCTTCATACGGATCTAGCTCGATTAAGTTACGTATTGCACACAACATCAGAAACATATCTAAAGTTGCCTATTTAGAATAGGCTTGGCACCCGTCGTGCGCCAAGCTGGTGGGAATTCATGCGTAAGCTCAACCTGGGAAAAACCGTCCAAAGTGACGACGAGATCCTGACGCGCTGCGTGCGGCCACTGCTAGACGAGGCTTCTGCAAACCCTTCTAATCTTCTCTGACGGCCTCTAACTCCCTCTGATTTCGCAGAACCAGTTGCCACGGCCCGCTTGCTCATGCCGACAATGACGGTGTCACGGAACTCAACGGGACGCTCTAGCGCGGGCAAGGTCGGCGGCGCCGATGAGGCCGGCGTCGAGACCCAGGCCGGCTGCTACGATGCGAGCCTCTCCCCGCATGCCGCGCGCGGGAAGATGGGATAGAAAGGACTCTCGCGCCGCGTCAATCAACAGGCTTTCGGCGACGGACAGTCCGCCGGCGATGACGAAACAACCGGGGTCCAGCACTGCGGCGATCGCGGCCATGCCGCGGCCCAGCCACCAAGCCGTCTCGCGCATCAGCCCCACGGCGACCGTGTCCCCCTCGGCGGCAGCGGCAGTGACAACGCCGCCAGTGATGGCCTCAATGCGTCCGCCTGCCCGCCGTAACAGGCTGTCGGCGGCGCCCTGCTGCGCCAATTTGCGCGCTTCGTTTTCGAGCGCCGTTCCCGAGCAATACATCTCCCAGCAGCCGTCGCCGCCGCAACTGCATCTCAGTCCGCCCGGTACAAGCGGCAAATGCCCACATTCGGCGGCCGTGCCGAAGCTTCCCCTGTAAATCGAGCCGCCAATGATGATCCCGCAGCCAACTCCAGTGCCGACCGTCAGGACGACGAGAAACGCCTCTCCGCTCCCTGCCCCAAATCGCGACTCCGCCCATGCCGCCGCATTGGCGTCGTTTTCTATCACCACCGGTAGCCCGAGACGGCTTTCCATCGTCCGCCGGATCGGTTCGCTGCGCCAGCCGATGTTTTTTGCGAAGAGAACAGTCTCCCGTTCGGCGTCGATGAAACCGCCAACGCCAAGGCCAACCGCCGCAACCGGATAGTCCTCACACAGCCCTTCGATGAGGACCGCGACAGCTTCTGCGACCTCCGCCGTTCGCGCGGGGGTGGGTCGCTGGAGCCGGGCGAGAACGCGCCCAGCGTCATCGACGACTCCCGCCGCGATCTTCGTGCCCCCGATGTCCACGCCAACCGTCAGTTTCATGAGATGCTCGAAACGCTAGAGATTGCGGCGTCGCGCGTTCAGAATTTGCGCTTCCAGTCATCCCGGGGGATCGCGCGCAGATCTGCGACCGGGCGATCGGCCCAGTAGCCCTCTTCGCGAAGCGCGCCATGGAATTTCAACGCGTAGTCAGGGTGCATGTTGCCTCCCCCTTCACCCCACAGTCTTTGCGCGGAAAACGCCACGGCGTCATCGCTCCAAAAGGGATCATGCGCCGGCAGACCGAGCGGCAGAAACGCCAGTGACGCCATATAAAGACTGCCGGTAGATATGTATTCCTCCGCGAGTTGCGGCTGGCGGCTGCACAGACCGATCGTCAACCAGCCCTCCGCGTCGAAAGACGCGTCGCCTAGCGTCCTGTCGATCACCGCAGACAGCGCCGTGCGGACCTGTGCCGGCGGCAGCTCCGACGGCAGGCGCCCCAGCCTCGCCTCGTTCGCGAGATGATGGAAGGCTCCGCAGCGATAGACGATCGATCGTCCCAGCGCCGGAAAGCTACCGTCCATCGCGATCAGGCGCTCCAGAACGCAGGCATATCTCTGCGCGATCTTTTCGAAACGCGACTGCATGTCTGCGTATTCCGCGTGCCGGATGGCGACTGCGGCCAGCACGGCGCGCAGAAAGGGATGAATGGAAAAACTGTTGTAATAGTCCCAGCGAAACTCCGGACCGTCTCCGTAGATGCCGTCCCCCTTGTACCAGAGATCGTGCTGCCGTAGCGCATAGTCGATGCGCATCCTGTCGTAGCGCTCGCCGACGATCATGAGAAAGGTTTCGATGAGCGCGCTGTACAGCAGCCAGTTATAATATCCGGGCTTGATCGCACGGGTGCTCTTCAGCGCCGCGATGATATGCCTGCGCGTGTCCGGCTCCGCGTTGAACCACAGGGACGGGCCCCTCATCAAGGCGATCGCCAGATGAGCGGCGTCGACGAGCGGCTGATCACCGTCGCAGAAATTCATGAAATCCCGCGCTCCGGGATCGACGGCGTTGGCGAGCGCGCGCCGGGCTAGAACCTCCATCTGCTCTCTCTCACGCTCCTCTTCCGGGTGATCCGCCGTAGTCTCCAGCCAGGGCGAGAGCCCGGACAGAAGGCGGGCGAACGCCTCGAGATGGGTGTAAGCGCGCCGATCAGCCGCGATTTGCGACGTCTTAGCTTCGACGGGCATGACGGATTTCAACCTGTCGTTGGCGAGCGCCGTGAGCGGAGGTTTCGTCATCTTGATCAGCAGTGAGACCCAATACGCGCGACTTTCCCTGTTTCTGGCGCGCGACAGTAGACTGGACATGGCAGGAGGCTCTCCGTGTTTTCTGGCAGGGTCCATGGCGCCGCGGGAAGGCGTCAGCCCAGTATTTCGAGTAGCTGCGCGAGCGACTCGATCCGCCAGTCCGGCGAGACGGCGTCGTCTCTTCGCGACTGTCCTTCCCGGTCAATGTGGACGACTTTCAACCCTGCGCCGCGCGCGCCGACAACGTCATGCTCCAAACTGTCGCCAACATAGATGGCGTCGCTAGCGGGAATGCTCAGAGCATCCAGCGCGATCTGGAACAATTTCGGCTCCGGCTTGCTAACCCCGTGGTCGGAAGACATGACCACCACATCCCACCAGCCATCGAGCCGCAACATTCGCATCTCCGGCTCCGCATAGACTCGATGAGCATTAGACACGAGACCAAGTCGGTAACCGGCCTTCAACCGCTCAAGGGTCGGAAACACATCGTCGAATACGCCAAACCGCAGCGTACTGAAAGCGCGGTAACTTTGCAGGAAACACAGCAGCAACCGCTCATCCGCCGCTTCGTCGCCAAGGGTCTTTCGAAGAACGGTGAGCATATCGATTTCTGGGAAGGGGCGACTTGGAAACGCGGCTTCCTGCTCACGGGCAATCGTCGCAAAGAAGTTCCGTCGAAGGCTTTCCGGGTCGACGTCGATGTTGTTGTACCCCAGAAAGAAAGCCAGATTCTTCCAGAGATCGGCCGATTCCTCGTCGATCAGCATATCAATCAGCGTTTTGTAGAGGTCGAACAAAATGAGGCGCGGTTTCATCTTCCTCGGCGTCACTGTTTGGGGGCGGCGGTAGGACCGTTTCGACAAGTCTCGCCTCGGGAGCAGCGGCTAGGTTCTGGTCAAGCGGGTCTATCCACCGCGACGCCGCCCGTACGATCCCTAAACGGGAGATCGGCGGCATGGGGCAAGAAAGCTTCATACATTTGTCGATGCAGGGCTGGACAGGCAGCGACGACATCTCCAGTCTTTAAATAGGAATGTCCGCCCGCGAAATCGGTGACGACGCCGCCGGCCTCCTCAATGAGCACAACGCCGGCGGCGATGTCCCACGGTTTCAGGCCGATCTCCCAGAAACCGTCTATGCGTCCGCATGCGACCCAGGCCATGTCCAACGCCGCCGCACCGCCCCTTCTGATCCCGGTGCCGCGTCGGGTGGCAGCGCGCAGCATGTCGAAATAGGCCCCGCAAACGTTTCGATCAATAAGCGGAAAGCCGGTTCCGAGCATGGCGCTCGGAAAATCCGTCTGCTCCGCGACGCGCAATACGCGGCCGTTCATCGTAGCCCCACCTCCACGCGCCGCCGTGAACAGCTCCTGACGGGCAGGATCATAGATCACGCCGCAGACGACTTCTCCGCTCTGAACGAGCGCGATCGAAACGGCGAAATGCGGTATCCCGCGTAGGAAATTGGTCGTCCCGTCGAGAGGATCGATGATCCAGACGTATTCGTTTTCGACTTCACCCTGCTGTCCGCCCTCTTCACCAAGGAATCCATGCGACGGATACGCTTCCTTAAGAACGGCGATCACCGCCTGCTCGGCCCGGCAGTCGACTTCGCTGACGAAATCGTTAAAGGCCTTGGTCGTGACGGAAAGCGTGTCTCTCTCATCGAAATAGTGCATTATTATTTTACCGGCGGCGTGCGCAGCCTGGGTTGCAACCACGAGTGTAGAGTCCATCTCTAAAGTTCCCCATTAAAGATAAAGTACGCCATTTTGCACACTGCCGGCGAGGCGCCCCCAGCGCATCGCCGCACGGTAAAGCCATGCGGCCCTGCGAACCTTTTCGCCGAACAACCAGGGCGAATGGGTCACGATCCAGCCCCATTCCAGACATGCCGCTGCGAGATCCGAGCGCGGCATGCCGGCCGCTTCGAAGGCCGCGTAAAGTTTCGGATGTGAACGCCCGTAGCTGTAGGCCTGATGCACGACGCCGGACAGGTCAGACCTCAGACGGTAATGAATGACGGCGTCCTTTGCAAAGCCGAGAGTCGCTCCCCCGAGCTGCGCCCGCCAGAAAAACTCAACGTCGGTCGATCCATAACGATATGTCTCGTCGAAGAACCCCGCGTCGCGCCAGACCTTCTTGTGCATACCCGCGTTTGCGAACGGCGTGTAGAGCAGGAAGCCGAAACTGTCGAGCAAGCCATCGGCGCTCTTCGGCGGCCGCGCCGCTAGGGCGACCTCATCGTTCAACGTCCTTCTTTCGAGGCTCCCGCCCACCATGTCATGAGAGGCGAGCGCACGCGCCATAGACGTCACCCAATTCGAGTTGGCCACGTCGTCGGCGTCACAGAAGAGCAGAAGATCGCCGCGGCTCTCTCGAGCGCCCATGTTTCTGGCGGCGTTGGCGCCCCGCAGAGAAGAGGCGTCCACAAGCCGCAAATGCGGCAGTCGGGGCGTCCAGGAATCGACGATGTCTCTCGTGCCGTCTCTCGATCCGTTGTCGGCGACGAGGATCTCCCAGTCTCCTTCGAAAGACTGGCGGCTGAGCGCCTCAAGTTGAGAGCCGATCGTCGCGGCGCTGTCGAGTGCAGGCATGATCACTGAGACGAAACACGATGTCATGTAAACAAATCTTCCTAAGCCAGTTCATCAAGACGGAGCTGTCGTGAAAAAGGACCGGCGCCAGCGATGCACGCGGCGCCGCACCGAGCCGCGAATTCCACGGCGGACGAAATTTCATCGAAGCGCGCCAAGCCAAAAGTGAGCGCAGCCGCAAAACTATCTCCCGCCCCGTAACAATCGACGGCAGGGCCAGGAAGCGCAGCTGGCGCGTATGGAATCCAAGGGCCGCCGCGAATAGCGTAACGTCCGCCATAAGAGCCGTCGGTGGCGACCAAAACCGTCGGCGGCGCAGAAAGCATGGATGGATCATACGCCTCGTCTCGATCCCGGGAGCTGCCAACAACCGCGTCCAGGAAAATTTCCGCAGCGGTGGCGGTCGCCATCTCCCGCGCCGTAACGACAAGCGTCGCTGACGCTCGGGCGCTCCTCAGCACCGTCGCATCGCCGGCCGAAAAATAGATTGCATCGTATTCTTCCAAACGATCCCACGGCAAACGATCACAATAAGAGGGCTGCAAACGCGCGCCAAGAGTCGTCGTAGTTCGTTCGCCGCCCGCCTCGATCAGGGCGAAGGCCTCGCGAGTTGGTGCGTTGCGAATTGCTGCAAGCACGTCGACTCCGTTGCTCTCCAGCGCCGCACGCGCATTACTTCCCGGGAGATCATCGCCGAGAGCCGTGAAGAAAGCGCACTTGCTCGCCAATTTAGCTAATTGGACAGCGGCGACAGCGCCGCCGCCAGCAGGTCCCTCCCACGAAACATCCGCGTGTGCGATATCGCCCGATATCGGAATACGATCGACTCGTGCAATCCGCGTCCACTCGACATGCCCGATGACCGCTACCTTCATTGTGCTAATCCGAGACTCTTTTTCATGAGTTTTAACCATTTTTGTGACGTAGTCGCACAACCCATGGTTGAGGGCGCGAAATGTGCGCCCAACGCCTGTTTTTGACAAGCCCTTGCTCACAGAAGTTTTAGCACTTGGTGATTATGGCGCTTCGCCCGGCGCGGCAAAGCGACAGCGGAACAAATCCTGGTCGCTTCATCGCGTATTTATCATTAATCGTGAGAGTGTTGGCTCGATCCGGGCAAAAGAGAATGTGCACCTCAGCGCATTTTTAGCTTTAGCTTGTTACTTTTGAACGTAAGCTGAGCCATACTTTGCAAAGCGATTTGTAGACACTTATGTTTTGATCTCTTCGCAGACTCGTCCAATGTGCCGCCATATCTCTTCAATAATACGTTTCTGCGCCCTCAGCACATCGTGTTAGACTTTACAGAGGCCTGTTCGATCAGGTTGACATTGGGCGATTAGGCCGGTAAAAATCACAGCTGCGCGCTGTCAACGCGGATCGCGCGCCTACGTTGGCGGACATATGGCTGTCGAATCTATGAATAGTTTAAATCAATGTTCGATCCGGGCGCGAAAGCAAAAGCTATTGATACATCCCTTAAAAAATTCTCATAAACCAAACAGCGTCAATCGAGCGCGTGGTGATCGGCCGCTTCGGTTCTGGCAACGATATCCCGGAGGGCGACTTCCAGTTCCGGCCCGGATAGATCATGCCGGACACTCTCGAGAACGACCAGCGGCGGACGAAACTGTGCGCAAGCGGAGTCGATGTTAAGTATCGGGACGATATCCGTGGGAAGTTTCATCGCGTCGCGAATCCTGATCATTAGTTCGTAGCGCGTCATCGCCTCAGGACCCGAGAAATGTACAACGCCCGAGAGGTCCCACAACTTCTCAAGCGCGGGAGCCAGACTTTGCAAATACAGGGGCCCGCAGACGATATCTGTCTGTGCCGGCGTCTTCGGACTGGCAAATCGCTCGATGAAGCGGTTTGAGAAAGGACTGAAGCCGTACACGATCGGAATACGGACGACGAGATGACGGCTACCGGCAAGCAAACTTTCTGCCGCGACTTTCGTGTGTCCATAGACGCTTAAGGGGCGCGTCGGATCGTTCTCCGTGTAAGGGCTCGGACTCCGGCCGTCGAAGACATAGTCGGATGAAAGATATATAATTTTTGTGGGTTTGTGATCGAGGCGTTCAAGAAGAGATTCCACTGAGCCGACATTCAGCGAATGGGCCAGACCCGGATCTCTCTCGCAGCTTTCCAGATCGACGAGGCCGGCGGCGTGGATGATGAGATCAAAGTTTTCGGGTAAAATTTCGTCTAGAGTCGACGCATCGTTCAGATCGACATTTATCAGATCTTTCACCCTCCTTGATGAAGACGTGCCGATAACCTCATGACGATTGATAAGATCTATCCAGATCCCGCCTCCGACAAAACCCGAGGCGCCCAGCAGCAAAATCTTCCGTCTCGATCGCGCGCTCATGAACAACGCCTCATCCTGCTTTTCATTTAGGCGCAGGCACTTCGAAAATCGTGACTACCTAAGTCAGACCCATAGCATTGCGCCGATGGACGAAACAAGACGCTTCTCTACAGCTTTACAGTGAGTGGGGGGCCGACTTTTTCCGGCTCGCGACACCGCTATCTACGGGTTCTTTGGAGATCAGTCGGTAGAGGTGCGCCGCACCGCATGTTGTCCTCTACGCAGGGGTGTTGGCGATGCGCTAAAGAGCTGAATACATGAAGGCGCCAAATAAAAAAACATTCTTGAAACAAATAAATATTCTTGAACTTAAGCTTGAACAGATGCAGGCATAGGCGGGAAAAAATCCCGTCTGGTTTTTTATTTCCGTGTGGTTTTGTGCAGGCGTCTCCGACCCAGAGAAATGTTTATGTTTGAGGGCATTCTGAAATCAGGTATTGAAAAGCGCAGAGTTGAAAATCAGCGAAGGATTTTTTTATGAACGCCGAAACCTTCACCTTCGATGGACGCAAGCAAAACTCCTTTGATCCGAATGTCCGCAATTTTTATTTCCTACCAGATGAATTAAAGGTGACACGAGGCGAAGGCGTCTATCTTTACACCGACGAAGGTCGACGATTTCTCGACTGCTCCGCAGGAACTTTCAATCTGTCTCTGGGTTACTCGCATCCGGAGATTGTGTCGGTAATACAAGAACAGGCCGAAAAGCTCATTCATGTTACCTCGAAGTTCCAGGTGGATCCGGTCAATGCGCTCGTACGAGGTCTCGCGGAGGTCGCGCCGCCGGGGCTGACGAAGGTTCATCTCAAATCTTCCAGCGGATCAGACGCTAACGAGGGCGCGGTAAAGATTGCGCAGCATTTGTCGGGCAAAAGCGACGTGATTTCGCTTTTTCGCGCCCATCTCGGACAAACGATCGCCATGACTCAGGCAGGTGCGGCGTTTCGGCGAAAGCCATTTGCGTTTCAGTTGCCCGGAATGCTTCATGTGCCTGATCCAGATTGCCGGCGCTGCTTCTACAAGCAGGAGCGCAGTACCTGCGGCCTGTTGTGTGTCGAACGAATCAATGATTTCATCGATTATGCCAGCTCGGGCAAGGTCGCATGTCTGATCATGGAGCCGATCACCGGCAACGGTGGCAATCTCGTTGCTCCGGACGGATATCTGCAGGCATTAAAAAAGCTCTGCGAAGAGCGCGACATCATTCTTATTTTTGATGAAGTTCAGACGGGCTTCGGCCGGACGGGTCGGATGTTTGCAGCTGATCATTTCGGAGTCGCGCCGCACATGCTAACCTTCGGTAAGGGTCTTGGCGGCTCGGGAATGCCGATAGCCGGCATTCTCACCCAAGAGCATCTGAGCGGCGTGCCAGGCCACCATATCAACTCGACCTTCGGCGGGAATATCCTGTCCTCTGCCGTCGCAGCGAAGACGCTGGAAATATTGCGCAGGCCAGGCTTCTTGGAAAACGTCCGTGAGGTCGGCGATCATATCATGGCGCGGCTGAGGGCGATTGCGCCGAAGGTCAAATTTATCTTCGACGTCAGGGGCGTTGGCCTGATGATCGGCATTGAAATCGTCGACGCCGACGGCAAACCCGATGCGAAACTTACCAATCATCTGGCCAATCTCGCGCAGGATCGCGGCCTCCTCATGCGCACGTCGCTATACGGTTATGGCAACGTCCTGAAAATCAGGCCGGCCCTCGTCATCACCAAGGCTCAGGCCGACGAGATGCTGGACATCCTGGAGCCGCTACTGCTGGAAGTTGCGGGAGTTCGCGCATGAAAGCTCTGATACAGGAGCTTTCTCATCATATCCGCGATGTCATTCGACGCGGGCGCGGTTCTGTGCCTAACCGATATACGAGCGGTATAGCAAAGGGTGGCGACGCGGAATTTCCGGTAGACAGATTGGCTGAAGACGCAGCCTGGGAGTTCCTGAAAAAGAGAGAGATCTCTGTCGCGGTGTATACCGAGAGCGAGGGACTGAGAGTCATTGGCGACGATCCCCGCTATGTCTTCGTCATTGATCCGATCGACGGAACCCGTGGCGCTGCGGCGGATTTCGAGATGGCCTGTGTTTCCATAGCGGTCGCGCGTTTTAGCGAAACGCCCACCATCGGAGACATTGAATTCGCCATCCTGCAAGAAATTAAAACCGGAAACTGGATTTACGCTGACGAGTCAACAAGTGGGATTGAGAGCGCGGGATACGAAGGCGGATTGCCGCAACTCGGAACCACGACCAGCCTCGAGCGCATGTTTTGGACACTGGAGTTCAACGGGCATCCCGCAAGCCTGATGATTCAGAGCTACGGCCATCTGATCGACGCATCAGCTAACCGCGGCGGAGTCTATGTCGTCAACAGCGCCTCGTTCTCGATCTCGCGCATCATTACCGGGCAGATGGACGCCTATGTCGATATCGGCAATCGGCTGTTGCGCGATCATCCCGAGACGGAAGTCGACTTCCGCAGAGTGGGCCACGGAAACATACTGCATCTGTTCCCATATGATATCGCCGCAAGCGTCTATCTGGCTGAACGCGCCGGGGTCATCATTACGGATGCATATGGCGCTTCCCTGCGGAGCACGCTCCTTTTGGATATCAGCCCTATGAATCAGCGCTCTTGCGTGGCGGCTTGCACAGCGGAATTGCACAAGGGACTGCTCGACTCCATCCGCTGGTGATTGCAGGATGAATAAAAAGTCTTGGCGGGAAGACCTTTTCGCGGGTTCCGAACTCGAAGTTTTGGAGTTAGTCTGCGAACGGCTAAAATTTGAGGTCATCGAAGAAATTCTCGAAGGCGGCTCTGCGGCGCGGGTTTGGCTCGCCAACGACAGCGCCGGCGATCGCTTCGCCGTGAAGATTGTGGTTGCGACGCCTGGCGTCGTCGACGGGCACGACATCGACTCTTTCAGGCTGAAGGTCACCCAGATCGATAGCATCCGGACGAAGGCGCCCAAACTGGGAGAGACCTATCTACCAATTTTGTATAATGTCGAAGGCGAGAACTGGGCCTGCCAGATTACGCCCTATTTCGAGTCGACCGATCAGGCGGCGCCGCTGAGGCAGCCGGGCGGAGAGGATGTATTTTTTCGTAATTATGCGCGTTTCGTCGATGATTTGCTGGTGAAGGGTTACGGGGTTGAGACCGCAGCCCCACCGCCCGATTATTTGGAGCGGATCGTCATCGGCCGGTTCTTGCGCCGCATCCCCATGCTCGAGAGCGCTTTCCCTGAAGCGCTCGCGGCGGACAACATGGTCATAAACGGACATTTCTGCATCGCGCCCAAGATATTGCTTCCACATCTGCTGCGCCAGACGGCGCATCCCGATATGTCGCCGGTGCGGCTCGGGCTTTGCGCTCATGGCGACGCCAACACGCGAAACGTTCTGTGCGGGATTGAAACGGAATTTCGCCTCATCGATCCTCGTGGTTCTACGGAGTTTTGGGATCCGGTTTACGATCTGGCGAAGTCACTTTTTTGTCTCACAGTGTGGGATCCAGCCCTGCGTCTCGGATTCAACATTTGTAGTTCCGCTCGCGGAGAGACGCCAGACTACGCCGTAAGTTTCCAGCGACCGCTGTATGCCGGATACAAGAGGGCGATCGAAGAGTTTTTGCCCTTCCTCGCGCAACAGGCTGGGGTGCAGGAAATGATGCAGGGCGATGCGTGCTGGAAGAGCCGTCTCTTGCTCACGCATGATCTACATGTGCTCGCCGAGGCTCCCTGCCGGCTTTCCGATCGCAAGCCGAAATTCGGAGCGGATGGCGCCTTGTCCACTCCCGAAGATCTGGCCCTCGGATTTTATCTGCTGGGCACGCTTTTCATCAACGAGCTGGCGCGGCAGCTTGAGAGCGGCGATGAACTCGACGCGGTACGTCACCTGTCGTTTATCGGGCTTTAGCGCCGGAGCGCATCTGGGAGGCGATATTTTGTCTGCAATGACGCGGCGGCGAACTTCAGTCTTTCCGGCTGCTATCTGAAGGATCTATCAGGCCATGTGTGGAATCGCAGGCGTCGTTCTTCGTAATTCGACAGTCGATCGCACGACGCTTGAGACCATGCTTGACCAGCTGCGGCACCGCGGCCCGGACGGGTCTGGGATTTTTGTGCACGAAGGATTTGGGCTCGGCCATACGCGCTTGTCAATCAACGATCTCGAGGGAGGACAACAGCCGCTTCTCTGTCCAGAAAAGAACCTCGCCGCTGTCGTCAACGGCGAGATCTATAATTTTGTCGAGCTTCGCGCGGAAATGGAGGCGGCCGGCGTCAGCTTCGCGACACGATCCGACAGCGCCTGCGCCCTTCACGCCTACGCCCTGAATCCGGAGAACTTCGTTCAGCGACTGAACGGAATGTTCGCGCTGGCGATCCTTGACGGGCGACGCAAGGTCCTAACTCTGGCGCGCGACCGCCTCGGCGTCAAACCGCTCTATTACGCGCTGTTACACGACAAGTTCATTTTCGCCTCGGAGATAAAGGCGATCCTGCCTTTGTTATCCGGACAGCCCGTGCTCGAGGCGGAAGCCCTCTCCCAGTTCCTGCACAGCCATTGCACGACCGGAACGGAGACGGTGTTTCGCGGGATCAGGCGCCTTGCTCCGGGCGAGATCATCACAATTGACGCGAATCTGAACATGACGTCGCGTCGCTACTGGAGCGCGCTGGATGTCGCCGGAAGGCGAACGCGAAGCGTCGCGGCGCTGGAGGAGGAGTTCGAAGACCTCTTTCGTCAGGTCATGCGGGAACATATGAGGTCCGACGTTCCGTTCGGACTCTTCCTGTCGGGCGGCAACGACTCGGCAATTCTGCTCGCGATGTTGTCGCTTTATCAGGACAGGCCGGTTAGAACCTTCTCGATCGGCTTCGACGACTGCGCCTTCGAGGATGAACTGGGCGACGCCGAGAGCGTTGCCGCGGACTTTTCCAGCGACCACACCTCGATCCGGATGAACCGGGCGGACTTCTTCGGGAGAATCCCCTATTCAATCTGGGCGTGTGACGATCTGATGCGGGACAATGCAAGCCTGCCAACGTCGTTTCTCTCTGAGGCGGCGCATCGCGAGTTGAAGGTTGTCTTCTGCGGCGAAGGCGGCGACGAGGTCTTTGGCGGCTATCCGCGTTATTGGGGCAGCAAATTGGGCTGGCTCGTCGAGTCACTCCGCGCGCCCGGCTCCGGAGGGTTCCGGACGCGCAGCGACTGGTCGGCGGAAACGTCCGCCCTGTTGCTCGGCGAGAGGCTGACGCGAGAGGGCGCTTCCTTTCGAAAGCCCCATGTCTCCGCCTGGAAGGCGACGCCGCGCGGCTGGAGTGATCTGCAACGCCGCCAATATACCGATATCGTGACCGATCTTACCGACAGTCTGCTGGTCAAGGCGGATCGCATGACCATGAGTTTCGGAATCGAGGCGCGAGTGCCCTTCCTCGATCACAGGGTCGTGGAGTTTGGCCTTTCGCTGCCCGATTCCTTAAAGATCGTGAACGGAGAGCCAAAGATATTTCTGCGGCGCTGGGCGGAGCGGCATCTGCCGAAGGAGCTGCTTTACCGGCCGAAGAAGGGATTTTCAGTCCCGGTACGCGAGTGGCTGCGCGGCGACTGGCTCGACCGGCTCGAAAAGCGGCTGATGGAAAATACGGCGGTGGGCGAATGGTTCGACGTCTCAGCTTTCCCGCGCGTCTTCAATGCGCAGAGGAGGGATGGCCGGGCGACGCGAGAGATCTTCGGGATCATGCAGTTCGCCATATGGCACCGACTCTTCGTCGAGACGCCAGGCGTCAGGCCGGGCGCCAACGAGGATCCGCTGGACTGGATAAGCGGCAAGTGAACGCAAGGAACTGACGGCGACTTTCTACGAGGACGCGAGTTCGACAAGAGGAATGCAGATGTCTGTCAAAAACGAGGACTTGCCGCAATCCATCACAACAATGCCGGCCCTGATCTACTCTGGCCCGTCGAAGAGCCTGCAGCTGGCGCGTCGCCCTGTCCCGCGTCTGGTGCGCGACTCTGACGTGCTGGTGCGCGTGGTCGCGACGGGGATCTGCGGCACGGACCGAGGCATCGTAATGGGAACGTTTCCGGCGGTAGACGGCGTGATCCTTGGACATGAGGCGGTCGGGATCGTTGAGGAGGTCGGAAAGAGCGTCTCGTCGCTCCAAACCGGCGACAGAGTTGTGATCAATCCAACCTACGCCTGCGGTGAATGTCGCCAGTGCCGGCGCGATGCGGCAGCCTATTGTTCTGGAAAGGAGGGGCGCGAAGTCGGCGTCGACTGCGACGGCGCTATGGCAGGGTTCATCCTTTTGCCGGAGACGTCGATCCTCCGCATTCCGGATGAGATGAGTTTCCGGCGCGCGACACAGATCGAGCCTTTGGCCTGCGTCCTTAACAATCTTTCTGCGATAGCCCCGCGGCACGGGGATCGCATCTTCGTCTTCGGCGCAGGTCCGATCGGGACGCTCTGCGCCTATGTTCTGGCGACGCGGGGATTTCACGTCCATATCGTCGAAAAGGACGAGCGCCGCGCTGACATCGCGCGAGACGCCTTGGACGCCTTGACGCCGTCGCATGTCGCGGTGTCGATCGCCCCGCCCAATGGCGAACGGCCGGATGTGATCATCGACTCGGTCGGATGGCTTTTGGAGGAGGCGCTCGGCCTGATCGGTGAGGGCGGTACGGTGCTCATCATGGGTGAACGCGAAGGAGTTGAGGCGCGTGTCCCACTGCGGCCGCTCGTCACGCGCGGCGTGCGCATCGTCGGCGCCGGCCCCTATTCGCCGCAGGATTTCGAACTGGCGGCGCAACTCGCGCAGGATCTGCCGCTGGAGCGGTTCATCACCGATGAAGCGCCGCTGGAGCGTTTCGTCGACGCATTCGGGATGCTGGCGGCCGGGCCGGAATCGACGGGCGGCTATCGGGCGCTGAAGGTCCTGCTCGTCTCCGACGAACGCAGTCTTTCATGAGGCCGCAGGTCAGAGACGGAGTTCTCCAGCTGAAGGGCGCAGCGCGGCTACTTCTGGCGGGCGACTATCCCTATTACCGGGATCCTCCCGAGCTGTGGGCTCCGAAGTTGCGCATGATGCGTGCGGCGGGGCTTGAGGTCGTCAGCTTCTATGTCCCGTGGCGTCATCATGAGGTCGCATTCGACGGCTGCGAGAGCAAGCTTGTTTTCTATAACGACGGTAATAGGGACTTGGTCGGATTTATCGGCGCAATTCAAGCTGCGGGTCTGTATGCATTGCCCAAGCCCGGTCCGTTCGTCCATGCGGAATTGCCGTTCGGCGGCCTGCCAGATCGGCTGAGTCCAAGCTCCAATCCGCTATTGCAGGCCGCGATGTCGGCGCATGGCGCGCCGCTGGCCTATGAGCGCTATCAGCTGCCGTCGATGCACGATCCGGCATTTCTGGCGCAGACGGCCGATTGGCTCGCGTCGGTCGGTGATGTCCTGCGTCCATGGCTCTGTCCGCAAGGCCCCGTCGTGGCGGTACAGATCGGCAATGAAGGCTGCTATGGAGAGATGGCGCGTGGCTTGAACCGTCTGGATTACTCGGCCTGCGGCCTCGCCGCATTCGACGCGGCCTTCCCAGGACAGGAGGCGCCGCGCAGCGGCGGATTGCCCGGCGTGTCGGCCGATCCGGGCGCCTATCTGCGCTGGGGGCTCTGGTCCGGGCGCGCGACCATGGCCGCGCTGGAGTGGATGGCGGGCCGCCTAGCGCTGGATGTGCCGGTCTTCACTAACAACGCGCCGCCGAAACCGGAGCAGGATGGCGAGTGTCGACACCATGACTCATGGCTGGCGCGCAGCGCTGCCGGGTCGACGCGCTTGCACTATGGCTACACGAGCTGGGTCGGCAACGTCGTCGCCGATGACCGGGCGCTTGTCGATTATGTTCTCGCCGCAGCGTTGAGGCGCGGGCCGAACCTTGAGGAAAACTGGTCCCTGTCATGGGCCGAGGCCGATTGCGCCTTCGCCTGCCGGCCCGTGTATCAGGCGCTGCTCGGCCTGGCCTTCGGCGCGACGGGGCTCAACGTCTACACGGCCTGCGCCACGACAGCATGGGGCGCGCATCTGTCGATCCGCGCGGAAGATCTGGACGATCCGGCGCGCGCGCGGTTTCTCGATCCACCCTATGGCGACATCGCGCCAATCGGCCCGGCGGCTGAGGCGGGTCCCGGCTTTCGGGCGCTTTGCGTGTTGACGCATTTTCTCTCGTTCGTCGGCGCGTCGCTCGTAGGATCGGAAGAGGAGCCGGGATTGGCGTTTTGGCTTTATCCGCCCTATGGCGCTATCGCAGCCTGGGGCGCGCCCGCGGACGGCGAGGCGACGGCGCCCTCCTCAAGTGCGTATCTGACGCCTTTCGCCCTGCATTGCCTCATGAGCAACATTCCGTTTTGTCTCATTGAGGACGATCCGTCGGCAGATCGGCCGATCGTGGCGGCTTCGGGGGCTTTCATGACTGAACGGCGCCAGCGCGTCCTGGCAAACCACATAGAAGATGGCGGCGCCCTGCTCCTGATCGGCCAACAGCCGGAGATGGACGAAGAATTCAAATCTTGTCGGGTTCTTAGAAACGCGATCGCCAGTCTGGCGCCGTCTGTCAGGTCCAGCGGACGCGTTCGCGTCTTGACCGCCGGGGTGTCGGAAATCGGTGCAGCCGTCGATGACTGGCTGCGCTGCCTGCCGGAGGTCCGGCGTTCCCCTGCGCGGGCCGGCTGGATGGAAATCCATCGTCGGGCGCCGGCGGAAAACGGTCGCTTCGTTTTCTTTTTCAATCGCACCGACTCTGTCGCAAAGGTTGAGAGCGAGATCGGCAGCGAGGCGCTTACGCTCGATCTGGCTCCCTATGGGTGCGCCATCGTTCATGTTGTCGCTGACGAACTGGCGGGTTTTTATTCGAAGGGCCTGAATGAAAAGTTTGGTTCGGGCGTGGCGCCCCGCGTTAGGTTCGGTAGAAGCGAACTCATCGCGGACGAGCCCTGCGACGTTTCGGTGATCAGAAGGGGACGGGATTTCATCTTCGAGACCAACGGGAGCGATAAGCCTCTGCGAATGACCCTAGTCCATCGTCTGTGAAGAAACCACCTGTCACGCTCACAATGTCTCCTGTGTATTTTTCGAGCGTTTGAACACTTTTGCTGCGTTCTAGTGTAATTTGTATAGTCACGGTGATCAGCTAGCCGCCCGACCGGTACGAAATCGATCGGAGATTACTGGTGCTGTTCGGCGGCGGGGGGATCGGATTGTTTCAGCAGACGGCCGACGACCATCCGTATTCGCTCGTGCTGAAAATACCAAGCTTGCCGCGCGAGCAGTCGACAAGCTAACTCCTTGCACGGGCGATCGATCTCATCAAGTTGCCGGATCTGGAAGGTTGCTGTCTTAATGCGGATCGCCGACTTGGCTGCCGGAATTCGAAGTCGGGCGCGGCGTCAGAACAAACTTTGGCGACATAGGCCGGGAACCGCGCCCTTCGCATGCGGCGGCGACGGATAAAGATGTTCTTGCTTGGCTCCGAAATATGAACCTTTGCGACGTTACAGGATTCCACACAAATCGCAGAGATTATACGCCTCGTAATGTCTTAACGATCTTCCCTGCGCCGCCAGAATCATTAAAACCGTGTCGCCTTCGCCAACCTGAGCAATTGATCTATTCCAAGACAATGGAAATGGCGTCATCCGGCTCTTCGCAGATTTTGACTGAATGTCCTGCACAATAAGGGAATAAATTTCATCTTCTGTTGACCTGAAAGCCGCTTTGTGAGCCTTTTTGCGTTTAGTTTAGAACCGAGCAGAAAGTTTAGGAACTCATCTTGTCGAAGATACAAGTCAGAGGAGTAATCTACTCAAACCATCGCATAAATCTTATGGATGCCGTTCATGAATTTTGACTTAAGACAGCTGATCGGGACTCTGTTAAGTCTAATAGGACTTCTGCTCATCACGCAGGGATTGGCTGAACCTTCTCTCGCCCCAGGATCAATCGGAATGCCGGTAAATTTTGTCTGGGGCTGTGTTGTAATGGCATCCGGCCTCACCTTGATATGGATTGCGTCCCGCTGGTAGAACTCGGGAAGCGGGATAGGAGTATTCCGAGTCAAAATCATGCGAAGATTCAAAATGGATTAAAAAGACCATTTCGAATTGCAGAGTTCATCGGAGAGAACTGGCATGCCAACTGTCTTGATAACAGGTGCGAACCGCGGCTTGGGACTCGAATTTTGTCGACAATATGCAAGCCTTAACTGGAGAGTACATGCAACTTACAGAAATCTGAAAGCGAAAGAAGAATTGGATAAACTCGTAAGTACGCATGCAAACATCACCCTTCATGAGCTGGACGTTTCGGATTTTTCAGCGATTGATCGCCTGGCAGATTACATGTCGTCTGAAAACATAGACTTGCTAATTTGCAACGCAGGGATATTCGGCCGTGAAGAAAGCAATCGATTCGGTACAATTGACTATACTGAGTGGATGGATGCCCTTGTCATCAACGCTAAGGCGCCAGTTAAGCTTACCGAGGCATTTTTACCCCATTTGAAGCGCAGTGAGCGACGCATCATCGTCGTCATGTCCAGCTGGTTAGGTAGCATCACAGACAACAAGAATGGTGGATTTTTAATCTATAGATCAAGTAAAGCTGCGCTCAACGCGGCAATGAAGAGCTTGGCTATCGACTTGCGAAAAGACGAGATAGGTGTTTTGATAATGCATCCTGGCTGGGTGAGAACTGACATGGGCGGACCGGAAGCTCCGGTGGAATGTATCGATAGTATAGCGGGCATGGTCAGCGTCATAGACAATTTCCGCCTAGACGAGGATACGGGTCGATTCATAGACTTTGAGGGTAAAGATGTGAACTGGTAACGTGATTACAAGGTTATTCACATGCGGACAGTATTGATTACAGGTTCCTGTCAAGGGCTAGGGCTCGAGCTTTGTAAGCAATACGCCTCATGTGGGTGGAATGTCCTGGCTACGTGCTTGTCGCCCAATTTCGCGACATCTCTTAACCAGCTTGCGAGGCATTCTCCAAACGTCTCTGTCTTAGAATTAGACGTGGCGGATTTTTCGGCGATTGATCGTCTGGCAGAGACGTTAGCACATCAGACAATTAACTTGATAATATGCAATGCAGGCATAAACGATGATAACACTGCCTTAGGCTTCGGAGGCCTAGATTACACTGCTTGGAAAAAGACATTTATAATAAATACCCTCGCGCCTGTCAAAATAGCAGAGGCATTTTTGACCCAACTCAAACGAAGTGGGGATGCTTCAATCATTGCCGTTTCCAGCTGCATGAGCAGTATCTCTCGGAATGAGAGCGGTGGTTACATCACCTATCGTGCAAGCAAAGCAGCGCTCAATGCTGCCATGCGGAGTGTTGCTAGGGATCTTGAATCACAGGCCATAAAAGTTATGCTCTTGCATCCCGGTTGGGTAAGAACAGCAATGGGAGGACCAGATGCAACTCTTAGCCCGAGTGAAAGCGTGGCAGGAATGCGTCGCGTTATAGAAGAAAGTTCGATTTGTAAAAGCGGCCTTCTCTTTGACTTTCAAGGAAATCAAATGGACTGGTAAGAGAGGCTGCTACATTGGGATGCATCTAAGGGCTTAAAAGTTGGAATAGTGTGCAAAGCTTCCGGCACATCCAAAGCACGAAATAAAGGTAGCCTGGTTTCTAAACCGAGCAATCCGCTCGCGTGACCTTCACAGAATGGCAAGGAAAGCTGCCGAGCAAGGATCCGGTCTATAATTAGCGCTGCACCAATTGCCTAAAATAGATCGAGCATCGTACTGAAGGCGAGCTTAGGAGAGAGTTTAATTTAAGCTAATGTGTCTGGCGAAGTGACCTTTCGCTCAAACGCTGATGATTGAGTGAGAGTAATCTCGGTTCAGCGAGGTGATGATCGCGGTTCGGATGCTATCCGCCGTCTTGCGTGGCTTTGGCAATTACGGCGCGTGATAGGAAGTCGGCACGTTATGGAATGCAACCCGTTAATTTACGAACACATAGATCGGACAGATCGCATAGCGAAGCAGTTTGGGCGTTCTTGAGCCGCGACAGCGTGGGCTGCAAAGCAAGATGAAGGGAATCTGTCAGTCAAGTATCCACAGACGTGCATGAACGCCGGGTTGGAGCGAAAAAAGTTGACTTCGGCAGCGTCTACACTTCCGTATCATTGATCTTTGTCACGAATTTTTGGGAGACCGTTTGATTAAATCTTGAATGCTTGACAATAAAGTGTGTTCGCAGAATAACTGTAAAATTGATGATTACATTTGTCGGAAAAATCTTAACAGTGTTTTTCGCGTGGACCGCCACAAATCGTCGTGCGGTTTTGAATGGGAACGGCAAGACAGGATAGCAAGCCATGGTTGGTTTCAATGCTGATTATTCGAATAATGAGTCGGGCTGGGCGGGAATAACTCAGATCTTTGGGCCATCCCAGCCGTCGGACATGAACGCGGGGGTTTTATTTACGTATAATTTTCAAAACAAAACAACCGGATCGTCTTTCAACTATGACCTGAGTTCTCTACTCGCATGTTTGAACCCGCACCTTGTCTCGGGAAATTCTACCGGGACGGTTGCGCCGGGCGAAACTGCACAGGTTTCAATACTCAATTACTCAGCAGGCGGAAACGGTGATGACCAGGACGCAGATTGTTACTTGTGGCAGATCGCCGCCGCGCCGCTTGTGACCACCGCCAGCGGCGAAACCATCTGCTTCTGGTTTTATACAGATGGTAAAATATCCGCTTGGCAACAGATCGAAATCTGCAACAACAGCCAGAGCAGTTTTCCTATTACCAGCACCCCGACCAACACCTCCTCTCAGATGAACTGCGAAAATTCGAGCATGGGTCTCGGCATCGGTATTGGTGGCGGCGGGGGCGGTTTAACAACCAACAACATCTGGATTCAGGTCTATGATGTGACCTGATTGCTCCGGGCCAAATCCTCGAAAAATTTAACACTAATTTGGCGAATTTGAGTTGGTGTGTTTGATGATTAATTTATGACAATGCGTACATCACGTGAGTGATGTGTGAGAAAAGTGTTCCAGGATAGCCTGCCGGACAGCGGGCGTTTTTTTTGGCTGTGACGGAGAACCCTTGTATTTTTAATTTCGTCACGCAGGTTTGACGCCAAGTGATTGAAGAAAGGCGCAATCAATCGTCTTCATAAATGCATGACTATGTTGGTTTAACCTTGACCGGTCGTGGAGAGATCAAACGTAAGTTCTTCCTTAAGCTCGTGATGCCCCTGTTCTTGCGTTCGCTATAGATGTCGGCCGTCTTCAGGCTGATGACCTCCTACGCGCTCAGACCGTCGGCATTGGCGGTGGTGAACGCGACGCACTCCTTGAGGCTCAAGAAGCTTTTTGGCATGGTAACCGTCAAGGTCTGTATGGTAAGTCAGGCGGACGACAGGAGGCGATATCGTATGTTTGGGCCGTGTGTGGCATGACGATAGCGCTCCTCCGCTACCAAATATCATATAATAACAATAATTTATAATTTATGCGCCTATCGGGGCGCGAAGTAAAAAACGCTGCGCGCTGATCTCGATCAGTTGACCCGCGTCCGCACGGCCTTTCTGACTTTTCTGACCATCCTGACGCTGCTTGTTCGCTGATCGCTCCGGACAAGCCTGGAAATGTATTCCAATAGAAACGCCCTCCCCTCGGCACTCGAAAATACACTTCTGAATCGCCGCATTTTTCTCAGTCAGCGAACCTTTCAAAAGTGAGCTGAGGATTAAGCCTGGCGTCGTATGTAGACAATGCTCGCGCCCGGATTTAACTATAAGGAGGTCTAAAAGCGAAGGTCCTGAAAACATTCAAAAAAACTGACGCCATGGTTTCTAAAATCAACAAAGCTGCCCGGAACAGGCTAATGTTTAATCTTTTGACCAAAGGCGATATCTGGCGTCTTTCTATAGTTTTTGGTTTTGTTCTTTTTGCGCTGCAATCGTTCGTTTGTAAAAGGGTATTTATAGATTGGGAGAGTTTCCTCTGGACAATACCCAGCACATGTCTTCTGGGTGTGATTTGGCTTTTTTACGGCCTAAGAAACGCAAATTCTATTGACTCTCGTATTTCAAGATTTGCGATTGTAACTGCGCAAACTGTATTATTTTCGAATGTAGCTGTTATCGGCAACTACCTCGGTTTTTGTTTCAAGCGTCAATTATACGATGATCATATCGCTGTCCTCGACTCCTATTTTGGGATCAATTGGTGGAATTACGTACTATGGATAAAGTCCAATGCCTTTTTAGCAAATCTTACAACCGGCGCGTACGATACGACTGGCGCCCAAATTTTCATAATATTCATGTTCTCCGGGCTCAAGGGCTCCCCGGACAAGTTTGAACGATTTACTTTGGCAACCATTCTCGCGACTGCGATCACAATTGTTGTATGGATAAATTTTCCAACATTTGGCGCTTTGCCTCTTTATTATTCACACGGGTTAACTCAACCCGCATTCGAATTAGCAATGTCCAAAACTTATGCGATGGAACTTCTCGATTTACACAAGAGTAATTTGATACATGTGAACGCAAACCATCTTCTGGGATTAATCGGGTTGCCATCTTATCATGCGATACTTGCCATCTTTACTGTTTACGCTGCATGGGAGTTTCCTTTGTTGAGAGAGTTAGCGATAATAATCAATTTCATGGTGATGTTATCTATTCCTGCTGACGGTGGTCATCATTTTTTCGACATGTTCGCAGGAATGGTTGTCGCCGCAGTATCTCTCACGCTGGCGAATTGGCTTCTTCAACAGAAGAATAATAGTTAATCATTCATCTCATATGGCATAAGCTTTGGCGTTCGACTGAATAAAATTCATCCGCATGGTTTTCGTCCCTCACGTCGCATGGGGCGTCCTGAACTTGTAAATCTGATCGATAATCTCCTGCGGCAGCGGCTGGCTTTCGGATTCCGGAATCATCACTTCGATATAGGCGGCGGAGTCGCCGGCCTCGATCGCGGCGAGCGCGGCCTCCAGCTCGCCGACTGTCGTTACGCGACGCGAGAGCCAGTCTGCGCAGCCCATGGCCTTCGGCAGCAAATGATACTCAAGCGTCGCCAGATTGTCGTATTCGTGGCCGCGTTCGCTGAGGACGTCTTCGATCCCATAAATCCCGTTGTTGAGAACAAAAATCACCGGTTTGAGATTATACCGGCCCATCACCGCGAGTTCGTTGAAGGTCATCTGGTGCGAGCCGTCGCCTGTCACGATGACGGTGCGTCCGGCCGTATTCGCCAGGGCGACGCCCATCGCCGCCGGCGTCGCCCAACCGATGGAGCCCCAGAGCGTCTGGGTCTCGCACCCGACGCCATCGGGTAGTTTTGCCGCACCGAGATGAAACATGCAGGTCCCGGTTTCGATCACCAGCACATCGCCGCTGCGCAGGAAGCGTTGCAGTCGCGGGTAGAAATGAGCCGATCCGAGCTCGTCATCCGCCGCGCCAGAAATCGTCGGCGGCTCATGCTGCGGCGCATCGGTCTTGCCCGAAAAGACCGGAGATTGTTCGATCAGACCATCGATCAGGTCCTCAATCGCGACATGGGAGAAGACTGTTGCGCCGAGTTGCACCATGGAATTGTGAATACTGATCATGCGTTCCGAGGGAATAACGTTACTCCACAGACCGGTGTTTAAATCCTCCAGAACGATTCCGCCCAGATCGAGGATGAGATCGGCGTTTTGAACAATATCGCGCACGGCAAGCGGCGATGAGCGGTCGCCGTTATACATGCCAAGGTAATTCGGATGGCCCTCGCTGACCACGCCCTTGTCCATCGGCGTCGTCGCATAGGGAATTCTGGTTTTGTCGAGAAAGGTTTTGAGTTTGTCCCGCAATCCGTAGCGAGCCAGCATAGCGCTCGGCAGGACAACCGGATTTTTGGCCGCCTTGAGCCGCGCGATTACTGCCTTGAGGGCGCCGTCTAGTTCTATGGCGGCGCTGGACTGACGTTTGATGCTGGCGAGAGGCGCCCCGGTCACGGGCGCGCCGACGATGCTCATCCGCGCATGGTCCATCGGAATCACAATATAGGCCGGTGCGCTTTGGCGCAGCGCCTCGCGAATGACGCGTTCGATTTCGTGCACGGCGTTATCGGGCGTCAACAGGGCGCTCACGCAACAGGCGGCGGCGGAGAGACTCTCGAAATTGCCGTAAACGCCGTCGCCAAGTGTGTGGTGGGTGATCAAACGCTGGTGGGCGATGCGGCGGCTCGGCGCGCCAACAAGATGAAAAATCGGCAGCCGGTGCGCCTTCGCGCCCATGACGCCATTCAGCGCGCTCAATTCGCCTACGCCATAGGTCGTTGTGAGGATCGCCGCGCCTTTTCTGCGGGCGTATCCGTCGGCGGCGTAGGCGGCGTTCAGTTCATTGGCGCAACCGATCCAATCCAGCGTCGGACAGACCTCTATGGCGTCGTCGATGGGAAAGGAATAATCTCCCGGCACCCCAAAGACCTTGTCGATCCCCAGATCGGATAATCTCCTGACGAGATATTCTACGACGGTCGGATTTGGCATGATTGTCACCTGTTAAATGAACCATGAGATCTGGTGCGTTAGTCTTCAGCCTGAACTGCGTAATTGCGCGACCCGAACCGGCACGGGCGGATGCGAGAAATAGAAACGCGCGTAGAGCGGATCGGGCGTCAGACTTGCGAGATTGTCACGGGTCAATCGCGTCAACGCCGAAATCATCGGCTCCTTGCCAACAATTTGTCGCGCGAAATCATCCGCCTCGAACTCCGCTTTGCGCGAACGGGAGGACAGAAGCGGTTTAAGCAGATGCGCCACGGGCTCCTGCGCCAGCATCACCGCCACAAGCACGAGACCGGGATCGTTGGGCAACCCGAACCAGGCGGAGAAATCGCCGGTTGAAAAGGCCCAGTACAACACCGCGAAACCCAGGAAAGCGACAACTGCCGCCTGCAAAATCATCTGCCTGACATGGCCATATTTGAAGTGACCCAGCTCATGGGCGAGTATGGACTCGATTTCGTCGAGCGAATGTTTTTCGAGTAGCGTGTCGAAAAAGACGATGCGCTTGGCTTTGCCAAATCCGGAAAAATAGGCGTTGCCATGAGCCGACCGAGTCGAGGCGTCCATAACGTAGAGGCCCCTGGACTCGAAGCCGCATTTCTTGAGCAAGGCCTCCATTCGGCTTTTGGCGTCTCCCTCCGCCATCGGCGTGAAGGTGTTGAACATGGGCGCGATCACCGTGGGATAGATTACGGTCATTGCCAGCGTCAGCGCCATGAAGCCAACCCAGACGACAAGCCACCAGCTATCGGGCAGCGCGCGCAACAGGCCGAACATGGCGTAAAGCGCCGGCACGGCGATCGCCGCGGTCAGCGCCAGACTTTTGGCTTCGTCGAGGAAGAAGGTCTTGGGCGACAGGCGGTTGAATCCAAATTTTTCCTCCAGCCAAAAGGCGTTGAGAAAAGAAAACGGAAGTTCGAGCACGTGTCCGATCAGGGTGAAGAGGCAAACAAAAACCACGCTGCGGGTCAGGCCCGGTTCGATCAAGCCCGCGACCAGGCCATATAAAGGACCTAACCCTATTGCGAGCCATGCTATGGACAGCAGGCCGTCGAACGTCGTCTCGACGATTCCGAAGCGGGTGCGCGCAATGGTGTAATCTGCGGCCCGGCGATGGTCATCAATCGTGACTTCTCCGGCGAAATCCGGCGGAACGACTTCGCGATGACGCGAGACATTGTCGATTTGTCGTTTCCTGAGATACACCCCGAGACCGCAAGAGAGCATAATCGCAAGGCAGACGAGAGCGCCGGCTGAAGTCATGGATGTCAAACTCCGCAGAATCTACTTTCCGGAGTATCTAGGACGGAAATCCGCTATGCGCGAGAGGCGCCCGGCGTGAAACTTCCAGTTCGCGGAGAAAGTGCAGACATGCGTTATTCGATGATCGCCGCCCTGATCGCGGCCTTGCAGGGCGCCGCCGGCGTCTCCCTTGCCGGGGCTGCGGCGCATGTTGAGGCCAGCCCCCTGCTCTCGACCGCCAGCCAATTCCTGATGACGCACGCCGCCGTCGGGCTGGCTCTGGCTTCGTTTCTGGTCCGGGAGGTCCCATATCCGGGCGGCCTGAGGGCGGCGGTTCTGGCGCTTCAGACCGGCGTCGCCCTTTTCGCCACGGATCTCGTCGCGCGCTCGTTTCTTGGTGGCAAACTCTTCGCCTACGCGGCGCCAATTGGAGGCGGTCTGACGATTCTCGCCTGGCTTGGCCTCGTCATCTGGGCGGCTCTGAGTCTGCGCCAGACGAAATAAACTTCGCGATACGGGTCCAAAACGCCCTGAAATGCTGGACATATGGGTCATTCCACCCCACGATCCCCGAATGTCGATGTCGCCAACCCCAGACGATTCCCCCTCGAACGCGTCTCAGGACGCGGGCGAGGAGAATGACATCCTGAGCGGGCGGCGGGTCCTGATCGTTGAGGACGACCCCTTCATCGCCATGGCGCTGGAGGACACTCTGCTCGATTTTGGCATGTGCCCCGCCGGGATCGCCAGCAATCTGCGCGAGGCGGAGCGGCTGGCCCGCGAGAGCCTGTTCGATGTCGCCCTGCTCGACGTGAACATCGGACATGACACCATCGATCCTGTCGCCGACGCCGTTGCGGCGCGCGGTTTGCCCTTCATATTTACAACTGGCCATGGCCGCGCCGGCCTGCCCGAGGCCTATCGCGATCGCGCCATTGTCGAAAAGCCTTTTTATGTCGACGAAATTCTCCGCGCGCTTCGCGAAGAGTTGCAGCGCGGCTAGATGCGCCGGATCATCAATGAGTTGTCTTTCAGTTGAAGCCCCTCAGGCGCAAGGTTTTTCCGGGTGAGGCGCTCTCATTGCTCCATCATGGGAAGCCTGTTGCGGACGCTTGCGAGAATTTGCGTATTGTGGCTAGTGGCGAAACTCAATTAAATATATGAACAAGCTATCGGATTCATTTCCGAAACACAGGAGTTAACAGTGTTCGCACGTCCCCGGCTTGTCGTTCGTTTGCTCACTTCTCTTTTAGCATTCCTGACGATTGCAGGAGTCGTCAGGGCCGAGTCGTCAAAAAAGCCCAATATTCTCGTGATCTGGGGCGACGATATCGGCCAGTTTAATCTCAGCGCCTATAATCGCGGCATGATGGGATACCGAACCCCAAATATCGACGGCATCGCCGAACAGGGCGCCTTATTCACGGACTGGTATGGTCAGCAAAGTTGCACAGCCGGGCGCGCCGCCTTCATCACCGGACAGTCGCCCATTCGCACAGGACTGACCAAGGTGGGATTGCCCGGCGCTGCTGAGGGAATGAAGAAAGAAGATCCGACCATCGCCGGTATGCTCAAGCCTCTGGGCTATATCACAGGCCAGTTTGGTAAAAATCATCTTGGCGACCGTGACGAAATGATCCCTACGAATCATGGCTTTGATGAATTCTTTGGCAATCTTTATCATTTGAACGCTGAGGAGGAGCCGGAAAACCCGGACTATCCAAAAAGCGAGGAGTTCAAGAAAAAATTTGGTCCGCGTGGCGTGATCCACAGTTACGCCGACGGCCGGATGGAGGACACCGGGCCGCTGAACAGAAAACGCATGGAGACGATCGACGAAGAGACGACCAATGCGACGCTTGATTTTATGGATAAGGCCGTCAAGCAGGATAAGCCGTTCTTCATTTGGTATAATTCGACCCGGATGCACATTTTCACGCATCTCAAGGCGTCGTCCGAGGGCAAGACAGGTCTTGGCGTCTATGCTGATGGCATGGTCGAGCATGACGCGCTTGTCGGCCAGCTGCTTGCAAAGCTGAAAGAGCTGGGCGTCGAGGATAACACCATAGTGATCTACACAACGGATAACGGCGCGGAAACCTTCACCTGGCCCGATGGCGGCACGACAATGTTTCGCGGCGAGAAAAACACGAATTGGGAAGGCGGCTACCGCGTTCCCTTCGTGATACGCTGGCCCGGCGTGATCAAACCGGGCGTTGTCGTCAACGACATCGGCGCCCATGAGGATCTCGCCACCACCCTCCTCGCGGCTGCGGGCAATCCTGATATTCGAAACGAAGTGGCCAAAGGCAAGCGCATCAACGGTCGCAACTACAAGGTCCATCTCGACGGCTATAATTTGCTGCCGGCGTTCAAGGGCGAGGCGGCCTGGCCGCGTCAGGAGTTTATTTACTGGACAGATGACGGTTCGGTCGCAGCGCTGCGCTACGGCAACTGGAAGGTCACCTTCCTCGCGCAAAACGCCAAGGGCCTCAAAGTATGGCAGCAGCCCTTCGAACCGTTGCGCGCGCCGCTTCTGACAAACCTCCGAATGGACCCTTTCGAGCGGGCCGAGGAGGAAAACGCGATGGGCTATCAGCGCTGGTATCTGGACAGGATGTTCGCCGTGGCGCCTGCTGCGGCCTATGTCGGCCAGTGGCTGCAGAGCTTCAAGGAGTTTCCGCCGCGTCAGAAGCCGGGCAGCTTTAATCTCGATCGGGTGATGGAAGCCGTCACCAAATCCCAGGGGCATTGACATACTCCCGCAGGGTTCGCCCTGCGGAGTCTTTATCCGGTTTTTCGACCATGCTCAGGAGCCTGCGATGAAGGCGAAGAAATTCTTCTTGATTTTCGCCTTCGTCGCGGTCTCGATCATCGCGCTTCTTTACGGAATATCTCCCGACTGGTTCGCCAAAACCTTCTTCGGGATTGAACGGCTCGACATTAATCTGGCCCATATCCTCAGGGCGATTATGGGTCTTTATCTGGCGCTGGGCGTCTTTTGGTGCGTCTCCGCATTCGATGATCGTTTGCGGGGAGCGGCGGTCCTGACAACCGTCTTTTTTTCGGGCGGATTGGTTTCAGGACGGCTTCTCAGTCTTGCGATGGACGGAAAGCCCTCTACCCTGCTTTTGTTTTATATGGCGATTGAGTTTGTTTTGATCCCGGTCGCAGTTTACTTTTACAAATTGCCGGATTGACGCCGTCGTGTCGTCTGTCGGAAACAGCAACATCTATTGGTCAAATCTCGACTTCCCCCGATCATGATCAATCGTCGCGCGAATAAATCAGGATGCGCAGCGCATATACTCTAATCGCTTTCAGGGCATAGGCTGCGCAGCCGGCGGCCTCAACCAAGTCAAGTCAAAGTCATGGCCTGTGCTTGGTTCGGGGGGTGGTTTCGGTCCTCAGAATGGAAAGAGACCGCCGCCGCCCGAGGGCTGCTGGGGTTGCGCCGCCGCTGGCGCGCTTTCGGATGAAGCGGCAGGACGCGGCTTGGGCTTTTTCTTTTTCTTTTTGCGCTCCTCGGGGGGCGGCGCATTATCGGGTTCGGCCCCTTCAGTTTGCGGCGCGGCGTCTACCGGCGCGCCCGCGTCCAGGGGGGGCGACGCTTCTGGCGCAACCGAATCCGCCGGTCCAATCGGCGCATTTTCAACCGGCGTCGGCGCGACGGGCGTTACTTTGCGGGACGGTTTTTTCGAGTCTCCCGACGCGGCTGGCGCCGGTTGTGTCGCTGCGACTGGCGTAGCGGTCTCTTTGCCGCCCTTACAATCCACCAGCCAGACGTCATAAACAGGGTGTTCGACCCCGTGCAGACCGGGACTCGCCGCAAACATCCATCCTGAGAAAATCCGCTTCGACTCTTTCGCGGTCGCGGCGGCGGCGCGCTCGGCCTTGAAGTCCCGACGGGGTTTGACGATCAGTTCGTCGACCTCGACGAAGCTGGTGGTCTGTGGGGTCTCGGTTTGCGGTCGGGTATTACAAACTCGTGGAGTCACCTGAAGCGTGCCGAATTGAACCGACTCGCCGATTGCGACCTCAAAATTGATGATTCGACCAGTCGTTTTGTCCAGGCCGGCGAAAATGGCGGTCGGATTTCGGATCGGATCGGCTTTGCAAACGCCTGTCGAAGCGGCGAGCGCCAACAAAAGGGCTTTCCCGAAACCGGGTTTCTTCATCATTACCGCACCGCGCCTGGTATTTTGTGAGCCCCGACAACACAAGATTTCGACGCTCGATCAACCCTCTGGTCGCCAGGCTTCGTAATCGCCGCCCGCTGCAGGACGCTCGCCCGTCGAGAGTTGCGAGCCCGGCGGCCGCCATGCCTGCGGCGTGCCGGTCAAATTGGGCTGATAGGGAAGCTCCCATTCCTTGACGGCATAGGTTTCCTGCGTCGGCGGCGTGTCCACGGTGTGGTGAAGCCAGCCATACCAGCCTGTAGGCGTCGCTGAACCCTCGCAATATCCGTTGTAAATCACCCAGCGGCGCTCGAAGCCCAGCGCCGGATCAATCTTGCCGCCGCGCGTGCGATAGTAGACATTTCCGAATTCGTCCGTCCCGACGCGCTCGCCATAGAGGAGCGTCCACAGCCCCGTGTTGAGAGTCGCCTTGTTCCACCAGGTGAAGAAGCGAACAATGTAGGACATTCTGCCGGGCCCCTGAGCGCAACGCTCAATCATTAATATCGACCCCTTATGGCGTCCGCGCGCGACGGTGTCTAGTCCGGAACGCGCGCGCCGCTCGGAGCCGGAAGATCGCCGGGCGCAACGAAAAGTCCAAAAGCGCGCGGCCCGTCTCCGGTCGCGGTTTTCCCCAACGTCCGCAAGCGCTGCGGATCAATCGCCCAGAGTTCATTGGAGAACCAACAGGCGACCAGCACCTTTTCGCCATCTGGCGTCGCCGAGATCCCCTCGGGATACTCTCCGACCGGGATTTCTCCCAACGAAGCCAGGTTCTTTTCGTCGAAGACGCTGACGCTGTCGGCGTGCTGGTTGGCGACAAAAATCCGACCTGCGGCCAGCGCCACGGCATAGGGGCGGCTACCGGTCTTCAACGTCGCGACGACGCGACGCGCGGCAATGTCGATCACGCTGACATTGTCGGACTCGACATTCGCCGTATAGGCCCTGACGCCGGCGGCGTCGACGACGATCCCGAAAGGGTGACGCCCGACCGCAATGGTTCCCACACGCTCGAAACGCACTGCGTCGACAACAGAGATGGCGTTATCGTCACGATCCGCCACCAGGATGGTCTTGCCGTCGGGTGTCGCCGTAACGCCCGACGGCGCAGCTCCGACCCCGACACGGCGCAACGTCGTTCCTGATGCGGGATCGATCTCGAAAAGACGGCCGCCATACAGATCGGCGACATAGACCCGACCGCCATCGGGCGAGGCGGCGACGCCGAGGGGGCCGCCTGCGACGGGGATGCGTCGCTCAATCCGGCGGGCGCGCGCGTCGACAACGGTGACAAACTGGCCTTCCGGGCTGGCGACGAAAGCTCGCGCGCCATCACGGCTAACGGCGACCCCGGCGGGTTTTCCTCCGATTGGCAGCGTCGCAGCGACGGAGAGCGTCGAGAGATCGACAATATCGAGCGCGTCCGCGCCCTGCGTTGTGACGAAGGCTTGTCCGGCATAAGCGAGCGGCGACGCCATCGCCAGCACGGCAAAGGCAATTGCGGACAAGCGCCAGAGAGTCATCGAACCGTCGTTCCGCTTTCGCCGCTTTCGCCGCTCTCGACCCTCGCCTTGAGCGCCGAGAGATTCGCGCGATGGAGGGCGGTGACGGCTTTCAGAGCGGTCTCATCGTCGAGACCCGCCGGCGGATCGTTAAATGGATGACCGCGGTAAAAACGCCCCTTCCACTCAACCAGCGAGCGTCCGTCCGTCGTCGGCTTCACCGTGACATGGCTCATGTAATTAATCGCGGGCAAACGTTTCACGTTGTCCCGGTCGCGATGGAAGGCCAGCGTCTTCTTCTCGTCGTCCCAGCGGATGAGCGTTTCTTCGACAATTCCGCCATCCCTCATGATCAGCTTTCGTCTGTCGATTTCGGGCGTATGACCGCCCGAGGACTCGACCCGCGCTACCCCGGGAAGCCAATCGTAACCGCCGAAGTCGCTCGCAACGGCCCAGACGCGTTCGGGCGCTGCGGCGATCTCGATCGTCTCCACGGATTTGAGCGGGGCGGCGCCATGCGCGGCCCATGAGTTCGGTCCGGGGATGGACGCCGCGTCCTGCGCCGTTGCGGCGCAGACGGTCAACAGGAGAAGAAAAGCCGCGCGGCTGAAAAGGTTGACCATTGCCGACCCCGGCGCTGCGCGGCTGTATCTTGTTCAGGAACAGACTGAATTACTTGCCTTCCGCCTTCGCCTTCAAGCCGGCGAGGCCCGCTTTGTAAATATCGGTGACGGCCTTCAGCGCCGCCTCGTCGGAGAGTTCCGGCGGCGGATCGTTGTTCATGAAGCCGCGATAGAACGCGCCTTTCCATTCCACAACGCTCTTGCCGCCCTCTTCCTTGACGCTCAGCGTCGCGGCGTAATTGTTCACCGGCAGGACTTTCGGATCGACGGCGTCGATCTTGTAGCCAATGGTTTTATGATCCGGTTCGTATTTGGTGACGGATTCGTCGATCACGCCGCCGCTTTTCAGGGTGATCTTGCGCTTGGCGTCGACGGCGTTGCCGCCGGAGCCCTCCGTCTTGGCGACGGGCGGCAGCCAGCTCAGATCCTGAAAATTGCCGACGATGGCCCAGACCTTGTCAGCCGGCGCGTCGATCTCGATTTTTTCGATCACTTTCTGCCGTGAGGGGCCATGCGCGAAAGCCGGGACGGCAAGCCATCCGGCGGAAACAAGCGACAGGGTCGCAGCGACGAGGGCGCGACGCGCAATCACAAAGGACATGGGAAAGTCTCCTGAAACCTGAGCGGCCCGCCTTCTTCGGCGGGAAACGCACATAAAGGGACTGTCAGGCGCGTCGTCAAGCCGACACACTTCATCAAGTTCGCCTGCGGCGCTCCCCTTCTGCATTGGGCATAAAGGGAAGGCCGCAAGGTTGGGGATGATCCCCCTCTATCTTGTTGGGAGGGGGAAGGTTGCGCGCAGCGCCATGTGAGGGAGTTTCAGATAGAGCCAAAAAGGGTTACGCGGGCGTCATGGCTCCATGCTATCAGCGCCTCATGCCCTATCTCCGCGCCCTGAAACTTCTCTTCGTGGTGATTTTTGGCGTGGTCGCGCTGGCGCCTGTCCAAACTTTCGCGCGCCGGCGGCGCGACTGGCGGCTACAGGATAAAATCCAGACAGGCTTCTGTCGGGCGGCCTGTCGCGCCATCGGCCTGAGAATCGCAGCGCGCGGCGCTCTGCCTGATCAGGCGCCGCGACTTGTCGTCGCCAACCATGTCTCATGGACGGACATTATCGCGCTTGCGAGTATTTACCCCTTTGTTTTTCTATCGAAAAGCGAGGTTAACAGCTGGCCCTTGCTCGGGCTGCTGGCGCGTGTGCAAGGCACGATATTTGTTGTGCGCGACGCGCGTCGCGACATCGCAAGAGCAAGCGGAGCGCTTGCCGATGCGCTGGACGCCGGGCGGGACGTCGTCGTTTTTCCGGAAGGCACATCGACCGATGGCCGTGAGATTCTGCCCTTCCGGCCCGGTCCGTTCGAGGCCTTGCAGAAAACCGGCGGACCTGCCGTCGTGGCTCCTGTCGCCTTGCGCTACACCGACATCGCTGGTCATCCCGTCGATCTCGGCTGGTACGGCGACATGACTCTCGTCGATCACATTCGCAAACTTCTGCGCCAGAACGGCGCAATCTGTCATATCCGATTTGGCGAGGCGATCATTCCGACAGGGGTTGATCGAAAAACGACGGCCATGCTGGCCGAGAAGCAGGTTCGCGCTCTGCATGCGGACTGACGACGACGATCCGGTTTCAGGCCGCCTGACGGGTCTCGCGGCCTAAAAACTCCAGATAACGGCTTTCTATCCTTGCGACCGGCATGACGACAAATACATCGGTCGTGTTGAACTTGTCGTCCACGACGGCGCCGTCGCCAAAACGCGCCCCAAGCCGCAGGTAACCCTTCACGAGCGGCGCCAGCGCCGCGCGCGACTTTTTTTCGTCCATCGACTCGCGCGGGAGCATCGCCATGGGGACATAAAGCTCTGGCCGGGCGCGGACGCTCCACATATCCCCGGCGCTTGCGAAATGGGCGAGATAGCTCAACGCCTCGGCATGATCCGCGGGACGGACGCCGGGGAAACTTGCGCAGCCGAACATCACGTCGATTCGATGAGCCCGGATATAGGCCAGCAGCCCGCGCCAAAGCAGTTCGAGCGTCCGTTGTCCGCGATGCGAGGCAAGCACGCAGGATCGCCCCAGTTCGAGAATCCGTTGACCCCGATGGCGATCGAGCAGCGGCGCGATATCGTATTCGCCGGCGGCGTAATAGCCCCCTGCCCGGTCCGCCATCTCGTCGCGGAGCAGACGATAGGTTCCAACAACCCTGGGCCGCAACTTTCCTTTTTTTGTCATTGCGCCATGATCGATAACGATCAGATGATCGCAGTATTTGTCGAAGCGATCGGCGTCGCGGCGCGTGAAGGCTGTGCGGGCGTCCGGGATCGCCCCGCCCTCCTCGAAAAAGACCTTGTAGCGCAGGCGCTGGGCCTTGCGCATCTCGCGTCGATCGACGGTGAGACGGACTTCAAGCGTCCCGAGCCTGCCAAGGGATTCCATCGGGAGAATAGGCGTTGTGCGACGCGGGGCCGGTGTGACGTGGGCCGGCGGATCTTCCGCATATCCGGTCGCGCGAGCTTTCCACATTGGCGAATTTCTCCCCCGGAAACGCTCTCCTCTGACCATTTTGCGGCGAAGATTTTATGACGACGTTGCGCCGCACAAAAATTATGCGGTGGAGGAAAATTTCGGCTGAAAATTCCGGCTTGCCGAAAAACGGGAATCAGACGACCCTTTATAAACATAGACTTGGGCTTTGATTTGGGCTTTTAGCCTCTTTTATCCCCGAAATTCTCCACATATTGTCGGTTCGTTAATTTTCGACACTATATCTTGACGTCATCGACGGATTCGCGCATCTTGCAGGGGTTACGCGATGACAGGGCGGCGGAACTGGCGACGAACGGCGTTTTTCACGTTCGGTTTGACCGGGTTTGATCCGACGGGGCGTCAACCGCGCTTACGCGTATCTCTCGTTTCTGGCGTGCTCTCGGATGCGGTGTTTCCGCCGCATGATCCGAAGGCGCGGTTTTCGAGTTCCGAGTTTCACATCGACAGCGCTGCGGCCCATGAGCGGTCGAGCGCAACGCGGGCTTGCGCCCCGAAGGGACAATAGAAAATGAAAATCGAGCGGCGATACACCACGGCGGGCGAATCTCCCTACGCCTCCATCGAGTTCCGGACCACGAAAAGCGAAATCCGGAATCCAGACGGCTCGGTGGTGTTTTCGCTGGAAAACATCGAGGCGCCGGCGCAATGGAGCCAGGTAGCCTGCGACGTTCTCGCCCAGAAGTATTTCCGCATGGCTGGCGTGCCGGCCCGGCTGAAGCGGGTCGAGGAAAACAGCATCCCCTCTTTTCTGTGGCGCTCGACCGCCGATACGGAAGCGCTTGCCGCACTGCCGAAAGATCAGCGTTATACGTCAGAAATTTCCGCCAAACAGGTGTTCGACCGCCTCGCCGGCGCCTGGACCTACTGGGGATGGAAGGGCGGCTATTTCGACGCTGAAGAGGACGCGCAAGCGTTTAGCGACGAACTGCGTTACATGCTCGCCGCCCAGATGGCGGCGCCCAATTCGCCGCAATGGTTCAACACCGGACTGCATTGGGCCTATGGCGTCGATGGCCCCGGCCAGGGTCATTTCTATGTCGACTACGCCAATGGCAAGCTGGTGAAGTCGAAATCCTCCTACGAGCATCCCCAGCCGCACGCCTGCTTCATCCAGTCGATCGAGGACGATCTCGTCAACGACGGCGGCATTATGGATCTATGGGTGCGCGAGGCGCGCCTGTTCAAATATGGCTCCGGCACCGGCACCAACTTCTCGAAGCTGCGCGGCGAGAAGGAAAAGCTTTCGGGCGGCGGCTCTTCTTCGGGTCTGATGTCCTTCCTCAGGATCGGCGACCGCGCCGCCGGCGCCATCAAATCCGGCGGCACCACCCGTCGTGCGGCGAAAATGGTCGTCGTCGACATCGACCATCCCGATATCGAGGCTTTCATCGACTGGAAGGTGAAGGAGGAGGAAAAGGTCGCCGCGCTCGTCACCGGCTCGAAGATCGTCAAGAAGCATCTCAAGGCGATCATGCGCGCCTGCGTGAATTGCGAGGGACCCGGCGACGATTGCTTTAATCCGGAAAAGAACCCGGCGCTGAAACGCGAGATCAGGGCGGCGCGTCGCGAAGACGTGCCGGACAATCTGATCAAGCGGATCGTACAATATGCGCGTCAGGGCTTCACCGACGTCAGCTTCGACACCTACGACACGGACTGGGACAGCGAGGCCTATCTCACCGTCGCCGGACAGAACTCGAACAACTCGGTGCGCGTTACGGACGATTTCCTGCACGCCGTAGAGAAAGACGGCGACTGGACGTTGACGCGGCGTCTCGACGGCAAGCCGGCGAAAACGCTCAAGGCGCGCGCGCTGTGGGACAAGATCGGCTACGCCGCCTGGGCCTCCGCCGATCCCGGCATCCAGTTTCACACGACAATCAATGACTGGCACACCTGCCCGGCCGGCGGACCGATCCGCGCCTCGAATCCCTGCTCCGAATATATGTTCCTCGACGATACGGCCTGTAATCTGGCGTCGTTGAACCTGTTGCAGTTCCGCGATCCTCAGACCAAGCGCATCGATATCGACGCCTATGAACACGCCGTGCGCCTGTGGACCGTCGTGCTTGAAATCTCGGTGCTGATGGCGCAGTTCCCGTCGAAGGAAATCGCCCAGCTCTCCTATGATTACCGCACGCTCGGCCTCGGTTACGCCAATGTCGGCGGGCTTTTGATGTCGTCCGGCATTCCCTATGACAGCGAGGCCGGCCGCGCCATCGCCGGCGCGCTCTCTGCGATCATGACCGGCGTCTGCTACGCCACGTCCGCCGAAATGGCGAGGGAACGCGGACCCTTTGCGCGTTTCCTCGACAATCGCGAATCGATGCTGCGCGTTGTCCGCAACCATCGTCGCGCCGCGCATGGCGAGCGCGCCGGATACGAAGGCCTCGCCATCAATCCGGTGCCGCTGGATTACGCCGCCTGCCCCGACCCGCAACTGATGGAGCGCGCCGCGCGCGCCTGGGATCGGGCGCTGGCGCTCGGCGAACAGCACGGCTATCGCAATGCGCAGGTCACGGTGGTGGCGCCGACCGGCACCATTGGCCTTGTCATGGATTGCGACACCACCGGCATTGAGCCTGATTTCGCGCTGGTGAAATTCAAGAAACTCGCCGGCGGCGGCTATCTGAAAATCGTCAACCGCGCCGTCCCGGAAGGTCTGCGCGCGCTGGGCTATCGCGAGAGCGAGATCGCCGAGATTGAGGCCTACGCTGTCGGTCACGCCTCGCTGGCGCAGGCGCCGGGGGTCAACGCCGCGACGCTCCGCGCCAAAGGCTTTACGGACGAAAAACTCGCGGCGGTCGAGGCCGCCCTACCCTCCGCCTTCGACATCAAATTCGTCTTCAACAAATGGACGCTCGGCGCCGATTTTCTCATGCAGTCGCTGAAAGTGACGCCGGAGCAACTTGAGGATCGCAACTTCGATCTACTGACGCATCTCGGCTTCCTTAAATCGGAGATCGAGGCGGCCAACACCCATGCGTGCGGGGCCATGACTCTGGAGGGCGCGCCCTTCCTGAAGAAGGAGCATTACGCCGTCTTCGATTGCGCCAATCCCTGCGGCCGTATCGGCAAGCGCTATCTCTCGGTGGAGTCGCACATCCGCATGATGGCGGCGGCGCAGCCCTTCATCACGGGCGCGATCTCCAAGACCATCAACATGCCCAATGACGCGACCGTGGAGGATTGCGAGCAATCCTATCTGCTCTCATGGCGTCTCGGCCTGAAGGCGAACGCGCTCTATCGCGACGGCTCGAAACTGTCGCAGCCGCTCTCCGCGCAGCTCATCGCCGGCGACGACGAGGACGCGGCGGAAGCGGTGGAGGAAGTCGTCGCCGCCAATATGCCGGCGCGCGCCGCCGCTCTCGCCGAGCGCATTGTCGAACGCGTCGTGCATCAGGTGGTGCGCGAGCGCGAGAAACTGCCGGATCGCCGCAAGGGTTATACGCAGAAGGCGGCAGTCGGCGGCCACAAGGTCTATCTGCGCACCGGCGAATACGCCGACGGGCGCATCGGCGAAATCTTCATCGACATGCACAAGGAAGGCGCCGCCTTCCGCTCGCTGATGAACAATTTCGCCATCGCCATCTCGCTCGGCCTGCAATATGGCGTGCCGCTTGAGGAATATGTCGACGCCTTCACCTTCACCCGCTTCGAGCCCGCCGGCCCGGTTCAGGGCAATGACGCGATCAAGAACGCAACGTCGATTCTCGATTACGTGTTCCGCGAACTCGCCGTGTCCTATCTCGGCCGCAACGACCTTGCGCATGTCTCGCCCGACGACATCGGCCATGACGTGCTTGGCAAGGGCGAGCATGAGGGCAAGGCGCCGGAGACGAACAGCGTCGTCTCGCGCGGCCTGCTGCGCTCCAAGACCGACAGACTGATGGTGGTGCAGGGCGGCGGCGCGACGGCGCTGCGCAGCGAGCCTGAGATTCTTCAGGAAACGGAGGCGGCGTCCGCGCTCTCGACGCTGGGCTGGACCGAGCCGACGAGGACTGTCGAAGGCATGGCCGAACGCCGCGCCGAAGCGCGCATGAAAGGCTATGTCGGCGAAGCCTGCCCGGAATGCGCCAATTTCACGCTGGTGCGCAACGGGACGTGTCTGAAATGCGAGACCTGCGGCAGCACGACAGGGTGTTCGTGAGGGTTAATTAGAATCCTGATCTCTTGCAGAAAACTGTAATGAAATATAGCCGGGCGCGATCATTAGAATCGCGCCCAAAGCTTTTTAATCAACAACACGATGTATAACCAGTTTTGCCGATTGAACTTCGCAGCCTTAGCGCTCGGCGTTTCACCAGAGTATTGTCTGGTGTGATTAAAGAGAAAATTCCTCTGCTCTTTTGTTTTGTCGTGATTTCTTTCGCTGCATCGATATCCACATCGCCTGAAATCGATTTGAACAGCTATCAGAGCTATCCTCAGCGTGTAAAAATGGCGTTTAACTTCAAGATAATAATCCAACGCACCGCTGGCTGTATCGAGCGCGAAACGCGTTTTTTATGTGACTTCATCACACAACACCCGCCGTATTAAATTCCCCTAACATCACGACAAAGTCACATATCTCGGCGCGTCGATCCGCGATGGTCGTCTCAAGCCCGGAGCGACTGGCGGTCTTTTCGGGAAAGAAATCTCCATCCGCCCCAATTGCCAAGCCAACGCAAAACGGCTTTGCTTAATATCGGAGACGCAAAATGTCGGCTGAATTCACCTTCCTGACGATGACTGGTTTTTTTCTGCTTGGGGCGATCATGATCGTGCAGGGCGGAGTCGGTTTCATGCAAAGCCATCTCGTTTTGCTCGATACGAATTCGAAACTGGCGCAAACGACGATTTTCGCGCTCGCCGCCATGATGTTCGTCGCCGCTATTGGCGTGCATTTCACCGGCAGCAGCAATACGGCGTTTCTCAAGGGGCAAATGGCGCAAACCTCGCAATGCGAACTGGAGAGCGAGGCGGCCAATCCCGCCGCGCGGGGCGGATCTTCCGGCGTGATCGGCAGGCAGATCGTCGCCTGCATGCGAAACGCCGGCTTCGATTGGGTGGTCGAGGTCCCCCTGTGTCGCGAGGCGCCGGTGGCGACCAACGGCTATTGCTACCAATCCGCCTCATGGCTCAATCGCGCCATCACCGGCGCGCAACTGGCGTTCAACTAAACCGGCGGACAAAGTCGCCCGGGGCCGGCCCCCGGGTGATTTTCCCGCGCCCTGCCCTAACTCCTGTCGCGGGGCGGCATGCGGCAGCGGCAACAAATATTAAACATGACAATCCGGAGCGTTTTCATGAATTACCGTATGGCGATTATTGTGATTGGCGTCTTGCTGTTCGTGGCCGCCATGATTCCCTACGCCTACAAGCCGAGATGCAGCTCGCCGGCGGAATGTCCCACGACCGCGCCCTATTAAAACTCTTCCTCCCGGCGTAAGTTGTCGCGCCTGATCGCCCGCAGGCTTGCAACGGGCGCAGGAGCCAAGAGGATGTTGATCCCGCGCCGCTATCGCTTGTCCGCCCTGCCCTGTCTCGTCTCCCTGGCCTTCGCCGTGTTGGCGACCGGGGTCTTCGGTTCAGCGACGCCAGCGCGCGCGCAATGGGGCGGCTGGGGACCGGGCTGGGGCGGCTATGGCGGTTACGGCAGCTATGGCTATGGCGGCGAGGGTTGCGGCAATCTCAATTGCGAGGGCGACGGCTGGGACGGCGGCTATTCGGACATGAAGGACAAGGAAAACGCCGCCGAAGGCCCGAACGATTTCGACAAGGAATTCGCGCCAGCCAAACGCGGCAAGCTCTGTAAATCCAAAACGCCGACTTACAATGATTGGGGCGATTTTACCGGCTGGAAGCCTGTTATGATCCCCTGCAAGAATTCGTAAGGGTAATCCGACGGCGACCTGACTTCGTCCCTGTCGATCCATCATGACCCGCATTTATAACTTCAGCGCCGGACCATCGATGTTGCCGCCTCCCGTCCTGGAGCGGATTGGGGCGGATGTGCCGTCGTGGCGTGGAACCGGCGTGTCGGCGATGGAATTAAGCCATCGCGGCGCGGCTTTCCGGGAGATCGCCGAAAAAACACAGGCCGATTTTCGAGCGCTTCTTCGTATCCCGGATCATTACCGCATTCTTTTTCTTGCCGGCGGCGCGACCTTGCAATTCGCCGCCCTCCCGCTCAACCTGCTGGGCGCTAAAAGAACCATCTCATTTTTTGATACCGGCGCCTGGTCGAAAAAGGCGATCATGGAGGCGCGCAAATATGCGGCTGTCGAGATCGTCGCGAGTTCCGCAAGCTCGGGCTATACGACGATACCGCCCCGGGAACACTGGCGGATCGCCGCCAATACGGCCTATGCGCATTACACGGCCAACGAGACGATCGACGGCGTCGAATTTCCCTTTATCCCGGATGTCGGATCTGTTCCCCTCGTGTCTGATATGTCATCGACGCTCCTGTCGAGACCGATTGATGTTGAACGTTTCGGATTGATCTACGCTGGCGCCCAGAAAAATTTGGGGATCGCGGGTCTCTCGATCGTGATCGTGCGGGAAGATCTTCTGGATCGGGCGCGCGCTGACACGCCCACTGTGCTGAATTACGCCGTGCAGGCGCAACAGGGGTCGATGGCGAACACCCCGCCAACCTTCGCCTGGTATGTTCTGGGACTTGTGCTGGAATGGTTGCGCGATCAGGGCGGCGTCGTTGAAATTGAAAAGCGCAATATGTCGAAGGCGCTCAAACTCTATGAGTTCATCGACTCCTCGGACCTGTTCGCCAATGCTGTCGAAAAATCCGTTCGCTCCCGCATGAATGTCCCCTTCCGACTGACTGAACCGCTGGAATCGGATTTTTTATCCGAATCCGTAGCGGCGGGTCTGTTGAATTTGAAAGGCCATCGCTCCGTCGGCGGAATGCGCGCCAGTATCTATAACGCCATGCCGGAAGCGGGCGTTGAGGCGTTAATCTCATTTATGAAGGATTTCGAGCAAAGAGGCGGATGACGCAGTTTGGAGCGGGTATATTATTCCCCGCTCTCTTCTTCTTCGCCAACGTCGCCGATGTGCTCCACCGAGACGACGCGCTCATCCTCTGCGGTGTTGAAGACGATCACGCCCTGCGTGCCGCGTCCGGCGATCCGGATGCCGCCGACCGGGCAGCGGATCAACTGGCCGCCATCCGTCACAAGCATGATCTCGTCGTCCTGCGCCACTGGGAAGGCGGCGATCAACTTGCCGTTGCGGGCGTTCACGGCCATAGCGACAATGCCTTTACCGCCGCGTCCGGTGGTGCGGTATTCGTAGGAAGAGGTGCGCTTGCCGTAGCCATTTTCAGAAACGGTCAAGATAATCTGTTCCGCCACCTGCATGGCGGCAAAGCGCTCGTCAGACAGTTCGACGGCGCCCAAAGCTTCTTCCGCCTCGGTCTCGGCCCCCGTCTCGGTCGAAACGTCTTCGCCCATGCGACGGCGCAGGGCGTTGGCGCGTTTGAGGTAGGCGGCGCGCTCTTCTCCGGTCGCCTCGAAGTGATGCAGGATAGAGAGCGAGATGATCCTGTCGTCAGACGCCAGCGTCACGCCGCGCACGCCCATTGAGGTGCGGCCCTGGAAGACGCGCACTTCAGGTACGGCGAAACGAATGCATTGCCCGGCGCGGGTGGTGAGAAGAATGTCGTCGTGCTCCGTCGCGGTGGCGACATCGACGATGGCTTCGCCGGCGTCGAGCTTCATGGCGATCAGGCCATTGCGACGCACCTCGCAGAAATCCGAGAGCTTGTTGCGTCTCACCGTGCCGCCGGTCGTTGCGAAGATCACATCAAGCGTGCTCCAGCTCGTTTCGTCTTCCGGCAAGGGCATGATGGTGGTGATGCGTTCGCCGGGCTCCAGCGGCAGCATGTTGACGAGCGCTTTGCCGCGGGCCTGCGGCGCCGCCAACGGGAGACGCCACACCTTTTCCTTGTAAGCCTTGCCGAGCGATGAGAAGAATAACACCGGCGTATGCGTATTCGCCACGAAAAGACGATGGACGAAATCCTCGTCCTTCGTCTGCATGCCGGCCCGACCCTTACCGCCGCGTCGCTGCGCCCGATAGGTCGAGAGCGGCACGCGCTTGATGTAGCCGGCGTGCGAAACCGTGACGACCATGTCTTCGCGGGCGATCAGATCCTCGTCCTCGACCTCGCCGTCGGCGTCAACGATCTGGGTGCGGCGTGGCGTGGCGTGGGCCTCTTTGACGGCCAACATCTCTTCCTTGACGATGCCAAACAGTTTTTCGCGCGAGCCGAGGGTTTCAAGGTAATCGGCGATTTCCGACGCCAGCTTGTTGAGCGCCTCGGCGATCTCCTCGCGTCCCAGCGCGGTCAGCCTTTGAAGGCGCAGGTCGAGAATCGCGCGGGCCTGCGCCTCGGAAAGACGGATAGTGCCGTCGGCGGCGAGGCGATGACGCGGATCAGCGATCAATTCGACCAGCGGGGCCATATCCTTTGCCGGCCAGTCGCGCGCCATCAAAGCCTCGCGGGCCGCCGCAGCGTCCGGCGAGTTGCGGATGAGGCGGATCACTTCGTCGATGTTAGCGACGGCGATCGCCAGGCCAACTTGCAGATGCGCATTGTCGCGCGCCTTGGCGAGTCGATATTTCGTGCGGCGAGTAACGACGGTCTCACGGAAATCAATAAAGGCGCGCAGCACATCCGGCAGCGTCAGCAGTTCCGGGCGGCCGCCGTTCAATGCAATCATGTTGACGGCGAAGCTTGATTGCAGCGCGGTATGCCGCCAGAGCTGATTGAGTACGACGTCCGGCACCGCCTCTCGTTTCAGTTCGACGACAATACGCATGCCGTCGCGGTCGGATTCGTCGCGCAGATCCGAAATGCCTTCGATGCGTTTTTCGCGCACCAACTCGGCGATCCGCTCGATCAGCGCCGCCTTGTTCACCTGATAGGGAATTTCGGTGAAGATGAGCGCCTCGCGATCCTTGCGCAGCGTTTCGATCTCCGCCCTGGCGCGCATGATGATCGAGCCGCGTCCGGTCGCATAGGCGTTACGGATGCCGCCGCGTCCGAGAATCGTCGCCGCTGTCGGAAAATCCGGGCCAGGCACGATCTCCATCAATTCGGCGATCGTCATATCCGGACGATCGATCATGGCGATGCAAGCGTCGATCACTTCTCCGAGATTATGCGGCGGAATATTGGTCGCCATGCCGACGGCGATACCGCCGGCGCCATTAACCAGCAGATTGGGAAACCGCGCAGGCAGAACTGACGGCTCCTGCTCCTTACCGTCGTAATTCGGGTGGAAATCGACAGTCCCTTCATCAATGTCTTCGAGCAGGGCCAGCGACGGTTTGGCGAGACGCGACTCGGTATAACGCATGGCCGCCGGCGGATCGGCGTCGACAGAGCCGAAATTGCCCTGCCCGTCCACGAGCATCAGCCGCATCGAGAAGGGCTGCGCCATGCGCACCAGCGCGTCATAGATCGCCGCGTCGCCGTGAGGGTGATATTTACCCATCACATCGCCGACGATGCGGGCCGACTTGACATAAGGTTTGTCAGGGGTGTGGCCGTTTTCGTTCATCGAGAACAGGATGCGGCGATGTACCGGCTTCAGGCCGTCCCGGACATCGGGCAAAGCGCGACTTACGATCACGCTCATCGCGTAATCGAGATAGGAGCGCTTCATTTCATCGGCGATGGACACAGGCCGGATGTCGGAGCCGGGTTTGTTGGCGTCGTCTTTTTTTGTGTCGTCGTCGGCCAAGGTAACGCCAATCTGAAAGTGAATGAAATCAACTTTGATCTATAGGCGATTCGTGTGCAGAGCGCCAGCCGGCTCAAAAGATAAAAACTCATATATTTCAATAATTTAGTTCTGTGACCGGAACTCTTGCGCGAATGGCGCCGACGAAGATCAATTCTTTATTCGTCACGCTTCATCACGGTGATCGTCGCCCCTGGCGTTCCGGACCGGAGAGCGCCTCCCTACGAGTTCTTGCGGGTTGCGCACCGCCCGGTTCGATAAGACCAAAGTCCTTCGACTCGGATTCCGGCTTATCGATCGCAATCGGTTTACCCCTCATCAGAAACAGGCTTTCGGCGCCTGACGCGGCGCCTTGACCTCTTATCCAGGGCGCAAGCGAAAGATCGACGTCTGAGGCAGATCCTGACGGCGGTTCTGAGTCTGTCGGGACGATCGACGAAGCCTGGTCATCAGGCCGGGCGCGACGACGCCGAAAAATTTGGACCAATGCGCCAACGCCAACCAGGAACAAAAATCTCCCGATCCACATGACCACGGCCCGCAATCGCGTCAGGGGGGGAGCGGCACTGGCTTCAGCACGAATTTCGGTCGCCGGCCCGGCAGAAGAATCGGCCGGGGTCGTCAAGGTTTCGACGGGCCGGTTAAACAGGACGGAATCCGCTGCAAAAGTGGGATTGTAATAAGCGATAAGCCCAGGAACCGTGATCGCCGACGGCGTAAACAAAATCGATGGCTGGCTCTCTTCCGCCTGTTCGATTTGCGCATTCGCCGTCAGAACCAGCGCGCCAAGAGGTTGCGTATGTGCAGGATAGGAGCTCGTAACGACGATTGGCTCCTCCCGCCCTTTACTGATCTCTGGCGGTTTTTCGGCCTGCGGAATGGGTCGAACATCATCGCGCCCGGCCGATGGGCGAGGAGCCCCCGGGGGGCGCTGGGCTTGCGGCAATGATCCGAGATCCAGAATGACCGGCCCGACGCTGCGACGGTGAACGTTGGCTTCGGCAATCGATGTCGAGAGAGAAAAAAACGCCACCAGCAGGATTTTCAAGCTCACGGTCATAGGCTTTCTCCGACCCTCCAAGGCCCCCCAAGTCGCGAGATATTCATGAGCTTAACTATAAAGACGGATAAAAGCCAGACCTTATCCAATCGCGGACAATGACGTCCGGGACGATGATCTGCAAAATCGGCGTTTAGCGTTTCAGGAGTTTTGAGCTTCTCAGGCTTTCGATCAGCGCAAGCAGGGAGACGTGCTCCTCCTGCTCTTCCGGGGATGGTTGATAGGCGCGTACCTGAGTTTCGAGGTCGTCGAGGCGCGCCATGCCATTGTTGTAGAGCCGCTCGATTCCCCGCTTGCGCGCATCTTCGATGAGAATGAGCGTCTGGGAGACATTCCGAAAATCGTGTCGGCCCGGCTTCTCGTCAAACAAATGGAGCCCGTTCAGGTCGCGGCCGTAAGAGAGGCGGCAGGCTTAAGCTCGACGCTTTCGCCGCAGCCGCAGGCAGATGTCTGGTTAGGATTTTCGAAGACAAAGGTCGAGGCGAATTGCGTAGTTTTCACATCCATTTTGGAGCCCAGCAGGTAGAGAACGGCGCTGGCGTCGACAATGACTCGACCGCCCTCTGTGTCGATCACCTCGTCGCCTTTACGCGGTTCGCCGATCTCCATTTTGTAGGACATGCCGGCGCAACCGCCCTTCTCCACCGAAACGCGCAGGCCGGCGCCATGGTTGGCGCTGGCGAGAAGGCCGCGCAGACGTTCAACAGCGGCTGGACTGACGGTCATAACAGCGAGACTCATGTCGCTTCTTCCTTCGATTCAGGTCGAATTTACCACATATCGAGCGCCATGCGCGCTTCATCCGACATGCGGCTTTGATCCCAGGGTGGATCGAAAACCATATTGACCTTGACCTCCGACACCCCCGGGACGGCGCTAACGGCGTTTTTGACCCAAACCGGCATTTCGCCCGCCACCGGACACCCGGGGGCAGTGAGAGTCATGTCGATTTCGATGACCCCGCCTTCGGCGACGTCGACACGGTAAATCAGTCCGAGTTCGTAAATATCAGCCGGGATTTCCGGATCGTAGACGGTCTTCAGCGCCTTGATGATATCAGCGGAAAGACTTTCCTCAGCTTCAGAGAGCTGTGAGGGCCGAGTTTCCTTTGGATCGGCGGATATGGTCGCGTCGTGCGTCATGAGCACGTCTTTCTCCTCAACCGAAAAATTGTTTGGCTTTATGCAGCGCCTCGACCAACCGATCGATTTCCTCGCGGGTATTATACATCGCAAAGGATGCGCGGCAGGTGGATGTCACGCCAAATCGCGCTAGCAAGGGCATGGCGCAATGCGTTCCTGCGCGTACGGCGACGCCGTCGCGGTCGATGATCGTTGCAATGTCATGTGCATGCGCGCCAGCGATATCGAAGGCGATGATCGGCCCCCTGTCGGCGGCATGACCATAAATGCGCAGACCGTCGATTTCGCAAAGCCGCGCCATCGCATAGGCGGTCAGTCCAGCTTCATAGGCGTGAATCGACGAGCGGCCGACCTTTTCTACATAATCGATCGCCGAGGCCAGGCCAACAGCTTGCGCGATTGGCGGCGTTCCGGCCTCGAAGCGTTGTGGCGGAGAATTATAGGTGACAGCGTCAAGAGTCACCGTTTCGATCATTTCGCCGCCGCCGGCATAGGGCGGAAGATATTCAAGCCATTTACGCTTGCCGTAAAGGACCCCGATCCCGGTCGGACCGTAAAGTTTGTGGCCTGTCACAACATAAAAATCGACATCCAGCTTCTGCACGTCAACATCAAGATGCACAGCGCCCTGCGACCCATCGACGACAATCAGAGCGCCGTGGTCGTGAGCGATTCGCGCCGCCGCCTGAACAGGAACTGGCGCCGCCAGCACATTCGACATATGCGTCAGCGCGACGACTTTGGTGCGACTGGTGAACAGTTTTTCATAGGAGTAGAGATCGATCTGTCCGTTATCGTCAACCTCGATCCATTTGATGACGGCGCCCTTGCGTTCGCGCAGAAAATGCCAGGGAACAATATTTGAGTGATGCTCCATCATCGATAGAATGATTTCATCTCCCTCGCCGATATGCGCCAGCCCGAGAGACGCAGCGACAAGGTTCAACGCCTCGGTCGCGCCGCGCGTGAAGATGATCTCTTCGAGGAACTCAGCATTTACAAAGCGGCGCACCGTTTCGCGCGCGCCCTCGTAGGCTTCTGTCGCGGCATTGGCGAGAAAATGAAGTCCACGATGCACATTTGCATATTCGTGCTCGTAAAATTGATTTACCCGGGCCAGCACATCTTTCGGCTTTTGCGCTGATGCGGCATTGTCGAGATAGGCGAGCGGTTTGCCATAGGGCCGCTCGGCGAGGATGGGAAAATCAGCACGAATGGTGTCGATATTGAATATCTTCGCGGGTGAAGAAATCTGGTTCATGACGGAGTCCTTTCCGCCAGCCAGCCGCCAATGCGCTCGAGAACGAAATCTCGTGATCTGTAGTCCGAGATATCGATGAGCGATTCATTGGCGAAGGCTTCGAGCAGCAGCGACTGAGCCTCGCCGCGCGGTAGGCCGCGCGCCATCAGATAAAAAAGCTGATCTTGATCGAGACGACCGCAGGCGGCGCCGTGACCGCATTTGACGTCATCTGCGAAGATTTCAAGCTCCGGCTTGTTATTCATCGTCGCGCCATCGGAGAGAAGTATGGCTTTCGACTGCATGACGCCATCTGTCTTTTGAGCGCCGGGTCGGACAACAATTTTGCCCTGAAAAACTCCTATCGCATGTTCGTCGAGTATCGTGCGGAATCTCTCATGGCTGGCTCCATGCGGCTGACGGTGGTCAACAAAAAGCGTCGTATCAGCATGCTGACGACCGCGCGCCAGAGTAACGCCATTGAACGAAGCGCCGGCAAATTCGCCATCAAGCGCCGCGAAGAGCTGACGCCGTAAAAGTCCTCCGCCTTCGATCAACTGATGCGCCTTGAGTTGCGCATGCGAGGCCAAATGCGCATTCAGGCTGAAGACGCTCACGGAGTCGCCGCCAAAGCCAGAGATGTGGCTCAGCATATCGAGTTTAGAGTCATGTTCGAGGCGCAGCGCCAGAAGATGATTAAGCTGTGTCGCATTCGAGGTTTCCCTCTCCAGCACGCCTGCCGTTTCTATCGCCTTCACGCTCGCGCCGGCGCCGACGATCAGCGCCGAGCGGGTGAAGATCGCTTCTGGCAGGCTTGCGCCAACCAGCGTCACGAACTCGATCGGGCGTGCAATTGTTGCTCCTGAAGATACAGAAACAACAACTCCATCCTGCATCAATGCGCCGTTCAGCGCCACGGCTGCGTCCTCTGCTCCAGCGCCGTCGGGCCAGAGCGCGACATTTATTTCGGGATTGTCGTCGGCTAACGCCTCGTGCAGGGATCGAACGCGAAGACCGACGGGAAGCTCAGAAAGGTCTGACAGATCAGGCCGAAATTTTCCGTCAAGCGTAACAAGTCGTATCGAGTCATGGGTTCGAGCTAATAGCGGTTTGCGCTCGTCGCCCGCCGCGAGAGGAGCCGGTTTGGCCAGCGCGGCTTTCAGATCGGTATAATGCCATGATTCGACGCGACGATTGGGCAAACCGCGTTCGAGGAAAGCCTGGTAAGAGCCGGCGCGCCTTTGCGCCGCGCCGGACTTCTGCATCGTCTGGTATTGCGCCTCATAAATTGCGTCGGCCTCATTCGCCAGTTTGATCATGGCTCAGGCCGCCTCCCCGGCGAGATAATCCCGATAACCGTTCTTTTCGAGTTCGAGCGCCAGTTCCGGGCCGCCGCTTCGCTGAATGACGCCCTGCGCCATGACATGCACTGAGTCCGGCCGGATATAATCCAGCAGACGTTGATAATGGGTGATAACCAGGAAGGAGCGTTGCGGCGAACGAAGGCTGTTCACGCCATCGGATACGACGCGTAGGGCATCGATATCAAGACCGGAGTCGGTTTCATCCAGAATGCCGACGGAAGGCTCCAGCAAGGCCATCTGGAGTATTTCCATTCGCTTTTTCTCGCCGCCTGAAAACCCGGAGTTGAGCGGACGACGCAGCATTTCCTGACTGACTCCGAGTTTGGCCGCCGCTTCGCGGACAAGTTTCATCAGATCGGGCGTCTGCAACTCCGGCTCGCCGCGCGCTCGCCGTTGCGCATTGAGCATTGCTTTGAGAAACTGCATGGTTGCGACGCCTGGAATCTCCACAGGATATTGAAAGGCGAGAAACAGACCGCGCGCGGCGCGTTCGTGCGGAGCAAGGTCGAGGATATTCTCGCCATTGATGAGCACTTCTCCCTGAGTGACCTCGTAGCCTTCGCGCCCGGCGATTACGTAAGAGAGCGTCGATTTGCCGGTGCCATTGGGGCCCATGATGGCGGCGACTTCGCCGTCTTTCACCGTCAGCGTCAGACCTTTGAGGATTTCCCGATCTCCAACGGAGACATGAAGGTTTCTAATCTCAAGCATTGGTTTTCGGCCCCGCATACGTCCTAACCGACGCTGCCCTCAAGAGAAATCGAGATCAGCTTTTGCGCCTCGACGGCGAACTCCATTGGCAATTGTTGCAAAACGTCGCGGACAAATCCGTTGACGATCAGCGCAGTTGCTTCTTCCGCCGTCAGACCGCGCTGCATGGCGTAGAACAATTGATCCTCGGAGATTTTAGAGGTCGTCGCCTCATGTTCGAACTGTGCGCTCGTATTCTTCGACTCGATATAGGGAACAGTGTGGGCGCCGCAGTCGTGACCGATCAGCAGACTGTCGCACTGTGTATAGTTGCGCGCGTTATCCGCCCTGCGATGCGCCGAAACCTGTCCACGGTAGGTGTTCTGCGATTTTCCGGCCGAGATGCCTTTCGAGACGATACGGCTTTTGGTGTTGCGGCCGAGATGAATCATCTTTGTGCCGCTATCGACCTGCTGATGTCCGTTCGACACCGCAATGGAGTAGAATTCTCCTTGCGAATTGTCTCCGCGCAATATGCAACTCGGATATTTCCAGGTGATCGCCGAACCGGTCTCTACCTGAGTCCATGAGATATGAGAATTCCGACCACGGCAGTCGCCGCGTTTGGTGACGAAATTATAGATGCCGCCCCTGCCCGAACTGTCGCCAGGATACCAGTTCTGCACCGTCGAATATTTGATCTCTGCGTCGTCCAGCGCCACCAGTTCGACTACAGCGGCATGAAGCTGATTTTCGTCGCGCTTGGGCGCGGTGCAACCTTCGAGATAGCTGACATAGGAGCCAGCGTCGGCGATGATCAACGTGCGTTCGAACTGGCCGGTCTTCTGCTCGTTAATGCGAAAATAGGTGGATAGCTCCATTGGGCACCGCACGCCCTTTGGCACATAGACGAAAGAGCCATCTGAGTAGACAGCTGAATTCAGCGTCGCGAAAAAATTATCGGTCACGGGCACGACCGAACCAAGATACTGGCGCACCAGCTCGGGGTGCGTCTGCACGGCTTCGGAAATCGGGCAGAAGATCACGCCGGCTTTCGCCAGTTCTTCCTTGAACGTCGTCGCCACAGACACGGAATCGAAAACAGCGTCGACCGCTATCTTGCGCGTTTCGACCCCGGCAAGGATCTCCTGCTCGCGCAAGGGAATACCCAGCTTCTCGTAGGTGCGCAAAAGTTCCGGGTCTACGTCGTCAAGGGTTTTGGGGCCCGGCGTGGATTTCGGGGCGGCGTAGTAATAGAGGTCCTGATAGTCGATCGGGGGATAATGGACCCGCGCCCAATCCGGCTCGCGCATGGTGAGCCATCGACGGTAGGCTTCGAGACGCCATTGCGTCAGCCATTCAGGCTCGTTTTTTTTCGCAGAAATAAACCGAACGATGTCTTCGCCAAGACCTTTTGGAGCCTTTTCAGACTCGATATCGGTCGTGAAGCCATACTTATAGGCGTCGACGTCGATCGCCTCGACGCGCGCTACGGTCTCTTGACGAGCCGCCATCATTCCATCTCCTCGTCGCAGCGGGTTCAAGGCCCGCCGGCCGATCAGGTTTAGATCGAGGCAGCCTCACCGATCAGGGGCAGAGCGCCGGGACCGGATCTGGCTTACAACGGATTCTAGAACCATTACAAACTCATCTATATCTTTCGGCGAGGTTGTCCAGCCCAGACTGACGCGAAGGGCGGTTTTCTCCGTTGCGCCCATCGCGGCGAGCACATGCGATTCCCGGACCTTTCCGGACGAACAGGCGGAACCGCTCGATAGCGCGACGCCGGCGATATCCAGGGCCATCAACGCCGTTTGGGCGTTAATGTCCGGAAACGCGAAAGCGCTGGTGTTTGGCAAGCGCGTCGCCTCCCGGCCGAAAAACACTGTTTGGGGAGCAAAATGGACGATTGACGCCTCCATTCGATCACGCAGCGCCGAAATCCGCATCGCTTCCTGCGCCAGATCGGCCAGGGTCTCCTGAAAAGCCGCCGCGAAACCGCTAATGGCGGCAATATTTTCGGTGCCTGCGCGCCGACCAAATTCCTGTCCCCCGCCTCGCAGGAGAGGCGTCTCGAACAATAAATCGTCATTCGCGAAGACAATGGCGCCCGCGCCTGCGGGGCCGCCCATTTTGTGAGACGAAAAAAACAGGATGTCAGCGCCAGTCGCTCCGAAATCCGCCTCGACGCGACCAACGGCCTGAGTGGCGTCGCAAACTACGCGACCTCCGGCGGCGTGGATCAGCGCCGCCGCCGCCCGCACGGGTTGCAAAACGCCGGTTTCGTTATTGGCCGCCTGTATCGCGAGCAGCACGCGGCGGCCGGCGTGATGCGCGAGCGCCGCTTCCAGCGCCGGTAGCGAGAGATCGCCAGAAGCCTTCAGCGCCACCGTCTCGACACGCTCCGGCGGAAATCGATGGCCGGACAAAACCGCCGGATGCTCGCCAGCCCCAACGAGAAGGACATCGAAGGGCCCGGCGTCGCCAGCTGTCCGTAGACTGGGCGTTAGCGCCAGATTGGCGGCCTCGGTCGCCCCGCTGGTGAAGATCACATTTCGCGCCTGGGTTCCGAATCCCCGCGCAATGATCGTGCGCGCTTCTTCCAGCCTGGCTTTGGCGGCGCGTCCCTCCGCATGAACCGAAGAGGCGTTGCTCGGGGCCTCCATCGCCTGCGCCAGCGCCGCGCGCGCCCGGGGCCGAAGCGGCGAGGTCGCGTTATGATCAAGATAAATCCGACGCATGGCGGTCTTTTAGCGGCGCGCGTCGGATAAGTGGAGAGACGACCCTCGGGACGCCTTAAGCGATTGCAAATCCCTCAATCCATAAGCCATGTCGGGCAGCGTCATGCCAAAGATTTCCCAGACGCCCTCTACCCCCGTCGGCGCCGCTCCGAGACGTTCGTAGAAATCACGCGCGCCTAAGCTGTCGCGAAACACCCAGAAACCGCATGCCCGGCAGCCATGGGCGATGAGATGAGACGACATTTCCAGCACCAGTCGGCGACCGACCCCCTGCCCCTGAATCCGTCGAAGCAGATATAGCGAAACGATCTCTGCGTCATACCCCAGCGGCAATAGTTTTTGCGATGTCTGCCGGCGGCAGGCGCCGAAACCCGCCGGTTGGCCGGATGCGTCCAGCGCCAGGAACACAGCATGGGCGGGATCGGTTGCGGCGACGGACATTTGGGTCCGCCAACGCGCCTCCCAATCCGTCGGGTCGAGGTTGGCCAGAACGTCCGCCGGCATCCAGCCATCGTAGGTTTCTCGCCAGGCCTCGATATGGAGGCGCGCGAGTACGGGGATGTCGGCGGCATGGGCGCGGCGGAGGATATGTGACGCCATTTTTGCGCTTCAATTTGGCTGGGCTAATCCGCGGCGCCAGGGTTTTGCCGGCGCCGCTTGGCGTGATATGGGCTCCGCCAGAAAAAAGTCGCGTCATGATTGATCTGGTCATCAAGTTTTCGCCCCTGAGCCCAACCGACGAGCCGCTGGTCGACAAACTCGACGAACGCGCCTTCGGTCCCGGTCGCTTTGCGCGCACGGCCTATCGACTGCGCGAGGGCGTCCCCGCCGACGCCTCCCTTTCCTTTGTGGCGCGTGTGGGCACATTGCTGGTCGGCGCCATCCGGATAACCCAGATATTGGTCGACCAGACGCCAGCTTTGCTTTTGGGTCCACTGACCGTCGAACCCGCCTTTCGGTCTCAGGGCGTTGGCGAGTCACTGATGAAGCGCGCTCTTGAGGCTGCGCGCGCCGCCGGTCATGGTCTGGTGCTGCTCGTTGGCGATGAGGACTATTATGCACGGGCCGGATTTCAGCGTGTCCCGCCGGGCAAGATCGTCATGCCTGGACCGGTTGATCCGGCGCGCCTGCTCTATCACGAACTGAAACCCGGCGCCTTCGCTGCGACCGCCGGGAAAATGCGACGGCGATGAAGAACAAGTCCTCTTCGCTCGCCCGACGCTACTCAGAACTTGTCTCGGCGGGAGAATTGACGACCGACGCCAGTCAGAGCGCGGCCGTTCAGTCCCTTCAGGTCGCACTCGACCAGTTGGCCGCACCCGATCAAAACAGCGGCGGTAAACTGCTTGCCCGGGCGCTGGCCTGGATCAGAAAGTCCGGATCGCTACGCGGCGTATACCTCTGGGGCGATGTCGGGCGTGGCAAGACAATGTTGATGGACATGTTCTTCGAGGCGGCGCCAGTTGCTAAAAAGCGTCGGGAACATTTTCACGCCTTCATGGCCGACATCCACGAACGTCTGCACAGAGCCCGAAGCCTCACGCTCGCCAAAGGCGGGGACCCCGTCGGATATGTCGCCGCCGAAATCGCCGACGGAGCGCAATTACTTTGCTTCGATGAATTTGCTGTGCATGATGTCGCCGACGCCTCAATCCTCGGCCGGCTGTTTACGCATCTGATTGAGAGCGGCGTGTTTGTCGTCGCAACCTCAAATGTCGAACCCGCCCGGCTTTACGAAGGGGGTCGCAATCGCGATCTGTTTTTGCCCTTTATATCTTTGCTGCAATCGCGCCTCGACGTCGTTCGGGTCGATGCGCCGACGGATTACCGTCAGGAGAAGGGACGACTTGGCGACGTATATTTCGCGCCCCTTGGCGACACTGCGACGCAAGCGATGGATCGGCTGTTTCTCGCGCTCGCCGGCGTCGAACGCGGCGCGCCGGAGTCTCTGAACTTCAAGCGCCGCTCGATCTTCGTGCCGCAATCCATTGGCCGGATCGCGCGCATGGGGTTTGGCGATATTTGCGGTCAGATGCTGGCGGCAAGCGACTTCATGGCGCTGGCCCGCCACTATGACAGCTTGCTGATCGAAGATATTCCGGTTTTGTCGCCGGATCGTCGTAACGACGCCAGACGATTGATCATGCTGATCGACGTACTTTACGAGGCCCGCGCCCTGCTTGCCATATCAGCCGCCGCAGAACCAGCCGCGCTCTATGCAGCGGCGATCGGCGCGGAGGCGAATGATTTCGCCCGCGCCGCCTCGCGCCTTGTGGAGATGCGTTCTCAAAGTTGGGTCGAAAGCACAGTCGCCGGCGCAGGTCTCAGGGCTTCGACATACATTCCTTGATGTCACTGGACTTTTTCATCTGCTCAAACCGGTCAGCGCAAAATCGCGACAGTTCGGCGCGGATTTTGGGATCTGTCGCTGCGGCGCGCATGCCCATAGCGCCTTCCAGCAACTCTTTCTGCGCATCGTGCAACTGTCGCGGCGACAATTCCGAGGAACAGCTTTCATAGCGCTTCAAAAAAGCGTCGCAGGAGTCGACGCCCGTCGGATCGACGGCGAAGGCGGGGGTTGTGACGAGGACAAGGAATAGGATCAGACTGTTTTTCACGAGCGTCGGCTCCAGGTTATGATGGTGATCATATAACCGCGCCCGCACCCGAATTAAACGGGCGACGGGCCTGTCATGGGACCCGCCGCCCGGTGAACCTCCGGCGAAAGTGTCTCGCGAACGCCGGAGATATCCGTATTTTGCAGGAGCATTTCCCTGTCTGATTGAAGCAGACCGGCACTCCGGTTTCTGTTTTTTCCTGTTATCTTTCGCCGAAACGATTTCCGTCTCGGTGAAAAACAAATCTAGAGGCCGGCGAGATAGACCGTGGGATCCACAGGCGTCGAGCCCTTGCGCAACTCGAAGTGCAACTGTGGCGAGCCAACATTGCCGGTCTGGCCGGATCGGGCGATCGTCTGACCACGCTTCACCTTGTCGCCACGCTTCACCTCGATCTGGCTATTGTGTGCATAGGCGGAGACGTAACCATTGGGATGGCGGATGAGAATCATGTTGCCAAATCCCTTTAATTCGCTGCCTGCGAAAGCGACTTCGCCCTCTTCGACCGCCTTCACCTGGGTGCCTTCCGGCACGGCGATGTTGATGCCGTCGCCGCCGCTGGAGAAGCCCTGAATGATGCGGCCACGCACTGGCCAGCGGAATTCCGGACGTTTTTCTTCACCGGAAGCCGATTTCTGGCTATCGGCTGTTGCGCTGTTGGGTTTGAGCACATCCGGATTGATGGCCCCGGTTGATGAGGTATCGACGTTGGCGCTCTTTCCTGCCGACGCCGATGTCGTGGCGGCCACTTTCTGATCAACCCGCGCAATTTGTGCAGAAGCTGTCGGTGCTGACGCCTGCGCCGTCTCGGCGGCGAGACCACCTTTTCGGGCCGTCGCGTATTTTAGCGGGTCGTTTTTCGCCAGTGCTTTAGCCGCCTTTTCAGCGTCGGCCTTCGACTTAAGTTCCGCCTGCTTTTTCGCCCGGGCGTCGAGGTCCGCTGCTTTTTTGCTCCGCAAATCATCTTGCGGCTGAGACTGCGCCGCCTTGCGTTCATTTTCCTTTGCCGCAGCCTTCTCACGCTCGGCTTTCAGCTCTTCCTGACGCTGGGCGAGACGCTCGGCTTTGGTCATGACCGGGGCCGCAAGCGGTTTGGCTTCGGTGACCTTGCCGGATAGGCCGCCGCCTCCGGAGAACTGTTGCGGCGATTGCGCCGGCGTCGCTTTTGCGACAGCTCCGGGGTTAGCGTTGGCGCGATAGACCGGAATAATCAGCTTGGCGCCGGGACGGATCTCTGCGGCCGTCGCATAGCCATTGGACTTCACCAGCGCGTCGGTTGGAACGCCGTAACGATTGGCGATCACCGCCGGCGTCTCGCCTTGCGCCATAACGACGGGCGTGCCGCCAATTGCTGTCCAGTGCGGGTCGGCGCCGGGCAGCGGGCCGGGGATGCTTGGCGCGGCGACAGGCGTGGATACGATGGGCGCGGAATGCTGATTTGCCGCGGGGGGCGGCAGCGGTCGGGAGTCGACAGGCGCCAGCGACGCCTGTCGATAGGTCGGCTCCTGCTGGATGCTGCCAGTCGGCGTTTGATCGACTGAACGGGCGGCGAGAGATTTCGCACCCCCAAATGGATCGTTGAAGGGATCTGCGTAACGCGAAGACTCCGCGCAGCCTGCCGTCAAGGCGGCCGCGCTGACCGCCACCATTAGCCGCACCGCGACCCGCGAAATTGCTCTACGACGTTCTCTAGCCATGACGCTGCCCACTCGCACGCAAATACTACGCATCAGGCAATAGGCGACGCGGGTTAAGGACCCGTTTAAGAAGAGCCGGATTGATCGGAATATGTAAATTTCGCCGGGTTTCTTAAAGAAGGTTTTTACAATGATTGGGCTGCGCCCTGCGCGCAAAATACTAGCCGGCACGGACCAAGATCGTTTTCGTCCAATCCCCCCGACAAATTGCGAACAAGCTTAATCAATCGTTGACGCCGATCGGGCATGGCCCGTCCGTAAATCATAACGCCCCGCGGCGCGAGCGCCGCGATCAAAGCCGGCGACGGGGTCGAGAGCGCGGTCTCGACAAAAATTCGATCGAACAGGCCCAGTTCTGAAGGCGGCTCCAGGCCATCCTCATGGAGCACCCGAACATTAGCGAGCGCCAGAGCGGCGATATGCGCTGAGGCTTCGATCGCCAGCGCCCGATAACGCTCCAGCGCCACGACCTCGCTGGCCAGCCGGGAGAGGATTGCAGCGCCGTAGCCGGACCCTGCCCCGACATCGAGCACGCGATGACTTTTCTCGACGGCGAGCGCCGCAATGCGACGGGCAAGATCGACCGGCCGCGTCATTGTTTGTCCGCAGCCGATGGGCAAGGAAATATTGCGATTGGCGAGATCTCGATAACGATAGGGCGTAAAGGCCTCGCGTGGGGTCGATTCAATCGCGCGCAAGACGTTGAGATCGCGCATCCCGGCGCGACGGATGGCAAGGAGCAGCGCGCCACGCTCCTCTGGAGAAGCGCGCCCGGCTTCGATCATGTGCTTGCCTCAAAAGCCGCGGCGAGGCTGGTCACGGTCGGATGATCGGTGAGGTCGAGTTGCAGGGGAGTCACTGAAATGCTGTTTTGCTCCACAGCCTCAAGATCCGTGCCGGGGCCCGGACGGTAATTGCCCCGCTGAAAGGAGATCCAGTGATAGGGATTGCCGCGACCATCGCGGCGCGTGTCGATCTTCATCAGATCATTGCTGCGTCGTCCCTGCATCGTCACCGCGACGCCCTGAACCTCGCCGGGCTGGCAATTGGGAAAATTAATATTCATCAACACATTTTTCGGAATGCCGGCGTCGAGAATTTTTTTCACGATGGCGGGGCCATGGGTTTCAACGCAATCCCAGATGATCGTCTGACGACCGGCGAAAAAATCATAGACCTGCGACAGCGCAATCGCCGGCACGCCGAGAATTGTAGCCTCCATCGCCCCGGCGATGGTGCCGGAATAGGTTACGTCCTCCGCGAGGTTCTGGCCGCTGTTGACGCCGGACAGCACCAGATCGGGCGGATGATCAAGCAGCAAGTGACGCACGCCCATGATCACGCAATCTGTTGGCGTGCCCTTGAGCGCATAATGACGCGGCGATATTTCGCGCAGCCGTAACGGATCGTTGAGCGACAGGGAATGCGCGACGCCAGATTGCTCGAACTCGGGGGCGATCACGAATACATCGTCGCTGAGCGTGCCCGCGATGCGTTCGGCGATGGCGAGGCCTGGCGCATGAACGCCGTCGTCATTGGTAACCAATATGCGCATGACGTCTTGCCCTACCCTTCGCGCGCAATGCGCGTCAGGCCGCCCATGTAGGGACGCAACGCCTCCGGTATGGTGACGGAGCCGTCGGCCTGCTGATAATTCTCCAGCACGGCGACCATGGCGCGGCCTACCGCGACGCCCGAGCCGTTAAGCGTGTGCACAAAGCGCGGGCTCTTGTCGCCGGCGGCGCGATAACGCGCCCCCATGCGGCGCGCCTGAAAATCGCCGCAGACCGAACAGGAGGAAATTTCACGATATTTCCCCTGCCCCGGCAACCAGACTTCGAGATCGTAGGTTTTTTGCGAGGCGAATCCCATATCGCCGGTGCAAAGCAATACTTTGCGATAGGGCAAGCCGAGGCGTTGCAAGACTTTTTCAGCGCAGGCGGTCATGCGCTCATGTTCGTCGAGCGATTGCTCGGGCGTCGTGATCGAGACCAGTTCGACCTTGAAAAACTGATGCTGGCGGATCATGCCGCGCGTATCGCGACCGGCGGCGCCCGCCTCGGCGCGGAAACAATAGGTGCCGGCGGTCAGCCGCATTGGAAGTTGCGCTTCGTCGAGAATGCTGTCGCGCACAAGATTTGTCAGCGGCACTTCAGCGGTGGGGATGAGCCAGAAAGCGTCCCCGGCAGGAAACTGATCCTCGCGAAACTTCGGCAATTGCGCCGTGCCAAACATGGCCTCGTCGCGCACCAGCAGCGGCGGATTGACCTCCAGATAATCATGCTCTTGCGTGTGCAGATCGAGCATGAATTGCGCCAGCGCCCGCTCCAGCCGCGCCAGAGGCCCCTTGTTGACCACAAAACGCGCGCCTGAAATTTTCGCGGCGGTTTCGAAATCCATCAGACCAAGCGCTTCGCCGATGTCGAAATGCTCCTTCGGCGTAAAATCGAAGGCGCGCGGTTCGCCCCAGCGCGAGACTTCGATATTGTCGTTTTCGTCGGCCCCATCGGGGACGTCGTCGCGCGGCGTGTTGGGGATGGCGGCGAGCGCGGTGTCGAGTTCGGCGATGGCGTAACGCTCCGCCTCCTCCAGCTTCTCCCAGTTTTCCTTGATCGCAGCGACTTCCGACTTCAATGTCTCGGCGCGCACGGCGTCGCCCGCCTTCATCGCGACGCCGATTTCTTTAGAGGCGGCGTTGCGGCGCTCCTGCGCTTTCTGCAAATCTGCGATGGCGGCGCGACGCGCGTCATCGAGGATGAAAAGCTGTCCGGCGAGCGGCTCAAGTCCCCGACGCTTGCGGCCTCTCTCGAAAATATCGTTGAATTCGCGAATCCATTTGATGTCGTACATAAAACCCTTGGCCCCCTGAGCCCCCTGCGGAAAGGCGCGGGCGAGCGGATCGACGATGCAATCGTCAGCTATCCTTCGCCGATGGCCTGTTCCCGCGCCTCTCTTTTTTTCTCGACCATTCGGACGGAATAGATCGACAATTCGTACAAGAGCACGCCCGGAATCGCGAGCGCGAGTTGCGAAAACACGTCCGGCGGAGTCAGTATCGCCGCTATGACGAATACAATCACGATGGCGTAACGTCGCTGTTCAGAAAGAAACTGCGACGAGACGATCCCGGCCTGGCCGAGCAGCGTTAAAATCACCGGCGTCTGGAACACCACTCCGAAGGCGAAGACCAGCGTCATAATCAGCGACAGATATTCCGACACGCGCGGCAAGAGTTCGATCTGCGCCTTGCCGGGCTCGTTGGCCTGCTGCATGCCGATGAAGAAGCGCAGGAGATTCGGCATGACCAGAAAATAGACGATCAGCGCGCCGATCAGGAAAAACGCTGGCGTCGCGAAAAGATAAGGCTGGAAGGCGGCGCGTTCATGCCGATAAAGACCGGGCGCGACGAAGGCGTAGAGCTGCGCCAGCACCACCGGACAGGACAAAAACGCCGCCATGAACAGCGCCACCTTGATCTGCGTGAAGAAATACTCCTGTGGCGCCGTGTAGATCAGCTTGGCTTCCGGGCCGGCGACCTGCGTATAGGGGATCACCAGGAGATTATAGATATCCTTGGCGAAGAAAAAACAGATCAGGAACATGACAAGAAACGCGAGCAGCGATTTGATCAAACGCTCGCGCAGCTCCATCAAATGTTCGATGAGCGGCGCCTTGCTGGCCTCGATCTCCGCCTCGTCGGCTTCGTTCATGTGCGGGCGTCCCCGTCGGAGAGAGTGTCCTTGTCTGGCGTGTCCTCCGGCGTGGCGGGTTGGGCGGGTTCCTTCGGCGACAATCTGGTTTGGGCGGCGATCGCCTCAGTCATCTGCTTGCGCGCCTCGATCAATGGATCGAAAGCGGCGTCCAGCTCTACCGGGTTGCGCAGAACGTTTTTTGCTGCATCGACCTCCTTGCGCAGGGCGTCAATTTCGGCCTCGCGCATCGCCTCCATGAAGTGGCCCTGAAACTCCGCCGCCATGCGCCGCATACGCCCGGTCGCCTGTCCCAGGGTGCGCAGCACGCGCGGCAAATCTTTCGACGGAATCGCCACAAGCGCGACAATGCCGATCACCAGAAGTTTACCGGGGTCGAGATCGAACATGTGCCCCTGGAGTGCCCGCCGCGCGGGGATTTGGATGCGCCTGCGGTATCAGACCTTGTTGCCGTCGGCGGATTTATCGTCCAGCGCGCGCGTTTCAACCGGCTTGTTCTCGGCGGCTTCCTCTTCCGCAAGGCCTTTCTTGAATGCCTTGATGCCCTTGGCGACATCGCCCATCACATCGGAGATTTTGAATTTGCCGCCGAAGAGAACGAAAACCACGCCGCCCACGACGATCCAGTGCCAGATCGACAGACTGCCCATTTTAACGGCCTCCCAGGCGCAAAAACCCATGAATCGGATGAAGATAAATTAAGCCTCCGGCCCCGCAAAAACAAGGCGAGGGTCTGGTGCTCAAGCCGTGTCGTCCTCATTCTCCCCGGATGGGAAGTCGAGAGGCTCAGGCGCTTCCAGAAACTCCATCTCCAGCATAGCCGGCGCTTCGTCCTCCAGAGGGTCTTCGTCGTCACGCAGCGCCTCGTCGTCGGAGGGCTGCGGCACGCCGAAGCCCTTGGGCAGTCGTCCGTCGAACAAGCCGGCGCCCTTGAGTTCCTCTAGCCCGGGCAAATCGCCGATCTGCTCAAGGCCGAAGTGCAACAGGAAGGCGTCTGTGGTGCCATAGGTGATCGGCCGGCCAGGCGCCTTGCGCCGGCCGCGAAGCCGAATCCAGCCGGTCTCCAGCAAGACGTCCAGCGTGCCCTTGGAAATGGCGACGCCACGAATTTCCTCGATCTCGGCGCGGGTCGTCGGCTGGTGATAGGCGACGATCGCCAGGGTCTCCAGAGCGGCCCGCGAGAGCTTTTTCTCCTCGACCCGCTCACGCGAAAGAATCCATGACAGATCGCCGGCGGTGCGGAAAAACCATTTCTTGCCGACGCGCGTCAGATTCACGCCGCGCGCGGCGTAATGGTCGCGCAGACGCGCCAGAACATCGTCAAGGCTGACGTTCTCATCAATCCGACGCGATAACTCGCTCTCATCGAGCGGTTCTGCGGCGGCGAAGAGCATCGCCTCGACAATGCGTTCGGCCTCGCGCAGCGCCGCATTGAGGCGCGCAAGTTCCTCGTCGTTATTCACATCGAACAATTCGATTTTCTCGGCTGGCTGCGCCAATCCGCTGTCTCCCCGATCAAGTCGCCGGCGCCGGAACAGCTCCGGCGGACGACTCCTGTGGCTCCGGCGGACGGCGACGCACCCACAAGGGCGCGAAAGGCCGATCCTGCCGTATGTCAAAACGCCCTTCCCGCACCATTTCGAGAGAAGCGGTGAAGGCCGAGGCGCGCACCGTGCGCGCCGTTTGCATGTCGGAACAATAATGGATCAGATAATCGTCGAGAACGGTCCACTCCGCCGCGACCCCGGCGAGACGCTCCAGCGCTTCTCGCGCCTCAGCGAGCGACCAGACCGTTCGTTGCCGAACAACAACGCGAGAGGTCGCCGTCTTTTGGCGCTGGCGGGCGTAGGCCGAGAGCAGATCGAACAGCTTGGCCTGATATTTCGGCTGGGAGATCGTTTCGATCCCCTCGGGTCCGCCGCGCATGAACATGTCTCGGCCAAGCTGGGCGCGTCGGGTCAGACGATCAGCGGCAAGGCGGATGAGTTCAAGCCGGCGCAGCCGTTCGGCGAGCGCGGCGGCGAGTTCGGCCGCCGAGGGCTCCTCGTTGTTTTTGGGCTGTTCTGGCAGCAGCAATCGCGACTTGAGAAAGGCGAGCCACGCCGCCATCACCAGATAATCTGCGGCCAGCTCCAGCCTGACCTTGCGGGCGGCGTCGATGAAGGCGAGATACTGTTCGGCGAGCGCGAGTATGGAAATACGAGCCAGATCAACCTTTTGTCGGCGCGCCAGCTCTAGCAAAAGGTCGAGAGGCCCCTCGAATCCGTCGACGTCGACGAGGAAGGCCTCCCCCTCGTCGCGCGGTCCGTCCTCCAGCTCAAACGCCAGTTCCTGGGCCATTACGATCCCTTACGCGACTCGCCGCGCCACAACGCCATAACTGGCCGGGAGAATGGTTGTTTTGCCCGGCCGTCGCAAGCCGGGGACCGTTTGCTAACCGGCAATCCACAGGATTGACCGGTTTCATCCGGACCCGCCGCCGGCGCCGCCGCCAGGCCTGTGACGAATATCCTTGCAATTTACAGGTCGGCGCATGTTAGAAGGCGGCCTGCCGTTTTTCAGCCAAGGGACGCCAATGCCCGAAGTCATATTCACCGGCCCCGCAGGCCGGCTCGAAGGCCGTTTTCATCAGTCCGCCACCCGGGGCGCGCCGCTGGCGATCATCCTGCATCCGCATCCGCAATTTGGCGGCACGATGAACAACCAGATCGTCTATAATATGTATTACTCCTTCGCGGAGCGCGGTTTCTCGGTGCTGCGCTTCAATTTCCGCGGCGTTGGCCGTTCGCAGGGCAATTTCGATCATGGCGCGGGCGAACTGTCAGACGCCGCCGCCGCCCTTGACTGGGCTCAAGGCGTCAATCCCGAGGCGCGCGCCTGCTGGATCGCCGGCGTCTCCTTCGGTTCATGGATCGGCATGCAACTATTGATGCGCCGTCCGGAGATCGAAGGTTTTATCTCGGTTGCGCCGCCGGCCAATCGCTTTGATTTTTCCTTCCTCGCCCCCTGCCCGTCCTCGGGTCTCTTCGTTCACGGCGATCTCGACCGCGTCGCGCCGCTCAAGGAAGTGACGCCGCTCATCGAGAAGTTAAAGACGCAGAAAGGCATTGTCATTGAACATGCGGTGGTTGAAGGCGCCAATCACTTTTTTGAGGATCGGGTCGAGCCACTGATCGCCTATGTCGACGCCTACCTTGACCGGCGTCTGGGCAATCCGACGCGCATCGCTATTCCCGCGCGCGGCGATTGATCAACTCGCGCCCATCGCCGGCGCCCGCGCCAGCAAGCCGCCTGGCAAGGGCCCCGGCGCGCCGGTGGTTGAGGGGAAGGTGAGCGGCAGTCCCTGCGCCACCCGCGCCGCCAGATAAGCGAAGGCCTGCGCCTCCATGGCGTCCGCTGACCAGCCGACCGCGTCCGCCGTCGTCACCTTGCACGGCAGCCGCATGACCAGTTCGCGCACGAGGATCGGATTGCGCGCGCCGCCGCCGCACACGATGAGCAATTGCGGTTGCGCCGGCAGGTGCGGAAACAGACGCAGCACCGAGGCCGCCGTGAAGGCGGTCAACGTCGCCGCCGCATCTTCTGTCGAGAGCCGCAAAACCGCGTCAAGCGCGAAAGCGTTTCGGTCGAGGGATTTTGGCGGCGGCTGATCGAAGAAGGGATGCGCCAGCATACGGAGCAACGCCGCTTCATTGACGCGACCGCGCGCCGCCATATGGCCGTGACGGTCGATGGGCGCGCCGGTGCGCTGAAGCATCAGATCGTCGATGAGCGCATTACCCGGTCCGGTGTCGCAGGCAATGGGCGGTTCGCCATCGGCCACATAGGTGACATTGGCGACGCCGCCGATATTCAGCAGCGCCACCTCTCCCTTCATACCGCCGGCTGCGACCAGCGCGCGATGAAACACCGGCACGATTGGCGCCCCCTCGCCGCCCGCCCCGATGTCGGCGGCGCGGAAATCCCAGGCGACATCAATCCCGAGACGCGCCGCGAGCGCCGGCCCATCGCCGATCTGCACAGTCAGGCGTTCTCTGGGCCGATGCAACACGGTCTGGCCATGGAAGCCGACCAGATCGACGGTCGTCGGCTCGATTCCATTGGCGGCGAGAAAATTCTCCACCGCTTCGGCGTGACGATCCGTCACCATGCGTTCGGCGAAGGCCAGCACACCGGGCCGCGCGTCGCGATCCGTCAATGTCGCCGCCTCGCCCAGGGCGTTGCGTAACAGGGCGCGATCGGAGTCATTGTAGGGAAAATGCCCGGAAGGCCCGAGCGCCACCTGCGCATCGCCGTCCGTCTCGACGAGCGCGACGTCGACGCCGTCCATGGATGTGCCGGACATCAGGCCAATGGCGCGATAACTGGGCAAGCGAATCTCTCCAGAAGGCCGGAAGCTAGCAGGTCAGACGCCAGAGCGCCGCCCCTCCCAGCCCCAGGCCGCTACAACGGCGCCAAGCAGCGCCAGCATCGCCCAGAGCCCCAGCCCCAGCGGCGCGACCTCGACGCCGACCAGCGTGGAGGCCCCGGTTTGTTTGATTCCGATCCAGTCGCCGCCGGCGAAGCGTCGCGCGTCGCGCATCTCGACAAGGCGCGGCATATTGATGGCGTCGCTGTTCACGCTCAGGCGCCGAACGCTGCCGCCGGTTTCCTCGGTGAGCGGTTTCAACTTCTCGGTCGTGGAGGCGACCTCGCGAAACTCGCGCGGATTGGGCGGGCCGACAGTGACGAGCGCCGTCAGCCCATCATTCTCGAAGCGCCACAGACCGGTTTCGTCCGCCGCAAATTGCGCGCGCCAGAGGCCGGGTTCGACCTCGTTCGGCGTCGTCTCGCGCGAATGGCCAGAGGGCGACGTCGCCTTCACCGGCGTAATCGCGTCTTTCAGGGTCTGGCGTTCGATGGTCACGGAATTGCCCTGAGCCGTTGCACGCAACGCCTCCTCTTCGAGATCGGGCTCCTTCATCAGCCAATGCGCCAGCCGGCGCGTGAGATCTGCGTAGGGACCGCCGCCGTCATAACCGCGCGCCCAAAGCCAAATCTGATCGGAAAGCAGCAGGGCCACTCGCCCCTGCCCCTCATGCGATAAAACAAGCAGGGGTTTGTCCTTCGCCCCGGTCATGATTGACGCGCCCTTGACCACGCTGGCGTCGACCTGTCGGAACCATTCGCTCCAGCTCGGCGGCTCGGCTTTGGCGCCGGCGAGTCCCCGCGTGACCGGATGTCTCTCGCCCTCCTTGCTGACATGGGCGCGAAACGCCTGCTCGTGCAAAACGCCATCGGGTCGCGCCGGTAGAATATCCTCAAGCGGCGAGTAATAGAGTCCTCGCGTTGAGGCGAAATCCGGTCCCACCGCCGCAAGAAAAGCGCCGCCATTTTCAACAAACCGATGGATATTATCGAAATAGACGGAGGGCAGCAGCGTCTGACTCGAATAACGATCGAAAATGATCAGATCGAATTCATTGATCTTGCGCCCGAAGAGATCGGCTGTCGGGAATGCGATCAGCGACAGCTCCGAGGCCGGCGTGAGATCGAGCTTGTCCGGCGGACGTAAAATCGTGAAATGCACAAGTTCGACATTGGCGTCTGCACGCAACAGATTGCGCCAGGCGCGTTCGCCCGGATGCGGCTCGCCCGAAACAAGCAACACCTTGAGCCTGTCACGCACGCCCTCGATTGTCGCCACCGCCTTGTTGTCGGCCAAAGTCAGTTCTCCGGGCGCGGGCGGAATATCCAATTCGACAATATTGGCGCCGCCATGAGCGATATGAACCGGAATATTGACGATGTCGCCCGGAACGGGACTGTAGGTGGGCAGCGCCTCTCCGTCGCGGCGCACGGTTATCGGCGTTCGCGCATTATCGCCGCCAGTGTCGACGACCCGCGCCCGGATCACCTGATCCTTGCCGACAATCCCGAAACGCGGCGCCTCGACAAGCTCGATGCGGCGGTCGCGTTCCCTTTCGTGACCGGTGATCAGCGCATGAACAGGCGCGTGAAATCCCGGCGCCGCCGCTTTGGCCGGAATGTCATGCGCTACGCCGTCGGTCACGAGAATCGCCGCGCCGATGCGCTCGGGCGGGATATCCTTGAGCGCCGCGCCAAGCGCCGTGAAAAGCTGCGTGCCATTATCGCCGCCCGTCGCATTGGAGACGCTGACGACGCGCGTATCGATATCGCCGAATTTTTTGAGCGAGGCGTCAAGCGCCTGTGCGGCGGCGGCGGTCTGTTGCAGGCGCCCGCCAAAATTCTGGCTCTCGCTCCGATCGAGCACGATGGCGACCAGCGTTTTTTGTGGATTGCGTTTTTCACGCACAAGCGAGGGATCAGCAAGCGCTGCAAGCGTCAGCGCCATCGCCAGCGCGCGCAGAACAAGACCGCGCTGACCGCGCATCGCGCCGAAAACCAGCGCAGCTATCGCAAGTGCGCCAAGGGCGACAAGCGCCCACCATGGCAAGAGGGGCGCAAAGACGAGTTGCAGTTCGCTGAAGCTCACTGACCAAGCCTTTCCAGCAAATCGCGGACATGCACCTGATCGGATTTATAATTGCCTGTCAGCGTATACATCACGAGATTGACGCCGCCGCGAAGGGCCATCTCGCGCTGGCGCGCGCCGCCGGGCGTCAGCGGATACATTGGCTGACCGCCTTTATCCTGGGCCCATGCGCCGGCGAGATCATTAGAAGTGATGACGATTGCAGAGACGCTATCGGTGGCGCGTACAGGACGCGCCTCGCCACTGTCCTTTGACTCCGGCGGCAGCGCCTCCACCCATGTGTCGCCGGTGACATAACGACCGACGAAATTATCCAGGAGATAAAAGGTTTTGGTGATGACATGATCGCTCGGCGCGATTTCAAGCTCCGGAAGATCGAGGTTTTTTGAGAAATCTCGCAACCATTGCCCCTCCGGCGTTGGCGCATCGCCGGGGCGTTGCATCAGAGCGTCGCGCGTATCGAAAATGATCGTGCCGCCCTGTTTCATATAGGCGGAGACTTTCGCCGCCGTCTTGGCCGAGGGCTGCGGCGCGCCGGCGACGATCGGCCAGTAGAGCATCGGATAGAAGGCGAGTTCATCCCGCGCTGGATCGACGGCGGCGGGCTCTGCCGGCGCAAAGGACGTTCGCGCCGTGAGCGCCAAAGATAAGCCTTCGAGACCCGCTCGGGCGGTTTCGTCCACCTGTCGGTCCCCCGAGACCACATAGGCCAGGCGCGCCTTGAGCGCCGCCTCGCGGTGATGCGTGGCGATTGATGAAGCCGGGTCATCTCCGGCCCACGCATCATTATGCGGCAAGACTAAGAAGATCATTGTCATCACGCCGACCGTCGCGCCAAATCCGCGCCAGACGCGCTTGCCCGACATCAGGGACGACATCAGCGTATCAACGATGAGTGCGACCAACGCCAGCGCCAGTAATGGCGTACGGAAATCATAAAGACGCGTCGCTTGCAACGGGCGAGGGTCCTGGCCGGCAGCGGCGAAATCGAAAGGCTTCAACGTGTCTTTCGCGCCCAATGTCTGTACGGCGACAACCCTGTCCCCGGCTTCATAAAAGCCGGGAGGATGTTCGGCGCGCGCCGGTCCTGTGAAGCCAGACGTAATGGGTTGAGCCAGTGGCGAGGGCTCGCCGAGCACGCCAAAACCGTCAAGCGTGCGTTTGGGCGCAAATATTCGCGCATCATTCGTATTTAAAGCCTGCGTAGCGCTAGCGTCTTCGACATTCGACGCCGGCGCGGACTGCGGAGAAAGATCGACGATGCGTTTCAACATATCGACGAAGAGGCCCGAGATCGGCAGATTCGACCAGCTTGTGTCGGCGTTGACGTGAAAAAGAACGATCATTCCCTTGCCGCGACGCTCGGCGGTGACAAGCGGCGTGCCATCATCCAGTCGCGCCCATGTTTTCGCCGCCAGACCCGGATCGGGCTCGGCCAGCACCTGGCGTTGAACGCTGACATCCTTGCTGGCGGGCAAACCCGCGAAGGGACCAGAAGAGTCGAAATCGGCAAGCGCTTTCGGCGTCTCCCAGGACATCGCGCCGCCCAAAACGCGGCCGTTACGACGAAGGCGCGTCGGCAGTAGCGTATCGGCGGCGTTGGCGAGACGAGGTCCCGCGAAGCGCACCAAAGCTCCGCCCTCCTCGACGAATTTCGTCAGGGCGTCGAAGCTCTCGCCCGGCGGGAGGCTGACATCGGCCAGCACCACCACATTCGGACGTTCGGAGAGCAAATCCAGCGCTGGCTCGGCAGCGCCCGGTCGCGCCATGCGCGTTTGCGCAAAAGGCGAAAGGGCCTTCTCAAGATAATGCAGTGGCGAGAGGAGCGGTTGAGCATCATCGGCCCCGCCGGCGATCATCGCAACGCGTTTGACAGTCGATTGAGAGTCAAGGAGCGTAACAGCTCCGGCGCTGTTCTCACCCTCGACGAGTAAAAGCGTAGCATCGTTGCGCACCTCTATGGGCAGATCGAAACGCGCGGTTGCGCGCAGCTTGTCAGCGAAATCGACCGTTACGCGTCCGAGCGTCCGTCCCATTTTGTCATGAGCAGACAGGGTCGCCTGCGCTGGACCGGCAAGAGAAGCGCGTAATACATCAACTGAAAGACTTTTCGCAGTGTTCACAGGCCCCGCCAGCGCGAGCGGATTATGTTCGTCGCCGAGGGTCTCGACCTTCACGCCGGCCTCCGCAACCCCCTTCAGGGCCCTGGCGAAGGAGTCCTTATCGTCATGAGCTAGACCATCGCTGATCCAAACGATCCGGGAGCCGGGATGCGCTTTTACGAAGTCCGTAAGTTGTGCGGCGGCGACAGACCTGTCCGGCAAATAGGGTTGTGGACGCAAAGCTTGCAACCTCTGACGCGCCTGTCCAGCATCCGTCATCTGTGGCGACGCCTCGCCTGACAATGGCGCAAGGGCGACGGTCGATCCAGCATGCGTGGCCTGGTCCAGAACCGCACCGGCGGCGGCGAGCCGTCGATCCCATGTCGGCGCCGAGGGCCAGCCATCATCAATGATCAACAACGTCGGTCCGGCCTGCGACGCGAGCGGGCTCGACGGACTCCAGACCGGCCCCGCCATGGCCACAACGAGCGCTGCGGCAAGCGAAAGGCGAAGCGCCAGCAGCCACCAGGGCGTTTTTGACGGTGTGGGCGCATCGGGTTTCAATTCGCGCAGAATCTGGGTCGGCGGAAAATAAATTTCGCGCGGACGCGGAGGCGTCACCCGAAGCAGCCAATAGATCAACGGCAGCGTCAGCAGTCCGAGTAGCGCGGCGGGCGCGGCGAATGAGAAGCCCATCAGCGAAGCGCCTCGACGTCCTGAAGACCCATTGCAAGCGCCAGCGCCCCCTCGGCCGCCGGACGATCCGTATGATGCTGAAGGAAGCAGAAACCGGCGCCTCGCGCAGCCTCGGCAATCGCGTGTTTATGCGCGGCGTATCGTTCAGCATAGGCCCGCTGGAGTTGACGCGCGTCGCCGGCGTGAAAGGGCTCACCGCCATCGGTATCGAGAAACAGCGTCTCGCCGTCGAAAGGTAGGGTCTCTTCGCTGGGATCGATCACCATCAGTAACGCTCCGCTGGCGCCGACCGCGGCGTAGGCTTTGAGTCTCGCCGCGAGTTCCTCGGGCGGGGAGAGAAAGTCAGAAATCATTACAATTTTGGCGCGCGAACCCAGACCTGCTTCAGGCGGCAGCTCCTGTCTTGCGGCTACTTCGGCGTTGGCGTGGAGCGCGCTTGCAAGTTGATCCACAACATTTCTGGCCGAGACGGGCGGCGTAAGTCCCAAAGCAGCGACGCGTTCGCCGCCGCGCACCAGCACGTCAGCGAGCGCCAGTCCCAGCGTGAGAGCGCGGGAGAGTTTATCTTCCGGAGCCAGTGACGAAGAAAAACTCATCGACGACGAGCAATCCATCCACAAAAAATAATTTTGGGCAGCCTCCCACTCGCGCTCGCGCACATAAAGATAATCGCCGCGCGCCGAACGACGCCAATCAATGCGCGCCGCCGGCTCGCCCGAGGCAAAGGGGCGATATTGCCAGAAGGTTTCCCCGACGCCGGCCCGTCGTCGACCATGCAAGCCATAGACGACGCTGGCGGCGATTTCATGCGCGCGCGCCGTCAGTCTGGGCAACCTTGCCGCAAGTTCTGACGCCGCCTCGCCACGATCTGGCGCGCGCTGCGCCGGATCGCGCCACTGTGTATCGACGCCGCCGGAGAGGCTCATTCTAACCAATCCGGGCGACGAGCTTGCGGATGATCTCTTCGACGCTCATCTCGCGGCGAGCAGAAAAATTAAGCGCCATACGGTGTCGCAGCACCGGCGGCGCCAGCGCCGCAACGTCGTCCAGCGAGGGCGCCAATCGACCCGTGGCAAGCGCCCGGGCGCGCGTCGCCAGCATCAACGCCTGTGCGGCGCGAGGGCCTGGTCCCCATGAGACATGCGGCGCGATCCCCGCGTCGCCCGTATCGGGCCGCGCGGCGCGCACCAGATCGAGAATCGCATCGACAACGGCGTCGCCGACTGGCAGGCGTCGAACCAGACGCTGGATCGTTTCCAGTTCGCCGGCGACAAGCGCCTGCGTCGGCGAAGCGACGACGTCTCCGGTTGTTTCCAGCAATACCCGCCGTTCGCTGGCCCTGTCGGGATATTTCACGTCGATCTGCATCAGGAAGCGGTCAAGCTGCGCTTCGGGCAATGGATAGGTGCCCTCCTGCTCCAGTGGATTTTGGGTCGCCAGCACATGGAAAGGCTTGGGAAGATCGTAGCGCTTCCCGGCAACGCTAACATGATGTTCCTGCATCGCTTGCAATAACGCCGATTGGGTGCGCGGCGACGCGCGATTGATCTCGTCCGCCATCAGAAGCTGGGCGAAAATCGGTCCCTTGATGAACCGGAAATTTCGAGAGCGGTCGGCCCCCTCCTCCAGCACTTCGGAGCCGATGATGTCGGCGGGGAGAAGGTCGGGCGTGAATTGCACGCGTTGTTCGGCGAGGCCGAGGGTCTTGCCCAGCGTTTCCACAAGACGCGTCTTGGCCAGACCCGGCACGCCGACAAGCAGTCCATGACCGCCAGAGAGCAAGGTTACGAGCGATTGTTCGACAACCTCTTCCTGACCGAAAATAACCGCGCCAATTGCAGTGCGCGCTTTGGCGATCTGCTCAAGCGCTTTTTCAGCGGATTGGACGACGTCGGCGTCGAGAGGGGTCGGCGCGAGGGGGGCGGCGGTCATGGGCGGCTATCGTCTCCGGGCAAAGCGAGAGCTAGAAGTAGGCGCCGAGACGGCGTTTGTCACCCGGCGGCGAAAGCAGCCGCGAATTCTGCGCGTGCCGCTACCTCGTCAAACGGCGCGCAGGCTCGAACGCAGTCGAGCGCCCGGGCGGCGCGATCAAGAGCTTTGCCGGCAAGTATTGGCGCGCCTTCAGCGACCGGTCGCGCCTCTGCGAGATCGCCATTGCAATGCAGAACAATATCGCAGCCGGCAAGGATGGCGCGTTCGGCGCGAGAGCGGAAATCGCCGCTCAAGGCCTTCATCGACAGATCGTCGGTCATCAGGAGGCCATCGAATCCGATTTCGCGGCGAACAATTTCTTCGATAACGGTTTTCGACCAGGTGCAGGGCGCATCGGGATCGATCGCGGTGTAAACGACATGCGCGCTCATCGCCATCGGCAGATCGGCGTTGGCCCGGAAGGGCGGGAAATCAACCCGTTCAAGCTCAGCGCGGGGCGCGTCGACGACGGGCAATTCCAGATGACTGTCGGCGCGGGCGCGTCCATGGCCGGGAATGTGTTTCATGACCGGAGCGACGCCGCCCGCCATGAGTCCTTCCGCTGCGGCCCGCCCCAGCCTGGCGACATCGGCGGGATTACGACTGTAAGCGCGGTCGCTGATGATTTCATGCGACCCGGGGGCCGGCGTGTCGAGAACAGGCAAACAGTCGACGTCAATGCCAACCGCCCGCAGATCTTGCGCGATGAGGCGCCCCCCGAGCCAGGCAAGACGCGACGCCGCGTCGGCGCTGTCTCCCGCCGTTTCGAAGCGCGCCGCACTTGGGTAGGCCGGCCAATTCGGGGTCGTCAGGCGCTGAACGCGACCGCCTTCCTGATCAACCAGAATGGGCGCGTCTCGGCCGAGAGCGTCACGGATTTCCTGGGTCAGGCGCGCGACTTGTTCGGGACTATCGACATTTCGACGAAAAAGAATCGCCCCCCAGGGAGACGCTTCGCGCAGGAAGACGCGCTCCTCATCATCGAGCACAAGTCCCTTTACCCCACAGATGAACGCCCGCATCTCTGCTCCGCAAGAGTTCTTCAGGCGACGTTTGACGCCTCGTCAGGATCAGTTGCCGACAGTGGCGCAGGCGTCGCCGCCCGTTTTCGCTTTGGCGCAGACGGCCTCGGCCACTTCCCTGGTCAGTCCGCCGACACGAACGCGGTAAACGGTCTTGTCGCCGGTTTTGACGGGCCGGTAGGTGAATTTGGCCCCGCCGGTCGCGCCGCCGTATTTGCCGGACAAGGTTTTAAGGAGCGTGCGGGCTTCGGCCTCGCTGTTCACCGAGGCGAACTGCGCCCAGTAGTTTCCGGCGGCGGCGGGTTTTGCGGCAGCTGGCGCGGTCGGCTGAGGAGCGGCCACTGCTGGCGGCGCCTGAAGCTCGACCGGGATTGCCGGAACGGCGACGGATTTAACCTTGCGCGGCTGCTGAACGACTGAAGCTGGCGGCGGTTCGTGTGGTGCGTCTACGCGTCCGGCGCCCAGCTTGACGGCCCCGGGTGTCTCGGCTGGCGCTGCAACGTCCAGAGTAGAGTCCGCGTTTTGTTGGGGCGCCACGGAGGGATCGACCGCCTGCTCAAGATTTTTGACGACTTTTTTCACTGGCTCCGGTTCGTTGCGATCAAGCACGGCCGCAGCGCCGGCCGTCGGGGCGTCTGACTCCTCTTCTATCGTCGGCTTAACCTTCATCGGACCTTCCGGAGCTTCGATGGTCGCGATCTCACGGGAGCCGTCAACGCCGGATCGATGCAGAAAACTCCATCCGATGCTGACGACAGCGAGCGCAGCGACGGCGGCGATCGCGTGCCAGGGACGTAATTTGCGGCGAAACACCTTCAACCCAGCAGGCGGAGGAGCGAGACGCGGGTCATGTACTTCACCCGCGGCGTAAGTCTCTTCATCGGAGTCAAATTCATCGAAGGCGTATTGCGATTCATCCGGCCAGCCGCTGGTTGAGTCGTCGTAATGTTCCTCGCCGCCGTAACCGGCATGCCGATGCGGGGGGTGCGACGGATCGGTCGCCCGAATGTCGGGCGCTCGAACCGGATCAGTGGATTGATGATTGGAATAATGAGAGTCAGCGGATCGCGAGAGACTGTTCAGATCCTCTGTCGCTTGCGACGAACCCCTCGGTTCGGGGGTCGCAAGCCATGAATTTACAGGCGGAGCGAGGCCCGGAGCATCGCCATGCGACCCAAAAGGAACGCCAGCGGCGTTATCTTCGATCGGCAAGGTTCCACGCAGGAACATGTCAGAGGCGTCATAGGCGGGAGGCGGCGGCGCCGGCGGCGTGAAAGTCGGCGGTTGGAGTTCGCCTCCGTGCTGCGGGTCCCGCTTCGGAAGCGACGGCAATGGCGGCAACAGCGGCAGCGAATGTTGAATTTCTGGCAGGGGCGGCAGCTTCGGCAAGGACGACGACGTCGGCAACGACGGAAGGGTGGGCAGTGACGACACGGTCGGTGGTGACGGCACGGTCGGGATCTGCGGCAAAGCTGGAATTTGCGGCGTAGATCGTCCGGCTGACGATTGCGCTGGTATCGGCGGCGGAGAGATAGCGCGTGACGCAGGCGCTGCCGGCGCCCTTAAAGCAGGCGCTCGCATGGCTGGCGCAGGAACGCCAGGAACAGGAATGGTTGGCGCAGGAATGGCTGGTGGAGGCGCAACGGGCCGGGCAAGAGAAGGGGGCCTTGGCGCCGACAGGGGAGGAATCGGCGGCGCCGCGACCGGTCTTGGAGGTGGGGCAAAAGCCGGTTCAGGTCTGGTCGGCATGACCGACGCAGAAGGGTTAGCTCTGGGCGAAAGCTGTTGCGGTTTTAATGCAATCGCATCAGGCTTGTGGTTGGTTCGGGGTTGCGTCGGCGGCATACGTCTGGCGAGTTCGGCCAGAGGGTCTGGTCGGTTTTCGCGCATTGGCCCTGTTGATACAGGGATATCGAGCCGAATCGACGGTTTTTGTGAAGGGGGAGGGTTGGATCTGAGGCGTTTCTCCAGCTCTTCGATCTCGACGGCTGGACCTCTCGTCGTGGGTTCACGCATTACAAACCTCGATCTTTGAGCTTATGCAACTCATGCCGATGGACCCCATAGCGCGCGTCAACGCATTTCCTCCGGGGCGCTCACCCCAAGAATTCCCAATCCCGAAGCCAGTACAGCAATCATGCATAATACCAGGGAAATCCTCGCCTGCGTCATCTCTCTCATCTCAGAGTTAACAAAACGCACTGTTGGATGATCCTTTCCCCGGTTCCAGTGAGAGTGAAACTGGCTGGCGAGATCGTGAAGGAAAAAAGCTATTCGGTGCGGTTCGTGCGCCGCAGCCGCAGACTCGATAACCCTCGGATACTGCGCGAGAGATCTCGCCAGCTCTTTTTCACCCTCGTCCTGCAATAGGTGTAGCTGCGCGTCGACATGTGCAAGAGGGGCCAGGTCCAGGTCCGGAAAGGCCGCTTTCGCCTGTCGCAGGACCGACTTCGCCCGCGCATGGGCGTATTGAACGTAGAACACCGCGTTGTCTTTGGATTGTTCGATCACCCTCGCGAGATCGAAATCAAGCGGCGCATCGTTTTTGCGATACAGCATCATGAAACGCACGGCGTCGACCCCAACCTCATCCACGACCTCACGCAGGGTGACGAAGTCGCCGGCCCTCTTGGACATCTTCACCGGCTCGCCGTTGCGCATCAGCTTGACGAGCTGACAGAGTTTCACGTCGAGCTTGACGGTCCCGGCCGATAACGCTGCAACCGCCGCGTTCATTCTTTTCACATAGCCGCCGTGATCGGCTCCCCAGACATCAACGAGCGTGCCGTAGCCTCGATCAATCTTATCCTTGTGATAGGCGATGTCGGCGGCGAAATAAGTCGGAGACCCGTCGGATTTCTTCAGCGCCCGATCAACGTCGTCGCCGAAATCCGTCGATCTGAACAAGGTCTGCTCGCGATCTTCCCAATCTTCCGGCAACTGGCCCTTCGGCGGCGGCAGGCGACCCTCATAGACGAGCCCCCTGCCCCGCAACCAGTCAATGGAGGCCTCGATCGGCGAAACGCCGTTAACGACGGCGTGCAGCGCGCGTTCTGAAAAGAAATGGTCATGCCGGATATTCAGCGCTGCTAGATCGGCGCGGATCATCTCCATCATAGCGTCGATAGCGGCTTTTTTAACGATAGGCAGCCACTCGATCTCCTGCAGATCGAGCAGCGACCGACCATGCGCCGTCGCGAGTTGCGCGCCTACCGGTTTGAGATAGTCGCCGGGATAGAGTCCTTCCGGAATGACGATGGTCTCGCCGAGCGCCTCGCGGTAGCGCAAAAACGCCGAGCGGGCGAGCACATCAACCTGCGCTCCTGAATCATTGATGTAGTATTCGCGGGTCACCTTGCAGCCAGAAAAGGCCAGCAGGCTGGCGAGCGCGTCGCCGAACACAGCGCCGCGACCATGCCCGACATGCATCGGGCCGGTCGGATTGGCGGAAACGTATTCGACATTGACTCCGCCACGCAGGGCCCCGGCGCGTCCTTTCTCGGGACGTCCATAGTTTTCTGGATTGCGCAAGACTGCGCGCAGAACGTCGGCGTAAAGCTCCGGGTGGAGGCGGATGTTGATAAATCCCGGCCCGGCGACCTCCGCTGCGATGACGCCGTCGGAGGCCTTGAGCCTCTCGCAAATAGCCTCGGCGAAAGTACGCGGCGCGCCAAAACCCGCCTTTGCCTCTTTGGCGAAGACCATCGCCGCATTGCAGGCGAGATCGCCAAGACCTGAGTCCTTCGGCGGTTCGACAACAAAACGGGAGGGTTCGTAAGAGACGAGTTTTCCCGTCGTGACGAAATCGTCAAGAATGGCGGCGACGCGTCCGTGGAAGATATCGAAGAGATTCATGGAGTCCAGACAGGCAATAGAGAGCATCGGGAATCGAACCGGTGGTTTAGCAGTTTGATCCGATCAAATCACCCGCTTCTCCCCTGCAGACCCGAACAACCGCCTGGCTTCGCCCAACGCGTATCGGTCGGTCATGCCGGCGATGTAGTCGGCCACGACAATCGCCCGTGCGGATTCGTCGCAACTGGCGGCGAGAGACGCCCATTCCGGCGGCATCAGCGCTGGCTGATCGAGAAAGGCAGGAAAAAGCCTGGAAATCGCATCCCTGGCCTGACGCCAGACATCCATCACCTTTTCATGGCGATACATGTTTTCGAACAAAAATCGCTTGAGATCGCGTTCGGCCGCGCGTTTTGATGGCGACAACGTCACCATGGCCTCCCCGGCCAGCCGGACCTCCGCCGCCGTCGACGGCGCCAGACAGGCGAGTTTCGCCAATGAGGTCTGGATCGTATCCTCGACAAATCCGGTGATGACCCGACGCACGACCTCGTTGATCCGCCGTCCGCCATCAAGGCCGGGACGCCATATCTCAATGGAGCCGACAATTTCGGCGATAAAGGGAACCGCCGCGACAATATCCTCCAGCCGAAACAATCCGGCGCGCAGGCCGTCGTCAATGTCATGGCCGATATAAGCGATGTCGTCGGCCTGCGCGGCCGCCTGCGCCTCGACGCCGGCGAAACTGTCGAGCGCAAGCGGGAACAGCGCATCGTAGTCGGCTATGAAGCGCGACAGCGGCCGCGTCGCCCGGGGCCCGGCAAGAGGGCCATTGTGCTTGACGATTCCCTCCAGCGTTTCCCACGCGAGGTTGAGCCCATCGTAATCAGCGTAACGACGTTCGAGTTTGGTGACGATCCTCAGGGCCTGCGCATTATGATCGAAGCCGCCGAAGGGCTTCATGCAGGCTTCGAGCGCCTCCTCTCCGGCATGTCCGAAAGGCGTGTGCCCCAAATCGTGGGCGAGCGCCACGGCTTCGGCGAGATCTTCGTCGACCCGCAGGCACCGCGCCAGCGCCCGGGCGATCTGGCCTACCTCGATCGAATGAGTCAGCCGGGTGCGGAAATGATCGCCGTCGAGGGGCACGAAGACCTGGGTTTTGTGGGCCAGCCTGCGGAAGGCGGTGCAATGAATGATCCGGTCGCGATCACGCTGAAAGGCGCTGCGCGTCGGCGAGTCGTCGAGCGGATAGAGTCGCCCCTGCGACTGAGCGGCGTCACAGGCGTAGGGCGCGAGAGGCTGGCGGGGCGCCACGGCGGCTCCTGTCGTTGAAAGGCGCGCGGAATAAACCTATGTTGCGCCGCATAAAGCCTTATATGTCAATTGAGCAAGCTGAGACGGAGGTCCGGTCATGTCGAACGGCGCGACGGCGAACATCGCCGTAACCGAACAGGCGGAAAAACGAATCGGCGTCCTGCTGTCATCGGAAGCGCCGGGTGCGGTGTTTCGGGTCTCGGTCGAGGGCGGAGGATGCTCAGGTTTCCAATATCAGTTCGCAATCTCTGCGGCTGCTGATGCAGAGGACGCCGTGATCGAGCAAAATGGCGCCAGGTTGGCGATCGATCCTGCCTCTCTTGGCTTTCTGCTCGGAGCCCGGATCGATTTCGTCGACGATCTGATGGGGCAATCGTTCCGGATTGATAATCCGAACGCCACCGCCTCCTGCGGCTGCGGCACCAGTTTCTCGATCTGACAGATCTCAACACGCCAATGCCGCCTTGACCTCAAAATGACTCGCCTCGACAATCGCGGCGTCGAGACGGGAGGTTAAGCTTGGAATCGCTATTTATTGGCCATGCCTATATCGACGTCACGATGCGCGCCGACCGGGTGCCGAGCGGCGACGAAAAAATGGTGGCGCAGGATTACGCTGTCAGTTTTGGCGGCAACGCTGTCACCGCCGGTTTCGCCTGTGCAAGGCTCGGACATCATGTCGATCTGCTGACTACTGTGGCTCGGGACTGGCTGGGTCATATGTTTGTCGACATGGCCCACGCCTACGGCGTTCGCGTCCATTCGCGACGCGTGGCCCGGTCGTCTCTCTCTTTTGTCTTTCCCAGGGACGGCAAACGCGCCATTCTGCGGGCCCGCGACGACGCCTATCTTCAGCCAATCCCGCGAATCGGAATCGACAAGCTCAAACTGCTCCATCTCGACGGCCATATGGCCGATGCGGCCCTCCATTACGCCAGGCTCGCGCGCGAGAGGGGCATTCTTGTCTCGCTTGATGGCGGCGCCCTGCGACCGGGAATCGAGGAGCTGTGCCGATTTATCGATGTGGCGGTCGTGGCGGAGAAATTCTGCGAGCAGTTGACGCTCACCAAGCTGGAGACTCTCGACTGGCTCAAGGCCAAAGGCTGCCGGATCGGCGCGGTGACCAGCGGAGCCGGGGGCGTGCTCTGGTATGATGAGATCGGCGAGGTTCGTCATATGCCGTCGCTAAAGGTTCCCGCAGAAAAAATCATAGACACCTCTGGCGCGGGCGACGTGTTTCACGGAGCCTATTGCGCTTCCTATCTGGACCAGCCGAAGGCGCCCTGGCGGTCGCATTTTGAATTCGCCCGGGCCGCTTCCGCCTATAAAATCCAGCATCTCGGCAATGAAGCCGGTCTGCCGACGCAGGAGGACGTGGCGGCGGCCCGCGCCGCCTTCCCCGAGGCCTGAAGACGACGCGCCCTAACGCAAGCTGGTTCCGGCCTGAACCCTCAGAGCCGCCTCGCTGGCGATTCCTTTTAGCGATCTCCGCCTGGGACTCTCCGGGGGCTTGGCAAAGCGACCGGGCGCTTGTATACGCCCTGTCACGTTCCCCGATAGCTCAGCTGGTAGAGCACGCGACTGTTAATCGCTAGGTCGTAGGTTCGAGTCCTACTCGGGGAGCCATTTCAACCAAAAACCTGCTTTTATCCGCGATCGCCGCCGGCGAGGACCTGTCCCCTGCCCGGAAAATCGACCGGGCTATTGCGAGATTTTAGGCAATCTGGACAGAGCGGGGCCCTTCGCCCATCCGCCAACCTGCGATTGGCGGGCTTTGCCTCCCCCTGCCTTTCACATTGGCTTTTTTTCCTACTGAAGCCCTCTGGCGCCCATTCACGCCCTCGCGCGCCCAACTGTGCCTTTGCCGCCGGAGAGGCCGGATCATCCTCGACATCTTACGGGAACGACCCTTTCTCTTGTCAGAAAAGACCTGTGCGGAATGCTTTTACGGAGGCCGGCAATATCGACCGTCTGTTCAATCCGCCGCGTTACTGGTTAATTGCGGACGCTATCAACATGTCGGTCATGCCGCCGATTTTGGTGGTTACGTCGATCTCGCCTGATCCGGTTCATGGCTGAGATCCATGCGGATAAATCTCTTTTTGAGACGCCGCTTTTCAACTGTTCGCCGCCCAACGACCGCCATCAGGGCGCCGATAGGAAGGGTTCGCCCGAGCGTAGGTAAACTATCCGCGTTACCGCCTCGCCCCTCATCGTGCGCAAGAGAAGACGACGGCGGCGCCGAAGTCCCTGATCGGCGCGGCGCGCGCATAACCCTTTCCGGCGCAGAATTGATCGATCTGAATCAAGGCTGCGTAACGATCGGCCCCATAAGCGAGTTCGTATTTGTTGTCTCCGATCCGTCCCGGCGATTTATAAGGCCCGACTGCGCAACCTGCCAGCAGCGTCAGGCACCCAAGCGCGAGTATGTATCGGTTCATTTCAAGGCGCCTTGATGTGTTGCCAGACCTTCAAAGAAGGCGGACGGGGCGTCATTGAACCTGTTTGCGGCTTGACCATCAAGATGTGAATCCTGACCTGACGAAGAATACGCCTTAACTCTTGCCGCTCGATTTACACAGATCTGGGACGCCGACAGGACAAGCACCCGAGCCCTCGCGAAATCCGCGTATATCTCTACTTGTCGTTGGTCGTCCCGATATTGATGAACCGCAACTTTTAATCGTTCACAACGGCGCTTTCATCATAGATGAAGCGTGTTCAAAGATGAAGATTTTGCCGTTATGCGGAGTGTTGAGAAAAGCTATGTCATCGCTCCAAATCGCACTTGAACGATCCTCCCTGCCGGATCATTCCATCTCCTCAACACTGTCATCCGAAGCGTTGTCGGGATCGAAGCGATTGTTGATCGACGTTAACCCTCGATATCTGCGCAAACAAAATCAGCAATAAGACTGTCATTGATCTGTACAAAAAACCCTCTGCCCCTGAACGCATATGAGCCGGTGGCGTCTTGCGAAGAAGGCAAGGCGCAACAATCCATGGCTTGCGTTTTCTCGATCAGAGCCGAACAGGGCGACCGGTCAAAACCGCACGGATTATATTTTTTTTCGATTTCCAGCATAGGTCGCAAAGAACAAAGCATAAACATATTATTTGGCGGTGACGTCACGAATTTCACGGGTAGTAAAATAAGCTTTCGGGACGGCAGGGATGATGCCTTTGCCGGTCAAATTGCCGCCAAACATTCGGCGCTTGTCATTCTCCGCTGGCGCGCCTCAGGCGGAAAGCCCGGCTCCATGCGGTTTCGAGCGCGAGCAACAGGAGACTCGATGATCTGGGCGGAGGATTGGGCCTGGGGCGCGCTGGCCTCGGTTCTGCTGATTTTTTTTCACGTCAGCGGGCTTTTCGTTATGTCGATTTTCATCTTCCACGACAGGATTGTCAGGCTCCGGTCGCGGTCGATCTTCGTCTCGATCCTGGTGTTTTCAGTCTTGGGAACGGGCGCGGTGCTGATGCACGCGCTGGAGGCCGCCGGCTGGGCGGGGCTTTACTGGCGCCTTGGCGCTGCGGACGAATATTCTGACGCGCTTTTGCACTCCCTCGGCGCTTATTCGACGATGGGAGACACGACGATTGTCTTCGAAAAGCAATGGCGGCTCATGTTGCAAATCGAGTCGCTGACCGCCGCTGTGACGCTTGGACTGACGACGGCCTTTCTGTTCAGCGCCTTGAACCGCTTGCAGCGGGTGATCGAGAGCGGGCGGGAAAAGTCGGAAAATTCGAGCCCGCAGACCTGACAACCCTGAAGAACCAGAAAGACAGGTCGAGTCGCCTCTTTACAGCCTTCCGGGCCGGTAATCAGTTCGTTGCAGCTTCCTCGCCGGCATCGAAGGGATCCATTCCTTTTTTGGGGCTGCTCGCAGGCTTGCGCGCTGCGGCAGAAGCCGCCACGCCGGTCGCCAGCCTGCGGTTGGCGGCCTTTGCGGCGTCCAGCTCCCGCCCGGCGGCGCGCGCGGCGGCGTTGACGTCGGTTGGCGTCTCGGCCTGTGTTGGGTCAAGGGGGCGGTAGTCGAGTTCCCAATCCGGCGGGCGAGTTTTGACGACAAAATCAGGCGCCGGCGGGACTTTGTCATGCAAACCGGTCGACTCGCCAATGTCTCCGATAATCCGGCCGGGAGACCAGATGTCCTGTGAGGCCTCCTGCGCCTGCGTGGTCATACGGGGCGCAAGGAGACAGAAAACCACAATTGCGGCGCTCCCCGCAGGACAACGCATCATCTGCGATCCCTCTGATTTATTGAATTTTGGATCATAGACATATTCCGCAATCTCACAAGCTCAGGGCGTCTTCAAGGATTGATGTCAGATGTCGCGTCCTTCGACCTCAATCTTCAGACGCTCCTCGGTTTTGCGCAGGTCTTCGTTCATTGGCTGAAGCGCAAGCGCTTTACGGGTCGCGGCGAGCGCCTGCTTCTTGTCGCCAGAACGCTCGGCCAGCGCGCCCTGCATCGCCAGCGCATCAAAGCGGCCGGGCTCCTTGAGCAGCGAAGTCTCCAGATCGGAAAGAGCGCCGGCGTCGTCGCCTGACGCAGCGCGCGCACGGGCGCGGCGCACGTAACCATCGGCCCAGTTGGGAGCAAGCGTAATGACATAGTCCAGCAGTTGACGGGCAAGCGACGGCGCCCCGGCCGCCTCGGCGGCCTGCGCGCGGGCGGCAAGAAGGTCGATGGTGTCAGAATTGGCGCGCGCCCAGCGATTCAACAGGGCGTCGGCGATATGTCGGGATTCGAGAGCGTCCCCCGCTTTCGCCAGACGATCCAGAAGCTGTTCGACACTATCCTCGGCGACGGCCGACGCTCCGACAGGAAAGGCCAGAGCGACGAAAACGACAGCCAGGATCACAAACAAATTTTTCATCATAGAAAAAATCCTAGCGAGAGACGGACCGGCCCGCAACTGGCGGAGACTGTCGCAAACGATCCTCATCGGTTCAGAAATTTTTAACCAGAAACCAAGCTTTTGTGTAACTGTGGCATTCTCTGCACACCTGCAAGCCAATTGTTGATCCCCTGTTCATATTTTCAAACCCATAACATCACCGATTACGGACGACGGTCGCGTGATGCGCGCGTCGGTTTTCGGAGGACTCAAATGATCGACACTATTCGCCGTCTCGTGAAGCAGAACGGCAAGCTGCATACCCCGGTCGAGGCGCTATCGACGACTGACAATCTCTACTCTGCAGGACTGACGTCCTTTACAGCGATCCGCGTGATGCTGGCCCTCGAAGAAGCCTTTGACGTTGAATTTCCGCCAGAGCTGTTGCGTCGCCAGAATTTCGCATCGATTGAAGCGATCATCGAAAGTCTCGGCAAGGCTACGCCTATCTCTAAACTGCGCCGCGTCGCCTGACGCGGGAGTTGTCTCGCGCCTTGGTCCTGTTCGCTGCGGGAGAGGCTGTCGTTTCGGCCGGCGCAATGTTGCCGGAGGCGTTGGGCTAGGCTATCTCTTGTGAAACCGCGCTAAAATGATTGCGCTATACCGGAGATAAAGACTTGCCGCCCTATCGTTCACGCACCACGACCCATGGCCGCAATATGGCGGGAGCCCGCGGCCTCTGGCGCGCCACCGGCATGAAGGACAGCGATTTCGGCAAACCGATCATCGCCGTCGCCAACAGCTTTACGCAATTCGTGCCGGGCCATGTCCATCTCAAGGACCTCGGACAGCTTGTCGCCCGCGAGATCGAGAAAGCGGGCGGCGTCGCCAAGGAATTTAACACTATCGCCATCGACGACGGCATCGCCATGGGGCATGACGGGATGCTCTATTCCCTGCCCTCGCGAGATCTCATCGCCGATAGCGTCGAATACATGGTCAATGGCCATTGCGCGGACGCGCTTGTGTGTATTTCGAATTGCGACAAGATCACTCCCGGAATGTTGATGGCGGCGATGCGCCTGAACATACCGGCCGTCTTCGTCTCCGGCGGACCGATGGAGGCCGGTAAGGTCGTGATCAAGGGCAAGGAGCATGCGCTCGATCTTGTAGACGCCATGGTCGCCGCCGCCGACGACTCTGTTAGCGAAGCGGATGTCGCCGTAATCGAGCGCAGCGCCTGTCCGACCTGCGGGTCCTGCTCCGGCATGTTTACCGCCAATAGCATGAACTGCCTCACCGAGGCGCTTGGCTTATCCTTGCCCGGCAATGGTTCCGTGCTGGCCACCCACGCCGATCGCAAGCGTCTGTTTGTGGAGGCCGGGCATCTCATCGTCGATCTGGCCCGCCGACATTACGAACAAAACGACGATAGCGTGTTGCCGCGTTCGATCGCCAGCTTCAAGGCCTTCGAGAATGCGATCGCGCTCGACATCGCCATGGGCGGTTCGACCAACACCGTTCTGCATCTCCTCGCCGCCGCGCATGAGGCGCAGGTGAATTTCACCATGGCCGACATCGACCGCATGTCCAGACGCGTTCCGGTTCTTTGCAAGGTGGCGCCGGCAAAAGCCGACGTGCACCTCGAAGACGTTCATCGCGCCGGCGGCGTGATCGCCATTCTCGGAGAATTGCACCGCGCCGGTTTGCTGCATGGCGACCTGCCTACCGTTCACAGCCGAACAGTCGCCGACGCCATCTCCCTTTGGGACATCAGCGTCACCGAGAGCGAAACGGCTAAAACCTTCTTCCGCGCTGCGCCCGGCGGCGTTCCTACTCAGGTCGCTTTCAGTCAGGAGCGGCGTTATGAAGAACTCGACGCCGATCGTTCAAATGGCGTCATCCGCGACGCTGCTCACGCCTTCTCAAAGGATGGCGGACTCGCCGTGCTCTTCGGTAATCTTGCCGAGGATGGCTGTATTGTCAAAACCGCCGGCGTAGATGAGTCGATCCTGAAATTCAGCGGTCAGGCGCGTGTGCTGGAGAGCCAGGACGCCGCCGTCTCGGCGATCCTCACCGGCGAGATCAAAGAAGGCGATGTCGTTGTCATCCGTTATGAGGGTCCGCGCGGCGGTCCAGGCATGCAGGAGATGCTCTATCCGACGAGCTATCTGAAATCGAAAGGCTTGGGCAAGGCCTGCGCGCTCATTACGGACGGACGCTTCTCGGGCGGCACATCGGGGCTTTCAATTGGCCATGTCTCGCCGGAGGCCGCCGAAGGCGGAACCATCGCGCTTGTAGAGGATGGCGACCGCATCGAGATCGACATCCCCAATCGCAGGATCACCCTTGTCGTCGATGACGCCGAACTCAATCGACGCCGCGCTGCGCAGGCCGCTAAAGGTTTCATGCCGGCCAAGCCGCGTCCGCGCAAAATCTCAACGGCCTTACGCGCCTATGCCGCCTTCACCACAAGCGCCGCGCGCGGCGCCGTGCGCGAAGTGCCGTAGTGCATTTACCGGTCTGATTGAATCAGATCGGGCTCTGGTCTTTTGTTTTGTCGCGATTTCTTTTGGCGAAACGTTTTCCGCTGCGGCGGAAAACGTTCCAAGTTCAAATGAAGTCTGTCAGGCGATTGCGCGTTCTGCGCCGGCGAGACGATCAAAAATCGCCAGCGCAAGCGCCTTTTTATCAAAATTGAAAACCTCCGTTTCACGCGCGAGCGCATGAATCTCGTCCCAGGCGCGGGCGAAACCGGCAAGCTGGGCCGGCGAAGCCCCAGCGCCGGCGAGGGTGCGCACTCGCCGGTCCATGTGGCGTTGCAGGGCGCGCATGAAGGTTTCGTAAGCGGCTTCGTTATCGCGACCGGTCAGCTTGTCGGCCAGCATATGGACGCCAATCCAATCAATTTGCGGCAGGCGTTCGAAGAGTTTCGCAATCGTGGCGTCGAAGGCGAGCGCATCGCCATCAAGCAATCGCAACGCCTCCCGCACCGATCCTTCGGCGCGCGCTGCGGCGGCCTTGATTTCTTGCGCCGGACGAAGGGACCATGGCGCTCCGAGCGCGTCAATGGCATCAATGATCTCTATCTCCGACAAGCCGCCAAGCATGAGTTTGCGACAGCGCGAACGGATTGTTGGCAGAATGCGACCCGGCTGGTGCGCAATCAGCAGAAACAGCGATCGCGCCGGAGGCTCCTCGATCGACTTCAATAAGGCGTTGGCGGCGGAACGATTAAGGTCATCCGCGCAATCGACGATGCAAACCCGCCAGCCGCCGGTCCCTGACGCCTGATGAAAAGCGTTGATCGCCTTGCGCACATCGTCAACGCGAATTTCGGTGAAATGTTTTCCCGGTTTCGTTTTATCGTTCCACTCGCGACGCAGGAGAAACATATCGGCCAGAGCCAGTGACGCGATGCGACGCGCCGCCGGATGATCTTCCGGAACCGAGAGATCGGCGACGCCTTGCACAAGCGCCGCCGCTGGATCGGGATTCGCCAGTAGGAAGCGCGCAAGCCGCCAGGCCAGCGTCGCCTTGCCGACGCCCTCCGGTCCGCCAAGAATCCAGGCCTGCGCCATGCGATTGCGACGATAGGCGTCAAGCAATTCATGCTCGGCGGCGGCGTGGCCAAAGAGCTTTTGCGTAACGCGCGGATGAGGCGCGTCTCCGAAACGATCGCTTTCAGGCGTTTCGACAAAATCGCGGCTCATTGGGCGGCCATTCGTCTGACGCCATCCACCAAACGGACCGCGATCAGGTCACGAATGGTCTGCGACACCTCCGCAACCGAACGCGTCGCGTCAATCACACAGCAACGAAGCGGATGACGCGCGGCGATATCGAGAAAGGCGTCGCGCAAGGAACGGTGAAAATCTATATTCTCCGCCTCGAAACGATCGACATTGACGCCGATCTGGCGGCGCGCAGCAGCGCGCGCCAGTCCTGTTTCCGGCGGCAAGTCCAGGATGAAGGTGAGATCCGGCGCAGTGGCGCCGACGGCGGCGCGTTCGAGTAAATCAATATCGCGCCGGGAAACGCCGCCGCGAGCGCCCTGATAGGCGCGGGTAGAGTCCGCGAAGCGGTCGCTGAGCACCCAGCCGCCCCGCGCAAGGGTCGGTTCAATGAGCCTGTCGACATGATCGATACGCGCGGCCGAAAAAAGCGTGGCTTCGGCGAGTGGGCCCAGCGAGGCGATTTTTCCCGAGAGTAAAATCTCTCGCAATCGCTCCGCCTTCGGCGTACCGCCTGGTTCGCGCGTCGACGTGACATCAACGCCGCCGTCACGAAGATGTCTCGCCAGAAGTTCGATCTGTGTCGATTTACCAGCGCCCTCGCCACCCTCAAAGGTAATGAACCTGCCCCTGTGCGACCCGCCGATCATTTTTTACCGGCCAATTTCTGATAAAGTGCTCCGGCGGCGAGTTCGTAGAGCGCATCGAAAAACCGTCCCGTCAAGGAACCATTGTCAATAGTTTCCGCCGTTTGCAGGGATTGGGTAAGCGCTAGCGCATCGCCGCGACGGATTTCCAGTCTACCGACTGGCGCGCCGGCGGCGACAGGCGCCATCACCGGGCCTTCGTATAAGATCTTTCCGGTAAGTTTCGTTTCGCCCGATCGAGGCAAAAGCATGCGCACGTCGGTCTTAGACGTCAGGGACACCGAGCTGCGCGCTCCCCCGTAAACGACCGCCAGACCAATTGGATCGCCGGCCTTGAACAACACTCTCTCTTCGAAACTCCGGAACCCCCATTGCAGAAGTTTCTGGGCCTCGTCGGCTCGTTCTTTTGCTGTTTTGGCGCCGAAGACGGCGACGATCAGACGTCGTCCGTCCTGAGTTGCGGAGCCGACAAGGTTGAAAGTCGAAGCATCGGAAGCCCCGGCGACCAGGCCATCCGCTGCGGGGCTGAGAGTCAGCAGCGGGTTACGATTCTGTTGACGAATTTTGTTGAAGGTAAATTCCTTCTCGCCAAAGTAATGATAATACTGCGGATAGGCGGATATGACATGCGCGGCGAGGCGGGCCATATCGCGAACGGTTACTTTTTGTTCGTTGCTTTCCTTGCCCCAAGGACTGGCGAAGCGCGAACGTCCAAGACCCAGTTCGGCGGCGCGCTTGTTCATCCGCGCGACAAACGCGTCTTCGGAGCCGGCGACGCCTTCCGCCAGCACGAGCGCCGCGTCATTTCCGGACACGACCAGCAATCCCCTGAGAAGTTCATCGACCGAGGCCGTGCTTTTGACAGGCAGAAACATCGCCGCACCGCCGGATGGGGCGCCGCCGTTACGCCAGGCGTAATCTGAGACCGGAAGCTTGTCGCTCAGTTGCAATCGGCCTGCGGCCAATTCGGCAAAGATCAGCTCTGCCGTCAGAATCTTGACTATCGCGCCCGGCGCCGCCGGCGCATCGGCGGCTTTCTCGAAAAGCGCCGTATTGGTGCCGGCGTCGATTAAAATCGCGTTGGGAACGCTGGTTTGCATGTCCTGGGCGCTGGCGATTGACGCACAGGACGACAACAGGAGCGCCAATGCGAAGCTCAGGGAAGATGCAAGGAAATTTATCAAGGGAGAGCGCATTCCGGTGGCCCCGCGACCCCTGCGTCACAAACCTCAACCATTACGCCCATCATAATGAATTGCAATCGACACGCTGCAAACTAGCGCGCGCGGCTCTCGCTCTCGGCGCCCTCGACTGAAGCGGTGTTGGGGATAACGGGAGTTTCGTTGGTGGTATCCGGGCCGGCATAGGCGAGCGGGGCGTTTTCCGGCTCAAGCGCCGCAGCGGCGACGCGGCTCGGCGCCACATCCCTCAAGGCGGTCATGACAGGTTCTTCGCCGTCAAGGCTCGCCGGTTCGCTCTCGCGCAGTGTAGCCAGCAGCCTGGCGTCTTCGTCGCCGCCTAGATCGGCTTTCCCGATCCATTCGACCTTTACTTTCGCCGTGCCGGCGGCTTTGAAGTCCAGCGCCTCGGCGGTGCGTTGCGAGACGTCCATCACCCGACCGCCATGATAGGGGCCACGGTCATTGACGCGAACTATGATCGAGCGATCGTTTTTCAGATTAGTGACGCGCGCATAGCTGGGCAGCGGCATGGTCGGATGAGCGGCGGTGATCGATGTGCGGTCGAAGACTTCGCCATTGGCCGTCCGCCGACCATGAAAATCCGAACCGTACCATGAGGCCATGCCGACGGCGCTAAAGGGTTTCTCGCTTGGATAATAGGTTTTGCCGGCAATCCTGTAGGGTTTGCCTACCATATAATTGCCGCCGCCTTTCGGGGCCGCTTCGCCGTCGGCGATAACGCGCGGACTGGTCTTTACGCCGTATTTTGTGTTGAATTTACCGGTCGTCGCCAGTCCCGCATAATAAGGCGTTGGGTCAGAGGTCGAGGCGCAGCCCGTGAGGGCCAGGGCGGCAAAAAAGACCGGAATTTTCAAGAAGCGCGAGGACTGCGGAAAAAGAGAGCGGAGCTGGTCTCGAAACACGCGCATCAAACTTTTCCTTCGCCCCGCCGGCACGTGGCCCTGTTGCATCGCATCGACTTGTTGCATCGAATGGACTTGTTGCATCGAATGTCCAAACGCCCTGTTAACGGCTCACGGCATCGCCGCTCTGGTCCCGGAGGAGGCGGTTGGATTCGGACGAAAATGCGGCTTTGGATGTCAACGACAGGCGTCCCAGCCGATTTGCAGGAGGACTGTGGCTCAGGCGCCACAGGAGATCAGGTCGCCCTGGCCAGGTCGACGATGACGCATTGCGGACGCTCGATCCCCCGAAAATAGTTGGGCGAGATCCTGACCGCGACATGAAACAGGTCGCCGCGTCCACGCGTCAGGGTTTCGCCTAATGGCGTTCCAACGGCCCGAAACGCCATTGCCTCTGTGCTGGCGCCATCTGCAGACCGGAGCCGCGCTCGTAAATGCGTTTCGCCGACCTTCATCGCATCGACAAGCCGTTGCTCGGGCAGGACGAAAACAGGCTCCGGGTTGCCCTGTCCAAACGGTCCGGCCTTTTCCAATCGCCGCAAAAGGTCGTGATTGACGCCGCGTCCGGAGACCGCGCCGTCGATAACCAGTGCGTCATGCGCCAGCGTCGCCTCGACGCCTTCAATCAGGTTGTCGTTCATAAAAGAGCGAAATCCGTCAAGCTGGGCGCGGTTGAGGGTGACGCCGGCGGCCATGGCGTGACCGCCGCCCTTCTCAACCAGCCCGAGTTCGACGCATCGTCTAACTGCGCGACCGATATCGACGCCTCCTAAACTTCTACCTGAAGATGTTCCTTTTTCTCCATTAAAAGCAATGGCAAATGATGGCAAATTAAATCTTTCCTTGAGGCGACTGGCGATAAGGCCGACAACACCGGGATGCCAATTTTCGCCGGCGACGACAAGGCAGCCTGGTCGGTTGGTTGTGGTCAATTCAACCTCAGCCAACGCAATGGCCTCCTCCAATGTCCTGGTCTCGATGACGCGTCGGTCGGCGTTCAGGCGATCCAGCTCCATCGCGAGCCGCGCCGCCTCGGCGGGGTCAGAGAGGGTCAGCAGACGCGCGCCAAGACTAGCGTCGCCGATCCGGCCGCCTGCATTGATCCTTGGCCCCAGCGCAAAGCCGAGATGCGAGGCTCGCACAGGCCCTTCCAGCCGGGCGGCCTGGATCAGCGCCGACAGACCGACTCGCCCTCGGCCCTGCATGACCTGAAGACCCTTGACGACGAAGGCCCTGTTAAGTCCGGTCAACGGAGCAACGTCGGCCACCGTCGCCAACGCGACCAGGTCAAGCTCCGCCAGAAGGTCGGGCGGCGGGCGCGCCGGCGTCCACCACTCTCGTCGGCGCAATTCGCGAGTTAAGGCAACCAGGGCGAGGAAAACCACGCCGGCGGCGCACAGACCGCCCTGACCGGAGAGATCGTCCTGGCGATTGGGATTGACGACAATGCCTTCGGGGAGCTCGATCGGCGCCTGGTGGTGATCGAGAACGATGGCGTCCATGCCCTGAGCCCGCGCCTCGGCCAGCGCGGCATGGCTGGTCGTGCCGCAATCGACCGTGACCAGAACAGTCGCGCCCTGCCCTGCGAGGGTTCGGATCGCCTCGACGTTTGGACCATATCCCTCGAAAATTCTGTCCGGGATGTGCAGCAGCGGTTCCGGCGCGCCGGCGGCGCGCCAGTAATCGACCAAAAGGGCGCCCGAACAGGCGCCATCGACGTCGTAATCCCCGAAGATGGCGACCGACTGGCTCTCTTGAATGGCGTCGGCCAGCCGCGTGACGGCGGCGTCCATGTCGCGAAGACAGGAGGGATCAGGCATCAGCGCGCGCAGGGTAGGATCGAGATATTGAGCCGCCGAGGCGGCGTTGACGCCACGACCGGCGATAATGCGGGCAGTGAGATCGTCGACGCCATGCGCTTGCGATAAAGACAGCGCAATCGCCTCGCCGAAGCCGTCCAGCCGGGCGCGCCATGGCCGACCGAGAATGGAGCGTTCGACGCCGAGATAGGCCGGGCCGTGCGCGTGAGGAATCGTCATTCGGGCAGTTTACTCCCTGCTGTGCGGCGCAGGGAGGAAAACATTGGGTTTCCCTGCCGCCCGTTCAAACCTGTGTTTGTTGTCGCTCGTGACTGCCCGATCGCCCTCGTACGGCTAAATTGAGGGGATGGACGAAACGATTCTTCTCACCCGCCCCGACGGCGACCTGGTCGAAATCTTGCCGCTCGGCGCAGAACTCCATCGCTGGCGGGCGCGCGGCGTCGAATTGATCCGGGAGCTTGACGAAACCGTCTGGGATCGCACCGCCCCGGTGCTTTTTCCGGTTGTTGGCTGGACACGGAACGGCGAGGTTCGCGTGGATGGCCAGACCTATCCGCTTGGCTTGCATGGTTTCGCCTGGCGCAAGCGTTTCGCCGTCGCAGACCGGCGCGAGGATTTTCTGAGGCTCATCCTGACCGACGACAACGAAACCCGGGCTCTCTATCCTTTCCACTTTCGCTTCGAGGCGACGTTTCGTCTCGGCGACGGATGGCTGGAGAACGCGCTGATTGTGATCAATACCGGCGCCCGCCCCCTGCCCTACGCCTGCGGCTTGCATCCCGGATTCCGCTGGCCTTTCGCCGGTTCGACCGCGCGGCATTCGATCCGCTTCGAAAAAGCCGAACGTCAAACTGTTCCGGTTATCGCGACGGGCGGACTTTTTTCGCAGGCGACGCGGGCCATCCCACTCGAGGGCGACACACTGCCACTGGAGCCATCGTATTTCGCCAGCGACGCGCTTTGTTTCCTGAACATCGAGAGCAAGAGCCTTGTCTATGACAACGGCGCGGGCGCCCGGCTGCATGTGGCGCTGGAGGATTTCCCTCATGCCGGCTTATGGACGCGTCCGCCTGCGCCATATCTTTGCATCGAACCATGGACCGGACATGGCGACCCGGTGGATTTTGCCGGCGACCTCCGTGACAAACCCTCCATGCGGATGCTGGAGCCCGGCGCCGTCGCCCGTCACGCAGCGACTTTCGCTCTTGAGGGAGAAATCTAACTCGACCACATGCGCGATTTAGGGAGTATTTTCCCTCCCCGGGGCGTTCAAATTCCGTCTGACATGTTTTACCAACTGTCGTTCGTCACTTTCAGGAACCGACTATGACCATCGCCGCCAGCGTGATTGACGCCATCGGACGCACGCCTCTCATCGAACTCCGCGCCGCCTCGCAAGCGACGGGCTGCCGTATTCTAGGCAAGGCGGAATTCATGAACCCCGGCGGTTCGGTCAAGGATCGCGCGGCGCTGTTCATTGTCAGGGACGCCATCGAGCGCGGCGCGCTGAAGCCCGGCGGAACGATTGTCGAGGGGACGGCGGGCAATACTGGCATCGGCATCGCGCTGGTCGCCAACGCAATGGGTTTTCGCACGGTAATCGTGATCCCCGAGACGCAAAGCCAGGAAAAGAAAGACATGCTGCGGCTCCAGGGCGCGCAGCTTGTCGAGGTGCCCGCAGTCCCCTACGCCAATCCCAATAATTACGTGAAAATTTCCGGGCGGATCGCCGAACGTTTGGCGAGGGAAGAGCCCGCCGGCGCAGTCTGGGCCAATCAATTCGATAATATCGCCAACCGTCAGGCGCATATCGACACAACTGGCCCCGAAATTTTTGAAGCGCTCGACGGCAAGGTCGATGGGTTTGTATGCGCTTGCGGCACCGGCGGCACGCTCGCCGGCGTCGGCATGGCGCTGAAGGCGCGCAATCCGGAAATCCGGATCGGCCTTGCCGATCCCTTTGGCGCGGCGCTCTACTCTTATTACACCACCGGCGTTCTGAAGGCGGAGGGCTCGTCCATCACAGAGGGCATCGGACAGGGCCGCATCACCGCCAATCTCGAAAAGGCGCCTATCGACGTCGCCTATCAAATCCTGGATCGGGAAGCCCTCGATATCGTCTTCGCGCTGGCCCAGGACGAAGGCCTGCTGCTCGGCGGCTCGTCCGGAATCAACATTGCCGGCGCCATGCGGCTTGCCCGGGAACTTGGCCCCGGCCACACAATCGTGACGATCCTTTGCGACGGCGGGGCGCGTTACGCGTCGAAACTGTTCAATGTCGAATTTCTGCGCAGCCAGAACCTGCCGACCCCGCCCTGGCTTGAAAACAGCGTTCGCATCGATCCGGGTTTCGTCGATCCGTCATAAAATCTGCGCGGCTATCGCGGCGGCTCTGGAAACGTCTTCGGGTCGGTTGACGTTGAAAAACGGATCGTAAGGAGAAACCGGCCATTCCACTTCGACATGGGCATGCCGGTCGATAAAGGCGGAAACCTTGCGCTCGCCCTCCTGTCTCAGCGCGGCGCGCAACGGCTCGCATAATGACAAATCCCACAGGGCGATGGCGTGATGCGTCCGCCCGCCTGAGGCCGCAACCGCGATGGCGGCGCCGGTTTTTTTAATGGCCGCCCTCAAGCGGGAAACAAGATCGTCCGGCGGAAACGGTGTATCGGAGGGGGCGCTGAGCAACAATCGGGCCTGCGGCCAATGGGCAATGGCGTAGTCCATTCCGGCGAGAACGCCCGCAAGCGGACCGGCATAATCCTCGACGCTATCGGCCATGACCGGCAGGCCGAAGTCGACGAAGCGCGCAGGGTCGCCGTTGGCGTTGATCGCCAGATGCGCGCACTGGGGGGCGAGCCGCGCGATGGTGTGAGCGATCAGCGGCCGGCCGTAGAGCAATACAAGCGGCTTGTCGCCGCCGCCCATCCGGCGCGCGAGACCGCCGGCCAGCAGAACGCCGCAAACGGATGGTTCCGACGACACACCGGGCCTCCTAAGGAATCAAAGTCGCAGACAGCGCGGCTGCTTCCACGACGTCAATTGCGGAGGCCTAACAGATTTTTGAGCGCTTTGGCCATGGAGTGGATTTTCACAACAGGTCCGACCTCCACCAGCGCAACGCCCAGCAGGATCAGGACGCACCCCAGCGCCGCCGCCGGCGTTAAGGGCTCGGAGAGCATAAAAGCGCCTGCAATCGCGGCGAAAACCGCCTCCAGCGACATGATTAACGCCGCCTCAGGCGCCGGCGTGTAGCGTTGCGCGAGGATTTGAAAGGTGAAGGCGACGCCGCCGGAAAGCAGACCGGCGAAAAGGATTGAGGGAATCGCGGCATCGAGGCCCACGCCGAATCCATCGACTGTCGACGACTCGAGAACAAAACCCGCAACCAGACCCATCGCTGCGACAACGCCATATTGAAAGCAGGCCAGAAAAAACGGCCGTTGCGCCCGCTTGAGGAAGATCGGCGCCAGGGCGATGTGCGTTGCCCACGAAATATCGGCAAGCAGAACGAGGGCGTCGCCCGAATTCAAGCGCCGCAGAGGGCCTTTGACCGTCAAGAGCCAGGCGCCAGTCAACGATAACAGGCAGGCTGCGATCAGAACGGCGCGAGGTTTGACGCCCGTCAACGCCCAAACGATCAACGGTACGAAAATAACGTATAGAGCCGTGAGAAACCCGCCATTGGTCGCCGTTGTCGTGACAAGACCCGACTGTTGCAGGCCAGCGCCTGTAAACAGACACAGGCTGATCAGCGCGGCGAGACCAAGGTCATTTGCGGCAAGTCTGACAACTGTCGATTGTCGCGCCTCATAGAGGGCGAAGGGGACGAGCGTCAGAAACGACAACAGAAAACGCACGCCGACGAAGGTCAGCGGCCCCATACTTTCATTCGCCTGTTTCTGGGCGATGAAGGTGGCGCCCCAGATCAACGTGCCCATCAGGAGCATGAGATCGGCGCGAAAGCGGTTCATGAAAAGAACTCCGACCGCCGATCTAGCCGTTTCGCGGTCGCGATATTCTGGCTGACAGCGCGCTCCAGGCTTCTGCGCCCGATTTCGTGAGGTAGCCCAGGGCCGGACGGAGCGTCAGAGCCGCCTGGATCATCGGGTTCGCCAAAATGCCGTAGATGGAGTGCGGCGCCGCGCCGGCGTTATCGGCTCCATAAACGAGGCGCGGATTTTTCTGCGGCGGAATTTCCAGCGTTCCGAAGGCCCGATCCCAGATCGCAAGAACGCTGCCGAGATTACGATTGTAATGCGCCGGATCACGCGAATGATGGATCTGGTGATGAGCGGGGCTGAGAACGAGGTTCCCCCAGAATCCGCGAAACGGTATCCAGAACTGTGAGTGTTGAAGATGGCCGATGGTCCACAGGAAAATGATGAACAGGATGTTCTTACCGTCGACAGCGAAGGATTGGGTTTGCTGATTAAACAGCCATTCGAGGACTCCAGACGCGCCGCCGATGAAGAAGGCGAGCATGTAGCCAAAGACGATATTGTCGATGGGATGATTGCGGAAATTGGTCAGCGGGGTGAGCACGTCCGCGGTATGATGAAGCTTGTGGAACTCCCATAGAAACGGCACGCGATGCTTCAGATAATGATCGACCCAATAGCCGATCTCATAGGCCAGAAACAAAACGACCGTCGAGAAGAGCTTCATCCACAAAGAGCAGCAATCCAGAGGACTGATTGCGCCAAAAAGATTGTTGAGCAGACCGTGAACCGATGATGCAACGGTATGCGCTGAGACGACCAGCCCCGTCACAACGGCAGGCATAAAGACGACGCTGATAATGAAGAGCTGGACATCGGCAAGCGTCGACTCGCGTAGCCAGAGATTTTGGCCGAAGATCGCCCGCCCCAGCGCCCGAAAATTTGTCCGCCCGCGCCGCCGCCAGTGAAGCCAGGCGAGCGCGCCACATCCGATGGAGAGTGAGGTCGCCAGCGACCAGATCGAGAAAATCGACCCCGGCGAAGTGAATTCGAGGTTCAGGCGATGAAGGGAGAAACGAACGGCGCTGTTCAGGTCCATCGATGACTATCCATGCGCAGAAGTTTCGCGCCAATCCGGGTCGGTCGGAAGTATCGACTGATCAAAAGAATTCGACAAGGTCGGGTCGGCCTCTGAGACCGACATTGGTCAAAAACACAAAGGGGCGCATGATGCGCCCCTCTGACACTCCATCCATATGCGGCGCGATTTGATATGCTGCGCGACTAGCCTTTAGCGGCGGCGGCGACTTCGGCGGCGAAATCGCTGGTCGCTTTCTCGATGCCCTCGCCCAGCGCATAGCGCACAAAGCCCTTAATGGCGATCGGCGCGCCGGCCTTGCCCTCCAGCTCCTTCACCGCCTGCGCAACAGTTTTGCCGGCATGATCCGGGTGGTTCGACACCTGATCAAGCATGCAGACCTCCTTGGCGTAGGTCTTGATGCCCGAGTCGATGATCTTTTCGAGAACATTGGCCGGTTTCCCGGCGTTTTTCTCGGCAAGCAACTTCTTTTCACGCTCGATGATCGCCGGGTCGAGGCCAGCGGCGTCCAGCGCCTGCGGATTGGCGGAGGCGACATGCATGGCGAGCTGGCGCGCCAGCGCGGCAAGAGCCTCCTTGTCGCCCTTCGATTCGAGAGCGACGATGACGGCGATTTTGCCCTGTCCGTCGACGACCTGCGAATGGACGTAGCGCCCAACGACTCCATCCGCGACAGCAATCGCGGCCGCCCGGCGCAGCGTCAGGTTTTCACCGATCGTCGCAACAGCGCTCGTGATCGCCTCGGCGACAGTGCCGCCTCCCGGATAGGACTCTTTACCCAGCGCCTCGGCGTCGGCCTTGCCGGTTTTGAGCGCAACATCAGCAATGTTTTTGACCAACGCCTGGAAATCGCCGTTGCGGGAAACGAAATCGGTCTCCGAGTTGATCTCGACGACGACGCCTTTCGTGTCGGAGACGGCGGCGGCGACAAGACCTTCGGCGGCGACCCGGTCGGCCTTCTTGGCGGCCTTGGACAGACCTTTTTTACGCAGCCAGTCGACTGCAGCCTCGAAGTCTCCCTCGACGGCGGTTAGCGCCGCTTTGCAGTCCATCATGCCGGCGCCGGTGCTCTCCCGCAATTCCTTGACGAGACCGGCGGTAATCGTAGCCATGAGCGAAATCCTTCTGTCTGATTGAGTCTTGTCGGCGACGCCAGTTTCGCGCGGCGGCCGGGACGACCCCGATTGCTAATTTGAGACGGGCGCCGACCCGAAGGAGTCGACGCCCGAAGATGCGATGCGAATAAAAACGCCAGGACGACGATTATGCGGACATCAACGCGCGCGCCTGATCGGTCCAGTTATCGCGGGTGATGCGGCCGTTAAGCTTGAGATCAGAATCGAGCTTTTCGATTTCCGTCGCCGTCAGGGCGGCCAGCTGCCAGTAATGGAAAACGCCGGCGTCGTTCAATTTCTTGACCAGTTGCGGTCCCACGCCCGTCAATTTGGCGAGATCGTCGGGGGCGCCGCGCGGAGCGCTGAGCGGCTCAAAAGCCTCGCCCCCCGTCGCCGTCGCCGTATCGGCCACAGCCGGCTCAGCATCGGGGCTCTCCATTGAGCCGATGTCAATGCCGAGGGCGCCCTGTCCACGCGAAATGCCGTCGATCGCGGCACGGGCGATGAGGTCGCAATACAAAGCAATGGCGCGGCCAGCGTCGTCGTTGCCCGGAATGGGATAGGCGACTCCGTCAGGATCGCAATTCGTGTCGAGAATCGCGACAACCGGAATCTTGAGGCGATTGGCCTCCTTGATCGCCAGCTGCTCCTTGTTGGTGTCGATGACGAAAATCATGTCCGGGGTGCCGCCCATATCCTTGATGCCGCCGAGCGCGCGTTCAAGCTTGTCGCGTTCGCGGGTCAGGAGCAAACGCTCCTTTTTTGTAACGCCCTGGGCGCCGGCGGAGAGAATCTCTTCCAGCTTGCGAAGCCGGTTGATCGAGCCGGAAATCGTCTTCCAGTTGGTCAGCGTGCCGCCGAGCCAGCGGGAATTGATGTAATATTGTGCGCTGCGTCTCGCGGAGTCGGCGATTTGGTCCTGCGCCTGGCGCTTGGTGCCGACAAACAGAACGCGACCGCCTCTGGCCACAGTGTCGGAAACGGCCTTGAGCGCCTGATGCAGCAAAGGCACGGTCTGGGCCAAATCGATGATGTGAATATTGTTGCGGGCCCCGAAGATATAAGGGGCCATCTTCGGGTTCCAGCGATGCGACTGGTGGCCGAAATGAGCGCCAGCCTCAAGAAGGCCACGCATGGTGAAATCGGGAAGCGACATGTTAATTCTCCGGTTTGACCTCGGCGAAAGCAAAGTGAATAAGCCGGAGACCGGCCACCGGAAACGGCTCCTTGAAGCAGGAGTCGTAAAGCTTTCGCCTGTGGAATGGCCGGGCTTATAGGTGATAGACCCCTGCCGCGCAAGCTCAGTTCAAGGACGTCGCGCCCAAGCGCTCACGTCGGCGACGCTTAACAAGGACGCTCCGGCCGGCTGGAAGGCCGGAAATCGAAGCTCTTCACCTCTAAAACGACATCGAGTCGAAAAAAATTTCATCTGCGCCGCGACGTTCTGTCGCACTTTATTACTTTGTTTATAAAGGGAAAACTATCATTTTTTGGGGCTTTTTGACGCCTCTGAATGCGCATTGCCAAGAATTTTAAATCGGGCTACGGTGATTCCGATGCTTCCGAAGCATTCTGGTCAAATAACAAAACATGGGGGAAATATCATGGCCGTTTCCGTTCACAGTGGCGGTTCCATTGGCAAGGCGCTGATTTACGTCGCCGCTTTTGTGGCGTTCGTCGTTGTTGCTCTGACCTGGGTTCCGGATTGGATTTCGCCCGAGGGCACCAACGGCACCGGCAACCGCAACGGTATCCAGGGCGATGGCGTTGGCTCGACCGCGCGTATGATTCAGTAAGTTTGACATGCCGCCGAGGAAGTTTGCTTCCCGGCGACATTGACGACGAACTTAGAGAGCCGACGCTTCCGATCACGGGCGTCGGCTTCTTTTTTTGACCGGATCGTCCTGTGACCCGGCATACTCTGGAATTATTTACCCTCCGCTTGCCATGAACTCGGCGAATTGCCATGAACTCGGCGAAAGGCGCGGGGATCGAACAAGCCAGACCCGCGCCTCCCGGGAAGTTCCTTCAGGTTCCGATGCCCGCTTCCCGCCACTCTCTTTCGACGGAAATCCTCAGCCTGATCTCCGCCTTCGCCATTCTGGCGCTCGCGGGATTTGTTACATACCGGGCTGATGAGCATCGCCGCCAAAGCGCCAGCTCCTTGCGTCATACGCTTGAGGTCGAGAGCGCTCTGCAAAGATTTTATGGAGCTTTAAGACGGGTCGAGAGCGAGGAGCGCGGCTATTTGCTGACCCGCGATCCCCAATATCTCAATCCGGATGCGGATGTTTCCACCCGGATCTATGAAGCGCTGGACACCGTCGCAAGGCTCGTCGACACCTCGCCCGAGCAAAGCGCGCGGCTTGCGCAAATCCGGCCGATCCTCAAGGAGCGTCTTGATCTGTTGACGCTGAAAATCGACCTGACAAAGACAGGTCGATTGAATGACGCCATCCATTTGTTGCGAAGCGGGGGCGGCAAGGAACTGATGGATGAAATCGACCAGCTCGTTTCGGCGATGATCTCCGAAGAGGAACTGCAATATCGTCAAAGAGACGAAACGCTTCAGCAGGCCAGTCGATCTTTGCAGACAGCGATCGCCTCGATGATTCTTGTTCTCGTCGGCGTCGTCGTTTTCACCATCGCGTTGTCGCAGAGGCAAATGTCGGCGTTACAATCGTCACGAGAGTCGCTTCAAAATGCTTACGACAGGCTGATCGAAGAGTCCTCGCGGCGCGAAACCGTCGAGGCGCAATTGCGGCAATCGCAAAAACTTGAGGCGCTCGGCCAGCTGGCCGGCGGCGTCGCGCATGATTTTAACAATCTTCTCGGCGTGATCGTTGCAAGCCTCAACATCCTGGGCCGCAAGCTCCGGCGTAATGAAGGCGGTTACGACGAACTGATCGAATCGGCTCTCGACAGCGCCGACAGCGCAAGCGGTTTGATCAAGAGACTGCTCGCCTTTTCGCGCATCCAGCCGCTTGCACCCGAACCTCTGGACGCCAATCTGTTTGTCTCTGGCATGTCGCAGATGCTGACCCGGACGCTGGGCGAGAATACAACTCTCGAAACAGCGCTCTCAGACGGATTATGGACGACAAAAGTCGACGCCGCCGAACTCCAGAACGCCATTCTGAATCTCGCTGTCAATGCGCGCGACGCCATGCCCGACGGCGGCCGATTGACCATTTCATCCAGTAATCGTCACGTCGATGCAACCGAGGCGTCAAAGACGGTCGATTTGAAACCGGGGGATTATGTCGTCGTATCGGTCAGCGACACCGGCGCAGGAATGACGCCGGATGTTGCAGGCAGGGCGTTCGATCCCTTTTACACGACAAAACCTCCCGGCAAGGGCACAGGCCTTGGATTGTCGCAGGTGCATGGTTTCGTGCGACAATCCGGCGGTCAGGTGACTATTCGCAGCGCTCCTGGCGCAGGAACGACCATCGAACTCTATTTGCCGCGTTACGTCGACGCATGACGTCGTCGCGGCCAGCCGCAGGAGCGCCGCAATGGCCGACGATAGCCTGAAAGGAAAGATCTCTACATTTCTCTTCACCAGCGTGCTTGCGGGTCTCGTCACGACAGCTTTCAACTATAAGAGCTGGAGCGAACAGGCTCGGCTCGACCTCGTGAAGTCCAGTCTTACCGAGGCGGCCCAAACATTCGATGAAGCGGCGAAACTAATGGCCGCGCGCAATTATCACGCTTTTCGCGTCATCCGTTATATCGCCGACCCGGATCAACAGGCTTTCAACGCCGAGATTGCGAAACTCGACGCCGCCGTCGCCAACTGGAACCTGAATTACCCGGAATTATTGCAGGATTTTCAGTTCACTCTGGAAATAGGTCCGGGTGGAGGCTTGTTGCCCTACTCATCCTTCAGCACAGCAGGGCTTGAAAAAAGGTTGCGTTGCAATCGTCCGTTCGACGCCAACAACGAAGACCAACCCGCCGACTGGAACAGTCCGACATGGCTGCTGGCTTCCCTGCATCAATGCTATATCCGCTCGGCCATTCGACGAAAGGCGACGGAATTACGCGGGAAATTATTCTCTCCATCAAACAGGCTCCTGACCGCAACGGAGACGGCGGAACGCATGCAGGCGATCGAACCCACGATAAAGGAGCTTGACGACACCATCAGCGATCTCGAAACCCACGCCAATGAAACCATGGTTGCGGCGAAGAAAGCGATCCAGCGGATTCGCAACGCCACCAGAACCCGAAGCTATCTGGATTATTTGCGCAATTGGTGAATGATTAAAGCCAAGGGGTTCTCATGATACGAGCCGCTCGTTGCGGGCGCCAAACAGCTGACATGGCCCAAGAGCGGTCTCTCCACAAACAAACTAACTCTCCGCCCTCAGAGGCCGCATCAACAAGGCCTCAATCGCGTCATCGACGCTCAAATGTCCAGCGATGATTGCGTCGACAGACTGTGCAATGGGCATATCGACTCCCAGCTCCTGCGCCATCTCAATCAGAACCCGCGCCGTGAAGGCGCCTTCGGCCAATTTGCCTTGCGTCGCCTCGGCGAGCGTTTTACCGGTTCCGAGCCCCTGCCCCAGTGAAAAATTGCGCGATTGCGCCGAGCCGCAGGTCAACACCAGATCGCCAAGACCCGACAATCCCATCAGCGTCTCCTGACGGGCTCCCATCGCGCGACCGAGCCGGGTCAATTCGGCGAAGCCGCGCGCAATCAGCGCGGCAAGCGCGCTGGCGCCGAGTTGCCTACCGGACGCCATGCCGGCGGCGATGGCAAGCACGTTCTTCGCCGCGCCGCCGATCTCGACGCCGCGCACGTCGGTCGTGCGATATAAGCGGAAACGCGGCGTCGAAAGTTGTTCGCACAAATGCTGCGCCAGCCTGTCGTCTGAGGCGGCCAATGTCACTGCGGTCGGAAGCCCCCGGCACACGTCGGCGGCGAAACTCGGGCCGGAAAGCACAGCAACTTGAACCTCTGGAGCCTCACCGGCGACAACCTCGCTCATGAACTTGTGGTCGCCGCGTTCGATGCCTTTTGCGCAGACAACGAAAGTCGCGCCAGCGGCAAGATGTGGACGCGCGCTGCGCACGACCTCGCGCATGGATTGCGCCGGCGTGACGGCAAGCACGATCGCCGCGTCGCGCAAACATGATATGTCGCCGGTCGGCCGCACAGCCGGATCAAGCAAAAGACCAGGCAAATGCCGCCTGTTTTCGCGATCGCGCGACAAAGCTTCGACATGCAGCGGATCGCGCGCCCATAAAGCCACTTGCGCGCGACCCTGGGCCGCGACATTGGCGAGCGCCACGCCCCACGCGCCGGCGCCAAGAACGGCGACTGTCTCCCGAGTCATCTTAAACCGATCCGTTGATTGTCGGGCCGCGCCCACAAATGTTCAAAAACGTCCAGAAAGCGTCCCGCCGCCTGCGGACTTTCAAGAACGATCAGGTCATTATCCTGATAAGACCCGGCCGAGAACGAAAAATTCGCCGAGCCGGTGCGCACCAGGCGTTCGTCGATCTGGAAAGACTTCAAATGCATATAATCGCGCGTCGCGGCCTTGCGACGCACTTCGACGTTCTGCGTGTTCGCCAGCGACGCCAGCGCCTCGCCGCTGCGCGCGCTTTCCTCGCCGTCCAGATAGACCCGCACCTTGACCCCACGCGCCGCCGCGCGCGCGAGGGCGTTGATGACGCCACGATCCGTCAGAACAAAACCGGCGAGATCGATGCTACGCCGCGCGCCGCCGATCAGACGCGCGTCGATGGCTCCGAAACCCTCGCCGGGACCGTAAAACAATCTCACGCCGGCGACGATCGGCTCGGGCGCGAGAAGCCCCGCCGCCTGCGGCCCGGGCGTGACCAGAAAAACGATGAGCGCGACAAGGAAAGCGGTGGCTGAACGCCTGCGCGGCCTCATGCGCGGGGGAGCGCCTGATGGTTTCTCGTTGCGAAACTGGCGGCGCTCAGGCTTTGCCGTGGTGAGCGTCGCTGCTGGACGGATCGAGCGGCCAGCGTGGCCGGGGCGCAAAGGCGAGATCATTGGTTAATCCCCGTCTCAGCCGCTCCAGCCCGGCCCACGCGATTATCGCGCCATTATCCGAACACAGGTTTGGCGGCGGCGAAATGAAACGCAAGCCGCTTTCGGCGCATAATCTTGTCAGTGCGCGGCGGATGGCGTTGTTGGCGCCGACGCCGCCGCCAATGACAAGCCCGTTGGCGCGTCCCGACGCTTCGCCAAACATTCTGAGCCCATTACGCACGCGATCAACGAGGACGTCGACAATAGCGGCCTGAAAAGACGCGGCGAGATCGCGTTTGTCCTGCTCGCCAAGCGCGCCGAGCTTGAGGATCTCCTGACGCGCCGCCGACTTCAGGCCGGAGAGCGAGAAATCAGCGCCGGGACGGCCCAGCATGGGCCGGGGCAAATCGAATCTTTGCGGATCGCCTTCAAGCGCCAGGCTCTCAAGCTGCGGGCCGCCGGGATAAGGCAACCCCAACATCTTCGCGACCTTGTCGAAGGCTTCGCCGGCCGCGTCATCGACCGTCGACCCCAGTCGACGGTATTCGCCAACGTCGCGAACCGCGACAAGTTGCGTATGTCCGCCCGATATGAGTAGCGCGACATAGGGAAAATCCAGACGATCCGTCAGGCGCGCGGTCAGCGCATGGGCTTCGAGATGATTGACCGCGATAAAGGGTTTACCGGCTGCGAGCGCCAGGGCTTTGGCCGCCGTGAGCCCGACCAGCACGCCGCCGATCAACCCCGGCCCGGCAGCGGCGGCCACGGCGTCGATCTGGGAAAGATCGACTTTTGCATGCGCCAGCGCGCGGACAATGAGCGGAGCCAGCGCGTCGATATGGGCGCGCGCCGCAATCTCCGGGACCACGCCGCCATAGGCGGCGTGACGCGCGATCTGACTTAGGACTTCGTTGGAAAGAATCTGTCCGCTCTCGCCGCCCAAAATATCCGACACGACCGCTGCGGCGGTTTCGTCGCAGGTCGTTTCGAGGCCGAGAACACGCATGTTTGCTCCTGAGGCAGACTAACGGAAAATGCCTAACCGATGGATGTTTGCAAAGGGTTACCCAACATCCACGTCTGGCGTGCGCCACATCAGGTGCTGACCGCTGTCTACGGCGATCATCTGGCCCGTGACGCTTTCGGCGCCATCGAGGTAAACAACGGCCTCGACGATCTGAGACAGCGGCACGGCGCTCTCAAGCAACACATGTCGGGTTTCATGCTCGAACGCAGCGACGTCGAGCATCTCGTTGGGCAACACCGGCCCTGGTCCCACGGCGTTGACGCGAATTCGAGGCGCATAGGCTTGCGCAAGGGTTTGCGTTGCGGCCCAGAGTCCGGCCTTGGCCAGCGTGTAGGTGAAAAACTGCGGCGTAAGACGCCAGACGCGTTGATCGATGAAATTGATGATCGAGCCGCGCCGGGAATCCGGCAGCGCGGCGGCGAAGGCCCGGGCCAGTTGCACGGGAGCCCGCAAATTGACGGCCAGATGACGATCAAAGCGCTCATTGGTGAAATCGAATGCCGTATCGACCTCGAAGATCGAGGCGTTGTTCACGAGGAGGACAGGCGGTCCAAAGAATTCTGCCGAACGCGCTACAACCTCATCGGTAGCCACGGGATCGCCAAGATCGGCCAGGACAAAGGCTGCACGACCACCCGCAGCGACAATATCTTTCACTGTGAGGGTCATGGCCTCGGCGGAATGCGTATGGCCATGCAAGACGACTGGTCGACCGCTCTGCGCAAACCGCTCGGCGACAGCGCGGCCGATCCGGCGCACGGCCCCGGTGACCAGAACAGGCGAGGACGAAGGATCGATGATGGTCGGCATCTCGTGCGACAGAGCTATTGTTGAAAGACGATGCGCGCCTGCAACAGCAACGCGGTCATTTCGCTGGCGATGGCGGCGTCGCTGAGCTCCTCGTCTAGCTCCTCCAGTTTGTGGACCGAGGTGCCGTGTATGACCTCGGGATTAAAACCGGCAAGAGCCGCAAGCGCAAAGGCGCTCCTCGGGCAGGCGAGCGGATCGCCGATATTTTGAGAAAAAACCATAGCTTCCCGCTCCGTGCATCCGGCGCAATACATAATGATTTCGTTGCGGGTCGCCTCGTCAAAAGGCCCTTCGCGCGCCTCCAGAGACAGAATCAGTTGCGCTGGTCTCGACATCTTTTCCGACATCTCAAAACATCCACCAGATCAGGATATTTTCTTTCCACGGTATTCGACGCTTTCCAGACGCAGATCGCCCTTGGGCTCAAACGCGTCGGGACGAAGCTTCAGTTCACCGTTCTCGAATTCGATCCCCAGCATGGCGTAAGCCGCCGACATCATTCGCGCAGCGGCTCCCGTGTACCAGCTCCAGCCGCCATGTCCCACATAACCGGGGCCCTCGTAAACATCGGCCGGTTGCTGGTGCGGCGGCAAACCGTAAATATCCGCCTCGGCGGGCGTCGTCAGCTTGGAGATGGGGGAAATGGCGATCCATGTCTCGAAGGCCTGCCGGAACAGCGCTTCTGCGGATTGCGCGTCGCCCTCGGCGCGGGCCTGAACCGCGAGTTTCGCCAGCGCGTCAACAAACCACGATACGCCATGCGAATACTGGCCGCCGTTTTCGCGAACGCCCGGCGGATATTCGGCGCTTCGGCCCGGATAGGGGCTGGAGTGCTCGTCATAGGCTGGCGTGACCAGCAGCACGCGGTTTGGACGGCCCAGAGCGGCGAGCGCGTTCTGGATTGTTTCTCGTCCACGCGAAGCGTCGACGGCATGGCTGAGTACAGGCCATGAAGAGGTCATGGCGCTCATCGGATCAACGGGACGGCCATCGTCGGCGTAATCGCGCACATAACGATTTCCGATCCAGCATTTGTCGAGAGCGGCGCGTAATTTGTCAGCACGCTCGCGATAGCGCGCGGCGCGGACCGCGTCGCCTTTCGACTCAAAGAGCGGCGCGATGTCCAACAGGATTCCATGCAGGAAGAATCCAAGCCAGACGCTTTCCCCGCGTCCCTTGGCGCCAACGAGGTGCATGCCGTCGTCCCAGTCGCCCGAACCAACCAGAGGAAGATCGTGCGCCCCGAAACGGGCGAGCGTGTAATCGATTGCGCGCGCGCAATGGCCAAGAAGCGTGTCCTTGTCACGCGACACCAGCGGCACCGTCGCCTCGCCCTCCTGTTCCTTTGGCACAGGATTGGCTTCCAGGAACGGCTCGACCTGATCGAGAATGGCCTCGTCGCCGGTGCCCTTGACATAACGTATGGTTACGTAAGGCAGCCACAGATGCGGATCTGAGGAATGAGTGCGGTCGGCGAGCCCGGTGCCGCCGTTGGGGGCGCGATGCCACCATTTGCAAGCGTCGCCTTCCAGATATTGATGACGGGCGTGAAGCAGGATTTGAGCGCGCGCCCGCTCCGGCGCGAGATGCACGAGCGGCAGAACGTCCTGCAACTGGTCACGATAGCCGGTGGCCCCTGAGCGCTGCGACGGGCCAGTGCGGCCCCACAAACGCGCCGCCAGCAGTTGATATGGCAGCCAGTCGTTCACGAGACGGTCGACGTCCGGACGATTGGTTTTGATCCTCAGAACGGAAAGCTGGGCGTTCCAGGCTTTGCGGCTTTCCTCCTGTGCCTTGAGTGCATAGTTGACGTCGCGCCCAAGCGAGGCGAGCCGCTTGGCTTCGTCCATGTTTGTTGTTTGCCCGAGCGCCACGACGACCGTCGCCTCGCCGCCGCCGGGGATGTCGATGGCGCCACAAAAAGCGGCCACCTTGCGTTCGTGGTCCGGCGCGCCAGCGTCGGGATGGCCGTGTTCGACCATGTAGGGCAAGCGGGGATCCCGGCTTTCATGGCCAAGAAATCGGCGTCGCGAGGTTTCAGCGAATTCCGCCGGAATTGACGTCGAGACGAAAGCCCATCCCTTGACGAAGTTATTGCGCGGATTGCGATAGTATATTGTGCGCAGATCATCGTCGATCACCGATTCAACGGCGCCCAGACTTTCGGATGGCGTTTCGGCCAGCACAATCTCCATCGCCGGCACAATCTGCAGCAACCTTTCATGATCCGACATATTTCGGATACGCAACAACTTGAATTCGATCGGCTCGGTCGGACTGACGAAGACCGTCATTTCCAGTTCGAGGGCGTCGCGCGTCGCACGATAGACGGCTTCGCCCGGCGCGAAGGTCACCTGATAATCAACGTCGCGTCGTCGCAAGGGCACGAAGGTGGGACTATGCGCATCGCCACGGGCGAGATCGTAGACGTAAATCATCTGGCCAGCCGGGGCCGTGCGGCCCTCGCCCATGCGAAAGGGCGTGAAGCTGTTCAGTCGCGAATTGCCGTGAAAGGAGAAGATGTCGCCATCGTTGGTCAGCACGGCGCCCTGCCCGACCGCATTGGCGATCACATGCGCAAATGGACGCGGCGTTCCTGGCCCTAGGGTCAGACGACGACCATCCTCCGAGAAAGCGAACCTGTGCGATTGCGGCGGCGGCGGCATGATCAAATTGCGTTGGCGCGACAAGGCCCTGTCGAGCGTCGCAGGCGCGGGCGGCACAATCTCCAGGTGGCGCGCGACGGCGTCCGTCGCCAGCCCCATGTTCTGCGCCCAACCGTCGAGGATGATTACCTCCGCCGAGCCGGAAGCTGCGATGTCGACCTCGACAAACAGACTCGCGCAGGGCTCGAAGCCATAAAGCAAGCCTTCATCGTCCGGATCGCGGGGATGGCTGAGGCCCAGCAGACTGTCCGGCGCCGTCGTTGGCCCCATGCCATAAAACCGTGATTTTACATCTTCGTAACCGACGATCTTGAGCCGGGTGTCGGCGCCCGCGCCGATCGCATGAAAACCGATTTCCGGCGACAAACGACGATCGGCGTGACGCCGGGCCCCACCCTTGAGCAAGCGGTTTTGCGCAAAGATGGCGTTTAACGAACGCACATACCAAACACCGATATGCAGGGAGTTGTAGGCCGAATCTCGTAACTCGACGCCTGTCTCGTTCAGAACCCATTCGCGCAGGCTGGCAAGCGTCAGTTTGCGGGCGCGCGGTTCGAGATTGACGATACGCAATCGCGTAACTTCAACGGCTTCGTCAGCCGCAAGCGACACACGGGCTTCGACGGCGAAACCATTCTGTTCGGTCATCAGAAAAAGACAATTTTCGCCGGCGTCGTTCAATGTGGCGGCGGCGCCGCATCGCGTCGGCGCTTCGCCAAGCGACCACAATTCGCCGCCCTCTTCGCGCAGATAGACGAAACGGCCGCGCGGATGCGCTGGGTCATCCGGTCGTCGGGTTAGATCGATAGGTGGGCCGCCGCGCGCTACGCCCTCAATGCGCAAGGCGCCCTGACTGTCCTGAAACCACTCGCTGGTCATCAGCCCGTTTGTGAGTTTTAGCGGGCGCGATCCGGGCGAGCCGCCGGCGCCGGTAACGCCTTCAAGCGGGATCTTTTGCGCCTGAGCCAGTCGCGCGAGCAGGAACACCACAAGCCCCAGCGCCACGAAGGCGGCGTAAATCAGATAACCGCCGACCAGATAGGTGTAGGACGGCGGTCGCGACTGAACGAGTTGTTCCGCGCCGCTCCAGGCCTTGTCCCACTCCGCGCCATGAGGAATGTAAAACGGCAACAGCAAAGGCAACCATGTGCCAAAGCGGCGAATGCCCTCGGGAATAGCGCGGCTAATTTGCTCTTTGCCGACGAATTGCGCGGCTTTCTCATCCAGCGCGTCCCCGCCGACGAAGGACAGGTTTACCAGCGTTGCGACGCGAAGACCCATGTGATCGAACCAGATCAGCACGCGCAAGGCGTCATAGGCGAGCATGGCCATGAAAATATCTACGCTCCACGACCGGAATTCGCCTTCAGGCAAAACGTAATTCATCCAGGTGGCGACGCCGGTGCGGATCAAGCCGTCCTGATTGTACCAGGTGGGATCGGGGGCGGCCTTCAGGAATGAATAGATGACCGGCGCCATCCAGAGGCCCCATCGCAACACCCGAACGGCGTTTTCAATGAGCATGTCGAGGCCTTCCCAACTCGCCAGTTGACGCAGAGGCCGGAGGCTTCGGGTCATCAGCGCGGTCAGAAAGAAAAGATTGATCGAGAACAGGGGAGCCGCAAACACCCACTGAATAACGCCGGAAAAAGACTCGTCGTAAAGCAGGCGCGCGGCGCCATCCACGGGTCCGAGATCGGTCGTTCCCCATTTCGAGAAGAGCGGCCTGATGATGTAATTTTCAACCGGCCGCCCGTCGCGGGCGTAATCAAGAGAATTATAGGCGGCAAACTTCTTAAGTATGGTTTCGACCTGGCCTATATCAAGATACCAGGCGACGGCGCCGGCGACAAAACCACCAAGCAGAATTCCCAGCGTATAAACACGCCAGCTCCGGAAATGCTGTCTGCGCTTCCTGGACAGCTCGGCGCCGTCGAAAGCCGCGTCGACTCCGGCGTAAACCAGCGCACCGGCAATAAAGCCGAAAGCGAAACGTTCCCATCCTCCGGCCGCCGGTAAATTCATTGACAGGCCGATGGCTACCGCTGCGCCGGCGACAACGCCACGCGCGTAATTTGAGGGGCGCGCGAAGCATTCCTGAAGCCGCCCCAAAAATGGCGGCGTTGAGTCGGTGCTCTCAACAATGGCCCGGCCCAGTGGGAAAACGAACGCGCCGAGCGCAGCGGCTCCCAGAGGCCCGGTCGCCGAGATCAAACCCGCCAGCGGCGGGAATGAAGCCGCCAGACCCGCCCCCAAAACCACGCCCATGAAAACCAGGCCGTAAATGAATCCCTTTTCGGCGCCAACGCGCCAGTCGTGATAGACCACGGCTGACAACGAAGGCGTCGCTCGCAGCAAACCCGCCAGAGATTGTGTGACCAGATAAGTTTCCCCCCACAGTCCGGCCTGTGCAAGGCCCACCAGCAACGCGGCGCAAATCGCGGCGAGCGGCCTTGGCAGATAGGGAGTCGCGTAGAGCGTTTCAGCCGAGGCGATGAAAGGGGTGAGCGAGGCCAGGAAGGCGGCGCCGAGCAAGATATGGTGCGGTCGCCACTGGGTGGGCAGGAAACGCCCCAAAGCCAGCGGCACGCCAACGACCACCGCCTCGTTCAGCAAGAATAACACTAGCGTGCGACCAAGCACCTTTCGCAACGCTTCGGGCGCCTCAACGCCAAATAACAGCGCCCCCCCGAGTTGTGTCACAGGCGGCGCGCCAAGCGCCAGCACAAGGCTGAAAATGAAGGGCAGCGCGAACAGGCCCGCGCGCAGGGCGATCCGCGACCTGGCGGCCAGCCCGGAGACGCCCAAAACGTAAAGACCGGCGGCGACTCCCGCGCCGACCGATGAAAATCGTATGATTTGATCCAGCGTCTCGGGCGCGCGCCAGAGCGGATTGGCCGGATCGCAGAAATAGGCAAAAAGCGTGATTACGATAAAGTCGATTGCGCTGGCCGCAGCCTGACGAGGCAGATCATGCGTCGGACGCAGCAAATAGATCGCGGCGGCGCCGGCAATCCCGGCGAGAATCGATCTGTCCCTGCCCTGCGCCGCTTCCATCACGCAGAGGCCGGTCAAAGCGAGACCGATTAACAGGCGAACAATCACACCGCCAGACGTGTTCCCTTCGTTGCGGACCGCCGCCATACGCCCCCTCCAGCCGTTTTCAACGGCGATCGTTCCGCGACAGTTATGCCGGAATATCGTTAATCGGCGGTATCAGCGGAATTTACGCTGATTTCACTTGCCGGAGGCAATAGCAAAAGTCGACCCCCTCGTCTTGCGAACAGGCGAGAGACCTTCGCGACCGACGCAACTGGGTCTATAAAGCCAAAATGGCTGCTGCGGGTTCGCAAGCATGAGCGTTCAGGACAAGATGGAAGACACTTCGCCGTCGATGGCAACCAAACCCGCTGCTAACGCCGTGACGGTTCCCTCAGCCGTCGACGCGCCGGCCGATGAGGCTGATTTTCCGCCTCGTCCCGATCATGGCGCCTCTGCGTCCCTCGAGCCCCGGGTCGCCTCACTTTCGTTGGCCTTGCGTCGGGCGCGGATCGAAAACGCCGAGCAATCCCTGGCGCGCGTCGATGTGCGCGCTGCGGAGTTTGCGCGTCTGGAGATGCTGGCCGAGGCTCTGGCCCCGGTTTTGGCCCAGACCCCGGAGGATTGCGATCTGTTCGACGTCGCTATCGCGCGCGGCGCGACACCCCGCCTTTTCATCGACCACATCGGTTTCGTCGAGATGGCGAGCGACCGGCGGACCTATCGTTTTCTGCAGGACACCCGTCACGGTCGGATCACATTGATCGAGAGCGACAGAATCGAAGAACTCGTCGATGCCGTCACCGACTATATCGCCCACCGGTTGATCGAACGCGACAAAGCCCTCGCCATCGATCACGCCAGCGGCGGCGCCTTCGCCGGGATTCGCCGGGCCACGGATAGGACGACGCCGCGAAAGTCTTTTCCGGAGTTGCTCGACGCCAGCGCCGGCTTTCAGGCCTATCTTTTTTTGGTTGAGGTTTGCGGCGCGACCGTATTCTTCACAATGCTGGCGGCGATCGCCTATTGGGTCTACCGGGGGAGCCTTTCCGGGTGACTCCACTCATCCGATAGCGACAGCCGGCGTTTCCACAATTTCCCCCGCCACATTGAGCTCCCGCCTGCGCATGGTGATCCGCACGCCGCGGTCCTCGCGCAGGATCTCGAAGAGATTATAGGCTGCTGCGGGATAATGGCCGCCCGGTCTGGCCGAGGCGGAAGCGACGCCAACAACCGGCGCATCGACGCCGTGGGGACCGGCGATCCGTGACAGACTCGGCTTGTGATTGTGGCCATGAAGGATAAGTTCGGCGCCATGTCTGGCGATCACAGCCTCGAAGGCGCCGGCGTCGTCGAGCCCCCGCAAAATACGGGCGCCGCCGACGTTGGGCGGATGATGGACGAACACCACCCGCGTCAGCCCCTCAGCTCTGGTTCGGTCTAGCAGGACGCCGAGTCGCGCCAATTGCTCGGGCCCGAGCCGGCCCGAAGCGATGAAGGGACCTGTCGGGACGCCCGAATCCAGACCGATCAGGGCGACGCCGCCGCGTTTGCGAACATAAGGATAGCCATTCTGCGTCCCATCGCCGGTCGTCCATGGCGCAAATGTCTCGCGAAGCAGTTGGGTCGCCTCGACAACATAGGCGTCATGATTTCCGGGCGTGAAACTGACCTGTTGAGGCGAGCCTAGCGTGGACAGCCAATCCCTGGCTTGCGCAATCTCGGCGGCCAGTCCGATATTGACGATATCTCCGGTCATCAGCACGTGATCGGGCGTCTGCGCCTTCAAATCCGCGACGATTCTGGCCAGCACGCCCATATCGTGCTGACCAGCCCGCTTATACAGCCAATTGGCGTAGCCTGTGGCCCGCTTGCCGAGCAGTTCAGCCAGATTGGGGCGAGGGATGGGTCCGATATGCGCATCGGATAGGTGAGCCAATAAAAATGACACGCTTTTTCTGTCTCCGTCGCCGCAGACGACTAGAGCATCACGCGGGCTTTTGCCATAGTCGCGGCATGTCCGTCTCTCAGGCCTCCGCGCCCGTCGATCCTCATCAACCCTCATTGAGGGCGCGGCTGGTTCATCGGGCCATCACCTTTGCAGCGCTTTTTAATCGCCCGATGACGCTGGGCGTGCGCGCTTTGGTGATCGATTCCGACAATCGCGTTATGCTGGTGCGTCACACTTATGTGACGGGCTTCTATTTGCCCGGCGGCGGCGTGGAGGCGGGCGAGACCATGGCCGGTTCTCTGGCGCGGGAGCTTGTCGAGGAATGCGGCGTTCATATTGTCGGGGAGCCGGAATTGCGGGGGATGTATCTCAATCGACGCAGTTCGCTGCGCGATCATGTCGGTCTCTATGTGGTTCGCGAGTTTCGCTATGACGGACCGCGTCCACCCAACCGTGAAATCGCCGAAAGCGGTTTCTTTCCCGTCGAAAGCTTGCCTGAGGATGCGACGCCCGCAACAAGGGCGCGTATCGCAGAGCTGTTTGGCAATGCGCCGCTTTCGCCCTACTGGTGAGCACATCTGCAAGGCTGAGATGAAACAGGCTTTTTTTTCTCTCGTTGCGCTGACCATGGCGCTTCTCATCTCTTCGGCGGGGCACGCGCAAAGCGACGCCGAGCATGTGCTCGATGCGATGTTCTACAATTTCGACGAGAATCGCGACGGGGTCATTGACGCCGGGGAGGCAGACCGATTCACGGCGCGCAGCTTCGCCGAAATGGACCCCGGCCGCAGCGGCAGGATCAGCCGAACAGCCTTTCGCGCGTATAGTTTCGGTCTGGCCGACGTCGCCGCACAGCAGGGCGACACGGGCCGGTACAACGCCGCCAAGGACGCCATTTTCAATGGCTGGAGCCATGGCGCCGACACGCTTTCCCGCGCCGGTTACCGCGCCGGCGTTCTCGCCGACGCCCGGGCCTCCATGCGAAAAAAACGCGCCGGAAAGCATCGGGGAGCGGATTTGCGAATCGATCGCGCCGCTTTCGGGCGGATTTCGTTTATCCAACGCCTGATGAACGCCTTGCAGTAGCCGTTACGTCGTGACACGCAAGGATCATTCAGACTTCTTTGGTTCACCCAGGGTCGTATAAAATGACAATCAAAAGCTTGCGCATCGGCACACGCGGCAGCCCGCTGGCGCTTGCGCAGACACGAATGACCCGCGCCGCCCTCGCCCGTGCGCATGGCGTGCCAGAAGACCACTTCCTGATCGAGATCATAAAGACGACCGGCGACCAAATACAGGATCGGCCGCTGTCCGAGGCCGGCGGCAAAGGGCTCTTCACCAAGGAGCTGGATAGCGCTCTGATCGCTGGAGCCATTGATTTCGCTGTGCATTCCTCCAAGGATCTGCCAACCTATCTACCGGCGGAGATCGTCATCGCCGGCTTTTTGCCACGCGAAGATCCCCGCGACGCTTGGATCGGGCGGGATGGTCTGACGCTCGACGCCCTGCCCCGGGGAGCTGTCGTCGGCACAGCCTCGTTGCGCCGCGCCGCCCAGGTGAAGCGCAAACGTCCCGATCTTCTCACCACCCTCTTGCGCGGCAATGTCGAAACGCGGCTACGGAAGGTGAAAGAAGGCGAGATCGACGCTACCTTGCTGGCGCTCGCCGGCCTGAAACGTCTCGGCCTCGACGAACACGCCACCGCCCTGCTCCCGCTCGACGAATTTCCGCCCGCCGCCGGTCAAGGCGCCATCGGCCTCACGGCCCGCGCCGACGACGCTGAAACCAGGACGGCGCTGGCGCCGCTGCTCGACGCGGCCACGGGCCAGGCGCTCGCCGCCGAACGCGCTTTCCTGACCGCCCTCGATGGCTCCTGCCGGACGCCCATCGCCGGACTGGCGCGCATCGAGGGCGATCGGCTTTCCTTTTACGGCGAAGTGTTGATGGCCGACGGCAGCGAGACCTGGAAGGTGCAGCGGGACGGCCGCGCCATCGACGCCGCCTTGCTGGGCGCCGACGCCGGGAAGGAGATTGTTTTGCGCCTGCCGCATGGCGTCGCGGGGTTAATGTGAAACAGGCCCTGCTGTTGCGCGCCCGTGAAGACGCGGCGCGCACAGGGGAAAAACTGCGTGCGCTGGGTTATGCGCCCGTTCTCTCGCCGGTACTGGAGATCGTTGCGACCCATGCCCCCCTGCCACATGGCGATTTTGACGCCGTGTTGGCCTCCAGCGCCAAGGGCATTGAGGCCGTTGCGGATTTCTCCAGGCTTGAGTCCCTGCCCTTTCATCTGGTTGGAGCCAAAACCGCCGCCGCGGCGCGCGCGCGTGGCCTCGAACCGCACATCGTCGCCGGCGCCGCAGAGACGATCCTGCCTTTGCTGCTTTCGGCCTATGAGCAGCCGGCTAGTTTCCTTTATCTCGCCGGCCGGGATCGTCAGCCGGCGCTTGAGGCGGGGTTAAGGGCGAAGGGTCATCGCGTCACCGCCATCGACGTTTACGAGGCGCGCGCCGCGAGCTCACTGACCGAGGCGGCGCGCGACGCCCTGCGCGCCAACAGCATCGATGTCGCGCTTCATTATTCGCGACGCAGCGTTGAGATTTTCCTGCGGCTGGCGGAAATGGAAAAACTCACGCCGGCGCTGTCGAAGATCAGGGCGCTGGCGCTTTCGCAGGATGTCGCAACCCCGCTGCAGGCCATGGGGTTGCGCGTTGAGGTAGCTGCAATGCCGGACGAGGCGGGATTGCTCGCGCTGCTTGACGAAACGCCATAGCGATCAAAATCAGCAGTTATCGACCAGGGCATAACCAATCAGCACCATGACCGGCCCGACAAGCGTTTCCTCCGCCACCTTTGTTGGCAAGTCTGCGATGGTGCCGCGAATGACCCGCTCCTCCGGCGTCGAGGCGCGTTCGATCAAAAAGGCGGGCGTGTCGGGCGCAAGTCCCTTTTCCAAAAGCCGCGTCGAGAGCGCCGGCAGGGTGCGGTTGCCCATGTAGACTGCGGTTGTCGCGCGCGGATCAGCAAGAGCGGCCCAATCGAAATCATCAGGAAAAACGCCGTCCTTGGTGTGGGCGGTGATGAATTGAAGGCGCCGGGCCGTTTCGCGACTGGTCAGCGATGCGCCAATGGCGGCGGCGCTGGCGCAGGCGGCGGTCACGCCCGGAACGATCTCGATTTCCAGGCCAGCGGCGCGCATGGCGGCGATTTCCTCGTTTGCGCGGCCGAAGATCAGCGGATCGCCGCCTTTCAAACGCACGACATGCTTACCGTCCTTCGCCAACGACACTAACAGGGCGGATATCTCTTCCTGGCGAACGGACGGCGCGTAGCCGCGCTTGCCGACGTTGATCCTCGTCGCCTCCCGTCGCGCGAAATCGAGAATGCCGGCCGGCACCAGATCGTCAAACAATACGACATCGGCGCCCGCCAGCGCTCGCATCCCCTTGAGTGTGATGAGCTCGGGGTCGCCTGGTCCGGCGCCGACCAGCGTCACCCGCCCCCGGGCTACGGCGGGACCCGCCGCGCGGGTTTCGGCGAGCAAGGCGTCGCGATCGCTCTCCCGGGGGGGGCGCTCGATATCGCGAAAGGCCAGTCGCGTGAAACGTCGCCAGAAATCGCGACGCCCGGTAAAATCCAGTCCCGAAGCCAAAACGCTGGGCCGCCAGTCCTGCGCGGCGCGCGCCCAGGCGGTGAAACTCGCCGGCACAAGCGACTCGATGCGACCCCGCACCGCCTGCGCGAACACAGGCGATGCCCCGCAGGTCGATACGCCGATCACCATGGGCGAGCGATTGACGATGGCGCCCATGATGAAATCGCTCATCCCCGGCCGATCGGCGAGGTTGAGAGGAACCCCGGCGGCGTCGGCGGCGGCGCGCGCCAAAGCGGCCTCGGCGTCGTCGAATGTGGCTCCGAAGGCCAGCGCAACGCCCGTGAAATCATCTGCTGTGACGGCGCGGGAATGCAAAATGACATTGTCTCGTCCGGCAGCCAGTTCACAAATTTTTTCGCATGGGTCCGCAGTAAAAACATCGACCCGGGCGCCAGTGGCGGCCGCAAGATCAACCTTCCAGGCGGCGCCCTCGGAACCGCCGATGACGATCACCTTTTTGCCCGCCAGCGGAAAAAACACCGGCAGGGTGGCGAGGGGTTGCATGACGTCTGTGGATATTTCGTCGGGGCGTCGGGTCACGGCTTGAGATGGTTTAAGGCGTCCTTGCAGGCGTCTTCGCCGCAAAAGGACGCCAGATATGAAAGCTGGCCAATTCCTATAAGACATTAAATGATTGGCGGCGAGTTTTGAATGATATGGGAAAAAGAGAAAGACATTTGAGAATTTAACGCAGGCGCAACAGCCTTCGACAAGTATGGGAGAACGTTTCCCAATAGCCCCGCCCGCTCCATCCAACATAGAGGCAAAATAAAGAAAAGCGGCCTCGCGGGCCGCTTTCCGTAACTTTGAACCGACCGCTCGCGGCTTACTTTTTCTTGCCGTCGGCGCCGAAGGACGAAAGATATGCCCACACGTCGTCCCCGTCCTTATCTGCGGCAAGACCCTGGAAAATCATCTTTGTGCCGCCGACTTTGGCTTTCGGGTTCTTGATGAACTCCTTGAAGGTCGCCTCGTCCCATGTGAGGCCAGAGTTTTTCATGGGCTCGGAATAGTTGTAGCCTTCAACCGAGCCAGCCTTGCGGCCAGAGACGCCGTTCAGGTTCGGTCCGACAGCGTTCTTGGCGCCCTCGCCGATCTGATGACAGGCCTTGCACTTGGCGAAGACCTTCTCGCCCGCGGCGGCATCGCCAGCGAATGCATTGCCGGCGGAAACGGCGAGAGCGACGCTCGCAACGAGCGTCAGCAGGGAGATCGACTTCATCCTTGTTCCTTTCCTCATATGTCGGCGCTTGCGTAGGGCGACCGCTTCTTGTCCGTCCCAGGCAATCGCCTCGGGAAATCGTTTATCGGCCGGAAATTAAACGAAACCGGCCAAAGAAACAATACGCCCCGATCCGTCTTTCAATAGATCATCAAGCTTGAACGGAACATGAACCATGTCCGTCATGTGACCCGACGGAGAGTCAGATTTACGCGCGCGCCAAATTTTGACAGCGACTCGGGCAAAGTCGCCGTCAGAGTAGGAAGAATTCTGTCGACCCCATGAAAGCAAAGGCGCGCCGGCCCCGTCATAACGAGCGCGTCACCCGCAGAAAGGATCAACGAAACTGTCGGTTCTGCGCGTTTCCGGCCGCCAATGCGAAACCGGCAGTCGGCGCCGAGCGAAACCGACAGAATTGGCGCATCGAAATCCTGCTCGTCGCGATCCTGATGCAGCCCCATACGAGCTTTGTTGTCGTAGACATTGACCAGACAGGCCTCGGGCGGTCTGGGATAGCCGGTTAAAACACGCCATGCCTCAAGCAGCGCTTCCGGTATAGGAGGCCAAGGCTCCCCCGTTTGCGGATGGCGCGGCTCATAACGGTAGCCATGTTCGCGATCGCTCATCCAGCCAAGAGGTCCGCAATTGGTCATCCTGACCGACATGGGAACGCCAGTTCGCGGCATGTGAGATACAAAAAGCGGCGCCGCAGCGATCGCATCGGCAATGGCTGCCGCCAGTCCCGCCTGAGCGGCGGGATCAAAAAAACCCGGCATGTGACAAACGCCCGGCGCCGGCTGGATGATCGCCGTCATGGCCTCCTCAAATGACTGTGTCTCTCTAGATGGCTATCCAAGCGACGCTCGCCTACCACAGCGGCGCTTGAAGACGGCGCTGGCATGGCGAAAATGCCCCCCGCACAGCCTCAGCGCAAGAGTTGCGACAAGAGGTATGATAATTGCGATTCGCGGACGCCGTCGCAGAGACGGGACGCATAATTCCGGAACCGGATCTAATGGCGGACTCTGATAATCTTCTCACTTCGGTCGTATCCAGTTACGCCAACGCGCGCGGCTTTCTCGCGCGCGCCAGTTCGCTTTTTACCCTTGTCACCTACAAGGTCGCGCGCGGAAAGCCTGAGGAGTCGATCTCCGATCTCGATAAAAAATTCGGGCTCGAAGCAAGCCAGCAACAAGCGCTGTTTGCGCTGGCCGCGTCAAAAGGCGGCCCGGCGTTCATCGACGAAAAAATTCAGGACATAAACCGGATGGCGTTTCATCGCTCCGCCTTTGCGCTCAACGCGCTCGCCCAGTTGTTTTTCGTCGATCTCCCGGCGCAAGTCGGCGTATCGTTTATCTACATGAAACTGGCGCTGGTCGTGGCGAATGCGCTGCTGGCGCTATACGCGCATATTTCGCTGGACTGGACGCTCGACGATCTGATCGCAGGTCCCGACGCCCTGCCGCCGAAACGGCGTTTCTTCGGCCTGGCCGTCAACCCGCGTTACAACAAGGCCGTTAAGAACCGCTCGCGACCTTATGCGCGCGAGGCGTGGAAGGAAAAATCGTTGTTCCGGCCGGCGTATTTCGTCAACGCCGCAACGATTTTCTTCGGAACGCAGTTCATTTTGCCGCTGGAGCGACTGATTTTTCCCTTCGGCATGTTGTTTGGCAAGATCATCGGGCTTATCGCGACCGCAATCGCCGCCTTTGACGTCTGGCGGGGCGTCAAGTCGGGCGACGACGCGCGCGTCGCCCGAGAGAGGGAGGTCAGCGTCTATCGTGACCTCAACATCTGATCATTCGTCGAGAACGGTTTTCGTCGCTACGGTTGAGTCCGCATTGAGTTGGTAGATGATGGGAATGCCGGTGGCGATCTCCAGAGTCGGCACGGTGTCTGGCGTGAGCTGATCGAGCACCATCGCCAGCGCGCGCAGGGAATTTCCGTGTGCTGCGACAAGAACTCTCTCGCCGCGCATCACCGGCGGCAAGATACGCTGGCAGTAAAAGGGCAAGACGCGCGCCACCGTATCCTTGAGACTTTCTCCGCCCGGCGGCGGCACGTCGTAGGAGCGCCGCCACAGGCGCACCTGCTCTTCGCCCCACTTGTCGCGCGCCTCGTCCTTGTTGAGGCCGGAGAGATCGCCGTAATGTCGTTCATTGAGCGCGCGGTCGCGAACGGTCGTCACGTTGGATTGGCCCAACTCCTCGAAAATGAGCGACATCGTGTGCTGGGCGCGCAGCAGGGCCGAGGTGAACCCGACGCTGAACAGAATATCGCGCTTGCGCAATTCGCGTCCGGCGCGGCGCGCCTCCTCGACCCCCAACGGCGTGAGATCAGGATTCTTCCAGCCGGTGAAGAGATTTTTTGCGTTCCATTCGCTTTGTCCGTGCCGGACAAGGACGAGCGTGCGACTGATATTCATTGGCGATTCTCGAAACTCATGCGCCTGAAAGTCCCAAAACGTCGGCCATGGAATAGAGTCCCGATGGTTTTCCGCGCGTCCACAGCGCCGCCGCCAGAGCGCCGCGCGCAAACACGCCGCGATCCTCGGCGCGATGGGAGAGTTCGATCCTCTCGCCGGCCCCGGCGAAAATGACCGTGTGATCGCCGACGACGGTGCCGCCCCGGAGGCTGGCGAACCCGATTTCCCCAGTCGGCCGCGCGCCGGAGACGCCATCGCGCCCGCGTGCGCTATGGGCGGCGAGATCGACGCTACGGCCCCGCGCAACCGCCTCGCCGAGCAAAAGAGCCGTGCCGGAGGGGGCATCGACCTTCAGACGATGGTGCATCTCGACAATCTCGGCGTCCCAGGCCGGTCCCAGCGCCTTCGCGGCGCGCTCGACCAGAACGGCGAGCAGATTAACGCCAAGGCTCATATTGCCCGATCGCACGATGGCCGTGTCACGCGCAGCCCGGGCGATGGATTCGAGATCGTCGTTCGAAAAACCGGTGGTGCCGATGACATGCGCCACTTTTGCCTGCGCGGCGGCGTGCGCCATGGCGACCGTGGCCTCGGGTCGAGAGAAATCGATAACGACATCAGCGTTGGCGAGCGCCGCGTGGATGTCGCTGGTCACCAGCACGCCATTTGGTCCCTGCCCGAAAGCGGCGCCGCTATCGACGCCAAGGGTCGAAGAGCCGGCCGGCTCAAGCGCGGCGACCAGCTTCACGCCAAGCGTGTCGGGGACGACCTGGGTCAGCATGCGGCCCATGCGGCCAGCAACGCCCAGGAGAACCAGACGCAAATCGCTCATAACTAAGATACCTCGCCGCAGGGGGAAGCAGGCGCGCCGACGGGCGCCGGCTTTCTATACAGCCGGGATGGCGGGTTGAGAAGCGGCGCAGAACCCGGAAAATGAAAGGAATAACCACCCGAACGGGTGGTTATTTGACGGCCGGCCGAAAGGTTTTCACCTGTGCCGGATCGGTGTCGATCCAGGCTGCGCCAATCAGGTCAAGGCAGTAAGGCGTCGCCGGCATCACCGCGTTGAGGCAAAGCTCGATGGCGGCGGGCTTGCCCGGCAGATTGATCGCCAGACATTTGCCGCGATGCGCCGCCAGCTGTCGCGATAATATGGCCGTAGGGGTTTGCGACAAGGACGCCTGCCGCATCAATTCGCCGAAACCGGGCATTTCGCGCGGACAGGCGGCGAGAGTCGCTTCGGGCGTGAGATCACGCGGGCTCGGGCCGGTGCCGCCGGTGGTCACGACGAGATCGCAGCCGACATTGTCGGCGAGGTCGATCAGCGTATCGCGAACGCTCTCAAAGCCGTCCGGGATCACCCGCCGCTCGATGCGATATGGGGTAACGAGAACGCGGGCGAAATAGGCCTCAATCGCGGGGCCGCCCTTGTCTTCGTAGACGCCGGCGCTGGCGCGGTCGGAGACGGTGACGACGCCGATAACAGCGGGTTTTTTGGCTTCGGTCATAAAAAACACCTCCGGGACGCTTTCTGGCGCCTCGGAGGAAGTTTGTCAGCAGGGGGAACGCTGCCCAGGAGAAACGCCCGGCCTGACGGCCGGGCGAAGCTCCCTGGGCGTTCGGGAGGTGTCCGGCGTGAGCCGAACGAACATCCCAAAGAGACGGAAGCGGACCAACGACAGGCGTTTGTTCGCATCCCCGCTACGATGAACTCCCAAAGGCGAAAATGGGAGGCCTCCGCGCTGAACTCTCAATTCTCACGCGTTGCCGTGTGAGCGGATCGAGTCGATCAGCTTCGCAGCTATAGGGTGTGCACGCAGCCTCCCTGCAAACACCCGGATTTTCGCCAATTATGCATTGGATTTCGACGAGGCGTCGTTTCGACGTCCGACAAGAGCGCCCGACATAGGCGAAGGATAGGCGCCCGAGGTTATTCGCGCACGTAAATCTCGGCGCCTTTCTGAAGAAATTCGGCGCTTTTTTCCGCCATGCCCTGCTCGCGTTCGGCGAGGAGGGCCGCCTCCTCTCGGAGATCGCGGGTAATCTGCATCGAGCAAAATTTCGGGCCGCACATCGAACAGAAATGCGCAACCTTATGCGCCTCTTTCGGCATGGTTTCGTCGTGATACAGACGCGCCGTATCCGGATCGAGACCGATCTCGAACTGATCGTTCCAGCGGAAATCAAATCGCGCGCGGCTCATGGCGTCGTCGCGTTCGCGCGCCGCCGGATGACCCTTGGCGAGGTCGGCGGCGTGGGCGGCGATACGGTAGGTGATCACGCCGGTTTTCACATCGTCCCGATCCGGCAGACCGAGGTGCTCCTTGGGAGTGACATAACAAAGCATCGCCGTGCCGAACCAGCCGATCATCGCCGCGCCAATGCCGGAAGTGATATGATCGTAGCCCGGCGCGATGTCGGTGACGAGAGGCCCCAGCGTGTAGAACGGCGCCTCGCCGCAGGTCTTGAGCTGTTTGTCCATGTTGGCCTTGATCTTGTGCATCGGCACATGGCCGGGGCCTTCGATCATGACCTGACAGCCTTTATCCCAGGCGACTTTGGTCAGTTCGCCCAGCGTTTCGAGTTCGGCGAATTGCGCCGCGTCGTTGGCGTCGGCGTTTGATCCGGGCCGCAGTCCGTCGCCAAGCGAGAAGGAGACGTCATAGCGACGCATGATGTCGCAAATTTCGTCGAAGCGCTCGTAAAGAAAGCTCTCCTTGTGTTTGGAGAGACACCAGCGCGCCATAATCGAGCCGCCGCGCGACACAATGCCGGTGACGCGCCTGGCGGTCAGCGGCACATAGGCGAGCCGCACGCCGGCATGAATGGTGAAATAGTCGACCCCCTGCTCCGCCTGTTCGATCAGCGTATCCTTGAAAACCTCCCAATCGAGCTTGAGGGCGTCGCCGCCGACTTTCTCCAGCGCCTGATAGATGGGCACCGTGCCGATCGGAATCGGGGCGTTGCGGATGATCCAATCCCGGATGTTGTGGATGTTGCGGCCGGTCGACAGATCCATGACGGTGTCGGCGCCCCAGCGAATCGACCACACCATTTTCTCGACCTCCTCCGCCACCGATGAGGTGATGGCGGAATTGCCGATATTGGCGTTCACTTTCACCAGAAAATTGCGCCCGATGATCACCGGCTCCAGTTCTGGATGATTAATATTGGCCGGAATGATCGCGCGTCCGCGCGCGATCTCGTCGCGCACGAATTCCGGCGTCACGAATTCGGGAATGTCGGCCCCGAAGCTTTCGCCGTCGGCGAGACGCGCCTTTGCGGCCTCGAATGCGCTTTCGCGACACAAATTTTCGCGATGGGCGACAAAAATCATTTCCTCGGTGATGACGCCGGCGCGGGCAAACTCCAGTTGCGTGACAGGCGCGGCGCTGGCGGCCCGGTAGAGCGGACGCTGCGCCGGACAGGGGGGAACCAGCCGTTCGCCTTCAACGAAGCCATTGTCCTCCGGCTTCACCGCCCGGCCCCGGTATGTCTCCAACCCGGCGCGCGTGGAAAGCCAGGGACGGGCCGATGGCAAGCCAGCCGAAAGATCGGGCGTGAAGGCCTCGCAGGCGTAGGGGCCGGATTGATCGTAAATCCGCAGCGGCGGCTCGTTGGCGGATGGATCGAGCCCAATCTCGCGATAGGGAACGCGAATGTCCGGATGTCCCGCTGGCGCGGAATAGCGTTTTCGGGAGCCCCCGACCGGGCCGCAGGTGACGCTGGCGGGCGTGCGCTTGTCGTGGAGATTCATGCATGCGCTCCTTTAATCGCGCCTCCTCAAGAGAGGCGGACATACGGGCTGGGACGGGGAACGGATTCCGGCTCGCGGGCGCAAGAGCCCAGAAAACTGGCATTCCCTCCGCCGGCATGACCCGGATCAGGTTCGACGGGTGCTTCTCAGCCGCACAGGCGGCGCCCCTCGCCATTACGCGCAATCTAGCGTGACGACGCCCACTATCGCAAGTAACGAGACTGGACAGACCCCTCACCCGGCGATGTGCGTCTCCCTCTCCCTGAGGAACAGAGGAATCCCTAACCCTTGAAAATCTCATTACGGTGAAAAGCCAAGAATTTTGGATGCGGGCGCAAATCCTGACGCTCGGGCAAGATCAGGTGGCGCTGGCCAGCCAAAAACCGCTCAACCGTATCCGGAACACGATCCTTAGCCAACAATACAGAGTAATCTTCGTCGATTGAGATTAACCCCCTATCAAACATCCAATGAACCGTGCCTGACAAGGCGATACCGTTTCGAACGCTATCAGGTCCGCGCAGAGCCACAGGTTTTATGTGCGCCGCCTGAACTTCGGACCTGCCGCCGCCATTGATGATTTTGAGGCCCGTTATTGCGCATGTGTCCCGGTAGGCGTCTTTGACGGCTGAAGAAAAAGCTTTATCTCGAAAAGGTCTTGAGATCAGTTGCTCGACAATTTTGCGGTCTTGGTCGAAGGCTTCCTCGGCTTCGTAAGCTGCTTGACCTTCGGCAAATCCGCTGAAAGCGGCAATCGGCTGCTCAGGCGGGTCGGGAACGGGACGATGACGCTCCTGACGACCAAGCACATGCGCAAATCCCGCTTGCCATATAGCGTCAAATTCATCATCTGTTAGGTTGCGGACGGCTCTGCCAAAAGCCCCTTTGTTTGTTGATCCATCCTCTTTTTTGAGCAAAGATTCGTAGTAGCGTGTTCCTTTCCGGAACGGAACTGGACTAACAAATGGTAGATATTGTTCGACTTCGGCGTAGAAATGGTCGGCCAATGAAGGATCGTCGAAAATTCTAACAACCCGCGCAGTAGCGAAATATGCTTGACGGCCGCCAGTACTGGAGGAATCGCCTGTCTATCTTCGAGGCTCATAATAGATGATCCAATCACCAACAGTTTTGTCCACCTGATTAAGATAGGATTTCGGGAAATGATAACGAACCTCGGGGAGGTCATCGTAAACAGGCGTGACTTTAGTTGTAAAAACAGCCTTCATGACGTCTCAGACCGTTGAACCCTAGCGCTTGGAGATCGGCAAATACGCGGCCCTTAGAGATTGCCCAACCCACGGTGATCGCATTGGTGGCTAGCTTTAAGTGTGTATGATTTATGATAAAAAAATATATGATAGATTACATCAATCATAGTGTAATCTTGTGACTAATTCATGCGCCTGACACGGCCAGTCACTCGCTAAGAGGGCTGCTAAAGCCCAATTTTATAGACATCAGCAGGAATTCTCTTAGCACCTGCACATCTGAAAATTGCCGATCATCAAGAAGCCCATTTTCAGATCGACAATCGCCCTCGCCGGATTTGTCAGTTCGCTATACAGGAAGAAGAACAGATGAAACAAATTTAGTTTGTGATCGAAAGTGGCGCATAGATCCCTGCATTGACTTTGATAAGTTTAATAGAACTCAAGACCGACGAAATGCGAGCCAAAAAACTGCAATTGGTCATGCCGAAAAGCCTGCATGCAACATTCCGGCCGGCGCAACAGTCGTGGTTGATGAGCCTCGATTCGTTCTTCGCACTCGTCGGGGAGCGTCAGAAAACGTTGTCTCCTCCATCGTGACGGAACGACTCATGTCAGCCTCGACCCTCTCCGGCCTGTCCTCAACGGAAGCCGCGCGGCGTCTGGCGATCCATGGTCCTAATGCGCCGCCGCAGTCGCCGCCGGTCGGCGTCTGGAACGTTATCCTGCGCACGCTAAAGGAACCGATGTTCTTTCTGCTGATGGTCGCCGCAATCCTTTATCTAACGCTTGGCGATCTCGGCGAGGGCCTGTTCATGGTTGCGGGCGCAGGCATGTCGATCTCGCTCGTCGTTTTTCAGGAGGTCCGCAGCGCCCGGGCGCTGGAGGCGCTCAATCGGCTTGCCGAACCCATCGCGGTTTGTGTGCGCGATGGCGAACGCCGGCGCATCCCGGCGCGCGACCTTGTGCCCGGCGACGTGATCCTTGTCGGCGAGGGCGAGCGTCCGCCGGCCGACGCCACGCTGGTTTCCGGCGACGCGCTGGTGATCGATGAGGCGATCCTGACCGGCGAGTCGGCGCCAGTCGCTAAAACGCTGGCCGTGAGCGGCGAAACCCTCGACTTCCCTGCCCCCGGCGGCGATCTCACGCCCTTCATTTACGCCGGGACAATGATCGTGCGCGGCGCGGGCGTCGCCCAAGTGGCGCGCACCGGGGCGAACACCGCCGTCGGCGCGCTCGGGGCAGCGCTGGCGGTCATCGATCCTGAGCCTAGTCCATTACAACGGCGCACCGGAGCGCTGGTGGCGCGGCTCGGCGTTTTCGCGCTGATATTCTGCGCCGTCGTCGTCGTCGCCTACGGGTTCGTCCACGGCGACTGGTATGAAGGCGCCTTCGCCGGCATTACCCTCGCCATCGGCCTGTTGCCGGAGGAATTCCCGATGGTGCTGGCGATCTTTCTGGCGCTGGGCGCGTTCCGGCTGGCGCGCCGCAATGTGCTGGTGCGCCGGTCCTCGGTCACCGAGACGCTCGGCGCAACCTCGATGCTTTGCGTCGACAAGACCGGCACGCTAACGCTGAACAAAATGCGGGTGGCGGCGCTCTCCACCGGGGCGCGGATCGATCCGGTCCCGGCGGCGCCGACTGCCGCCCAGCATCGCCTGATCGTCGCGGCGCTGCGCGCTTCATCGCCCAATCCGGTCGATCCGATGGATGGGGCCGTTCATCAGCTGGCGCAAATGCTGGGCGTCGGGGCGTCCGGCGCGGTGATCGAAAGTTTTCCAATCACGCCGGACCGGTTGGCCTTCATCCAGACCTGGCGGCTCGATGATGGCGTCGTGAAAGCGGGCAAGGGCGCGCCGGAGGCAATCTTTCGACTGGCGCAAATCTCGTCGGACGAACATGCAGGCTATGAGCGACTGGTTGAGGAGATGGCGCAACAGGGCCTGCGCGTTTTGGCTGTCGCCGAAACTCAACAAATGAACGAGACCGGCGTGAAAGATGCGCCGTTTGATTTACTCGGACTGCTCGCTTTTGAGGACCCGATCCGTCCAGATGTCCCGGAGGCCGTCGCCATGGCCAGACGCGCCGGCGTCGCCGTAGCGATGATCACCGGCGATTACCCTGCTACCGCGCGGGCCATCGCCGAAGCCGCCGGCATCGACGTTGCTGCGGGGGTGATGACCGGCGACGAGATCGTCGCGACCCCGGCGGACGCCTTGCCGGAGAAAATCAGGGATCTGCGCGTGTTCGCTCGCGTTACGCCGACCAGCAAGCTGGCGCTGGTCGAGGCCTTCAAGCAGTCTGGACATATCGTCGCCATGACGGGCGACGGCGTTAATGACGGTCCGGCGTTGGCCGCCGCGCATGTCGGCGTAGCTATGGGACTTCGCGGCTCCGATGTGGCGCGGGAAGCCGCCTCCATCGTTTTGCTCGACGATCGTTTCGCCTCGATCGTTGGCGGCGTCGAACTGGGGCGGCGCATCTCAGCCAATCTGCGCAAGGCTTTGACCTATATCACCGCGATTCACATCCCCATTGCCGGGCTCGCTTTGGCGCCGATCCTGCTCGGCCTGCCGCCCTTGCTGCTGCCGGCGCATGTCGTGCTGATGGAGCTAGTCATCGACCCTACCTGCTCGCTGGCGTTCGAGTCGGAGCCCGGCGAGGCCGACGCCATGCTGAAACCGCCGCGCGCGCGTGATGAGCCTCTTTTCGGCTTGCGCGATCTGACCCTGGGATTTTTCCAGGGCCTTACTGTGTTTCTGGCGGTGATGGCGGTCTATCTGATCGACACCGCCTTCGGCTTCCCGGAGATGGAAGCGCGCGGCCTCGCCTTTGCGACCCTGATCATCGGCAATCTGACCCTAGCCCTCTCGGACGCGCTGCCGAAAGGGGTTTCGCCACTAGCGCGCGAAAACCGGGTGTTCTGGATCATCGCTCTGGTTGCCCTTACCACGGTTTTCGCCGGACTATACGCGCCGCCGCTGGCGCGTTTGCTGCATTTCGAGGGGCCGGATGCGCACAAGCTGCCGCTTGCCGCCGCGCTGGCGATCAGCGCCGGCGGCTGGTACGGGCTCTGGCGGCGTCTGATCGATATCTAACGCCCCGGTTCAACCCCTCATCCCATGACGATTTTCGGCGCGGCGCGCTGCTTTTGCGTTTCCAGCAAGGTTTTCACCTTGGCGGCAAGGTTGAGATAAACGCCCGCCTGCGCACTGTCGGGCTCAGCGCCGACAACGGGATGCCCCGAGTCGGATGTTTCGCGGATTTTCATATCCAACGGCGCCTCGCCCAGAAATGGCACGCCCAGCTGCGCAGCGTCGTGACGCGCGCCGCCATGCGCAAAAATCTCCGATCGTCCGCCACAATGGGGACACATGAAATAGCTCATGTTCTCAATGATCCCCAGGATCGGCGTCTCCACCTTCTGGAACATGGCGACGGCCCGCCGCGCGTCGATCAGCGCCAGATCCTGCGGCGTGGACACGATCACCGCGCCGGCCAGCGGCGCCTGCTGAGCCATGGTGAGTTGCACGTCGCCCGTCCCCGGCGGCATGTCGACCACCAGCGCGTCGAGATCGCCCCAGGCGACTTCGCCCAGCATCTGCATCAGCGCCTGCGTGACCATCGGCCCGCGCCAGACCATCGGCACATTTTCGTCGATGAGAAAGCCCATCGACATCACCTTGATCCCATAGGCCTCCAGCGGAATGAGTTTGCCGTCGACGACTTTGGGCTTTTCGTTTAGCCCAAACAGTCGTGGCGCCGAGGGGCCGTAAATATCCGCGTCGAGCAGACCAACCCGCCAGTTCTGGGCGGCCAGCCCGAGCGCAAGATTGGCGGCGGTGGTCGATTTGCCGACGCCGCCCTTGCCGGAGGCGACGGCAACCACGAAGCGTATCTTCTCAAGAGCGGGGATCATGCCCTTGCGGGGAGGCTGTCTGGGCGCCGCCGCTGGAGCGTGATCATGGCCATGGCTATGATTATGACTATGACTATGACCATGGTCATGATCATGGTGATGGTGGCGATGGTGGTCATGCCCCGCCGTATCTGAGCCGGCCGCACGACGCTCAGCGGTGAGGGTGACGACGGCGGTCTCGACGCCAGGCAGCGACTTGATCGCCTTTTCGGCATTAATCCGAGCAGCCTCCCAACCCTCGGGTTTTGCCGGATCGCCGTTAAGCGAGACATAGGCCTTGGCGCCGGACAACATGACGCCGCTGACTTTCCCGGCGAGGGAAACGCCACCCGGTCCATAGAGGTTTTCGAGCGCCTTCAGAATGTCCGCCTCATTGGCCATGAACTGCTCCCCGCGATTTAGAGTTATTCCAAAATCCACATATGAGGCGGTTCGGGGCGGACGTCTATGGGGACGATAACGATGGAAAAGGTATTCACACTACCCGGTGACGCTTTGCCGTCCAGGCAACGACCTCGCAACCGATGGGTCGCCGCAATGAGCCCAAATGCCAAAATGAGCCCAAATTCAGCCTGAGAGCGGATCGCGGTCAGAACTTCGCGTTCATGGTCAAAAAGGCCGCGCGCGGCGAACCGGGAGTAATGTTGTTATTGTTGTGCGCCGATACGTAGTAATTCGCGCCCAGCAGATTTTCGACATTGATCTGTCCAGAAAGTTTATCGCTAATCTTAAAGTAGGCGGCGCCATCGACCCGCACATAGCCTGGAACAATGACAGCATTGTCGAGCGCGGCGTATTGCTGGGTGTTGTAGATCACGCCCGCTCCCAGACCAAAGGCTCCTTTATTCTGCCCGATCAAACTCGAAAAATCATATTTGTTCCAGGCGTTGAACATATTGAATGGAACCAGAGGCACGATACGTCCCGCCTCGGGCAGTGAAAACGCCGCCGGTTTACCGGTGACGGCGGACTCGTAGAGAGATGCGGTCAGCTTGTTGGAGCTCGTGACATAGGGACGCTGATTGCTATAGCCAATCGAAGCCTCCCAATCGTCCGTGATTTTGCCCGTCAGGGATAACTCGGCGCCATTAGTGTCTGAATTCACCAGCGTCGAATAGAATGTGCCATCGTTGACGATCTGATTGGAGCGTTTCAGATTGTAAATCGCGCCCGTCAGCAGCAAAGCGGGATAGATTTCATATTTAAAACCGCCTTCAAGGTTCATAAAGCCCTGAGGATCAAGACCTCTGGTCGTGAAGGTTAAATTGGTAAACTGATCGGCGCCGGCGCCCCCGGGCAGAAACGATCGCGAATAGGCTGCGTAAAAAGATAGCTTATCATAAGGCTTGAGAACAACGCCGAGGCGGGGCGAAACCCGATTCGTCGCATTGTTGATTTCCTGCCCCCAGAAATTGTTAATGTTCGTCGCCAGTAAACCGGTGGTAGCGCTGACGCCTCCAATATTATTAACATATTTGAGATTAAAGCTATCAAATCGCACACCGGCCAGAACATCGACATATTTGGTGATTTTGATCTGATCCATTGCATAGCCAGCGACGAGATCGAGATTCGTGTGGCGACGGAAATTCGGTTGATCGTAATAGGTCGGGTTCCAGATCGTCGGTTGATAGAAGAAGGCGTTGACGCGCGCCGCCGCTCCAAAAGTCGGATTATTAAAGCGGCCTTCATTCCTGTTGCCGGTAGATTTCTGATTACCCAGTTCCCATCCCGCCAGCAGGCTATGCTCAACATCCGGAAACATGTTGAACTTGTAAGTAAAATCCATCTGGTTAAACCAGTTCTGGCGCGGTGTGTAATTGTTATAGCCGACAATCGGCACACATGGAGCGATGGCTCCCGTTGCGAAGGGCGCATTGCCAGCAGGAGCCGGACAGGTTCCATTCGCGTTATTTGCGAAACCGAGATAGGGTTGCGCGCCTGTGTTAAAATTCACCGGGCCGCCGGCATACGCATTTTGATAATATTTATCATAATTGGCGTAGACGCTCTGGTTTTTTACGTTCACCCCGTTGTCGAATGTGTGATCGACAAAAATTACCCCACGATCGACATTCACCGATGAATGGCTCGCATCCGGATTGCCGAAGTAGGTCCAGTTGTTCGTCGGCGCCGGATATCCGGGAAACAAAAATCCCCCACCAGCAGACAGAAACGAGCGATAGGCGGCCGAACCGTTACTATTGTTTGGAAGGGTGTCGAGGAAATTTACGGACGGAATGCCGCGGTCGAGAACACGACTGTCACGGAAATGCTCGTATTGGGCGGAGACATAAGTCTTGTCGGACGGTTTCCATGTTACGGTCGGATTGACGCCCCATCGTTCGAGGTTGAAAAAATTTCGATAGCTGTACGACTGTTCGTAAAGTCCATTAAAGCGGTAGGCGAGTTGATCGTTCAGCTTGTCGCCCACATCCAGGGTCACGCGCTTGCGCCCAAAGCTTCCGGTGCTGAACTCGAGATTTCTCGTCGCAACGCCATCCGCCTTCTTGGTGACGCGGTTTACGACGCCGCCGGCGCCGCCACGGCCAAAGGTTACGGCGCTGGGACCTTTAAGGACCTCGACGGACTGAATATTGTAGAGATCACGGAAATACTCCGCGTCGTCCCTAACGTTATCGAGGTAAAAATCGGACGAGGTGTTTTGTCCGCGAATCGTAACCTGATCGCGTTGTCCTTCACCTTGCGCGACATTGACGCCGGGAACATAGGCCAAAGCCTGACCAAGACTGAGGCTATTTCTGTCCTGCAACTGTTGCTGGGTCAGGATGGTCACCGACTGGGGCAGATCGATCAGCTTGGTGTCCATCTTCAGGGCCGTTGACGTCCCTTCAGCGAAATATCCGTTGACCCCGATCGGACCCCGCACGATCTGTTGTCCCGGGGGCACAAAACTGTTTGATGTTTTTGGGCCGCTGTCTCCGCTCGTGACGGCTCTTGCCACTGTCCTCGTTACGGGCGTTGGCCTTGCTGGGGCAGGATTCGTTCGAACAACGCGTTTTACGTTGGTCGGCGCAACCTTCCTTGCTTGCCCGACATTGATTGTCGGCAAGCTTAATTGCGCCGACGCCTCATTTGCGCTTAAGGCCAGGATGAACGCAAGACTTGTTGCTTTGGTTACGCGCTTGACGGACATCCATGGCTCCGCAATTCAGAGGCTGACTGGTAATGCAGGACTATTTGCACTGAGCCCGGGAGTAATTTCAAATGAAGCAATTCCAAAAAAGGCGATCCCTGTCAGGACTGTGACAAATACGTCACACATAGATAGGAATCATTATCAAGTAATGGACTAAGCGCCGAATTTATCGTCTTATGCAATTGCAAAAACCGGTATGTCACAAAGCCAATTCCGAGCAAACCAGACGAAGATGAACCGCTCCCCTTTGGAGATAGCTGGAGCCAGCTTACGTCGTGCGAGTAGCGAGGCCATGCCGGACAAGCTCTCGCAATTGCTTTATGCAGCCCGCTGGCTGGGTATGTTGCTTGTTTTGGGCGTCCACGCGACCGGCGCGTTCATGAACTTTAACGATCTAACGACTCAAAATATCCCACTCTTTGCAGGCGTCTGGCGATTATTCATCAGTTATCCATTTGGTCGACAGGCCGTTATCGGTTTCTTTGTCATGTCCGGCTTCCTCGTTGGAGGACAGGTTCTGGCAAGACTAGGCGGCGAAAAGCCTTTTCTACGTGATTACTTTATTCATCGCTTTGTTCGCATTTATATGGTTGTAATACCTGCGACTGCGATTACCTTTGTCTTCGACACGCTAGGCCGAACCATCTTTCCGGCCAGCTATGGTTCCTATCCAATCTTCGAGGGTCATTACGACCCGCGATACATCCTCACCAACCTGCTCAATTTCCAGGGCGTCATCGCCAAGCATTACGGCACGAACGGCCCCCTATGGTCGGTAGGTTACGAATTTTGGTATTACATCATTTTTCCGCTTCTTCTGGCTCCGATGATCGTCTCCATCGATCAAACTCGCGGGCGAATCTGCGCCCTTCTGGCCATGTTGTTCTGCATCGCCATCACACTGAAACAGATTTGGTTTCCCTTCGGCCTTCTTCTCTGGTCTCTTGGAGCAATCATTTCTTTGCTGCAGAAACCTATCGTTTCCTCACCGAGGAGAGCTTTAATACAATTTTTGTCGACGGGACTACTGCTTGGCGTCATCTTGAATACTGACGTGATCAAGGCCCATCCCTGGGTTCAATATCTTTCGGATACAATGACGGCCCTGGCTTTCGCCAATTTGATCCTGGCCATACGTTTCAAGAAAAATTTAAACTGGAAATTACTCGATTGGCATGGTCACAAAAGTCTCGCGGATTTCTCATTCACGCTATACGCAATCCACAATCCAACCCTGATGCTGCTGCGCGCGATGACAACGGCCGCACTTGGTCCTGACTGGAGTGCTGGTACTGCCTCGCACGAACAGTGGGCGGCGCTTGCTCTGGCTATGGCTCTGACGATCATTTTGGCCTATGCGCTATCGCGTTTCACCGAAGGAAAGGTCGGCGCGGCGCGGCGCTATGTCAAATCTGCGCTAGTCAGACTATGGCCGGATCCTGCCTCAGGCTTAACGTCGCCTTGAGGACGGGTGCGTCGCCGTTCATGCAAGCATCGCAGCAGGATGTTCGATGAAGCGCTTGAAAGCGGCAAGAAGTTGCGCGCCCAGGGCGCCATCAATCGCCCGATGGTCGCAGGATAATGTCACACTGAGCATCGTCGCAACAACCGGCGCGCCATCACGCACGATGAGGCGCGGCGCGCCCTGACCCACGGCGAGAATTGTCGACTGTGGCGGATTAATAATGGCGGAAAAGCTTTTTACGCCATACATGCCGAGGTTGGAGACCGCACTGACCCCGCCCTCATATTCATCTGGCCTGAGTTTGCGGGCGCGGGCGCGTTCGGCCAGTTCCTTGACCTCCTGCGCGACTTCCCGGATGGTTTTGGCCTGCGCATTACGAATGATCGGCGTCACCAATCCGCCCGGAATGGCAACGGCCACGCCAATGTCGGATGATCTATGCCTCAACATCGCCTCTGGCGTGTAGGTGACATTGGCGTCTGGGACCTCCTGAAGCGCCAGAGCCATCGCCTTGATGATATAATCGTTTACGGATGTTTTCCATTGCGCCGCGTCATCGGAGCCTTTCGGCGACGCGCTGTTAAAATCCTCACGCAACCGCAACAGCGCGTCGATCTCGCACTCCGCATCAAGATAGAAATGCGGAACCGTCTGGATCGACTCGGTCAGCCGGCGCGCGATAGCCTTGCGCATCAGGTCATGCGGAATTTCTTCATAACTATCGAGCGCGTAAAATTTTCGGGTAATTTCCGTCGACGCCGACGTCGCGAGCCGGGCGTCAGCAGCGCTTACAGTCTGGCGCACTTCGCCGGATGCAAGCGCCTTCTTGACGTCGCGCTCGACAATACGCCCCCGTGGCCCGGAGCCAGCAAGCCCGGCAAGATTCAGCCCGCTTTCCCGCGCCAGACGACGCGCCAGCGGCGAAGCGAAAATACGCGCGGACCCGTGGTCCAGTTCAGGTTGCGACATCGTCATCACCTGTAAAGAACGGCTTTTGCCGCAGCGACGACTTCGGCGGCGCTCGGCAACGCCAATTTTTCAAGATTGGCGGCGTAGGGCATCGGCACATCCTTGCCGGTAATCCGCGCGACCGGCGCGTCGAGATAGTCGAAAGCCTCCTGCTGAACCAGAGCGGCGATTTGCGCCGTCACGCCATTTTGTGGCCAACCTTCTTCGATTGCCACACATCGGCCTGTCTTTTTGACGGATTCGATGATCGTCGCGGTGTCCATGGGTCGCAGCGTGCGCAGATCGATCACCTCGGCCTCGACGCCTTCCCTGGCGAGTTCTTCTGCGGCCGCCAGCGCGTAAGTCATGCCAATGGAGAAGGAGACAAGGGTAACGTCAGAGCCCTGTCGGGCAATCCTCGCCTTGCCAATGGGCAGGACATAATCCTCAAGTGCGGGAACATCTCCGGTTTTACCGTATAAAATCTCGTTTTCGAGAAACACGACAGGATTATCGCTGCGGATCGCCGCCTTCAGGAGACCCTTGGCGTCGCCCGCGTTCGAGGGCGCAATCACGATCAGCCCCGGCACGCTCGAATACCATGCGGCGAAATCCTGACTATGCTGGGCGCCAACGCGCGCAGCAGCGCCATTAGCGCCACGAAACACAATCGGGCAATGGATTTGACCGCCGCTCATGTAGAGGGTTTTCGCCGCCGAATTGACGATATGATCGATGGCCTGCATCGAGAAATTGAAGGTCATGAACTCAACGATGGGGCGCAGACCAGCAAAGGCCGCGCCGACGCCGATGCCCGCAAAGCCATATTCCGTAATCGGCGTATCGATGATCCGTCGGGAACCAAACTCCTGCAATAGGCCTTGAGTGACCTTATAGGCCCCCTGATATTCGCCGACCTCCTCACCCATGACGAAGACCGCAGGATCGCGTCGCATCTCTTCGGCCATGGCGTCGCGCAGAGCCTCGCGCATGGTCATCGGGATCATCTTTGTGTCGGCCGGCACTTCGGACGCAAAAGTCTCCGGAGGGATAGCGGGTTGCGCCGTCGCGACAGGAGTCGCGGCGGCTAAACTTTGAGAAGCGTCCATGTCTCCCGGTAGTTTGGGCGGCGGCGTTATCGCCTCGATCTTCGCAGGATCCTCCCCGTCTTCGGCAATGACCGCAATGGGCGTGTTAACAGCGACATTCTCCGTGCCGCCAGGCACGAGAATACGAGCCAGGACGCCTTCATCGACCGCCTCGACCTCCATTGTCGCCTTATCGGTTTCGATTTCGGCGATGACGTCCCCGGATTTTACCGGATCGCCCTCGTTCTTAAGCCATTTTGCAAGCTTGCCTTGCTCCATCGTGGGAGAAAGCGCCGGCATGAGGACATTGATGCTCATCGGTTCATAACCTCACGCTACAACGTCCGTAAACAATTCGGCGGGGTCGGGCTCACGGTCGCTCGTTGCAAAATCAACCGCCTCAGCGACGATTTTGCGAATATCAGCGTCGATTTTTTTGAGTTCGTCCTCGCTCGCGCCGCTGGCGAGAAGACGCGCGCGAACCTGTTCGATAGGATCGTGCTCCTCCCGCATTTTCTCAACCTCCTCCTTTGAGCGATATTTCGCCGGATCGGACATGGAGTGGCCGCGGTAGCGATAGGTCAGCACTTCGAGCAGATAGGGACCCTTGCCGTTGCGGCACCAGTCAATCGCCTCCTCGGCGGCGGCTTTCACGGCGCGAACGTCCATGCCGTCAACCTGTCGCGCAGGAATGGCGAATGCGGCGCCGCGTCGGAAACAATCGGTCTGGGCGGTTGCGCGGTTGATGGCGGTGCCCATGGCGTAACGATTATTCTCGATGATGAAAACGACTGGCAGCCGCCAAAGCGCCGACATGTTCAAGGTCTCGTAGACCTGCCCCTGATTAGCCGCGCCCTCGCCAAAGAAAGTGATCGAAACTCGTCCGTCGTCGCGATAGGCGTTGGCGAAGGCGATGCCGGCTCCGATAGGCGCAGGCGCTCCGACGATGCCATGTCCTCCGAAGAAATTCCTCTCCCGAGAGAACATGTGCATGGAGCCGCCCTTCCCTTTTGAATAACCGCCTCGTTTGCCCGCCAGTTCGGCCATCACGCCCTTCGGGTCCATACCCATTGCGAGCATGTGACCATGATCGCGATAGCTGGTTGTAAACTGGTCGCCCTCGCGAGCCGCCATTTTGACGCCGACGACCACTGCTTCCTGGCCGATGTAAAGATGGCAGAAACCGGCGATCACCCCCATGCCGTATAGTTGGCCCGCCTTCTCCTCGAAGCGGCGGATCAGCAGCATGTCGCGCAATGCGGCCTGCTCCTGTTCGCGGGTAAGCTCCGCGATCGGAGCCGCAATAGGGTCAGTCTGCTCGGTCGCCATACCTCTTTCCGCCTCCCGTCCGCCGCCAAGATGTCAAAGGGACAAATAGCAAAGTTCATGACCAAAAACGAGCGGCGACGCTGCCTAGCGCGAGCGGCGACGCCGCCTAGCGATTGTCGAGCTGAGACTGTAACTCTTCAGCAAAAGCCTCGATTCGTCGCGCATTGGCGCCAAAATCATGGCGTCCGTGGCGGGTGGCGGCGCGCAAATCAATTCGGGTCTGTCCGGCGAGGGGCCGCAGTCGGACCGTTATGTCCTCGTCAAGACCAAGGATCAGGCTTTGATCGATGAAATCGGCGTGCGCATCTCCCGTGCGACCGCCCGCCGGACGTTGGTCAATCAACCGCCAGCCCAATGATTTCGCGGTTTTCAGCACCAGTGGCAGCGCCTCGTCAGCGTCCAGATCGATGACGATCGGCTCCACATCCGGATATGCGGCGCGTTGCGCCGCCCGGGCACGGGGCGAGAGCGCCCTGGGCTGGAAGCCGTCACGGGCGACGTCTGCGATGCTCGACATGGAAAAATACGGCGGGTCGTCCAAGTCCGTCACAATATCAGAGAGGGTCGGCAAGCGCAGGGCCTGAAAAGCCAGATATCCCGGCCAGGCGAGCGTTGTCAGCGCGATCAGCGCCGCGATTGCGGCCACGCCCATGCCCCGGCGCCCGGTTTGCCAGATGATAAAACCCGCAGCGGCGAAAAGTAGCAGGGCAACCAGCGCCAAGCCTACGGCCGCGCCAAGCGACGCAAGCGCGGAAGCCGGATCGATGACCCGCAACCGCGCAAGAATTGTCGCAAGCATTGCGACAGTGGCGGCGAAAATAGCGACATGACGGCTCCAGAGCGCCGCCTGCGACCAGGGCTCACGAGGAAGATGTCGGCGCATCCCTGAAAGCCTCCGTCAAAGTCGCCCGTCGCGGCAAAACGGCCCCATCGCAGCAAGATTAGAGAATCATTAAGGAGAATAGGGCATTTTTCGGGAACGGGGAGACATACCGTTATCCCTATCGAGTTTGGCGAGCGTGCTCATGTCAGATCCATTTTCTGTGGACTTCAACCAGGATCAGTCCAACGGTCACCCCCATGATCTGTTGGCGCGTCTTTACCGCGAGATTGGAATTTCGGCTGTCGCCGCGGCTCTTGAGGCGACGCGTTTCACCGGTCAACCGGCGGAAATCGCAACCCTTGGCGTCGACGAACAGCGCTCGCTGCTGATTGAGGAAATTCAGGAAAACATCGCCGCCTGATGATGGTTGCGAATAAATAAAAAGCGCGGGGTCACCGCGCTTTTTTTGATTAGAGGCCCTGTCTCTCCCAGAGCTCATCCCGCGTCGATTACTCGATGATCGAGGCGACGACGCCTGCGCCGACGGTGCGGCCGCCTTCGCGAATGGCGAAGCGCAGCTTCTCCTCCATCGCGATCGGAACGATCAGCGTCACCGTCATCGCGATGTTGTCGCC
>CAIQCB010000063.1 GCA_903870245.1 uncultured Methylocystaceae bacterium
AAGTAGAGAATCACAGAGCAGCACAAGGATCAATTTGCAAGAAAACCACGCCAAACATCGGCAAAACTTGCAAAAACCACTACTTCAGCGTGGCACAAAACTATACAACTTCAATGTCTTCCGAGTTCTTCACGGAAGACTAATTTCGTCAAAGCTTCGGATTGCCTCAAAGAAACTCATCATGCTTGGAATGAATTGGGTGCCTGCCTGTCCCGCGGCGCCTGCCAGAGAGCGATTCGTTTTTATTCAAACCAGCCCTGTCTGACATTTGCAGTTTATATCGTCGCCATTTTTTGTTTGACGAACTGCAAATTAACCGTTGCAATTCGGCAACACTCGTAAGTTGAATTATGGCTGAAATGACGAATTGTGTCGCTTTAGTGTCAAACTTTATATCGCAGGAGAATACAGATTTATCGATGAGTGAACTTGTAGCCATTTTTTCTTCGAGGAGCGCCTTTAATTTTAGGTTAATTAAAACTTAATTCTCTATAATATACTGAATATCATAATGTTTCGTGATGAGGTCGACCTAGGGCCGTCGAGGGATGTGACTTTCAAGTTACATCATATTTCAAACCCCTCTCAATAGGCTACCCTTTTAGTAGACTTTATTGACCTTCGGCTTTCGCGCATGTCAAATCAGCTCAACGATCAACGAATCAAGACTTGAAACGCAAATTTGGATATAGGGGTAATGTCGATGAAACGCACTCTTAGAAGCCAGCTTCTGCGCACAACGATTGTGGGAATTGTTGTCTTCTCTCCCGCCTATGCGTTCGCAGGCGAGGCTCAATATTATTTTCCCAAGGACGACGCGGCGAAATCATCTGACAAGTCGTCGTCCGCCGATGCAGGCAAGGATCAGGGCGGCAAGTCCGGAAAACAATCGGGCAACAAGCAGGTTGCCGCTGGTAATAAAGCAGGTTCGGTGTCGGCGACGCCATCGAGCCGCGGCGGGTTTCGTCCCGATTTCGATGGAACGGGTGGCGGGGGACCTGCCGTAGCGCCAGTAGAGGGTAAAAAGAATCCCGACGACGAGGGCTACTACCTCAAAACGCGCGGCTATCGTCTTGAACCGGAGCCCGACATACCACCCTATGTGCGTAATCTCGCCAAAACATACTCGGACTTTAAAGATATCGATTGGCTAAACGTCGGCCTCGACACCCGCACACGATATGAGTATCGCGAAAATTCCTACGTTCCTCGCGCCAACACCACGGGTATCGGAGATGCAGCGCAACGTCAGTATTACCCCTACACGCCATGGCTGCTTCGCACGCGCGGCTATGTCGGGGTGAAGGACATTTTCGATCCATTCCGATTCGTGATCGAGTTTCAGGATTCGCGCGCCTTCAACAGTCTATACCAGTTGCAGGGTCAGGACATTAACGAGACCGAACTTCTTCAGGGTTACGGCGAACTCTATCTGAAAGACGCTCTGGGAACTGACGCCAAAGGCCAGGGCCGCGCGATTAGCATACGCGCCGGACGCATGAAGTTCGAAGTTGGTTCCCGCCGTCTGATCGCAAGCAACGAATTCCGTAATACGACAAACAACTTTGAAGGATTTCGCCTGAGGCTGGGCGAACGCTACAATGATGTGGATCTCGACAGTTTTCTGATGCGTCCAGTGATCCGTTATCCCTACGCATTTGATCAGCCGGAATGGAACAACTGGATCTATGGCAGCTTCCTTAGCGTTCGGAATATTTCCCCCTATTTTACGATCCAGCCCTATCTCATTGGTCGCCATCAGTATGGCGACCCGCTCAATCCCTCCGGCGCCCTCAAGGTAAAACGTGACACCCAGGCTCCCGGTCTTCGCGTTTATGGAAATTATAATAATTTCGACTGGGATCTTGATGTGATGAAGCAATTCGGCACTGTCGGAACCATAACATCGACCTATCCCTATCTATATGGCTACAACAACATCACCACTCCCTATGGCGGCTATGCGCAGACAAAACAGCACGACGCGATCGCCTATGGATTCGACGTCGGTTACACTTTCGCCGAACATCCCTGGAAACCGAGGTTCAGTGCGGTCTATATTTACGGTTCGGGCAACAGCAGCCCGTGGTCGAGCACGAACAACAATGTCGATACGTTCTATGGATTTAACCAACCCTTCTCGCGTAACGATTACATTGGCTGGAACAACGTCAAGGATCCCAAGGTTCGCGTCGAGTTCGAGCCGATCAAGGACACCAAGATCGACACGGCTTTCAGCGCCTATTGGCTCGCCAGCGCGGCGGCAGCGTGGGATCGCGCCAATCTTTATGCGCCCCTTGGCAATCGTGGCACCTTCATGGGCACGGAATTTGATTTCCGCGTGCGTCAGAGGGTTAACCAGTTCATCAACATCAGCGCCAGCTATGCGCGTTTCTGGCCGGGCTCCTTCACATCAAGCTTTGCGCCGCCGACCGCACAACAATGGCCGCCAGTTAATTTTCCCGGCGGCAGCGTGCCTGGACAAACGGGAACCACCAATGGGTTGACGGCGCGGCCAACCAATTTCTTCTATCTCGAAGCGACAGCCAATGCTTTCGGCGACGGCAAACCGATCGCCAAATTGCCCGGATCGGAATTCATTGCTTCCTGGGAGCCAAATGCTCCCCAGTCGAAGGCCCCGAGCTGGACGGATATTTACCTCGGGTTGAATGCGGGCGGCGCATGGTCCAGGCCGAACATTACGAGCCAGAATATTGGATGGGCCGGTTTGATTCCGACCAATACGCTTGGCAACAACAGCATTGGCGTCGCCAATTCGACGTTGACGCCGTTGCCGACCAAATTCACCAACGACATCAGCGGTTTCGTTGGCGGTTTCCAGATTGGCGCCAATTATAAATTCGCCGAGAGCTTTGTCGCCGGTGCAGAAGCCGATCTGGATGGAACGGCCGGAAACACCAATTCCAAATGGACTCTTGGAGCGGCAAGAGGCGGCGGCAACAACCTCTTCACCAGCTATAGTCAGCGCACGACAACCTTGAGCTATCTCGGAACGATACGCGGACGCCTAGGATATCTCATCACCCCGACGCTTCAGGCCTATGGAACGGCCGGCTTCGCCTATGGCGGCGTCACCGCCGCCAACGCGAATGTGACGATCCGAAGCGGCGGAACAAATATCTTCTATTCCGGACCCCAATTTAACGGCACACTTCTGGGTTGGGCCGCCGGCGGGGGACTGGAATGGATGTTCACTAAAGACTGGAGCGTGAAGGCCGACTATCTCTATTACAATCTTGGCAACGTCAGCATGGCCGATAACTTCTACTCGGTAACATATGCGCCGTTCGTTCCGACGACTAATTATCTCAACAACGGCAACGCCTTCGGATTAACCGGTCTGGCTTCCGCGAACTTTAGCGGAAATGTGATCCGGGCTGGCGTCAATCGCCACTTCGATCTCTTGAACGATGACGCCAAAACGGCGGACAAGCCAGTGCTGGCGGCCGCAATCGACGCCACTGGCTCCGCCACAAAGAAAGCTGCCGCTCCGGCGCAACCTGTCAACTGGGGCGGCGCCTATGGCGGCGTCAATCTTGGCGGCATCTGGGCTACCCAGAACAGCATCAACAATGTCACGGCCTGGCCAGCGGTTAATCGTGCGCCCCAATTCGTCAGTTCGGACGCCCTGCTTTCGGGATTGGTTCCGGCCTCCGGCACGGCGGCGCTTCTCGGCGGCGGACAGGTCGGCTACAATGTCGAACTTGACAAGTTGTGGAAGCTGAAACTCGTGACCGGCGTAGAAGCCGACATTCAGGGCGTTACGCCCCCGGGTACAAAAGGAACCAATACTTTCCTGACAACTCTCACTCCGGCTTCGGCCAACAATCAGGCGCTTGTATCGAAAAGCGGGGTGAATTCGCTCAACTTCATTGGCACGGCGCGGGCCCGGTTCGGTTTCACGCTCATTCCATCTATCTTGCTCTATGGCACGGGCGGCTTGGCTTATGGAAACACCACCACCAGTCTGCAAAACTTCTCCGGCCTTGGTTCACTGGGCGGCTGGCAGGGTGGTTCGGGCAATGTCTCGAGCTTGCAGGTCGGTTGGACGGCTGGCGGTGGAACGGAATGGGCTTTCCGGGAGAACTGGAGCGTCAAGGGCGAGTATCTTTACTACGACCTTGGCAAGGCCAGCGGCTCGGTCGTGAACTACGCCTATCTTCCGGGCGCTGCGCCACAAATTGGCTCGCAGAGTCAATTTACCGAGCGTTACGCCGGCAACATCCTGCGCGCCGGCGTCAACTATCATCTGCCCGTCGAGAAGGCCGATCCCGTGGTGGCGGGCTATTAAAAAAAACAACCTGACAAGACTACCGGACCGGACATGAAAACTTCATGTCCGGTCCGGTTTTCTTTGGCGCCCAAAGTCGATCATGAAAGATGTATTTTTTAAGCCTAAAAATTCAGGCTAATCAATAAAATTCAGTCCGACATCAAAATAGTTTAGACACTTCCTCGCCGCCCAGGCTCGGTAACGTTCAACGACTATGTCGTTGAAACATCACCGGAGCGCGTACGAGCGAACTTTAAAACCCTCGATTTTATAAATTTGACTGAATTTTCAATAGCGCTGTGACCAAGGCATCGACATCTGCGCAAGTGTTATAGAAGGCAAGGGAGGGACGAACGGTCGCCTCCAGACCGAAGCGTCGCAAAATCGGTTGTGCGCAGTGATGACCTGCGCGCACGGCGATCCCTTCTCGATCCAGGGCCTTGCCAACGTCGAGCGGCTCATGGCCCGCGAGGATGAAGGAGAGGACCGAGGCTTTCTCAGCTGCCGTGCCGATCAAGGTCAGCCCCGGAACCATTTTCATTTTTTCTGTGGCGTAGACCAGCAGATCGTGCTCATAGCGCGCGATCACATCCATGCCGATGCTTTCGACATAATCGATTGCCGCGCCGAGACCGACAGCGTCGGCGATGTTCCCGGTGCCGGCTTCGAAACGCTCCGGCGCGCCCTGGTAGATGGTTTTCTCGAACGTGACATCAGCGATCATATTGCCGCCGCCCTGCCAGGGGGACATATACGCCAGCACATCTTTCTTGCCGTAGACGACGCCAATCCCAGTCGGACCAAACACCTTGTGGCCGGAAAAAACGAAAAAGTCGCAACCAATGTCCTGAACGTCGATGGGTATATGCGAAACGGATTGGGCGCCATCAACCACGACGCAAGCTCCGTGACGATGCGCCATCGCCGTCATTTCTCTTACCGGCGTGACTGTGCCCAGAGCATTGGAGACCTGCGTTATCGAGACGATGCGGGTCTTCGGATTGAGCAGCTTTTCATATTCATCGAGAATAATCTGGCCGCGATCATCTACGGGAGCGACGCGCAAGCGGGCGCCGGTCTCGGCGCACAACATTTGCCAGGGTACGATATTAGCGTGATGCTCCAGCCAGCTGATGACGATCTCGTCGCCCTTTTGGACATTGCGACGGCCCCATGCTTGCGCGATGAGATTGATCCCCTCGGTTGTGCCGCGAACGAAAATTATATCCTTCACGGAGGGAGCCTTGAGGAAGCCGCGCACCTTCTCGCGCGCCGCCTCGTAAGCATCGGTCGAGCGCGCCGCCAGCGCGTGCGCTGCCCGATGAATATTTGAGTTTTCATACTCGTAAAAATGCGCCAGCCGGTCGATCACGGACCGCGGCTTCTGAGTCGTCGCGGCGTTATCAAGCCAGATCAATGGCTTTCCATGAACTTGCTGTTGCAGTATCGGGAAGTCTTTTTTCACCCGATAGGGGTCGAAAATTCCGCGCACAGTCTCTGTCCGGGACACCAGTTCCGGCTCATAGCCGGGCGCTGGATCTGTCGCCTGCGCCGGCACGCTTTCGTGGATGCCCGGATGGCCGCCGGCCTGCGAGAGGAAATACAGCGAGTCATGCGCGGCGGGACCCGCAGCTCCGGGCGAAACATAGCCATTGAAGCCTTCCGGGATCGGAGCCGGCGCTGGCGGGGTTAGCAAGGAGGCCGTGTCAGACAGCCGATGCGGGTCGGCGGGCGAGGGGCCGGATATGGCGTAAGTCTCTGCGCCAGGAGTGGAGGAAGGATATTGTGACGTAAGACCGGATTGAGGCTGCGTCGGATGATCGAGGGATAAGGTTTCGACCCGGGAGATCGGAGGCGGGTTTGTATGGAAATTGGGCGCCACAACGGGCGATTGGGCGCCGTCAGAACGCGCAGCTAAAGCCGCTTCATCAAGAAAATAATAATGTTCGGCTTGATCCGGACGTATGCCGCCCGGCGTGGCGTTTGGATGCACGCCCAGCGGGTAACCCGCGATATGCGCCGGCGGCACAAGCGAGTAATCGCCCTGGGTTAGATTTTGGTGAGATGCGCTGTCGATAACGCCGGGAATACCAATCGGTGTGGCCTGTCCGATAGAGGCGCCTGGCTGAGGCGCGTCGGCGATGCCGAAGGGACGTGTCGGCGACTGCATGCTCGTCGGCGCATTCGGCGCCGGAATATTTGGCGTTGGAACAACAGATGGAATTGTTGTTTGCGGAATGTCCGGCGGGCCATAGGGAGATTTTGCCGGTGCATGCGGCGCAACTGTATTTATGACAGACGGCGCCGGCAAATCAGGGAGTCCTGGCGTAGTCACTGGCGCGCCGATCGGCGACAGCGGTAGGCTGGAGACTGGCGCCAGCGGCGTGGCGGCGGGAGAGATCGGCGGAGTCTGAAAAAATGCGTTGGCGATCCGGGCGATCGCCTCAGGCGAGAAAGGAGCTTCGGCGTGACGCCCGACCAGATCCGGAGAAGGCGCGCCCTCAAAGGGATGGTCTGAGGGAGGTGAGGACGGCTGCGCGGAAGACATGAACGTATTCCTCTGGCGTTGCAACGGCTGGTTATGCGCCGGCGGGACGTCGCCGGCGCATGTTTGTTAATTGCGTTCAATTCGCTCAGTTGTATTTATCGTCGTATTTGTGAAACTTGTTCACATCGACCTCTTCGAGAACGCCCAGAGCATCGTGCGTCAGCACAGCAGCCGAGCAATAGAGCGAGATCAGATAGGAGGCGATCGCCTTGCGGTTGATGCCCATGAAACGAACCGACAGACTGGGAGCGACCTCGCCCGGAACGCCCGGCTGGAACAGGCCAATAACGCCCTGTTTTTTCTCGCCGGTACGCAACAGCAGGATGTTCGTCTTGCCCTTGTCATTGATGTAGAGTTTGTCGCTCGGCACCAGTGGCAGGCCCCGCCATGTCAGGAAGGAGCTTCCAAAAAGCGTAACTGTTGGCGGAGGAACGCCGCGGCGCGTGCATTCCCGCCCGAAGGCGGCGATCGCGCGCGGATGGGCGAGGAAGAACGCTGGCTCTTTCCAGACTCTGGAAATCAATTCGTCCAGATCGTCCGGCTGAGGGGCCCCGGTGCGCGCCTTGATCCGCATGGATTTGTGCGCGTTGGCCAGAAAACCATATTCAGCGTTGTTGATAAGTTCTGCTTCCTGCTTTTCCTTGACCTTTTCGGTCAGGAGACGAAGCTGCTCCTGGATCTGATCGTAGGGGTGATTATAGAGATCCGACACGCGTGTCTGGACGTCGAGAACAGTCGTGACAGCGTTCATCGAATATTCGCGCGGGGTATCTTCGTAATCCACAAAGGTTTCCGGCAGGTCGGCGTCACGATCGCGCGCCGGGCTGCACTGAACGTCCGCGTCGGTGAGGGCCGTTTCCTCTTTAACCCTGTTCAACCGATAGATGCCGGCCTCGACGGGCACCCAGGGGAGGAACGAAACAAGCCATCTTGGGGTGATCCCCGACCATTGCGGGCGGGTCTTTGTCGCATTTGCAAGCTGGCGCGCGGCCGACTCGCTTAATGTGCGACGGACTTCAGGTTCGGCAGTCATCGAAGTTTCCTCGAACAATTGGTGACGGCAGTTGCTATCTTTTCGGGTTTTCCAGTCTCAGCATTCAGAATGTCGAGATCGAAAAGCATGCCCGGTCTTCAGCAAGTTCACCCGAATAGGTTCTGCAAAAAAATTGGCCAAACTCAAGTATGACACAGGTAGAAAGATTTTCTTGCCGGGACTTTGTCCGATTATGTCGGATCGGACGCAGAAAGAAGAAATCTTCCCTGTAAAGATATTCTGTTTAAAACTCGCAGAGCGCATGCAGAACTAACAATTGCCTCGGGATTCCTGTTGCTTAGGACAAGAAAGGATTTATTTGATATTCGGTCATCATTAGAATTTATATTTTCCTACATTGGGCGCGCAGATAAATAAATTCGTATTTTCTAGCTGTATTTAGATGAATATTCTCATGGGGCATTCGGGTGCTGTGCAACGATCCGGGCAAGCTCGTCTGGGATATAACTTGCTGATCAGAATTGAGAATCAATAATCGGGGCGCACCGCTAACAGGCGGCGGGCAAGTCAATGGTTTGGATGTGGGCAAACTGCGCCGGATGATGTCTATCGGCGATGTGGGCGTCAGGGACGATCAAGGCTGTGGCAGAGTGGTTTCTCTGCCCGGAAATAATTTTGGCCGAGCGCCATGCGCTTTGAGGGTTTGAGAATATTTTTCCCTCCAGCGTCTGGAAGCTTTTTACAGAAGCGTAAAACCTGTATCCCTGACCCTGTCGGGAGTTCCCGGTTTCTTTTACGACAAGTCCAACAGCCTCTTCGTCAATTTCTATTACATAAGCGTTTGTCATTTTAGTTTCCCTAATCCGAGTAAGATTCATTTTGACGGGTGACCTTCAGCACGTTCGGCCGTCGAAAACGCGTGTCGGAACGCGCTTTTGCCGGAAGGAAGCGAACCTGCGGATAGCCGATCGCATTGAACAAAATTGCCAGCGCAGCGAGTACAGATAGCGCGCACGGCAACACAGAAATGAGATTGCTCATGAAGCGACTCCTTTCATGATCTTGCGGGGAGTAACCGGTTTTCAACGTCAACCAACGCCCAGATAGGCTGATCTAAAACGTTCGATATGTCAATCATATCGTTCTTTTAAAAAAACACTCGGTGATCGAAAGGAATTCCAAAGTAAGGGTTGTTTGAAGAATTTAATTGCTGTTCCGAAACCTGGGGCGCTTGCTAATGTCATAATATATATAAATATAATCAATGATATATGAGCATAAAAAACGCACGCTCGATACCGAAAGAAGGTGTGGAGGAGTGAATTGCGATAAATTAATTTCTATTCTATCGAAATTATGGAAATTACATATGTGTCAAGTGAGATTGAGGCTAGAGGTTGGCAAATGGCCAAGTGGTTTGAAGACAATTCGAGGTCGATAGGCGGAACCCCCCTGGTTCGTCTCAACAGGATCACGGACGGCGCGTCGGCCACCGTGCTCGCCAAGATCGAGGGACGAAATCCGGCTTACTCGGTGAAATGTCGCATTGGCGCGGCGATGGTATGGGACGCCGAGCAGCGAGGCCTGCTGGCCCCGGGGAAAGAACTCGTGGAGCCAACGAGCGGCAATACTGGCGTCGCATTGGCGTTCGTCGCGGCGGCGCGCGGGATTCCGTTGACCTTGACGATGCCGGAAACGATGAGCCTTGAGCGACGAAAGTTGCTTCTCGCCTTTGGGGCCAATCTTATCCTCACACCGGGTACAGCGGGCATGACCGGCGCGGTCGCCAGGGCAGAAGAAATCGTTGCGAGCGATCCGGACCGTTATGTTTTATTGCAGCAATTCAAAAATCCGGCCAATCCGGGCATTCACGAAAAAACGACGGGACCAGAAATCTGGGGTGCCACAGATGGAAAAATCGACATTTTCGTCTCTGGCGTTGGAACAGGCGGAACCATCACTGGCGTTTCAAGATATCTGAAATACGTCAGGGGAGCGAAGGTCAAGTCGGTCGCCGTGGAACCTCTCGCCAGTCCGGTGTTGACGCAGCTGAAGGCGGGAGAACCTCTCAAACCGGGCGCGCATAAAATCCAGGGGATCGGCGCTGGATTTATTCCCGAAGTGCTCGATCCGCAGATTATCGATGAAATAGAGACGGTAGATAATGAAGAAGCCTTCCTTTTCACTCGTAAACTAGCGCGTCAGGAAGGCATTCTCGCCGGGATATCTTGTGGAGCCGCCGCCGCCGCCGCTGTCCGTCTTGCCAAAAAACCAGAAAATACCGGAAAGACGATTGTCGTTATCCTCCCGGATTCGGGGGAGCGTTATCTGAGCACGCCTCTATTCGAGGGCTCCTACAATGCGCAGGGAGCGCCGCTATGACTTTTGTGACCGATCATCCCAACGAACAGCGTCGGGGCGTCGATATTGACGCCGTGATCTCAGAATTACAAAATATCCGCGCACAGTCACAGCAAATTCGATACAGGGACGGCGCGATCCCCGAATTGCCATCGAAAGTAGCAATCAAGGAAATTGTCGATGGTCTGATTTCAATTCTTTATCCACGACACTTCGGGCCCGCCGAGTTGTCGCCGGAAGCAGTCATCGAATATCAACGTCATACTCTGGTGTCTTTACTCCTGAGATTACAAAGACAGATCATCAAGGAACTCAATCTGACTTCGTATGAGTCCGATGTCGTGCAATTGAATGTCGGCCGTCGGGCCATTGAAATTGCGAATGACCTTGCAAGCGGTCTTCCCTCGATCAGAAGCCTTTTGGACAAGGATGTCTACGCCGCATTTACAGGCGATCCATCGGCGAAGAGCATTGATGAAATTATTTTTTGCTATCCTGGATTCGCAGCGGTTACACGGCACAGAATCGCTCATCGACTGTATTTGTCCGGTGCTCCGATTATTGCTCGGATTATATCAGAAATGTCTCACTCCGAAACATCAATCGACATTCATCCTGGCGCTGAAATAGGTGAAGGGTTTTTCATCGATCATGGCGCAGGAGTGGTCATCGGCGAAACGACGATCATTGGTCGCAACGTCAGAATTTATCAATCGGTCACACTTGGGGCCAGACGCTTTGAAAGCGATGAAAACGGGGTCCTGGTCAAGGGCAATCCTCGCCACCCGATCATTGAAGATGAAGTAATCATTTATGCCGGCGCAACCATACTAGGCAGGGTGACAATCGGCAAAGGTTCATCAATCGGCGGCAACGTTTGGTTGACGGAAAGCGTTGCTCCACTCAGCTCTGTCACGCAAGCCAAAGCGAGAACAGAAACCTTCGACAATGGCGGCGGCATTTGATTGCTTGAATGAAAGCTGTCCTGTTTAAGCTCAATATGAAAACATTACTTCGAAAGCTTGACAGGATTTTTATGTGGATAGCAGTTTGCGCGGTATGCGCAAACAGAATGCGGATTCCATTTTAGGAAAGAATAAGAAACTATGACGCCAGAGCGCTTTCTGCTGAAGAGGAAACCGGTTTGGCGAAAGAAATTACGACAAGAGAAAAGAGCATAACCCCTCTCTGATTGTATCGGACCGGGAAAAGCTACAGGCTGAACGCTCATTCAAGACCGTGATTAGCTGAAGCCCGCCATGACGCAAATATTGTAGCGAAGCGCGAATCATGGCCGCAGAGATATCTGAACGAGCGACTGTGGGCGGTGATTGATTCGCTCATGCCGAGAAACCTACTCGTTGCATGGCGCGAAGATGATCGTCGAATCGTTGGCGTCATCCATGAGCTGTCATCGCTCGGCGCCGTCAGGGCGCCAATGCCACGACGCTGAGGGCGGGATCGAACTACCGACACGGGGACTTTCAGCGAGGCAGAGGTGTCACGGATATTGGTGGAAGTCGTCGTATGATTGAGCGGGGAAGAAATAAAAAAACTTAGTCAAATGTCTGAGATCTTGAGGCTACCAAAAACATTCGATGGATTGCAAAAATATGTAGTGATTAACGCGGATGCTCGTTGATAAAATCCATCATTGGATGTTTGCCGATTTAGAGTATCGCAAGATGTACTCATTGAAACTCAAGTTGAACGGGGAAAAAGGAACTTTCAGCCTAACGGATCGGAATTTCAATGGCTTGATACTCAATCTCACACTCCGGGATCACACACTCCGGGCGTCGCAATGAATAGAAAAGTAAAAAGGCTTGCGGGATATTCGCCGCAAGCCTCATATTAGAGGATTATTTCTTTTTGTCTTCTTTGAAAATAACATCCATAGCCTTGATAATTTTCATGTCGCGATGTTCTTTGCAAAACACGATGACTTCATGTTCAGTGCCTTTAACCCGGTTGAGATGATAGAAATGTTTCTTCGCCAAACCATTGTACCAACCTGAATACCAGTTTGCGAGAGCATTCGCGTCTTCTTGATAGGTATCCGCCAGTTGTGCGCAGGTAAGAGCCTGGACATCTATGTATCCGTTCTTATCTACATAAGCATCAAGGCCAGTTGCTGCATTGACATTGGAGTTAATTGCCAAGACAGCGATCATACCAATCGTTGCTAAAATTCTTTTCATTTGACTTTCTCCCCGGTTATTTCGTCACAAAATTGGAACGAAATATACAATTTCAAATATTACTTTTTTATTTGAGATAAATCAACTCAGCGGTATGAGGTATATTTAAGCAAGAAATAATTATTAATTCGAAATCTTTTTCTTAAAAAATCTTGATATGCGCTCGGTTCAAATCCAGATAAGGTTGCCTTAGGTCAATCGTCTCTTCATCATCTCGGTTATCCTGTTATGGCCGGCTATCGCAGGGGGATGTTACAGCCTTGAGCTTTTTTCATTGCAACCCAATGTAGCCCATAGGAGCTTGATACGCTGTACAAGCCCACAATATCTCTGATTGAAACAAGCCTGCATATCTCTGATTGAAGCGCTCTCATGTGTTCATTAGGCGCCTATTCAAAAGATGTTTTGAAAATACAGAAGTGTGGCCTGGAGATCATGCCGCCTGTAAAATTATTCCTTACGCCTTCTCCCTGAAGAAATAGCTGCAATTTGACGCCATTCAATCTCGGTTGGTTGCAACTATGATTATAAACGAGCAGATGTGTAGCTTTACGATAGCGCAACAACTCACCAAGGCCCGCTAGAGGTGGCAGCCCAAAATCTTCACCTTCTGCTTTACGTGGCCCGTAGTTGGCTAAAAAATGCAGCGTTTTTTGGTCCGTCAACCCGTATAAATCGATAATATATGCAGTTGTGTAAAAGCCAAACGTACCTACCTCAACCATTGCAATTCTTGCTTCACCGCTTGTAAGCATATTAAATTTTTCGAAAAAAGGGGCATTTGTAGCTGCTTCTGATACTCGGGTCACGGGGAAAAAATAGAATAAGACAATAATATCGATGGTAAATTGCGCAACCAACATTAAAATCCATCCGATATTAAATATTCGCGACTGAGCCCTTTCCAAATTATCCGCAAGATAAAGAAGGCTAGCAAGCAAAAGAGGAAGCGCAAAATGCGTATCGTATCGAGTTGAGACAAGCTGATTTTTAGTAAGCATGTAGAGAAAAACAGTGAGAGATTGTAAGATGAGTATAAGGACAGGCATCTGAGGGCGATAAAAATTTGTGAAAAATATCAAAAATATAACTGAAAATGCGAAAAATCCAGTAACAAACAAAATCATAAGCATTTCTTTAAAGGCGTAGAATTTATCCGCCTGAGCCGTCGAGATAGCTTTGGCTAGGGCCGTTTGAGGAACTATGCCTCCAAAGAAATTGACACATAAGGCCAGCAACAGAGTAAGGGTTGTACAATACGTAAAAACAAGAATAAAGCCCTGCTTCTGCGTGCCTGTATTCCTATTCAGTGTGTAAACACCAAGAATGCTGAAAAGGATTGACAAGACGGTGAGTTCAGGGCGGCAGAATGGTAAGAGTGAATATAAAATTCCTGCGCCGGCGACCTCGTGCCATTTCACTTGAGCGCAGCGATTTTGTATTGTGAAAGCGAAAATAATCGAAGATATCAATATAAATAATGTTAATCCATTCTCCATTCCAGACCCACTCCAGCGGAGAGTGAGGGGGGCCAATATGAGGGAGGTTGTTAATAGGATCGCTCTTTTAAATTCCAACTTTTCGGCTAGTAAAATGAAAAACAAGCCGGATCCCACAGAAAAAAGCAGGGCGCTCGTTGTTTTCCAAACCTCAATCTTATTTCCAAAAACGTGCGCAACTGGTGTCATAAAAAGTGGCCATAGTGAACTTGTAACTCCGAAGGATTTTTCTCCGATGTTAAAAACGAAGCCGTGATCATTAAGCGCATGCTTCACATAATTCATGTAAATAAATGTGTCATCTCCATGAGATGGGCCGCTATACATGACGCACAAAATAAATGCGAAAAAAATGACGGCCAAAACGATGATGTATGTCATTAATTTATCTGCATAAGTCACAGTTTGATCCTCTTGAATAAATTTTCTGGGATTAATTTAATACAAAGCATTATAAAAAACCAAAAGTACGGAACATAGATTTCCTCAGAGAATCCTCCGTCAATGCTTCTTGTTATAATGGCGGCAGCATCGGCAGGCTTGACCCACAGAAATCCCTTACTAAATCCCTCAGTCATTCGCGTATCTATGAACCCTGGCTTTAAAGTCACCACTGAAACACCAGATTTTTGGAGGCGTTGCCGTAGCCCAGAGGTATAGGCGGTGACCATCGCTTTAGCGCTTCCATAGACGTAATTGCTGGACCGACCTCTATCTCCTGCGACTGAGGATATGACCGCTATCGTTCCCTTTCGTTGGGCCTCTAAACGATTTGCGACGAGCGTCAGCAATGCAATAACAGACAATCCGTTAGTCTCGATCTCACGCAGAGTTAACGCAACGCTTTGCTCGCAGGCTTTCTGATCTGAAAGCGTGCCATGCGCGATGAGCACTGTGTCCAATCCTCCAAGCCCTCTCTCGGCTGCATCAAGCATTGCTTGATGAGAATTAAAATCACAGAGGTCTATTACCAGTTTTCCTACCTTTGTAGCTCCTCTCAAACTTAGGTCCGATACAATACAATCTAACCTCTCTGGATTACGACCAACAAGAAAGAATTCATGTCCTTGAGTCGCCCATATTCTAGCGCAATGCTCGGCTATTGTAGATGTCGCCCCTATGATAAGTATCTTACTCATAACAAACCTAGTCTGACTGATTGAGCCGATGAGAACTTGCCGATAGCGCCGTATTTTTGCCGAACACTTTCAAATGTTTCCCATCGAGGGTACGTGCGCCTGAACGTGTTAGAAGTCATGCGCGCATCTTTTGTCAGGTAAATTCTACCACCCATGTCTATGACGAGCTCGTCGAGCACATTCAACAAATCGATTGTTTTCTGTGAAACTTTGAAGTCTAAGGCCAGAGTATATCCACTGAATGGAAACGATAAAAGATTATCATTCTCTCCGCCGAAAAGCTTTATCACGGCCAAAAACGATCCTTCTCCAAGATATGCAATTCGGCCTAGTAACTTGCGCATATTGTCTGCGCCATTCTGTTTGGGTATTACAAACTGGTATTGAATAAAACCACTATGGCCATACATCCGATTCCAATTATCGATTTTATCTAGCGGATAAAAGTAGTCAAACAGCCCGACGAGCTTTTCATCACCTTGCTTGGCTTTGCTATAATACAGGCTGTTAAACGCTTTAATGCTCCATCGATTGAGCAAGAAGCCTGGCGCATCAATAGGAATTTTAAAACGTTGCCTGGAATCAATTTGCACCCCCCCCTTTTTGGCATGGTCACCAAGCAGGAGAACTGAACGTCCCAACTCTCTTTCCGGGGCCAAGCAATCTACCCAGGCGACAGAATAGGGTACGTCGGCGTTCTCTTCGAATAACTCAAAAAGCTCTTCAAGGTTTGAGGCTTTTATCGTTTTTTGTTTTACCAAACCAGATTTTACTGGCGCCAGTTGTATTTTAGCTGATAGAATGACCCCTGTTAAGCCCATGCCGCCACAGGTTGAGTAGAACAGATCCGCGTATTGAGATGCTGAAGCTGTTACAATCTCTCCATTCCCGAGCATAATCTCAATTTCTTTAACATGCTCACCGAACGTTCCGACGAGGTGATGGTTCTTGCCGTGTACATCGCTTGCAATTGAACCACCAACCGTTGCGAAGCTTGTGCCAGGGGTAACAGGTAACCACCAGCCGCGCGGAACAAACACCTTAGTAATTTCGCGCAATTGCACGCCGGCGTTTACAGTCAAAACGCCAGCAGCAGGATCAAAACCCGCAAATTGGTCAAACCATCGCATTTCCATAGTATTGATTGGGTTGATGGCGCTGTCGCCATAGGCTCGGCCGCTGCCGCGGGCGATAGTCTGTCCTATAGCCAAAAGTTTCGAAATTTCTTTGCGTGTGTGAGGGCGACTGACATTACTATCTATTTTGGGATATCTGCCCCAGCCAGAGACGATCATGCTGAAGACTCTTCATGTAATATTTTGTCAGTGAATACAAATCTGCGATCAAGTTGATACTTTATCACATAGCCAATAGAGAGGCCGATAATAGCTCCAGCTTCACGCATTGGTTCTGTCCGCCACAGAAGCCAAAACCCCGTTTCAAAACCCCAAAAAATCAAAGTCGTAAAGAGGCCCATGAGCACATAGCGCGTGAATTTCCGAGTGTGAGACCCAACACCAGATGCATGGTCTTTGAAGATCCACCGCTTGTCCAACGTATATTTTACCACAAGCCCCACCCCGGCGCCTGCCGAAATTGCTAGATAAAATGCATTTCCATCCGGCTTAAATAGAAATACACCTCGCTGCATGAAAAGATTTGCCGCTGTCGCGACAATCCCAAAAAATGCGTATTTTAAAACCACGAAACGGAGCCTCATGGAAGGATGGCTCCAACGAGAAAAAATGAAATTAAAGCCAAACAGTAATAACTGACCCGGTCTTTTAAAGCGTAGACAATAGGGTCGTCGTGCATGGCGCCTCTATGCGTGACAAATACCATACGCGTCGTCCAGTAGAGAAGGACAGGACAAACACCCCAAATAGCATGAGGCCTTTTGTACAAAGTAACGACCTCTGGCGAATTAATATATAGCGCCATTATCAGCACAGAGACATAGCCTGCAGACAATGCCATATTGCTGATTATAGGTAGGTCATTAATATGATAGCCTCGCCCGTGAGCTTTCACCTCTCCAGACGCAACACCATCAACTAGTTCTGACTGTCGCTTTACGGCGGCAAGAGAAAGAAAAAAGAAAATGGAAAAAGCCAGCAGCCACTCTGATAAGGGTACGCCAGCAACAACTCCTCCTGCTACGATGCGAACTGTATAAAGACCGGCGAGAACGCATATATCAATGACAAGCTTCCTTTTAAGATACATCGAGTAGGCAGTGGATATGAGAAAATAGCACAGCAGAATTGCTGCGAGAGGTAACCCAACATATAGTGCAATACTGAAAGCGACCGCGATCAATCCCCCGGCAATCCATATCCCTTGCGTCGCGGCTAATGCGCCTGAAGCAAAGGGTCTGTAGCGTTTTCTAGGATGAGCTCGATCCGCTTCGATATCGACAAGGTCATTTATGACATATACGCCGGATGCGAGCACACTAAAGGCGATGAAAGCCAAGAGTGAATTCCATACATGGTCGAAACCAAATCTATGGGCAGTCAATATCGGTACAAAAATAAGTATATTCTTTAGCCATTGATGCGGCCTCAATACTTTGACGTACGGAAAATTGATCAACGCAACAGGTACGCCTTTGACGTTAAGATTTTGACTCATTTTATGATTCATGTTTGGTTGACAAAGCAAGCAGGGCTATTTGACCTAGCACCGGTCATTCGGACAACGAGTTAAGCACCTCCCACATTTCACTCGAACTCGCTAGAGCTGATATAGGGCTCCCGCGCGTATGTTCGCATAGCGTGGTCAGGGTCCTATAAGCGCCGGTTGCTACAGGCTCTGTCGCAGCCCGGAGGCGAACAATAGCATCATTTAATTCAGTTATATTCAACTTCCCGGCGCTGTCGAGACCGACTTTACGATCATCATCATTATCAGCTGCGCATGTTGTGAAAAGATTGCGTTTCGCCTCAAGACTGAGACGGCCAGCCTGTCTGTCTCGCTGGCGGAAGTTGATGATAACGTCATCCTGTGGCTTGCGGAAATCGAAGTACCGAACTGCGGCGGCGCTTACGATTGCGCCTTCCATTCCCTGCCATGCGTGCTCGCACAGCAATGCTGCAAGATGTCGGGCTGCTACGAGCCCTTCGAAAGTGAATTCGTCGCTTGCAGCAAATTCGGGAGATTGGGTCAATTATTCCTCCTGGAAATAGCCGGAGCGCACGCGATTCGTCTGTCAACGCTAATCGGCGCGGCACAGATTATTCAAAATCTTCAGGATTTCCTCTGACACACTCGCAGTGATGATCTTATTGATTTGATCGTCTTGATAAGGAGGGACGATCATGAAACCGGCAACCGCCACACAGCCTGCAAAAACCGCCGCCATCCCTCAAATGGTTGTGGGTAAGGCTCTCAGCGCCGAGAAAAATCGATCCTCGGCTTGCGGTGAGAAGCTCCGCATCGTCGTCCGCGAGGCGAAAAAATCCCCTGAACACGCGAAGACGCATAAGCCAGGAGGAGGATGGGAATGGGTGAAGGGCTCGTCAGCAAAAAAGGCGAGGGCAGTGCTCGGTCAGTTAAGGGGGGGCGCGCTGATGGGGCGAGGCGTCAGTCTCGCTCATGATGACAATGCCTGTCGCAAAAATTGTGACCACCACATGCTGCTTAAGCGCAGCCCAGAATTCTCTGCGTCATCCCGCACCATTCAAGCACAGACTCTTGAAATCCCGGGACCGCACAAGGACGCAGGTTCAATTTTCGAAGGTAGGAAGAGTGTGTATAAGCAATTGTATTTGAATAGTTTAATGGTGCCCAGGAGAGGACTCGAACCTCCACGGCTTTCACCACTGGTACCTGAAACCAGCGCGTCTACCAATTCCGCCACCTGGGCAACGTGGGTCTCTTAGGGCCGCTGGGTCGCCCATGTCAATGTGGCGGCGGCCGAAAAGCCTCCGGCGGCTGCGGCAATCGCGATTTTGGCGCAGGCTGGCGCTTGCGCCGCATTTCCTTCCTCGCCGATTTTCGCTATGACCCGGGCGTCGCCGATGCGGCGGTGCGGCATGAAGCGGAGTGAGGACAGAGCATGAGCGGCGAGAGCGTGGGCGCGGGACGCATTGTGACGGTGTTTGGCGGCTCGGGCTTTATCGGCCGCTATGTCGTGCGGGCGCTGGCGCGCGACGGATGGCGCGTGCGCGTGGCCTGCCGCCGGCCCGATCTCGCCTTTTTCCTGCAGCCGCTCGGCCGGCCCGGACAGGTGGTCGCCGTGCAGGCCAATCTCCGCGATCCCGCCTCTGTCGTCGCCGCTGTTCAGGGCGCCTCGGCGGTGGTCAACCTGGTTGGTATTCTCGCCGAGACCGGCAAACAAAAATTTGCAACTGTGCAGGCGCAGGGCGCGCGCCTTGCGGCGGAAGCCGCCGCCGCTGTCGGCGTGACCAATTTCGTGCAGATGTCGGCGATCGGCGCGGACGCTCGGGGTTCAGCCGCCTATGCGCGCAGCAAGGCCGAGGGCGAAGCAGCGGTGCTGGCCGCGATTCCAACCGCCGTCATCCTCCGTCCCTCGGTAGTGTTCGGCGTCGAGGACGAGTTTTTCAACCGGTTCGGAACTATGGCGCGGTTTTTCCCGGTGATCCCGATTGTCGGGGCGGAAACCCGCTTCCAACCGGTTTATGTCGGCGACGTCGCCGAGGCGGTGGCGGCGGCGATCGCCGGTCGCGCCCGCGCCGGCGCGGTCTACGAACTTGGCGGCCCGGAGACGAAAAGCTTCGGCGCCCTGGTCGACTATGTTCTGACAGCGTCGGAGCGCGACCGTTATGTGATGAAGCTGGGGTTTGGCGCTGGCAAGATCGTAGCGTGGATCATGCAACTGCTCACCGCATTGTCACTGGGTCTGTTTCCGAAAATCTTGCGCATGACCGCCGACCAGGTTGAACTGCTCAAACATGACAATATCGTGAGCGACGACGCGAAAGCGGAGGGCCGCACGTTCGAGGGGCTCGGAATCGCGCCGCAATCCATTGAGGCGATCGCGCCGACCTATCTCTATCGCTATCGCAAGACCGGGCAGTATCAGTCGCAACGGCTTGGCGCCTGAGACGGGCGCCTGAGACGGGCGCCTGAGACGGGCGGCTAGCGCGCCGTCTCAAGATCGAGGCGTCGCTCAAGCCGCTCCAGCACGCAATTCCTGTCGAGCCGGATGAGTTTTGCGTCCAGATAACCGATCTTCGGCACGCCATAGACGAGCGCGCCGTTGCGGTAATAATAATCATAGATGGTTGTCTGATCGTTTTTGGCGTAGTCGCCCGCGCTTTTCAAAAAAACGCCCGTGCATGTGTATTCGGCCAGAGCCACGCCAGGCGCGGCGCAAAGCATAGCGCCGACTGTGATCGCTGCGAGACGTTGCATCATCTTGTCTCCCTGCATTTTGTCTTTGGGCCTTGCATGACGCGGCCGGGCGTTGCGCCAGACATTTGCGCCATGTGCCGCCCCAATCGTTGCGCCAGGCATGGCGCCAAGCATGCCGTCAAGCATGGCTCGGGCGTCTTTGTGCCGGAATAGTTTTCCATCACCCGCCCCCGATGTCCAGCGGCGACGAAATTTGTGATATTTTCTCATCAAGCCAATTCTAAATGAGCGCTTGCCTGCCGATGAGATCGCCAATTACGATTGGGCTCGCATAAAACAGGACCAGACGGCATGATCGGCAAAAAGACCCGCGTTCTTATCGCTTTGTTTTTCCTTTCGACGCCGGCAACGGGCGCAGGGAACGTCACTGTCGAAAATTTCAGACGTGCGGAAACGCATTACTACATGCAAGCGCGCGCCGACGCCGGTTGCTTTGGAAAGCTGTGCAGCGAGCGCGGTCCGATGCCAGTCGACAAACAGGAAGTGATTCGGCTCAATCGCGACACGCCCTACACGGCGGGGGTTTTCGATCTGACCTCGCCGGCGACCATCGCCATGCCGAAGACCAATGGTCGGTTCCAGTCGCTCGTCGTCATCAACGAAGATCACTTCATCAAGCTTGTTTCATACAAGCCCGGTGACTACACATTGAACATGAAGAATATCGGAACGCGCTATGCCTATGTCATCATACGCACATTTATGGACCCGAACAGCGCTGCTGATGTCGAAAAAACCCACAAGCTCCAGGATGAGATCAAAGTAAGGCAGGCCAACGTCGGCAAGCTCGAATTGCCCGAATGGGATCAGGCGCAGCGACAGAAGCTTCACGACGCCCTGCTGGTTCTCGGCCCTTTCCAGCCTGACAGCCACGCCAGTTTTGGCGACATAAAAGAGGTCGATCCGGTCAAGCATTTGATCGCGACCGCTGTCGGTTGGGGCGGAAATCGTGAACAGGATGCGATCTATCTGAATGTCACGCCAAAGGAGAATAATGGTCGCCAGGCCTATTCCCTGAGAGTGAAAGACACGCCAGTCGATGGTTTCTGGTCCATCACGGTCTATAACGAAAAGGGCTTTTATGAAGCTCCCGAGAACGCGATTTCGGTCAACAACCTCACCGCCCGGAAAGAAGAGGATGGTTCGGTCGTGATTAATTTCGGCGGCGATCCCGGGTTGAAAAATTATTTACGCATTATGCCCGGATGGAATTACATCGTGCGCCTCTATCGGCCTCATCCGGAAATCATCAACGGCAAATGGACGTTCCCTGAAGCTGTCGCCAAACATTGATCTCGCGCGCCAACAGCAAGCGCCGGGTGGGCGGCTCGATCGACGATTGAACGCAGAATGCTCCTATGTTTCCGAGCAAGGGCAAAAAAGCAGCCTGGAGCAAGCCAGCGCTGAAATCGCCCGTGAACCATCGTTCACAGCGGGAGATCATTCGCCCTAGCGCGTTGCGCCACCGCGCAGATGACCGGCGTATTGTTGTCGAGCGACCCGTTCGATTTCAGCGCGCGTCTGTGATGAAAACCACGCAGCTTGTCGGGCGAGGCCGCACGTCGGCGACAAATCCGGGTTAAGATAGTAACTTCGGGGACAGCATTACGCGTCCCGCACCCTGTCGATCTTTTGGCAGATCGAGACTTTCCGCGTGATCCAGAAGTTCTGCTTCGAGCTGCGCAAGAGTCATGTCTGGCCAACGTTCGAGAAGGAGGCACGCCAGTCCCGTTACGATCGGCGCGGCAAGGGAGGTGCCGCTCCAGGCGGCGAATTCTCCTGACTTCGTGCAGGTGGTGACAGCCTCGCCCGGCGCCACAAGCTTGGGCGCGGTGACTGTCAGCCCTTCGAGAATAACGTTTCCACCGCCGCTGCGCGACCATACGCCTCCAGAGGAGTTGCATGCGCCAACCGAGATGACGTTAGGGTAATTGCCCGGACTGCGCGTCTCGTCCTTCCCTTCGTTGCCGATGGCGCTTACCGTCAGCACATGCACCCGACGCAGCACCTCGGTCATGATCTGCATGTTGGGATGGAACCCTGACTGGCCTGCTGAAATATTCACGACCGAAATATTCGTTTGAGACGCCACCCATTCGAGCGCCAGAACATATCCGCTTAAAGTCCCATATGATCCGGGAAGCATGATGACATTAACGAGTGACGCCCCCGGCGCCACGCCGACGGTGCGGCCGGCGATCAAGCCGGCCACCATGGTTCCGTGACCATGGGTGTCTTTCGTTTGATCAAGTTTTCTGGTGCGCCAACCGTCGAGATCAAGTTCTTGCGCGTCGACGACGCGATCGGCGAGTTCCGGCACGTCGGCGACGCCAGTATCGAGAACGGCCGCAGTCACGCCATGGCCTGTGCCGGCGAAGCCGGCCTTGCGCGCGGCTTCAAGGCCTATTTGCCTCAGGTGCCAGAGCGTTTCGCCGTCGCCAACCGTGGGCTGAGCGGCGGCGATATCTCCCGATGCGGGCAGGGGAGCGATCAGATTCATCGAGTCGTCCTGGACCAGAACCGCCTCGGTGAGTTCGTCGCCAAGGTTGCTTGCGCTGGTCTCATCAGCCTCAATGACTGTAATCCCTGTGGAGATCATCTGCCGCTCGGGACTGGCAAGGACGCGCAGGATCCGTTGTGCGCCAGCGCTCTTCAGGCGACGCGTTTCGCGCTCGATAGCGTTCTTTATGGTCGAGTGCGCCTGATCATGGCTGACGCGAAATTCGTGGAGCTTTTCCCGCATGCGGGTGCGAAGGGCGGGTTGCGGAGCGACGCCGCCGAATTCGAGCGCCGCCAGATCCACTCTGGGTATTATCAGATAGCGCATTGTTCGATTGTCTCCCCGTCGGGACCGACAAACACGGTTCGTTAGTCCGGCGCTTTATCGTGACCTCGCCGACAACAACGCAATGACGCTCTCGTAGTCGAACAAACGTTCCGGGTCGAGCGGTTCAAAATCGCGGCCCTGACGCGCGCAATCGAGGGCGTCGGAGCCGGGCGTATAGACGACATCGAAGGCGTCTTCGTCGTCGGGCGGCATGGGCTGAATCCTCGTCTTCAGAAGGGGATCAGCGCCGAGCGCGAGCAAACGCGCAACGGACTCCCTCGCGCCCTCATAAGCGGCCCGGTGCAGCGGCGTCATTCCGGCGCCATCGAAGGCGTCAATATCGGCGCCGAGTTCGCGCAGGCGATTGATCGCCCCGGGGCTATCAAGCGTAGCGGCCCAGCCCATCGGCGACAATCGCCCGTCCTTGTCGGCCACATCGACGTCGCGCTCTTTCAGAAGAGCGGCGATGCGATCGAGTTGGGCGATGATTGGAGCGCGGACGTCCTGTTCCGAGATCGCCGTCGCCGACCGCCAGGCGCTCACCCAGGGAATCCACAAATTCTCACCGCGACGACCGCGCAGGCCCTTGATGTTAACTCCTTTGGCGACGGCTTTCTCGATCAGGCCCGGCTCCGCCATGCGGAGGTCGGCGCTAGCCTGCATCGAATCAGCGAGTGCGCCGAAGAGTTCGGCCTCGCTCGCCTTGTCGATTGTATGCTCCGTCGCCAGAATGTCCGCAGCCGTCGCCATCTCCGCCTCGGCGAAAACGCGCCGCCGCTCGCTCGCCGAGAGCGCCCCGCCGCCAGCGATGGCGATGTCGGTCTCGCGCGCCGGACCCGGCTCGCCGACGATCTGCACGAACGCATTCTCGATGGGCTGGTTTTTGGCGTCGGGAAAGCGATCTCCAAGCGTCTTTTTGAGAAGATCAATGAGGGCGATGACGCGGCCCCGGCTATCCTGCCAATCGAGTTTAAATGCGACGTCGTTGAAGGGCTGCGAAAGATTGATGCAACCCACGCTCCAGACATAGTTTTGAGCGGGATGAATGAGAATTCCCGCACGCGATCCGGTTCCGCCGAGGCGCAGCGACGGCCTCGGCGCCGCACCGACGCTCCTATCTTCAGTGTATCCGTGCGTCTCATACATCGTGACGCCGTTGAGTTGCCGGCTCCCGTGGTGCGTATAAAGCGAGTAGACTCCAGCTTCGATCCGACGAGCGAAGCGACGGCCTTCAAGACTGTTGTCGCCGGGACCTTGCCTTTCAACCGCCATCCCGGAGGCGCCGTCGATTGGTTGGCCGTCAAGCAGAACCTGATAGCGACTGACGGTTCGATCATAGGCTGCGCCCTGCCGTCTCTCGGACCGAATGCGTTCGATCCTGACGACGACGCGCCCATCCTGCGCCGCTGGAGAGAGGGGTTTCGGCTCCGGGCCTTGACCTGTATTTGAAACAGGCGTCGTCGCAGCCGGTGTGAGGAGTCTGGCGTAGCGGATTTTCAAAGCTCCGCTGTAGCCAGCATCTTCGGGACGGTATGCGCTTGCCAGGAACTCAATAAATTTTTCAGCGTCCGCGATGTGTTGACGCCATGCAGTCAATGCGTCGGCCCGATCGAGATAACGGCCATAACCGTCGACGAATTTTTGCAGTGTCAGAAAGCGGCAAAAGTCGCCTTTATCCGGGCGTGTGGGGTGGGGGACCCTGACAGCCAGATCTCCCATGAAATCGACCCATGGCACACCGGCAAAATTATAATGCAGTCGCGCCAGTTCCGAAGCGCCCCATGCGCTCTCGATGCCCCATTGCGCAGCAAGCACAGCGATCAGCGGCTTCAGCTCTTGAGGAAGCGACGTTTCGACGAGAAGCGCACGAAACTCGGGCGTGCTTTGAGGCGGAAGCGCCGAAAGATTGAGGGACGATTGCGTCGCGACGGCGCCGGTTGACGCGCCGTCGGCGGGAACCGCGACGATCGCCGGCGCCGCCCCGGACGACGATGCCGGATTGAGCGCGCCGTTGGAAGCGCCGACGCCGAGTTCGCGCAAGGTGTCGGCGATAACGATGACGCGCTCGGCATAGCCGGCTTTCTGCGCCCAGCCATGGTTGGCGAGGTGGCGTATAAAGGCTGCGGGCTCATGCGCAACCTCTCGCCAGCCGGCGTAAGGCGTGCGCTCCACAAAAAGCCAGTATCCCTTGATGAAATTGCTTATGGCGGCGAAGCGAAGATAGATATCCGACCCGTCATGGGCTTGATAAACGACTTTTGTCGCAGGCGCCTCCGAAATCACCCTCGCGACCTCGGAAATGGCTTTCATCCCCGCGTAATTGAAGTGCAGGCGCGCCAGCTCGCTCTTGCCCCAGTTCGACTCCTCAGCCCATTGCGCCAGTGTGATTAGTTTCAGGCGTTCGGCGACCTCTGGGGAGAGCCCGGGTAGATTCAGCGGCGTGGACTGATAGGTCGACCAAAGCTCACGAAACTCCGGCGTCTGGATGGCGTCGGCGGCGGCTTCGAGGCGCGGCGAGACGATCGGGTTGTTTGAAGCGATAGCGCCAGGATTCGAGCCCGATCCGGTCTCGCTTTCCGCCAGTGGCGCGCCGGCGAAGCTGGCGAAGGCGGCGACAATTCGCTCCGCCAGCGCCTGCTTCCTGTCGATCGCCATCCGGCCTTCGTTCAGGTTATGCGCGAAAAAAGGCTCGATCAACGCCGAGGGGAAAATCTGCGTCACATTCGCTTGTCCCCGACTATAACCGTTATTGGGACCGGGAATGTGAATCCCGAGATTTTCGCGCGGCCCCCGGCGATCATAAAGATCGACGAGGACATCCAGCAGCATTTGCGCCCAGCGTCGCGAATCGTCGGCTCCGTAAAGCACGAGCGATCCCTTGACGTCAGGATTGTCCGCCGGTCTTGCAACCGAATTGAAGTGAAGCTCCACGGTCGCTGTCGGCTTCCAGGCGCGAACGGCGTCGTAGGACGCGGCGACGTCCTTGCCGTCGCGTGTGAACACCTCGCAGCGTATGCCGCGACTTTGCGCGTATTTTCTGGCGCGTAGCGCCAGGTCCTTGTTCCAGCCGTATTCGTGGCGGTCGTCGTCGGGAAAGGGTGGGCTCGCCCCGGCGTAGCCCGGACTTCTGGCCGTATGTCCGACCATGAGCGCCAGACCGCCGGTCTCGTCTGCAAGAATATCGCTCTGTCTTTCGGGGCGCGGGACGCGATTGATCTCGGCCTCCTCCGGGTGCAGGGCGTCCTGAATTTCATCGAGCTGTTCCTGGAGAACGATGGACAATTCCTCGCGAGAGGGACCGTCCATGGCACCGCTGCCGGATGTGCGCAGATCGTCCGGTTCAAGCTCTTCAATACGCCGCTGCGTCTCGGCGAGCCGATCAAGCGCGGCTTTTAAATCGAAGGTCATGTCCGAACTCCCAGACCAAACTGTCGCCCTTGATTATTTGGAAATCAGCGCGGTTAACACGATGGCGTGCGGAGAGGCGTTCGCGCGCTGGCGACGCTAGAGAGATGACAGGCGCGCGCGTTGTAATCAGGCGCGCGCGTCGTCGTCAGGCGTCCGCTCAAAGGCGGTTTTAAAAGGTATGGGCGGGTACGGGCCATTCCGTCGCCTTGGGGATGGGCAGTTTGGCGTTGACGCGTAAGGAAATATCGCAAAGAGCGTAGCCCCAATTGATGATATGGCCCTGTGTTTGGGCGTCGAAGGCGTTCAGGCGCGTGGGTATGTTCTCGAGAGCCATCGTCACGGCCGTGTCATTGGTCATGCCCGACGCGCCCTGGAAATTAGATAGACGCGTGCCGATGCCCCAAAAGGCTCCGAATTTGCGCTTGGCCTCGAATTCCTCGATCAGCCACCTTTTTCGCAAGGCGCGCGTCTGGTCGATCAGGATGTCTCTCACGCGGCCAAGCTGCATAAGGTAATCCTCTGGGGCCGATTCGACGATTTCAAAGGGCGCTCCCGCGTCACTGACCAGGGCGATATCGACATTATCGACGAGGGACTCCAGCCCCATGTTGTCGTATACGCCGCCGTCAGCAAGCGCGATGTGTTGACGCAGGGCGCGAATATTGGGGAGCGCCTCGCCGCCTTCCCAATCATCAGGATCAGTTGTCAGTTTCACGGGTGAAAAGACCGGCGGAAATGCGCTCGATGCCGCAACCGCGAAAGCAAGCGAGACATCCGTCTTTGCAGACGTTCCGAGCATCCAGTCCGCGATCATGTCCTGCCTGAAGCGGAAGCTGCGTCCAGTTTGCAGATTGGTCGCGTAGATAATGAACTTCGGCTGGCCCTTGGCGGCGTCGGGCAGTCCGTTCTTGATCGTAGCGCCTTTGAATAGCGCGTCATCGTAAGAGTCGGCGAGGTAGTCTCCAGCGGTCTTGAAAGGATTCACGCCTCCCCAGAGGATCACGCTTTGGTCGATCGAACGCGAGCAGAAATCGGTAATGGGCTTCGCGACGATCTCATAAAAATTTCCGGCGCGACCATTGTCGAATTTCAACTGGCTCCAGCGATGCGCCAAAACACCCGCGATGATTGATCCGCCCGAGACGCTTGTCACGCGGTCGAGATTGCCGAGGAGCCCGGCGTCATTGAGTCGCCACAATGAGCCCAATCCAAACAGGGTGGCGCGAAATCCTCCGCCCGAAAGGGCTATTCCCAGAGTTTTTCCGTTGATGGCCATTGGCGATCTCCCAAGTGCAAAAAAATGAAACATAACGATCAATTTTTTTGATTATTGAGTCGAAGGACTGGTTAGTCAACTGTGGCGCGATGCAATTGGCGTGAGTGTCTTTTGATGAAGGTGATGTAACAATGCCGCGCCGTTTACTGCAGGCATGCGGATCATTAAAGGCAATATGCAAAATTCAGGGGGAAACATTTTCCAGGCTATGGCGCGCTTTTTAAGTGTTGCGCTCCATGCGGAGGAATTGCTTCTGCCTCGATCGCCTGTCTGCAACAGCGATGAAAAAAACCTGCGCAAGATGATTTTTCTCATACGAGGCCCCGGCCTGAGCCGATGATCGCCATTCCTGTCTGTGGCTTCGAGTAATGCTGCATTCAGGGGCCTGCTAACCGAGATGCTCTACAGGAGCCGGACAAGAATAATTCTTGCCTTCCCGGCGGCAAGCACAGATAATATTTGGTAATCGAGGCATCGGTCCGCATTGATGCGCCGGCAACAAAATGCACGCTGAGCGCTACATTAGAGCGCTACATTTCGCCCCGAAACGCTAATTGTGAGGAGGCAGCAGGCATGAAATACCCACCTCCCTCTACCCGGCGACTTCGCGTATATGCATTCGATCCACAATCAGCGATCATGCTCGGCACAGTCGGCTACGCCTATGCAACCATCGATCTGCCATGGGAACAAGTCTGGGAGCAGCCACTTGAGCGAGGCCCGGTCAACGAATACTTCGAAGTCATCGATATTGATCCTGCCAGTAAACAATTCTATGATGCGGTGGATTTGAATGATAAATATCTTCTGGCCCAAAACGGATTGGCGCCGTCTGAAGGCAACCCCCAATTCCATCAGCAAATGGTCTTCGCTGTTGCAATGAAAGTCGTGCGATTATTTGAACGCGCGCTGGGAAGAAAAATATTATGGGCCCCGGTCTGGAACAGGGAAACCGGAACCTATGAGGCGGTAAAAAGACTGCGCATCTACCCCCACGCCATCCGTGAAGCTAACGCCTACTATAGTTTCGACAAGCATGCTTTACTGTTTGGTTATTTTCGCAGCCAGAACCTATTTGCGGGCGCCAGCTGGATATTCACCGCTCTGTCGCATGACATCATTGCGCATGAGACTACTCACGCCGTGCTGGATGGATTGCACCGGCGTTACAAGGAGGCGACAAGCCCGGATAGTCGAGCTTTTCACGAAGCCTTCGCGGATATTGTGGCCCTCTTCTCTCATTTTACGCTAACCGAGGCCGTTTATGCGCATATTCAGGAAAAAGGCGGCGATCTTGACAGCGAAAGCCTGCTGAGCGGCCTGGCGCGCCAATTCGCCGCTGGAACCTCGGGCCACGGAGCTCTCCGGCAATATATTGACAAGCAACCAGATCCAGAACTGCTCGCCAATACGCTAGAGTGTCACGACCGCGGAGCCATACTGGTTGCCGCTGTATTCGACGCCTTCTTGCAAATCTACAAGACACGTACCGATGATCTTTTGCGTATCGGCAAGGTCGAGCGTGGTCAGGGAAAGCGTCTGGACTCGGATCTCGCCCGGCGGCTGACCGATGAGGCGACCAAAACCGCTGAACATGTCTTGCGCATGTGTATCCGCGCCATGGATTATTTGCCGCCCGTAGATGTTCGCTTCGGAGAGTTTTTACGCGCAATCATCACCGCTGATGCGGATCTCGTTCCCGAAGACACCCGGAATTACCGTATCGCCTTTTCGGAGGCTTTCCTGCGGCGCGGAATTACGGCGGGCAACTGTCTGTCTACATCGCCCGAAAGTCTTCTGTGGGATAGTCCCGAGCAGTTGTTGGGCCAGGATGATCTCTCCAAGGATTTTCGAGATTTGAATTTGAGTCTGGAGCCGCAATACGACCGTGATGCGATCATCCATCAGGCGGAGGAGTTACGAAAGCAAGTATGGCGCTGGCTCGTGCTGCCGGACAAAAAGGATATTGCGATCGATTTGCAATGGGAAAAGGCGCTCGGCGTCTATTTCGCTCTACGAGAAAACGCTCCCAAATCAATCGCTCAGGCAGAGGGATTCCCCAAAGTAGAAGTGCACAGCGTACGGGTAACGCGCCGCGCTGGTCCCGATGGTCAGGATTTACGTCAGCTCGTGATTGAAGTGACACAAAGACGACGGGGATATTTCGACCCGGAGCAACAAAAAAAGGCGGATAGGGGGGAGCCTGTTGGCAGGGAGGACTTCAATTTCCGTGGCGGCGCGACGCTTATCATCGATTTGCGCGACAGACATTTGAGGTTTGTGATCAGAAAGCGAATCGACGATCCCGAGCGGCTCAACGAACAAAGAGCCTATCTGCAACAGCCGGGCGGAGCCGCCTTCACCTATATTCCGGCAGCAACGGGCGCAGCGGCGCGTGAGCCCTTCGCCATGGCGCATCGCGGTGAATAGGAGCAAGTTATGGCCGACAGGGAAAATCCCCGACCAAGAGCAAATAAAAAAACAGAAAAGCCCGCGCAGGAAAGTTCACGGGAGAAGAGCACTGCAAAGGGCGGTCGAACCACAGCCAGCGTCAGAAAAAAGGCGGCGACAGAGCGGGAGAAACCCGCGAGGAGCATGGTCGCCATCCGCATGTATCGCGGGATACTTGGCGATTTCTTTTTCATCAGACACAGCCTCGACGACAAAAAGGTCAAGCCGTTCAAAATGCTGATCGATTGCGGCGTTCTGCAGAGAATAGGCTCGGAGGAAAAGAAGCCGACGACGGCTCTAGGCAAGGAAAGAATTATCGCTGGCGTCAAAAATCTTATTGGGGAGTTTGGTTCTGATTTTGATGTCGTTGTTGTCACTCACGAACATTATGATCACCTTTCTGGTTTCATTCACGCCAGGGATATTTTCGACTCTCTCGAACTCCGTAACTTATGGGTCGCGTGGACCGAGGACCGGAGCGACGCTCTGGCCAACGCCTATCGAGACAAGAAGAATCGGGCGGTCGCAGCGCTCACTGCATTGGTCGACAGTCCGGCGCTCAAAGACACGGAGAAGATGAACACTGTTCGGGATCTGATGCAGTTTTATGGTCCGCCAGGAAATGTCGGGAGCGGCGTCGGCATGGTTGCCGACAACGGAGCGCTTTCCGGCAATGCGAGCTGCGAGGCGGTGATCGATTGGCTCAAGCAGCGTGCCGGAGCCACAAATACGTCCTATCTGAAGCCGGGAGAAGTTCACAAATGGGGCGTAGGCAATACGTTGCGGGCATATGTTCTCGGACCGCCACGCGATGATGATCGGCTGCGCAAGCTGGATCCGTCCGGCGAGGGTAAGCGGGAAGTTTATCTTGCAAAAGGGGAGGATGTCGCCGCCGTAAGCAGCCTCGCCGCCGTTCATGCTGATCTTGAGGGAGCTTCTGCAGGCAGCGATCAACCATTCAGTCTACCGTATCGACGCGAATATTTTCCCGGCAAGTTTGCTGCCGGCAACTCTGACGATATATTGTCGAGCGATCCTATAGTAAAAAAATACGAGCAAATTCCAGCCAGTGAGCGCATTGATGAGGAATGGCTTGGCAGCGCTGAGTCGCTCGCCCTGAAGATCGACGGCGATGTAAATAACACCTCGCTTGTTCTGGCGCTTGAATTGCCAGATCGTGAAATCCTGCTCTTCGCCGCCGATGCTCAGGTCGGCAACTGGTTATCATGGAGAGATCAAGACTATCCAGCCGATGATGTCGTCAACACGGAGACTCTTTCGATAGATCGCCTGCTCTCGCGCACCATTTTATACAAGGTAGGCCATCATGCGAGCCATAATGCGACGTTGAGAGAGGGCGGTCTGGAATTGATGACAGACCCGAGACTCTGCGCAATGATACCGCTCGTCCAAAAAGTCGCCAGTGAACAAAAAACCAAAAGCGCTCCAAAGGGATGGCAGATGCCCTATGAAAATCTGGATAAGCGACTCAAAGAGCGCACGAGAGGAAGGATTGTAAGAGGAGATGGGGATGTGAATGAGGAAACGACGGCATTCAAGGGCTCGGTCTTCAATGTGAGTTACGGCCCGGATACGAAAACAAAAGATCCTCTGTGGGTAGAACTGACATACGAGCAAAAGAATAATGCAATTTGAATATTTTTCTTTGGACATTACTCATGGACAGAATTTTTGGGAGCTGTCGGCAATTTGCAGGAAATATATCGAGCGGCGGTGAGCGACGGGGCGGGTCAACCCCGCTGAGACTTCCTCCATGCTCCGGCGCGGCTGTCGGTGACCCTATGAGAACAGCGCCGGAACATGGCTGGTCGAAAGAGTCGAAAGAGTCGAAATTGTTCCGGTTTTATTCCGCTCGGAAAAACGTCGTTTTATGTTTTATTTTCAAAGAGATAAATGGTCGGAGTGGCGGGGTTCTATTTTTCCGTCGTAAATAACTGAAATATAATACTTTACATGCTCTTGGCGTGACTGGTCCCCCAAATCCGTCCCCCAGAAAAACGCGCATTGCAGCGACTTTCAAAGGACCATGGCGAACAAATATTCCGATTTTTTGTCTTTGATCCAAGCGCGGCGGTGATCCTGCCCGGCGTGGTCTAGGTCTTGATCCTGCCCGATGGCAACGGCGACGCCTCGATCATGCGCATGGCTCGCGCGGTCGATAGCAGGGCCAGGGCGATCTTATGACGGTCTTTGGCCGGCGTCGGGATGATCGAGGTCTCGCGTCTCGATCTTGCGCAGATGGTCAATCGCCCGGTGATCGGAACGTCACGCCATCGGCCGGGCGATCCCGTGCCGCGTCCAGATGCTCAGTCGTCGCTGGCGAGCAAGGCGGCGGCCTCGATCAGGAGACGGCGCACGTCCGGTCTATCGATCCGCTCTAGCGTCCATATCAGGAGACGAAAAGCGATTTCATTCGGGCTTGGCTTTTCGTCGACGGGTGACTTGATAAATAATTCGAGCATGTCCTCGCCTTCGAATTATTGAAGGCTCACAAAATCAAAAATTGCGACATGAGTAATGATGTTTTTTTGCCACGATGAATAGCGCAGTGTTAATCCGTCATTGGCAAGCGAACAATCCGGCTGGGCGGGTTGTGCCTGGTCCGGTCGAGATGCGCGCCTGTGGCGTTCTGTGGCTTGCGCGTTGCCTTTGCTAGCGGCGTTCCGTAGCCTGCGCAGTCCGGCGGCGGCGGTGTTGCCTTTGGGTTGATGCTCTGCCCGAAAAGAAACATTGTTATCTTTCGGCAACATGCGCCCGGTCTCTGGATCACGAGGCTGATCCTCTCCCGGCTTCCTCTGCATCGCCATGTCGAGCATGTTCATAGCGGCGGGGTCGACACGCATGTGCGACAGCTTCCTGCTAAGCATGACGATCGGCTCAATTCGACAATTGGCGATTTTTCGGGATTTTGTGGGCAAGCCTAGAAGCGGCCGAAAATCTTCTAATTGTGTAGTCGGGACAGCGTGACGCAATCCAGACAATAAAAAACGCCCCGCCGTTACATCCACGGTCGAGGCGTTCAAATGGCGGTCGCTATCCGCCGTTGCGTATTTTCTAAACTATCATCGGCGACGGCGCAAACCTTCGTCGCGCGCCATGCGGTCAGCGTATCGCGCGGCCGTCGTCAGCCATCCGGCGACGGTGATCAGGAGATAACAGGCGAAAGCCCATAGGATGCGTTTCATAGATCCTGCCCTTTCGGATTTCCGGCGCCAGCGTGATCCGGCGCGACATGTGGTCGTCGATCATGTCGGCGATCATGCGCATGGTCGCGGTTATGTCCCGCTCCTGCCGGATGCGCGCCGCTCGCCATGCGGTTTGCAGGCAATGAGCAAAGGTCCAGTCTATGCCCAGCCGGCGGCCGTCGCGGAATCGCTTATGAGCGTCTCGCATAATCACGCGGCGATCATAAGCGCATGTCTGTGGTTGCTTCGTCATTTCATCGTCCGCCGGTTGTGTAATTTCGTCTCATGGTTTATTGGTCGCGCGCTTCTCTTAATCAGTCGTTCGCCGTTAGCAATGCTGTAGCAATGCCAGAGCATTGCCAATGCGTTCGCATTGCGTTCGCATTGCGTTTGCATAGTGCAGCGCGTCATGATCCTCATTCCCGTTTTGCGTTACATTGCGTTACATCGCGTTTCATGCGTCTTATTCAGTCGGTTTGAGACGGTTTAAGACGGCGGGATCAGTGAAGGAAAGCGCCATCCGCCGCGTTTATCAGTCGGCGGCGTCCTGCCTTTGGTCTTGCGCCAGAATGTTTCCCACGCCTGCCATTCTGGCGCGCTGGCGCTTATCCAGATCGATTGCGCTGGTGTCGTAGCGCTGCGCTCGTAGAACTCACGCACGGCCGCGACAACTTGATTGACGCTGCAACGTCGCGCCGCCATCTGCTCGATCATCTTGACCAGTTCCGCCATGTCGCCCCGTGCATGTCGCGCATGTGCGCACGCGTCGCGCTCGCGCGTTTTTTGAAAATTCCGGGTCTGTGGATCCGTACCCAGTCGATCAGGAGTGAATAAATCCATCGGGGTTGCTCGTTTGGTGAGGTCGGAACAAGGGCATAGGACGCCCAGCCCCAGCCGCAATGCGACTAGGTGGCGTTCCTTGCCATTGTGATCTTGCTGCTCGTTCGGAGCCGGCCGTCACGTCAGGCCCGACAGGTGCAAGCGGCGCCCTGTCAGTCGATTGCTACTTTCGACGCCTGCCGTGGCGCCGGGATTCAGGCTTCAATCTTTCGGACTGCCTGTGACCTGTGAATCCGCCCCGTGGTTGGTCATTCAATCGCGCCGCCACTGTCATCAAACCGTCCAGCGCGAAGGTTGCCAGCGCGGCCGTGAAGCCGCGCCATGCGTGATTAGAAGATCCTGCGGATTTTCAGCGTCCGGCTACTTCCGCCGGGCAGGTGCGCCGGCAACCACGTGTTGCCCTCGTCGTCGCCGTCGTCGTCGAGTTCGGAATCCTCGGCCGGCGCGTCGTCCTCACGGTCGCAATCGCCGCTCAATTCGTCGGCGAGTGCGATCAGGTTCTCGATCAGCCGTTCAAGACGCGGCAACAAGCTGGGGTCGATCTCAATAAATTCGCGGGGTGCGCTCATGATGCGCCCCCGTCTTTGTCACGGCCGGCGAGCAAGTTAATCAGTTGTTCGTCTTTGCGTTCGAACCATCCTTCAAGACGATCGATCAATTTCAGCGCATGGTCACGGCTTGCGCTTGGCGGCGAGACGAAGACAGCGCCGCGCAACTCACATAGATCATGCCAGCCGGTTTGATTGCAGAGGATTTGAGATTCGATTGATCCGTCATAATCGAAGGCGTCTTCGTCGAATATTTCGTCTAGTTCCGCTTCCGTCCTATACGGCAACGGCCCTTCGTCTTCTTCGTCTTCGCTTGTCAACGGTTGCCCAACGTAGCCGAAAACAGGGATACGTTCAGGCTCGCCGGTCGTGACGATCTTGGCGCCATCGGAGATCATGCGTTGCAATTCCTCCCGGCCGTGGCGGGTCAAAATGATTTCATCCGGGTCACGTTTTTCAGATGATTTGCTCATTTTTTTTACCTTCTCTTATTGACGATGATTTCGTAATTTGATTATTCCGCGCGCTCTCTGCGATGCGAATGCATTCATCAATTCTTTCGCAAATTGGTGTTTCCAACATCCTGTCATTGACGCCGGTTGTGTCGAAAAAATCTTTCAGCAATTTGAGAAATGCAGCAACGTCAGCAATGGTTTTGGCTTCGGTCTCGTATGCTGCAAGCTCCAATTTTTCGAGACGCGCATAAGTGGAGTCTTGATAGTTTCCTTTCGCGGCTTCATTTGCTGCAAGATATTTTTCGGCGCGATGCGCGAGGGTTTTCAGATGAGCCATGTCAACAAATCCTGTTACGGTTAAAAGCTGGTTCAACTTACGGCGTAGGCGCCAGACAGCCGGGCGATAAAGCGATCCCGCTCGGCGATGGTCGAAAAGCAAAATTCGGAGAGGTTGCCGGAGTCCGGGTGACGGAACTGGACGGCGAGACCGGCGGCCCGGTCGGCGTCTCTCTTCGCTCTGGCAAGGGCGATGGTCTCGGGCTTCACGCCCTCCGGCCAGCGCCATTCTTGGTTGTGGTCAAACTGCATCGGACAAGCCTTTCCCGTTCGCCGGAAAGTGCTTTCCCGGCGCTGGTTTCTATTGAGCGGTATTATCAGCGGTGATATATAACGCTCACGTTCCGGGATATGTCAAGCGGTATAAATCACAATGAGCGATAACGCTAAGATTACAGGCAGGCAGATAGCGGCAGGCAGGGCATTGGCCCGATTGGAGCAAGCCCAACTGGCCGGCGCCGCTAATATCTCGATTCCGACGTTGCGCCGTATGGAAGCCAGCGACGGCCCGGCCCCCGGCATGGCGAACAATCTCCTAGCCATCAAAACCGCGCTCGAGTCGGCCGGGGTCGAGTTCATTGCGGAAAACGGCGGCGGCGCCGGGGTGAGGTTACGCAAAAGCGGGTGATTTCCTCGCCGGCCTCGATCCGCTCCAGGCGTCGGGATTGTCTGGGTTCTGGGGTGATTTCCTCGCGCCGGCGCCGGCCTCAATCATGGCGGGCGTCTGTCTCTGGCGATACTGCGGCTGGGCGCGACGGGTGCGCACATAGGCGACTGCATGATGAAATGCGCAGTATGGCGAACCCGTTCTTGTCGGCTCGCCGCAAAACAGCGTCGGCGGGTCGTCGCGCTCGCCTAACGGATAGCGACAGTCGCGCCGCGCAAGATCCATGAAGGCGACGCCCTCAGTCATTTCTTGCCCTGCGCTTTGGCCAGCGCCAATAACGACGCGATGGCGGCCGGTGGTTTGATCTTGATTGACGGGCCAGGCCTATCGAACAACAGCGCGACGACTGCCGCTAATCCATGCTCGCCCCCGGCGCTCTGCATTTCCTTTTCCCATTCGCGGATTCGCGCGCCCCATCTCTCCCAATCTTCTAAACTCACGTCCGCGCCGTTTCCGCTTCCGCCCAGCCGATCGATCATCGGCGCGCCGGCCTGTGCCTGCCATTTTCGGCGTAACGTGCCGTATGCGTCGCCTGCATCGTAAAGGGCTTGATCCAGCTTGTGGTCAAGACAGAAACGCCCAAGAGGGTTTTCGGCAAGTTGCGATCGGTTGCCGCGGCGATGCGGTTGTTTCAGGACGGTGATCATATTTGCCTCGGCGACGGCGCGCTCGGCCTCGGCGATCTTCTCTAATGTGCGAGGCTTTTTCAGCCGGCCGTTCGGGTATCGTTCAACGGGCAGGATGCTGGGCAAGGCGCGTCCTCATATCCATGATCGAGGAAAACACATAGGACGGTCACGCAACGCGCGGGCGATCTCTGCGGCGATCCTGCCCGATGTCGGGATGCTCTTACGTTCAACGGAAACCGTCCAGGGCCCGCGTCTGGCGATGGCGCGGCGCGATGGCGCGGCGCTCGATTATGAAGGAAGGCGGGCGCGTCAATGCTTCGCCGTCAGGTCGCTCTCGTGAATAGCGCGCGGGTCGTCGGGTCGAGTGATCCCGGACAGGATCAAGTCGACGCTGGGCATGATGTTTGGGTCGATTGCGGATATCTCGAAAACCCGTTTCAGCCGGTCGACGATCTCCGCGTCGCGCGCCGCGATGTCTTGCGCGATGGCTTGCACGATCTTGATATTCGCAACGGTCATGCGGTGGTTTTGCAGGCTCATTTCCGCCAGCGAATGACAAAGGCGCGAAAGGGTTTGAATGTCCGGCGCGTCGCCGGGATAGTCAAAAATCTTAAACATCGGCTGCGCCTTTCTCATTCTCAAAACCGTCTGCGAGTTCGGTCAATGCGTCGCGGATAAGCCTGTCCAGCACGTCAATCTCGGCCCGGCTCATGGCAGGCATGGCGGCGGCGGCCTGTGTCGGAATCGCCAGCATTTTTTGCCGGATGCTCGCGCATACGCCGGACCATCGATCTTGAACGATTGCGGCCTCGATCAGCTCGCCGCGTGCTAACTGGTTTTTGAGCGCATGGCCGTCGGCTTGCTCTTTCGCCAGCCGGGCGCGTTCGGCCGTCAGGCTTTCGACAGCCTCATGTCCGCCCCGGCCCGATGCGGTCTCGCGTAGGTGTTCGATCAGGTTCCGTGTCGACGCTTTCAACAGATAACGGCCGCGACCGGATTTAACCGCGATGCCGCGCTCGGCATAGCCGCGCACGGTCCTTTCGTCGCAAGCGAAGACGCTGGCCAGCGTCGCCACGTCCACAAGGATGTCATCATCTTTAGGCTTCAACGGAAGCGGTTCCCCCTAAGAAAAAAATTGCATAGCGTCGCGTATTGGGATGCTGTGCCCCGCCCCGCGAGGAAGCGCTCACAGGACCCGCGAGGCCATAGCTGGCGCGTCGTTTTTCCTGCCCTGCTATGCACCCAGCGCCATGATGCAAGCCGCATGTGCGGGCGTCTCTGTGAATGTGAGACGGCGGGCGACATGAGCCGCGCCGCCGTCCGCCGGGAATGTCTCCGCCTCACGGCCCCGGCTATTGCACTCGATTGGAGAAGGTCGAGTGCAGGTCTCAATGCGTGGTCCCTGAATAAAATGGAATGTTGCGCGACAGATGTTTGATGGTCATGCGGGCGCGTGCGGCGTCGACACAATCCGCCGGCAAGGCGCGGGCGGTCGCGGGCGATGTCGTGACGGTCGCGCCGCGCTTCCCGTTCTGTGCTACCTGCGCTCCGGCGTCTGCGCCGATGGCCACGCCGGAGATTTCAAACGGGGTCCATTTCGTGACGCGATAAATCGGCGGCCCGTCATCCTGCGGGACAATTTCAACGGCGTCGATTGAATAACCGACAGATACGCCCCGAATGATCCCGTCCTTAATTTTCTGGATGGTGTCTGCGTCGCCGGCAGCTCTGGATAACAGGACTTTGGCGACGCCACGTCCGCCGATGATCTTGGCGCTATTGGGAACAATAGACCCCAGCACATGCGACAGGTCGCCGTCGCGGTGCGAGTCGAGGAACGGCGCGCCGGAATTGAGACGCGATAAGTCACAAGCCTCTGCGCTCATAACCAACAATTCGACATAAATGCCATTCGGCCCCCGGCGTCGAACGGGCGCGCCGGTCGACCATGTTAATTCGATTGTATGATCTTTCTCGTTGAAACTTGCGGCGCGGAATGATGCGCCGGTCGAGGATGGTGCAAGGTCTATTTTCATGATGCGTTGGTCCATATCGGAGAGATAGATTTCAGGGGTTTTGTCAGGTCGAACGGCCGAACGATTTCCGCGATGGCGACGCCCGTTAGTAACGTCTCCCGCTCCAGCGCCGCCGACAGCGCGTCCAGCGCGCCGGACCATGCCGGCGATCGGAATATGTCGGCGGTCATGTCGAATGCGTCGAAAACGCTGGCGACGTGCTCGCGAATGGGGCGCTCAGGGTTTTCAAGAACGAAAAGGCGAGACGCTCGGCAAGTGTCGCACAAGCCGACAAAACCATCTTGCGCCGCATAGACGCAATGCCATACATCGCCAAAGCGAAGGCCATCGGGATGGTCGCACGTCAAGCCGGCAAGCTGAATTGTCGCCTCGGCTTGAATGTCGTTGCGGCCGGTTAACGGCCTGTAAGCCATATGCGGCTGGGCCTCGCCCAGGGTCACATGATCGATTGTCTTTCCGAAAGCGACAGCCGCGACCACGTGCGCCGCTTCGTGGCGCGACAGCTTCGAATAAATCGCCGTGATCTTGTCTCCCGGCGCTTCGGCGGCCGTGGCCGAATAGCGGGCGATCATCGTTTCATCGGCCGCACGCTCACGATGCGGCTCGAAGCTAAAGGGGATGTCGGCGCACTTGCAGGTCACGCGGCAAGCCTTCCCGGCGCCGGCCATTTTACGTCCAGCGTCACAATCTCTTTATTCAGCTTTAGACTCGGATGATGCACCCCGCGCTGATACCTCAATTCGAGTTGTTGAGCGGCTTCGGGTGATCCGGGATCGAACGCGACGCCGGCGGCTTTCGCGGCGAGAATGACCGGCTCGGGCAAGTCCGCGGTGGCGTCCGCATGTTCGTGAATTTCGCCGGCCGCGTCGCGCCAACGGATAGGACGCACAAGGACGGCGATCCGATGCTCATAGATCGGCGCGTCTGTTTCGTCGTCGTCGGCGGCGATCGGCCGCGCGGTCGCCAGCGGTCTGTCACCGGCAAGAATTTCCGATGCGGCCGCGCGCAATGGATCCACAAGATTTGCGGTCAGCGCGCCAGACAAGGGCGCCGGCCGGAATCCCGCGCCGGTTTCGTCGTCAAGCGGAAGATCGGCGCTCAATCCGCCGTCGCGCCGGATCATGAGCGGCAATGACGCGCTGGCAAAGGTCCGCGTCGGCGACATTGTGACGGCAAAGCCATCGGGGAGGCTTCGGAATAAGGCTTCCGCAAGTGCCGCGCTCGCCAGCGTGACGGCCGGAAGCGGCGCGCCTGGCCCCAGAATGGCGGAATATTGTTTCAGGATCAGGTCGCGGTCGTCTGCCACGTCGATGATCTTCGTCAGGACGTCCGCCAAAGCCTCAAAATGACGCTCGGCCGTGGCGATCATCGGTTCCAGCTTCGTGATCTTCGCCTCGATCTCCGCCGCGCGTTTTTGCCGGGCGCTCGCCTCGCGGGCGGCGACGATGGCGGCGCGGCCTTCCTCGATCAGCTTGTCGAGTTCGCTCAGGGCGTCCTCGATTGCGATCCGGTCACGGTTGGCGGCGTCGACTGCGGCCGAAAATTTCGCTCCGGCGCTTAAATCTTCGTCGTCGGATTCGACAAGGTGACGGCGCCTTGCTTCGATAGCTGCGGTTTCCGCGCTCTGGGCAGACACAAGCCTGCCAGCAAGAGCGGCGCGCTTGCGAGTCAGCCGGTCGACTTCAGACTGCAATTTTGCGGCGGTGTCTGTCTGAAAAATTTTCATGTTTCTTTCCGGTGATTTTCTTTTTGCACTCTGGCCCGATGCGGCGTTGCCGTCACGATGCGAAAACATACGAAAAATGACATTACCGGAAGACGGCGGCCGTCAGCTTTAAGGCGTCGATCATCCAGCGCCCGCCGATTTTGTGCAAAGCGCCGTGTCGATCAGCGAACGGTTTGAATCGCCTTTCGGTCATGTCCCACTGGTGCGCCGCGCATTTCAGCGCGATGAGTCCCTTCGGCGACGGCGCGTCCGATGTTTCCATACCGATGTCGGTCTCGGATGGCGTGTCCGGCGTCGTCGCCTCTCCAGCGCCCGGCGCCGCGCCGGCCAGGGCGGCGAGTATGCGCTGCGCTTCGTCTGCGAGCGCGGCTTGCGTCGCGGCGATTTCCGACAAACGGAAAACGGAGTCTTTCATCGTCATTTCATCCCCATCGGGACAAACGGGACAAGCGGGACATTTTTCCCGGAATGTCC
>CAIQCB010000064.1 GCA_903870245.1 uncultured Methylocystaceae bacterium
GGACATTCCGGGAAAAATGTCCCGCTTGTCCCGTTTGTCCCGATGGGGATGAAATGACGATGAAAGACTCCGTTTTCCGTTTGTCGGAAATCGCCGCGACGCAAGCCGCGCTCGCAGACGAAGCGCAGCGCATACTCGCCGACCTGGCCGGCGCGGGGCCGGGCGCGGGAGAGGCGCCATCACTAGACGCACAAGAGCCGCCGATCGACCTTTCAAATCTGATCGCCCTGAAAGTCGCGGCCGCGCGCTGGGGCCGAAGCGTTCGCAACATCAAAAAAATTGCCGCAGATCATGGCGCGCTGGCGAAAGTAGGAGGCCGAAACATGGTTGACCACAAGAAGCTACAAAACGCCATCTTCGCCCGTTTGTGACCGATTTTTCCACTTTGAGCATCGTGACGGCGCCAGCGCATCGGGCCAGAGTGAAGACTAAGAAACCGGGATTTTTCACCTATGGCGTTATTCACAAAAAGCGACACGACATCGAAATTGCAGACGGAACTGGACCGGCTGACGAAGAAGCGCGCCGCTCTTGCCGGCAGGCTTGTCGCGGCTGAATCCGCCGCCGCCGCTGCGCAGGAAGCGCGTCGCCGTCACCTGATCGAATCCGACGACATCGACGCCGGCAAATGCGACAAATTTGTCGCAGACATCGCCAGCGCGTCGGCGGACATGACCGCGATAAAGGACGCGCTGGAGACCGTTGACGGCTTGATCGCCGAAGGCCGCGCCGCCGTCACGGCCGCGAGGGAATCCGCAGAACGGGCGAAACGCGCGGCGGAAATCGAAGCGAAGGCAAAAAAACTTGAGCCCATGATCGCCACGGCCGAAAGCCTTTTCGACAAGCTGGCGGACGTGCTGACGAAGATCATAGACACCGCCGAAGACCGCGACCTTGTGCTGCGCGAATATTCGGCCATCAAAGGGCCAGGCTCGCCGCTTCCGGCAATCAATCTTGTGAGCGCGGCATTGGCGGAAGCCTTATTCAAATCCCTTCCCGATGGCTTTACCGTCACCATGTCGCCGACGCGGACCTTCGCGGCCGCGTCCTTGCCGCTCATGATTCGGCGCGACGGCGGGTTGAGCGGCGACTTGCCGTTGGACACAGACGACGGGCAGGGCTTCCGGCCGCTTCCGTTGAGCGGCGCATTGTCGGCGAATCTTGTGGATCTATTGCGCACGGCCGCGTCGGAAATTCTTGCCGGTGACAGACCGCTGGCGCGCGCGCGGCCGATCGACGACGAAGGCGACGAAGACACCGATCCTGTTTTCGAGCATCGCATCGCGGTCTTGACCCGTCCTATCCGCTGGCGCGACGCGGCCGGCGAAATTCAAGAACACGCGGACTCGAGTGCGGACCTTCCTGAGCTGGTGATCGCCGCTGCAAAATTGGCGGGCGTCGCGTTCGACGCCGGAACGCGCGAAGCGGCCGAACAATTAGAGCTTCGATACCAGCGCGGAGTGCATCACCCGAGTCTCAAACTGAATAAAGAGATTGTGACGCTGGACGTAAAATGGCCGGCGCCGGGAAAGATGGCCGCATGACTTGCCGCTGCGCTTCCCTGAAATTCGATTTTGCGCCGCATCGCGAGCGCGCGGCGGATTCTGTCATCGTGACACAATACCGGGCCACGGCCGGCGAGACCGATCACGAAAAGGCCGCGTCCATTCATACCCGGCTGTCAAAACACGAAAGCGGTCACGCGATTACGGCCATCGCGTTCAATAAGACAATTCACCATTTGACCATTGGCGCCGGGCAACCGCATCTCTGTTTTGACCTGCTATCTGGAGAGGCCACAGTCGACGCCCTGGCCCTTATAAACGTCGCCGGCTATGTGGCCGAAGGATCGCCCGCGCCATCGTGGGGCGACATGCGCGCGGCATTGCATCGCGCCCGCGAAAAGAACAAAGGCATTTGCGATTTGTGCAAGTTGTTCGATCTTGTCGTTTCCGCCTGTCCCGACCGTGACGGCCGAGAAATCATCAACACGGTTTACGACACATTCGACGCCGCCGCCGCGCTGTTTCAATCTCCAGAATGGTCCGGCGCGCTCGACGCGCTGTCGGCGGAACTCGAAGCGAAGACGCTGTTGCGCGGCGTGGACATCGCGGCAATCGTGAGCGTCTTTAATCTTGCCGCACCTCTCGCAACTATAAAACCGATTTGGACAAGCAAATGAAAATCGAACTCGACCACAACATGACGGCCGCACAAATCCGCAGCGCGTCATTCCGTGAAAGCGATAACAGTATCGAAATTGTTTGGACGACCGGCGCGGCCGTCCGGCGTCGCGGGCGCGATGGCGCTTTCTATGACGAAGTTTTGAGCCTCGACCCGGCACACGTCCGGCTAGGCCGATTGAACGCCGGCGCACCTTTCCTGAATACGCACTCCGATAAAAGCCTCTCCGACGTGCTGGGCGCTGTCGTCGCCGGAAGCGCACGGATCACCGCCGGCCGGGGCTTGGCGCGCATCGCCTTATCGAAAGCGCCGGGCGACGCCGATCATGTCCTCAAAATCAAGGATGGCGTCATCAGAAATATTTCGGTCGGCTACGCCATCCATGCTGTTGAAAAAATCGAGACCGATAACGCGATTGCGATTTTTCGAGTTGTCGACTGGGAACCGCTCGAAATATCGGCCGTGCCAGTCCCGGCGGACGCGGGAGCGCAGATCATGCAGGCGGCGCGAAACAAACCGAAGACGGCTATCGCAACCGTGCGCACGGTCCCGAAATATTCACCGGCCGCCGCGCGACTGCGCATGTTCGCAAAGATGCAGCAACGAGGCCTGTTGCGGCCGGAAGGATCAACCCATTGAAATCTGCGCGCGCTTTTCTCCGGACGCGCGCAGCTAGCCGCCCCAACCCTGGCGGAGGCGAAGGGGCGCACGGCGGCGGGTTAATTCCCGTCGCCGTTTCCATTCACAGAGAAGCCCGCACATGCGTCTTGCATCGTCGCGCTGGGTGCATAGCAGGGCAGGAAAAACGACGCGCCCAGAACGCCCCTCTAGGTTCTTCTGGGGCTTCCTCGTGGGGCGGGGCACAGCAGCCCAATCCGTCACGCTATCCGGTTTTTTTACAAGGGGGAACCGATTCCGTTGAAGCCTAAAGATGATGACATCCTTGTGGACGTGGCGACGCTGGCCAGCGTCTTCGCTTGCGACGAAAGAACCGTGCGCGCCTATGCCGAGCGCGGGATCGCCGTGAAATCCGGGCGCGGGCGCTATCTGTTGAAAGCTTCGACCCGCAATCTGATTGAGCATTTACGAAACGCGGCATCAGGGCGGGGCGGACATGATGCTGTTGAAAGCCTGACGTCCGAACGCGCCCGGCTGGCAAAAGAGCAAGCCGATGGCCATGCGCTCAAAAACAGACTTGCGCGCGGCGAGCTGATTCCGGCCGCAGACGTGCAAGAACGCTGGAGCGATGTTTGTTCGACCATCCGGCAAAAAATGCTCGCCGTTCCGACGCTGGCGAGCGGCGAAATGCCTGCCATGTCCCGCGCCGAGATCGACGTGATCGACCGCTTAATCCGCGACGCATTGACCGAACTCGCCGACGAACTGACGAAGGAAGGCGCAACCGATGACTGATTTACCCGAATTTCCCGGAACGCCGGACATCGAAACACTGGCGCGCATAACCTACGCCATGTCTGATCTTGCGCTGAAATCTTCCTTGCATGGCGCCGCATGTATCAAGATCGTGCAAGCTATCGTGCAAGACCTCGCAGCGCGCGACCCGGAGGTTGTCGACCGTTTGCGCCGAGTTTTCGAGATATCCGCAATCGACCCGAATATTGCGCCAAGCGTCGACCTGATCTTGCGCGGGATCACTCGAAGGGATGATCCAAACGCATTGCATGAAAGCGACGTGACGGCGCCGAAGCATTGACGCGCCCGCCTTCCTTCATAATCGAGCGCCGCACTATCGCGCCGCGCCGGCCGAAGGAGAGGGCCAGGGCGGTTTATGTGGAGCGTAAGGCCGTCCTGCCATCGGGCAGGCTTGCCCGTGAAATCTCCCGTGCCTTGCGTTCATGTCCTATGAGTTTTCCGAAGCAATGGATATGAGGACGCCTTGCCCAGCATCCTGCCCGAAACGAGATACCCGAATGGCCGGCTGAAAAAGCCGCGCACACTGGAGAAGATCACCGAAGCCGAGGCGATATACAAATCGTCTAGAGTGAGCCGTATCTGTAAGGAAACCACAATCAATATTGAAAAATAATATCGAATAATTTATCATTATACATATCATAGATCGTTCTAACATTCGCGCGCATGTGAATTAATGATTCATCTTTATCATGCTTAATAAAAATAAATTTATTATCATATCTATCAGGATGGAGTTCACTCACTTAAGTCAGCGAGCCTGACAAGGCCAAGCAGCATTAAATGCGGCAATTACAATCATAGGAAAAGGCAGATGCATGATTTGGGGATTTTTTTGCATGATATTGACTACAACTCGCGCAATTTGATCAAGTGTAGCATTGCTTGGCAGGCATCCAGAATTTGCACTTATCATACCTATCTCCTTTAGGGAAAGGATTGTTTTAATTGAGCCGAAACAATCTCCAATCTCTAAATAATTGTTCATGGAACCATCCATATTTATAGCTGCACTACAGGCCCTCATATAATATGAGCCTGTAAAGGAATTTTCTACAGCTTGCGGAGAAGTTGTGAAAAAGAAATATATTATTAGGGTTGCAAGGTTTATGGGGGCTCTCATAATTTTAAGACCTTGATTTAGGGAACTAAGAATAGTTTATTATCACACAGAATACTATTGCGCCCCTAAAGACAAGTGGTGTTTTTTAATAGTTCTATTAAATTCTTTTCAATTTTATCATAAACTTCTTTTGTCATCTCGCCATGAACCACAAATATGCGCCTGCCTTTACGGTCTCCCATAGGCATGGCTGAGCAGCCATACAGAATCCTCATCGCACTTTGGATTCTTATAATTTCTAGGCAATCTATATTTTCAGGTAGTTCAATTTTTACGCATCTATTCATATTAGACTCTCTAATTGCTAATTAACAAAACATAAAAGGACTTATCTGCTTGTCTTTCTCATATAGCTTACTATTAGGCTAATTAATTTTTTAAATGATCGACTATTAATCAACGGCCGACACGAAATTAGCGCCCAGAGACTCCAGCGTCACCCGCAGTGCGTCGATCAAGCTGGCGTTGACCGGCCGCCCTTCCTCGAAATCCTTGACGGTCTCTAAGCTCAAATCCGCCATGTCGGAGACTGCCTCTTGCGTGAAGCCCAGCCGCTCCCGTTCGGCCCTGAATTGCGCCGGCGTCATTCCGCATTGCCTTTCATGGTCCTGACACCAGCGCGGCCGAGAATTTCCGCCTTCGTGCGCTTGCGCCTGATTTTATAATACTGCCCTTGAGTCTGGGCTTCGCAATATTCTCGCGCCTGTTTTCCCGTCTCGCACCATCCAGCCATACTGTCTGCAAGCACGTCGTCGCTCAAGGCGCGGACGATCCAGCTCCAGCCATTCCGTTCTGCAAATATCCGGGCAATGGCGAAGCCGGTTTCTTCGTCATAGAGCGACCAATCATCCGCGAGGGGGATTGATCGCCCGTTTCGCTCAACCGTCGTCCTGCGCCATCTCCGACCCGCCTGCATGGCTATTCAGTTTGCGGTCTGGCCGGGGCTTGTCACGCCTTTGCCTTCCTGAGCCGGACGCCTGGCCCCTCGCCGTTTTCGTCAACGAAGATCACGCCGGCCGCTTCGAGCGCGGCGCGGATCGCGGCCGTTGCATGGCCGGGTCCAGTCGCATCTGTTTCGGCCCGCGTCACCGTGTTTCTGTGAACGCCGGCCCTGTCTGCAAGGTCTCTCACAGTCCAGTTTAAGAGCGCCCGGGCCGCCCTAATTTGTGCGCTTGTCACCACGGAAAAACCCTGATATTGTGCATCTGTCATCATAACTGTGACATTAGCACAACCACGCGAGAGCGTCACGCGGAAACCGCCGTTTCTGTGAACGGGAGAGCATTGCCCTATGCAATTCGACCATAACCACGAATGGCGCTGGCCGGAGGGCGTGAGCCCGCAAGCCATCGCCCTTGCCAGAGCAAAACGAGACGCCGACCGGGCCGCCGGCCGCGCCGTCCAGTTCAATCACCCGGACTCCGGCAATCTCTCCGAATTTTGCTTTTCGACCATCGCCGAGCGGGATCGCTTTATCGCCCGGCTGTCTGGCGCCTACGCCGTAAGTTGAACCAGCTTTTAACCGTAAGAGGATTTGTTGACATGGCTCATCTGAAAACCCTCGCGCATCGCGCTGAAAAATATCTTGCAGCAAATGAAGCCGCGAAAGGAAACTATCAAGACTCCACTTATGCGCGTCTCGAAAAATTGGAGCTTGCAGCATACGAGACCGAAGCCAAAACCATTGCTGACGTTGCTGCATTTCTCAAATTACTGAAAGATTTTTTCGACACAACCGGCGTCAATGACAGGATGCTGGAAACACCAATTTGCGAAAGAATTGATGAATGCATTCGCATCGCAGAAAGCGCGCGCAATAATCAAATTACGAAATCATCTTCAATAAGAGAAGTTAAAAAAAATGAGCAAGTCATCTGAAAAACGCGACCCCGACGAAATCATCTTGACCCGCCACCACCGTGAGGAAGCAAAAACCATGACCGAAGAAGAACCCTATGACCTGAGCATTGCCGCTTCTATCCGATCAAACTCGATGGCGTGGCGTCAACTGACGGAACTCAAGGGCGCGATTATCGCCTCTCCCGAGAGCGCCGGCCGGGATCATGCCCTTAAGCTGATCGACCTCTTTGACGCATGGTTTGAGTCCAGCGACGACCGCCTGCAACTCATGCTGGACCGCCGCAACAAAGCCGGGGGCGCATCATGACGACACGCGTCTTCGTCGAACTCGACGGAAATCTGCGCCAGCGCATCGAGGCGCTGGCGGAAAGCCTGATCGACATTCTCGACCAACTCGACGGCAACGACGGCGACGAAGACGACGCCCCGGCCGAAGACGAAGACGGCGCGGCTTAAGAGCCGCGTCGGAAGCCTTCGTGCCGGTCGGTTTTATGACGGCGGCGGCGCGATTGTAACGCTCAACCGTGGGGCCTTCCCAAGAGCAAGCGCGGCCGAAAGCTGGGGGCGCGGGAAGCGGGGCGACGTCACGCCTCGAAAGCAGCCAGCGACCGCACGGCGACGCCAGCACGTGCGGGCCTAAAGCGACGGACGGCTCCGAAGGTTCGAGCGTCAAGATCGTGAAGGGCATGGGGACGGCTTCGCCATGTGGCGGGGCTTGTCTCGCCTATGCCTTTCGCTCCGAACTCGCCAAAGGTTCGCAACCATGGATTTATTCACTCCTGATCGACTGGGTACGGATCCACAGACCCGGAATTTTCAAAAAACGCGCGAGCGCGACGCGTGCGCACATGCGCGACATGCACGGGGCGAAACGATGGCGGACCTTGTGGCGATGGTTGAACAAATGGCGGCGCGACGATGCAGCGTAAATCAGATTTTAGAGGCCGTGCGCGCGTTCAATGAACAATCGGCTACGATACCAGCGTCAACGGTTTGGATAAGCGCCAGCGCGCCAGAATGGCAGGCGTGGAGCGCATATTGGAAAACGACGAAGGGCCGGACACCGCCGACTGACAAACGAGGAGGCTGGCGCTTTCCGTCACGCATCCCGCCGACTTAAACCGTCTTAAAGCGACTGAATAAGACGCATGAAACGCCATGTAACGCAATGTAACGCACAACGGGAATAAGGATCATGAGAGCGCAACGCCTATTCGCCAACCACCGCGACCCGTTGCCAGAGCCGGTTAAGTGTCATCGAAAAACTGCCGCTATGTATATGGCAATAGCATCAAACGATGCGCTTTCAAATGTAACATCAATGTTACATTTACCATCTGACTTTACCATACTTTACGACCTTTCCCGCATAGACGAACCGGGCCTTAAAGTCGCGTTCAAAGAGGGATGGATAACGCTGCACTATGCGAACGCAATGCGATTGCAATGCAAATGCAATGCGAACGCATCTAGCAATGCTCTAGCATTGCTACAGCATTGCTAACGACTGACGACTGATTAAGAGAAGCGCGCGACCAATAAACCATGAGACAGAATTGCACAACCGGCGGACGATGAAATGACGAAGCAACCACAGATAAGCGCCTATGATCGCCGCGCGATTATGCGAGACGCTCACAAGCGATTCCGTGACGGCCGCCGGCTGGGGATCGACTGGACCTTTGCGCGTTGCCTTTGGACGGCATGGCAGGCGGCGCGCATGAGGCATGAGCGCGACATGACCGGCGAGACCATGCGCCGGATCGCCGGCATTATCGAGGCCGATCTATCGCGCCGGATCACGCTGGTGCCGGAAATCCGAAAGGGCATGAACGATGAAACGCATCCTATGGGCTTTCGCCTGTCACGTTCTGATCACCGCCGCCAACTTGCTGACGAACGCGGCGCGATACGCTGACCGCATGGCGCGCGAGGACGGTTTGCGCCGTCGACCATGATCTTGTATAAATATCTCAACGGTGCGGCATGTCGCGCCATTTGAACGCCTCGACGCCGGATGTAAGCGCGAGGCGTTTTTCATTTTGCCGATTGCACAATCGGAAGATTTTCGCCTGTTTCTAGGCTTGCCCACAAAATCCCGAAAAATCGCTATTTGTCGAATTGAGCCGATCGCCAGCGCAGGAAGCTGACGCTCTCTCCCGGCGCAAGGCGATATATGAGGCGCTGCACCCGGAGACGAAGCACGGCAACCCCGGCGTAAGTCGCCAAATTGGCGACACACGCGATAGAAACGAAAACGACCGCTTCACGAAAGAGACGTCGGCCGCGACCGGCAAGAGCGAGAGGAACATACAGCGCGCCGCCGCCCGTGGCGCCGCTCTTGGCTACGACCCGGCCGCTATGAACATGCTGGATATGGCGATGGCGCGAGGGGCGGGAGCGCCAACCGGCAATAAAAACGCGGCAAAGAATGACGAAGAAGAAAAAACAATCTTGGATAATATACAAGATTGTTTGAAGGCACCCACAGGCACATCCGCCGCCGCCGGACTGCGCCGGCTACGGAACGCCGCCAGCAAAGGCAACGCACAAGCCACAGAACGCCACAGGCGCGCATCTCGACCGGACCCGGCACACGCCCCAGCCGGCAAGAGACCGCCACAAGATCGCCCTGGCCCTTCCTGATCGCCGTCATGGGCTGGGCGCGCCGTGAGCGCCGGCATGTTAATTTTTTCGACCTACCGGGAGGGAAGAAAAATCGACATAGGGCCGCCGGGAGCACGTCGACACCGGCGGCATTGCCATCGATCACCAGCCGATCACGCCGCGCCGTCACGCCTTGATCTGTTGCCGATCGACATGACCGGGACCGATCGCCGGACCTCGACCACCTCGACCATGCGCTGACATCGCCCAGCCGGGAGACCTCGACCCGCTCCCGGGCGGAACCGCGCCGTTATGGATATCCGTAACGACCCGCCGGGAGACCTCGACCCGCTCCGGCGCTTCAACATCCTCGCCACTTGGCGAGAATGTTCATCGACCCGGGCCGGACCTCGACCATGCCGGGAGACGCCGGAGGCAGGATCGCCCAGCCGGGAGCGGCCGGCGATGGCGGGAGCGGCCGCAATCGAAGCCCGTGCCGACTCGGTGCCGATTTTTGGATTTTTTGGATTTTCTTATCGCCGAATTTTCGGTCTTAAATCTTTGTTTTTGCTGGTGCCGCAAGAGGGATTCGAACCCCCGACCCCATCATTACGAATGATGTGCTCTACCAGCTGAGCTATTGCGGCGCCGCGGCGACACTCTTATCGGCGCGTCCCTGTTTTTTCAAGCGCCTGACGGCGGCGCTGGAGATTTTTTGCGGCGCTTGATCAACCCGGTCAAGCCTTGTTCTCCGGCTCCGCAGGCAGGCTGGAGAGGGCCTGCTGACGCAGCTTGTCGATCTCAACCCTGGTTTTTTTGATCTCGGCGCGAGCGACCTTGGCGGCACGGCGCACCGGCATGTGGCTTACCCAGGTCGAGGCGCCCCCGGCGAGCACCCCCAGCGCCATCGAAACCAGCACCACCAGAAACAGCGGAGCCTCGAAGGAAGGTCCGCTTTCGCCCGGAGCCAGAAACGGATCGAGCCCGATTTGCACTGGGCTGCGGTTCGCCATGGCGAAAAACAGGATGATCAGCGCCAGCGGAACGAAGAAGATGATGCGAAAGACAGTCTTCATGTGCCCGCGTCCAATGGTTTGCCGCCAGTCTCGCCCCCACCCCCCAGGCTGGGGGCGCGATTTCAGCCCGAATAATTCTCGTTAAGCCGTTCGCGCATTTCCTTGCCGGTCTTGAAGAACGGCACGCTCTTCTCCTCCACGGAAACCTGCTCGCCGGTGCGCGGGTTGCGGCCCGTGCGAGCGTCGCGTTTCTTGACGGAGAAGGCGCCAAAGCCGCGCAGTTCAACCCGGTCTCCGCGCGCCAAAGCGGCGGTGATCTCATCAAGGATTGTAGTGACGATGGTTTCGACGTCGCGCTGGTAAAGATTACCATTGCGGCGCGCAATCCGTTGGATGAGTTCAGATTTGATCATATCGCAATCCGACAGGAAAAAGGTCAGTTCTGAACGCGCTTCAGCGCGCACATCACGGAAAACCCTGCCAAATCGCCAATAAGCCGTCAAGTCCAGCGACCTGCTCCGCCCGGACGACGCTCTCCAGTCCGATCGCGAGAGCATCAAAGCCGGCGGCCCGCGCCAGACCAGCGGCGCTGTGGACCAAACCCAGACGCTCGATGCTGGTTTTGCGCTTCCAGTCGCGCACGGGCAAGGATTTTTGGATCTTTTTCTCGGTCTCCAGCCAGGCGATAGCCTCGCGCTCGCCGCCAATCTCATCGACCAACTTGAGCGGCAGTCCCTGATGCGCAGTAAAGACGCGGCCGTCAGATACCTTCGCCAGTTCTGTGTCGTTGAGTTTGCGGCGCTCCTTTACCATGATCTTAAACCAGTCATAGGTATCCGCGACGACGCTGGCGACCGCAGCCCTCGCCTCTTCGCTTGTTGGCTCAAAGGTGTTGGGCGCAGCCTTCAGCGGCGAGGATTTGACCTCTTCGAATTTCACGCCGACCGTATCAAGCAATTTGTAAAATTTGGGATACTGAACCAGCACGCCAATCGAGCCGACCAGCGAGGCGTTGCGCGCGACGATCCGGTCCGTGGCCAGCGCCGCGATGTAGGCGCCGGAAGCGGCCACATTATTGACGACTGAAACGATCGGCTTTTTCTCGCCCAGGCGACGCAGTTCATCGTAAAGCTTCTCCGAGCCGGCGGTTGTGCCGCCGGGACTGTCGAGGCTGAGCAACAGAGCGCGGACATTGTCCGACTCGCTGATTTTCTGGATCATGTCGATCGTGTCCCGGTCGCCGGTGATCAGCCCCTGGATCGACAGCCGCGCAATGTGCGGGGTCAGCTTGTCGGTGTAATCGGCTCCTTCAACCCTTACGAAAAATCCGAGGCCGGCCAGCGCCAGCGCGACAAGCGCCGCCGCGCGCCACCAGCCAAGCCTGCGCCGCATCCGGCGTCGATCGATTAAATAATCCGTTGATGCCGACATGAGCGTTTTTTCCTCTTTGCGCCGGCTCGCGCCGTGCGACTCCCGCTCTCCTGATAGCAGGGAGTTCCATCGCTTGCTATGTGAGCATTGACCGTCGAAGTCTCAACCTTGCGGCCGACGTTTGGGATCACGCCAATTCGGGATCACGCCATGTAGCGTCGAAAAGCCATTCCGAGTAGCCGGGATCAGCCTGAGTCACATCAAGACGCAGAATTTCGGGGATTTCATAGCTGTGCAGGCGCCGCACAAGCGCGGCGAGGGTCTCGTAATCCTCCCTCCGAAGCTTGAATTGGAGCTGGAACTCCTCGCTTTCGCACAACTCCCCCTTCCAGCGAAAATGGCTGAAAATCGGAAAAATTTGAACGCAGGCTGCGAGACGCGCCTCGAGCGCCGCTCTCGCCAGCGTCTTGGCGGCGGCGGCGGTATCGATGGTTGTCACCAAAATCGTCAGGCCGCTCATTAGCCGCCCACGACCGTGGTGAAGACCTGACCGCCGCGCGCCAGCGTAATCTTCCAGTAGTAGGCGCGACTGGCGGCGATCTGGGCCAGATCACGGGTCGAGCCGATTTTTTGATCATTTACGGCGAGCACAACGTCACCGCGTTGCAAGTTCAGTTGTTGCGCGAAGGAGCCGTCTTCAACCTCGGCGACGACAACGCCGGCGCTGGCGCCCTGCACTGACAGTTCCTCGACAACGGCGGGCGACAGGTTCAACACTGTGGCGCCGGCGAAGGGCGACTGTCCCTTAAGCCGGATGGCGTCGCGCGCAGGGGTCTCCGGTGCGGCGACGAGTTTGATCTGTGCGGCGGTTTTCTTGCCGTTGCGCAACACTTCGAGGGTCGCCTGCCCGCCCAGCGGGCGCGTGCCAAGACGATAGCCCACCGCCTCCGGATCGTCGACGGGCTGTCCGTCGACGGCGACGATCACGTCGCCGCGCTTGAGACCCGCTTCCGCAGCCGGTCCGGCGGCGTCGACATCAGCCAAAAGGGCTCCAGAGGGCCGTGACAGGCCAAGCCCCTCGGCGATCTCGGGCGACACCGCCTGAAGACGGGCGCCGAGCCACGGACGGCGCACGGTCTTGCCGCCGCCCTTTGCCGCCGCCAGCACGCTTTTCACCATATTCGCCGGAATGGCGAAGCCAATGCCGATGGAGCCGCCGGATTTCGAGAAAATCGCCGAATTAATGCCAACGACGCGACCGTTCATATCAACCAGGGGGCCGCCAGAATTGCCAGGATTGATCGCTGCGTCGGTCTGGATGAAGAAGCCGTAGTCGGTGATGCCGACGTGGGTGCGCGCCAGGGCGGAAACAATGCCCTGCGTTACCGTCTGGCCAACGCCGAAAGGGTTGCCGATGGCGAGCGTCAGATCGCCGACTTCCAGCGCATCGGAGTCGCCCAGCTCCATGGTGGGAAAATTCGAGCCCTCGGTCAGTTTGAGCACGGCGAGATCGGTGCGCGGATCGCGCAAAACGATTTTGGCCGGGATCTCGCGCTTGTCCGCCAGCGCCACCTTCACGTCGGTCATGCCCTCGATGACATGATGATTTGTGACGACGAGGCCGCTGGGATCGACGATCACGCCGGAGCCCAGAGACTGGGCGGTGTTGCGGCCTGGCGCGCCGCCGCCCTCGCCAAAAAAGCGCCGGAAGATCGGATCGTCGAGGAAGGGATTGGCCGGCATCCGCTCAACGCGCGAGGCGAAGACATTGACCACCGCCGGCTGCGCCTTCTTGACGATCGGCGCGAAGGAATAGGCGATCTCGGCGCGGGTGCGGGGAACGACGGGAGTCACGGCGGGGGAGACCGAAGCCTCTTGCGCGACGAGGGGCAAAGACGAACAGAAAATTGCGGCCCATGCAAAAGCTGCGAAGGCGGTATTCCGAAGGGTCAAACGCATCAGCCGCTCCGATATGAGTAGCCCGGCGAAAATAGGGAACGAAGCCCAGCGATTCGCGCGCGGCCGGTCCTCAGCTTAGCACACGGCCAATCCGACCGAGATGAGTCGAGGAGAACGCCACGCCATATTTCAGGCCAAACCCCAAAGCGCGATCGAAGCCGACATGGGCGATATGAATCGCGGAAAATTCCAACAGGAACGGAACGCCGAGCGCGGCGCCAAGCGCGCCATATGCGAGCGGCCCGATGGTCGTATGGGCCGCGTTGTAGGCGATCGCGCCCCATTTGGGTCCGGCAAGGTAAGCGAGGAGCGAGAGGTCTGGTAAAAGGAAAAGGAGAGCGAAGCGCTGCCATTCGCCACCCTCTCGCGCGTAAAAGAAAAGGGCGGTCGCAAAGAGCGCCGCCCCCTCCAATCTCAACAGAAGCTTCGGAACGCCGGACACATAATCTGACCCCGAGCCGTCTGTCGCCATATTTACGCCGCCGCCTCTTCTTCCGCCTGAGAAGGACCCGAGTCTTGGCCCTTGGCGTCGACATCGCGGTCGACGAACTCAATGACGGCGAGCGGCGCGTTGTCGCCATAGCGGAAGCCCGCTTTCAGGACGCGCGTATAACCGCCATTGCGGTTCTTGTAGCGCGGGCCAAGCACGTCAAAGAGTTTGGCGACGAGCTTCACGTCGTGAATCTGGGCGATGGCCTGACGGCGCGCATGCAGATCGCCGCGCTTGCCGAGCGTTACCAGCTTCTCGACGACCGGACGCAGATCCTTCGCCTTGGGAAGCGTCGTGACGATCTGCTCGTGTTTGATGAGCGCCTGCGACATGTTCATAAACATCGCCTTGCGGTGTTCATGGGTGCGGCCGAAACGGCGCTTCTTGTGACCGTGATACATGTGGCTCTCCGTTGATTATGCGGCCGCCGTGCCAAGGTACGGCCGCTTCCTTATGTCCGTTGTTGACGTCACTCGTCCGCCTCGCCCTCTGCCGGAAAGGGGAGAAGGAATAGAGGGGATCAGTAATGCTCCTCGAAGCGCTTGGCGAGATCGTCAATGTTCTCAGGCGGCCAGCCCGGCACTTCCATGCCGAGATGCAGGCCCATCTGTGCAAGAACTTCCTTGATCTCGTTGAGGGACTTGCGTCCGAAGTTCGGGGTGCGCAGCATTTCCGCTTCTGACTTCTGGATCAGATCGCCGATGTAGACGATGTTGTCGTTTTTCAGACAATTCGCCGAACGCACCGACAACTCCAGTTCGTCGACCTTCTTGAGCAGCGCCGGATTGAAGGCGAGTTGCGGGATCGACGGCGTCGCCTCCTCGCGGCGCGGCTCTTCGAAATTGACGAAGACGTTGAGCTGATCCTGGAGGATGCGCGCCGAAAAGGCGAGCGCGTCTTCTGGCGAGATTGCGCCATTGGTCTCGATGGTCAGCGTCAGCTTGTCATAATCGAGCACCTGACCCTCGCGGGTGTTCTCGACGCGATAGCTGACTTTTCTCACCGGCGAATAAAGGCTGTCGACCGGGATCAGACCAATCGGCGCGTCCTCGGCGCGATTGCGATCGGCCGGCACATAGCCCTTACCCGTACTAATGGTGAATTCAATGCGGATCTCCGCGCCCTCGTCCAGCGTGCAGATCACCAGGTCGGGATTGAGAATCTGAACATCGCCGCTGGTCTGGATATCGCCGGCGTTGACAACTCCCGGACCAGTTTTCTTCAGGGTGACGCGCTTGACGCCCTCGCCCTGGTATTTGATCGCGATGTCCTTGATGTTCAGAACGATGTCCGTGACATCCTCGCGAACGCCGGGAATCGAGGAAAATTCATGCAACACGCCGTCGATGTGAATTGAGGTGATCGCCGCGCCTTGCAGCGATGACAGCAGAACGCGACGCAGGGCGTTGCCCAGCGTCAGGCCAAAGCCGCGCTCTAGCGGTTCGGCGATCGCCGTCGCCATGCGACGAGGATCGTCGCCGGCCGTCACCTCGAGCTTGTTCGGCTTGATAAGTTCCTGCCAGTTCTTCTGGATGCTCACGTAGACGCCTTTCCTTGAAGCTCCGGAACGCGCGACCGGCCAAGAGCCCGTCGCGCATGCGATATGCATAAATACCGTGGCGGCGGCGCCAGGGGCGCAGCCGCAAAATTATTAGACGTCATCAGACGCGACGGCGCTTGCGCGGACGGCAGCCGTTATGCGGGATCGGCGTAACGTCACGGATCGACGTGACGGTGAAGCCCGCCGCCTGTAGTGCGCGCAGAGCCGACTCGCGACCCGATCCCGGACCGGAAACTTCGACCTCAAGGGTGCGCACGCCATGTTCGCCGGCCTTGCGGGCGGCGTCTTCAGCGGCCATCTGGGCCGCATAAGGCGTCGATTTGCGCGACCCCTTGAAGCCCATCGCTCCGGCCGACGACCAGGAGACAGTATTGCCCTGGGCGTCAGTGATCGTAATCATCGTGTTGTTAAACGTCGAATTCACATGCGCGACGCCGGAAACAATATTTTTGCGCTCGCGACGGCGTACGCGGGTAGTGTCCTTGGCCATTGTCTGTCTCGTCCTTCAGGCGCGCCCGTAACGCCAGGCGCTGGGGATGCGACGCTTGCGCGCCGGTGCTTAAGTTTTGCGGGATTACTTCTTCTTGCCGGCGATCGGCTTGGCCTTGCCCTTGCGGGTGCGGGCGTTGGTGTGCGTGCGCTGGCCGCGAACCGGCAACTGGCGGCGATGGCGCAGGCCACGATAGCAGCCCAGATCCATCAAGCGCTTGATGTTGATCGCCACTTCGCGCCGCAGATCGCCCTCGACGAGGTAATCGCGGTCAATGGTTTCGCGAATCTGAAGCACTTCCGCGTCGGTGAGTTGAGAAACTCGGCGCTCCGCGGGAATGTTGACTTTTTCGCAGATTTCCTCAGCTTTTTTCGGGCCGATGCCGTGAATGTATTGCAGGGCAATGATCACGCGCTTGTTTGTAGGAATGTTAACGCCAGCAATACGGGCCATTTTTTTCTCCATGTGAGGGCGACGCGGAACGACGCCAGAAACCCGCGTCCGGTGGAGGCCGGCCCTTGCGGGTGATTGGATTGGTAGACTCAAAACGCAAAAACGGAAGCTCTCGGAGGAGAACTTCCTTGAATTCGCGTCGAAGGCTCAGGCGATACAGACCCTCCAATCGTGAGTCAAGCGCTAAACGCCAAAACAGCCGGCAAGGCGATTTCAGCGCAGGTTGGACGTCCAGTCTTTCAGGCGCCCAGCGTATGATTCAGAGCCGCCGTAACCTCGTCGATCGGCGCCATTCCGTCGATGCGGCGAAGTTCGCCACGGCTGGCGTAATGGTCGGAAACAGGAGCCGTCTGGACACGATAGGCTTCCAGACGCGTCCTGAAACTCTCGGGATTGTCGTCGGCGCGCGCTTCGCCGCCAGCCGCGAGCGTGTCGGCGACGCGCTTGCGCATCCGATCCACCAGAGCATTCTCGTCGACGACAAGTTCGACGACCGCATCAAGTTTAAGGCCCTTGCGCTCCAGCATGTCGCGCAACGCTTCCGCCTGAGCCACAGTGCGCGGGAAACCGTCGAGAATGAAACCCTTCGCGCAATCTGCCGCATCGACGCGCTGATCGATGATGCCGATGACCACATCATCCGATACAAGCTGGCCGGCGTCCATGATCGCCTTGGCCTTCAGGCCTATTGGCGTTTCTGCGGCGACGGCGGCGCGCAACATATCTCCGGTCGACAATTGCGGAACGCCAAATTTTTCGACGAGTCGCGCCGACTGAGTGCCCTTGCCGGCCCCGGGCGGCCCGAGAAGCACCAGTCTCACTTCCGGCGACCCTTGAGCTTCGTCTTGCGGATCAGGCCCTCATACTGCTGGGCCTGCATGTGGCCGTGAATCTGCGCGACTGTGTCCATGACGACGCTGACGACAATCAACAGCGATGTGCCGCCAAAGTAGAAGGGCAAATTGGCGTAGGCGATCAGGCCTTCGGGCAGAAGGCAGATGATCGCAAGATAGGCTGCGCCAATCACGGTGATCTTCATCAGAACGTCGTCGATAAAGGACGCCGTGCGCTCGCCAGGTCTGATGCCGGGGATGAAACCACCATGTTTTTTGAGATTGTCAGCGGTTTCGGTCGGGTTGAAGACGATCGCCGTGTAGAAGAAAGCGAAAAACACAATCAGTCCGACATAGGCCAGCATGTAGAGCGGGCGACCATGGCTGAAATAGGCGGAGATCGTCGCGAATATGCTGTCCGAGCCGGTCGATTGATAAAAATTGGCGACTGTCGTCGGCAACAGCAACAGCGATGAAGCAAAAATCGGCGGAATAACGCCGGCCGTATTGAGCTTGAGCGGCAGGAAGGAGGTCTGGCCTTCGTAGACGCGATTACCATGCTGGCGCTTGGGATAGGTGATGAGCAGACGACGCTGCGCGCGCTCCATGAACACGATAAAGGCGATGACAAAAAACGACATCGCGATGACGGTCAGAATCAGGCCAGTCGAGATCGCTCCCTGACGACCGAGTTCAAGAGTCGAGACAATCGCCGAGGGGAACGCCGCGACGATGCCTGCGAAGATGATCAGCGATGAACCGTTGCCGATGCCGCGCGAGGTGATCTGCTCGCCAAGCCACATGATGAACATGGTGCCGCCGACCAGCGTCACGACTGTTGTGGCGCGGAAAAGCAGCCCAGGCTCAGTAACGACGCCCTGTTGGCCTTCGAGGCCAATCGCCATCGCATAGGCCTGGAAGGTTGCCAACACAACAGTAAGGTAACGGGTGTATTGGTTAAGCACCTTGCGGCCCTGCTCGCCCTCCTTCTTCAGAGACTCGAGACTCGGGAAAACGGAAGTGAGGAGCTGTATGATGATCGAGGCCGAAATATACGGCATAATGTTCAGCGCGAAGATGGCGCGACGCTGCACCGCGCCGCCGGCGAACATGTTGAAGAGCTCCAGCATGCCCTTGGACTGGCCGAAAAAGCTGTTGGCGAAGGCTTCGGGATCGATGCCAGGCAGCGGGATATAAGTGCCGAGACGATAAACCACCAGGGCGGCAAGAGTGAACCAGATCCGGTTTCTGAGTTCGTCGGACTTGCCGAAAGCGGAGAGATTGACGTTGGCCGCAAGCTGCTCGGCTGCCGATGCCATGGGGGTGACTCCCGTCTTGCGCCGCAATCAACCGGGCGCGTTTTCTTCATTATGGGCGCACAAATGCGTTGCGCGTCCGGCGGACACAGACCGCCATATAAGACAACACGGCCGCTCTTTCGAGCGGCCGCAGTTGTGATTAGGCCGTGGCGGCGTCGCCGGCGAGCAGCTTTACCGAGCCCCCGGCGGCCTCGATCGCAGCGATCGCGCCTTTTGATGCAGCCGCTACTTCGAAGGCAAGCTTGGCCTTGATCTCGCCCTGACCAAGGATCTTCACGCCGTCGCGCGCTTTAGAGACCAGTCCGGCCGCGATAAGCGATTCTATCGTCACGGGCGACTTGTCATCGAGTTTGCCCGCCTCGACAGCCTCCTGAATGCGACCAATGTTGATCTCATTGTAATGGGTCGAGAAAGGATTGAAGAAGCCACGCTTCGGCAGGCGACGATGCAACGGCATCTGGCCGCCCTCGAAGCCCTTGATGGCGACGCCGGTGCGCGCCTTTTGACCTTTAACGCCGCGGCCGCCGGTTTTACCCTTGCCTGAGCCGATGCCGCGACCAACGCGCATACGGTTCTTGATGGAGCCGGGATTGTCGGAAAGTTCGTTGAGTTTCATGGCCGCCTCCTCACTTCTCGCCAATGATTTTGACGAGATGCGCCACTTTGGCGATCATGCCGCGCACGGCAGGCGTGTCTTCAAGTTGGCGACGACGCCCGATACGCGTTAGACCCAAGCCAATAAGCGTCTGGCGCTGACGTTCCGGACGGCCAATGGCGCTGCCGGTTTGCTCGACGGTGATATGTTTGCCCTTTGTCATGATCGAGCCTCCCCTCAAGCGTCAACGGCTTCGGCGTCAACGCCCTGACGGCGCGACTGCAGAGCCGAGACCTTGAGCGAACGGCGCGCGGCCACGGCGCGTGGCGAGTCCTCGCGGCCAAGTGCGTCGAAGGTTGCCCGGATCATGTTGTAGGGATTTGACGATCCCTGACTTTTGGCGACGACGTCATGCATGCCGAGAGTTTCGAAGACGGCGCGCATCGGACCGCCGGCGATGATTCCGGTGCCGGCGGGAGCAGCGCGAAGAACCACGCGGCCCGCCCCATGGCGTCCATAGACGTCATGATGCAAAGTTCGGCCTTCGCGCAGCGGCACGCGGATCAAAGCGCGCTTGGCGGCTTCCGTCGCCTTGCGGATCGCTTCCGGAACCTCGCGGGCCTTGCCATGGCCGTAGCCGACGCGACCTTTCTGGTCGCCGACAACGACAAGAGCTGCGAAACCGAAACGACGGCCGCCCTTGACCACTTTTGCGACGCGATTGATGTGGACCAGACGATCCACAAATTCGCTGTCTCGCTCTTCCCTGTCACGATCGCGACCGCGACCGCCTTCACCTTCACGCGCCATTTTTTTTTCCGTCACTTACGCAGCGCCAGGCGCCGCTCGCTTCGATTTCGCATCGGCTGCGTGGGCCAACGCGCATGAATAGCTAGAACTGCAATCCACCCTCGCGGGCGCCATCAGCAAGCGCCTTGACGCGGCCATGGTACATATAGGCGCCGCGATCGAACACGACTTCCTTGACTCCCCTGGCGGCGGCGCGCTCGGCGATGAGCTTGCCGACAACCTTGGCCGCATCGATATTGGCGCCGGTCTTGAGACTGTCGCGATTGGCTTTCTCGATTGACGACGCCGATGCGAGAGTCTCGCCCTTTTCGTCGTCGATGATCTGAGCATAGATCTGCTTGGACGAGCGGAACACCGACAACCGCGGGCGGCCGTTGGCGCGTTCGCGGATCACCCGGCGCACACGCGCCTTGCGGCGCTGCTCGATATTCACATCCTTGGCCATAGCCCCGGTCCTTACTTCTTCTTGCCTTCCTTGCGGAAGATAAATTCATTCGCGTATTTGACGCCCTTGCCCTTATAGGGCTCGGGGCCGCGGAAGGCGCGGATTTCAGCGGCGACCTGACCTACCTGCCGCTTGTCCGTTCCCGTGATGGTGATTTCCGTCGGCTTGGGCGTCACAATAGTGACGCCGGCCGGGATCGGATAATTCACGTCATGCGAAAAGCCAAGGGCGAGTTGCAGAACCTTGCCCTGAACGGCGGCGCGATAGCCGACGCCGGTGATTTCGAGCTTTTTCTCGAAGCCCGATGTTACGCCGACGACCAGATTATTAACACGGGCGCGGGCGGTTCCCCACATTGCGCGGGCGCGCTTGCTGTTGTCGCGCGGATCGACCTTGATCGCATTGTCCTGGAGGACAACGGAGACTTCGTCGGGCGCGACAAATTCGAGCTGACCCTTGCCGCCCTTCACCTGAACGAGCTGGCCATCGACCTTGGCGGTGACGCCGGCCGGGATGACCACGGGTTTCTTGCCGATACGAGACATCGCTAAACTTCCTGTTCGCTGAGGCGCAAGATCAGAAGACCTTGCACAGCACCTCGCCGCCGACATTATTCTCGCGAGCCGCATGATCGGCCATCACGCCCTTGGGCGTCGACACAATGGTCACGCCAAGGCCATTGGCCACTCGCGGCACGGCGCCGACAGCCGCATAGACGCGACGACCCGGACGCGAGACGCGCTCGATTTGCTTGATTACCGGTTCGCCGTCAAAATATTTCAGCTCGACTTCGAATTCGGTGCGGCCATTGCCAAAATCCGTGGATGTGTAGCCACGGATGTAGCCTTCTTCCTTCAACACGTCCAGAACATGAGCGCGGAGCTTGGAGCCAGGTGTCGACACCTTGTCCTTGCGACGCATCTGGGCGTTGCGGATACGGGTCAGGAGATCTCCCAACGGATCATTGATCGCCATGGTCGTTTCTCCTTACCAGCTCGACTTGACGAGGCCGGGCACAAGGCCGCGCGACCCAAGTTCGCGCAGAGCAATGCGCGACATTTTTAGTTTGCGATAAAAGGCGCGCGGACGGCCAGAGACCTCGCAGCGATTGCGCACCCGGGTCTTCGCCGAGTTACGCGGCAGTTGCGCAAGCTTCAGCCGCGCCTCGAACTGCTCCTCGATGGCGAGGGACTTATCGTTGGCGATCGCCTTAAGACGCGCACGGCGCCCCGCGTGGCTCTTGACGAGCTTCATCTTCTTTTTGTTGTTCTCAATCGCGCTTTTCTTCGCCATGAGTAATCAGCCTTTCGGTATCCGCGTTTGAGGTCCTTGCCTCACTGCCGGAACGGGAAATTGAACGCCTTCAGCAAGGCGCGCGCTTCTTCGTCTGTTTTCGCCGTGGTGCAGACAATGATGTCCATGCCCAGGATCGACTCCGCCTTATCGTAGTCGATTTCCGGAAAAACGATGTGCTCCTTGATGCCGAGCGCATAATTGCCGCGACCGTCGAAGGATTTCGGGTTCAGGCCGCGGAAATCTCGAACGCGCGGCAAAGCCACGGTGATCAGACGGTCAAGAAACTCATACATCCGGGTCTTGCGCAGCGTTACCTTGGCGCCGATCGGCATGTTCTCGCGAACCTTGAAGGTCGAGATGGCCTTGCGAGCGCGGGTTACAACCGGCTTCTGACCGGCGATCAGACCAAGATCATTGGCCGCCGACGTCACCTTTTTGGTGTCGTTGACAGCTTCGCCGACACCCATATTCAGAACGATTTTCTCGATCTGCGGGACTTCCAGCGCGTTCTTGTAGCCGAACTGTTGGGTCATCGCCTCGCGAACGACGTCCTCGTAATGTTTTTTCATGCGCGGCGGCGGCGGCGCGCCCTCGGCCACGGAAGCGGCGCCTGCGGCGGCTTTCGGGGCCTTGGCGGCTTTCGGCGTCTTTTCCTCAGCCATCGATCAGTTCTCCGGAACGCTTGGCGACGCGAACCTTCCGGCCGTCGTCGAGAATCTTGAAGCCGACGCGGGTCGCCTTGCCATCCTTGGGATCGGCGAGCGCGACGTTAGACAAATCGATCGGCGCCGGCTTGTTGACGATGCCGGCCTCGCGATCCTTGGTCTGGCGCTGATGACGCTTCACCACATTGACGCCATCGACGACGGCGCGATTTTCATCGGGGATCACACGCAACACTTCGCCCGTGCGGCCCTTGTCGCGACCAGCGAGAATGACGACCTTGTCGCCTTTCTTGATCTTGGCGGCCATTACAGCACCTCCGGCGCGAGCGAGATGATCTTCATGTGGTTCTTGGCGCGCAGCTCACGCGGCACCGGTCCGAAGATGCGGGTGCCAATGGGCTCCGACTGATTATTGATCAGCACGGCTGCGTTGGTGTCGAAACGTATCACCGAACCGTCGGCTCGTTTGATGTCTTTCGCGGTGCGGACGACGACCGCTTTGTGAACGTCGCCCTTCTTGACGCGACCACGCGGAATCGCCTCCTTGATCGAAACGACGATAATGTCGCCGACGCCGGCATATTTGCGCTTCGAGCCGCCCAGCACCTTGATGCACATCACGCGGCGGGCGCCGGAGTTGTCGGCGACGTCGAGATTTGTCTGCATCTGTATCATGGCTTATCCGCCTTTCCGTCCGGTCTGGTTTCGGCTTCCGCCGACTTCGTCCGGAGAACCTCGATTAATTCCCTGAAACGCTCCGGGGCCCTCAGGCCTTCGGCGCGTTTTCGATGACTCGCCAGCGCTTCAGTTTCGAAATCGGCGCGGTTTCCTCAATGGTTACCGTATCGCCTATTTTGATCGCCGCGTCTTCATTATGCGCATGATAATTTTTCGTGCGGCGCACCGTCTTCTGGAACAGTGGATGGGTGAAACGACGCTCAACCTTCACGACCACTGTCTTGTTCTGCTTGTCGCTGACGACGACGCCCTGGAGAATTCGCTTCGGCATGTCGCTGTAACCTTACTTCTTGTCGGAGCGCTTTTGCGCGGCGATGGTTTTGGCCCGAGCAATGTCGCGACGAACGACACGCACGCGAGAGGTGTTTTCGAGCTGACCTGTCGCCCGCTGAAAGCGCATGTTGAATTGCTCTTTCTTGAGCTTGAGCACTTCATCACTGAGTTGATCTTCCGTCAGGGCGCGAAGATCGGAGACGCGTTGCTTGTCTTTCATCTCGTCCCCCTTACTCGGCGATTCGTTCAATGAAACGTGTTTTGATCGGCAGCTTCGCCGCGGCGAGCGTCAGCGCTTCACGCGCCAGAGTCGCCGGCACGCCGTCGATCTCGAACATGATGCGGCCAGGCGCAACCCTCACCGCCCATAATTCCGGCGCGCCCTTGCCCTTACCCATTCGGACTTCGGTCGGCTTCTTTGAAACCGGCACGTCAGGAAAAATGCGGATCCACACGCGACCAGCGCGCTTCATGTGACGCGTCATGGCGCGACGCGCGGCCTCGATCTGGCGCGCTGTAATGCGCTCCGGCTCCAGCGCCTTCAGGCCGAACTGACCAAAGCTCAGCGAGAAGCCGCCTTTAGCGGCGCCGGAAATACGGCCCTTGAAGGCCTTGCGGAACTTGGTGCGTTTGGGTTGCAGCATGATGGGTGCTCTTTAAACTGTTCTCGACGCCTTACGCGACGTCACGTGGTTCGCGGGGCTCGCGACGACGACGATCTCGGTCACGATCGCCACGCTCGCGGTCACGATCGCCATGATCGCCGCCGCCTGATTGCTCGGCGGCGCGCTTGTCCTGCGCCATTGGATCGTGTTCGAGGATTTCGCCCTTGAAGATCCAGACCTTGATGCCGCAGGCGCCATAGGCGGTATGGGCCGTCGACGTGCCGTAATCGACATCGGCGCGCAAGGTATGCAGCGGCACCCGACCTTCACGATACCATTCGAGACGAGCGATTTCCGCACCGCCAAGGCGTCCCGAGCAATTGATGCGGATGCCCTGCGCGCCAAGGCGGATCGCTGACTGAACGGCGCGCTTCATGGCGCGGCGAAAAGCAACGCGACGCTCGAGCTGTTGAGCGATAGACTCAGCAACCAGGGTCGCATCGGTCTCGGGCTTGCGCACCTCGACGATGTTGATGACGACCTCGCTACCCGTCAATTTGCCGACAAGTTTACGAATCTTGTCGATGTCCGCGCCTTTCTTGCCGATCACGACGCCCGGACGGGCCGAGTGAATAGTGACGCGACACTTTTTGTGCGGACGCTCAATGATGATCTTCGAGACGGCGGCTTGCTTGAGGAGCTTCGACACCGCCTCGCGGATCGCCATATCTTCGTGCAAAAGCTTGGCGTATTCGCCCTTGCCCGCGAACCAGCGCGAGTCCCAGGTTCGGTTGACGCCGAGGCGCAGCCCGATCGGATTAACCTTCTGACCCATGGTGGCTTCCTTTAGGCGTTCGCTTGCGCTTCGACTTCGCGCACGATGATCGTCAGATTGGCGAAAGGCTTCTCGATGCGGCTGGCCCGGCCGCGGGCGCGGGCGCTGAAGCGCTTCATCACCATCGCCTTGCCGACAAAAGCCTGGGATACGACGAGATCGTCGACGTCGAGACCGTGATTGTTCTCGGCGTTGGCGATGGCGCTCTCAAGCGTTTTCTTTACCTCATGCGCAATTCGCTTTCTCGAGAATTCGAGATCGGCGAGCGCACGATCGACCTTTTTGCCGCGAATAAGCTGGGCCAGCAGATTCAGCTTTTGCGGTGAAACGCGCAGCATGCGCGCGACCGCCTTCGCCTCATTGTCCGCAAGCCGGCGCGGATTGGCTTCCTTCGACATCGGGATTTAGCCTCTCTTCGCCTTTTTGTCCGCCGCGTGTCCGTAATAGGTGCGCGTCGGAGCGAATTCACCAAACTTGTGTCCGATCATATCTTCGCTGACGGACACGGGAATATGCTTCTGGCCGTTGTGCACGCCGAAGGTCAATCCGACGAACTGGGGCAGAATCGTGGAGCGACGGCTCCAGATCTTGATGACTTCTGAGCGGCCGGAAGCGCGCGAGGTTTCTGCCTTTTTCAGCAGATAGCCGTCGACGAACGGGCCTTTCCAGATCGAGCGAGCCATGGATCAGCCCTTCTTCTTGCGGTTGTGGCGCGAGGACACAATGAAACGATCGGTTGATTTATTGCTGCGAGTCTTCTTGCCCTTGGTCGGTTTGCCCCAGGGCGTAACCGGATGACGACCGCCGGATGTGCGGCCCTCGCCGCCGCCGTGCGGATGGTCAATCGGGTTCATTGTGACGCCGCGATTGTGCGGTCGACGTCCCAGCCAGCGCGAACGGCCGGCCTTGCCGATCGAAGTGTTCATGTGGTCGGGATTAGACACCGCGCCAATCGTCGCGAAGCACTGGCCATGAACCAGGCGTTGCTCGCCTGAGTTGAGGCGCAGGATTACATAACCCTGGTCGCGACCGACAATCTGCGCATAGGTGCCAGCCGACCGCGCGATGGCGCCGCCCTTGCCGATCTTCATCTCGACGTTGTGGACAATAGTGCCGACAGGAATGTTGGCGATCGGCATGGCGTTGCCCGGCTTAACGTCGACCTGCTGACCTGCGATCACTTCGTCGCCGACTGACAAACGCTGCGGCGCGAGGATGTAGGACAGTTCATCGTCTGCATAGCGGATCAGCGCAATGAAAGCTGTGCGATTTGGATCATACTCGAGCCGTTCTACCTTACCGACAACATCAAGCTTGCGGCGCTTGAAGTCGACGATGCGGTACGCCTGCTTGTGCCCGCCGCCCCGGAAACGAACCGTGACCCGGCCAAGATTATTACGTCCGCCTTTCGACGACTTGCCCTCTGTCAAGCTCTTTACAGGCTTGCCCTTATGCAATTCGCTGCGGTCGACAATAACGAGCTGGCGAAGGCTCGGCGTGACCGGCTTGAATGTCTTCAGCGCCATTTTTTGTTCCTCACGCCTTCCTTACAGACCGGTGGTCACGTCAATCTTGTGACCCTCGGCGAGAGTCACCACGGCTTTCTTGACGTCGCTCTGCTGACCGCGAACGCCACGGAAACCCTTGACCTTGCCCTTGCGCACAAGCGTGTTGACCGCCTCGACCTTCACGTCGAAAAGACCCTCGACCGCCGCTTTGATCTGCGGCTTGGTCGCGGTCTTCGCTACCTTGAAGACCACCTTGTTGTTCTCGGACGCCATCGTCGCTTTTTCGGTAATCACCGGGGCGACAATCACGTCGTAATGGCGCACATCCTTGCTCATTTCAGGCGCGCCTCCAGCGCGTCCACGGCGGCGCGGGTCAGAACCAGCTTCTCGCGGCGGATGATGTCGTAAACATTGACGCCCTCGACCGGAAGAACGTCGATGAGCGGAATATTGCGCGCGGCGAGCGCGAAGTTCTGCTGCGGCGCCGCCCCATCAATGATCAGGGCGTTCGAAAGACCTGATTTGGCGAAACCGCCGGCGAGGACTTTCGTTTTCGGCTCGCTCAGCTCGGCCTTTTCCCAGACGATGATGCCCCCGTCTCTGGCCTTTGCAGAAAGCGCGTGCTTCAGCGCGAGCTGACGCACTTTCTTCGGGAGATCATGCTCATGGCTACGTACCTGCGGTCCGAATGAACGACCGCCGCCGCGAAACTGCGGAGCGCGGCCAGATCCATGACGTGCGCCGCCCGTACCCTTCTGCTTGTACATCTTTTTGCCGGTGCGGGCGATGTCGGCGCGGTTTTTTACAGCATGGGTTCCTGCGCGACGCTTGGCGAGCTGCCAGCGAATCATCCGGAAGATGAGATCCTTACGCGGGTCGAGGCCGAACACCTCGTCGGAAAGTTCGATCGAACCGGCCTTCTGGCCGTCGAACGACGTGACGTCGATCTTCACGGCTCAGTCCTCCTTGTTTTCGTCGTTAGCCGGAGCAGCCCCAGCCATCTCGCCGCCCTCAAGACGGAACTTGCCAGGCTGCGGCGCTTCTTTTGGCAGCGCGCGCTTGACGGCGTCGCGCACAAAGATCCAGCCGCCTGCGGTGCCGGGAACGGCCCCTTCGACGAGAACCAAACCGCGATCAACGTCAGTTTGCACGACCCGTAAATTCTGGGTTGTCACACGCTCAACGCCCATATGGCCCGCCATCTTTTTATTCTTGAACGTCTTGCCGGGATCCTGACGGCCGCCTGTCGATCCATGCGAGCGATGCGACACCGAGACGCCGTGCGTGGCGCGCAGACCGCCGAAGCCCCAGCGCTTCATAGGTCCGGCGAAACCCTTGCCGGTGCTCGTGCCAGTCACGTCGACGAACTGACCGACAACGAAATGATCAGCGGTGATTTCGGCGCCGACTGGCAGCAATTCATCTTCCTTCACCCGGAATTCGGCGAGCTTCATTTTCGGCTCTACCTTCGCCGCGGCGAAGCGCGTGCGCTCGGCCTTTGATACATTCTTGACCTTGGCGCGGCCAATACCGAGTTGGACGGCGGTATAGCCGTTCTTGTCCATGGTCCGATGCGCGACAACCTGACAGCCGTCCAGCTTCAGAACCGTGACCGGCACATGCTCGCCCGCCTCTGTAAAGACGCGGGTCATTCCGACCTTTTGCGCGATGACGCCCGACCGCATGTTCTCATTCCTTCAAGAAGCGGTTGTTACGCGAACAAACCGCTCATTATTTCCTAAAGCTTGATCTCGACGTCCACACCGGCGGCAAGGTCAAGCTTCATCAGCGCATCCACCGTCTGCGGGGTGGGATCGACGATATCAAGAACGCGCTTGTGCGTCCGGATTTCGAACTGCTCGCGCGACTTCTTATCGATATGCGGCGAACGGTTCACCGTGAATTTCTCAATGCGCGTCGGCAACGGAATCGGACCACGAACCTGAGCGCCGGTGCGCTTGGCGGTCGAGACGATTTCCTTCGTCGAGGTGTCGAGAATCCGGTGATCGAACGCCTTGAGGCGAATCCGGATATTTTGACCGTTCATTTTTCCGTCCTTTTGGACCGCGCGGCGTTTCCGCCCGCTTTCATCCGCCGCGCGCCCCGTTGCGCGCGGTTCTTGTCAAAGTGCGGGCCGCAACGGACCCGCGGTCCATTCGCCTTCATCGGTTATCTAACCAGCGCGACTGGCGAGCGCGTTTGGATCGCGCCGCCAATATTTATTTCGCCGCCGGCTCTTTATCTCATCCCGCGTCGATTACTCGATGATCGAGGCGACGACGCCTGCGCCGACGGTGCGGCCGCCTTCGCGAATGGCGAAGCGCAGCTTCTCCTCCATCGCGATCGGAACGATCAGCGTCACCGTCATCGCGATGTTGTCGCC
>CAIQCB010000065.1 GCA_903870245.1 uncultured Methylocystaceae bacterium
CGCCGCCCAACGGAGCCCGACCATGTCAGTTCAATCCGCCAAAAAGACCTCAACGCCAAAAAGTTCGGCAACAAAAAACACATCAACAAAAAACGCGACGTCAAAACAAAGCGCAAAGATTTCGCGCCCGACATCCCGGCGCGCGACGCCGCCTGCGCCTACTGAAACACGGGCGCCAACAATCGTCGATAAAACCAGCGCCCCCCGATTGACCAAACAGGATCGCATGCTGGCCCTTCTGAGCCAGCCGAAAGGCGCGAGCATCGCGGAGATGATGCAGGCGACGAACTGGCAGCAACACAGCGTGCGTGGGTTCCTCGCCGGCACGGTCAGCAAAAAGCTCGGCTTCACCGTGAAGAGCGACAAGGCGGAAGGCGACGTTCGTCGCTACCATATCGAAAAGCCGCGCGGACGCTGAGATGTCGACCGCAATCGACATCGAAACGGAGCTCCTGCGACTCTCCGACATGACGCTCTTCGAACTGAGAAGCGAATGGCAGCGCTTGCATCGGTCGCCGCCGCCGATGCGGCTCTCTCGCGATCTCCTGGTTCGCGGGATTACCTACAAACTGCAGGAGAGGTCGCTTGGCGGCCTCTCCCCGGCCCTCCTGCGCAAGATAGCAAGCATCAATGCCAACATTGACGCCGGGGCGAAGGAGGCAAAAAACGCGCCGCCGCCCATTGTCCTAAAGGCGGGCACGCGACTCATCCGCCAATGGCATGGCGTCACCCACACTGTGCTCGTTCATACAGAGGGGTTTGAGTGGAGCGGCAAGCGCTACGACTCCCTCTCGATCATCGCGCGCGAGATCACCGGGGCGCGCTGGTCGGGACCGCGCTTTTTCGGCTTGCGGAAGAAGACTGTCCAGCCTGCCGTCAACGAAGAGAACGATTATGCGCAAGCCTGATCGTTCTCAAACCAGTGGAACATTCTGCTGCGCCATCTACACGCGCAAATCCTCCGACGAAGGACTGGAGCAGGAGTTTAATTCTCTCGACGCCCAGCGCGAGGCCTGCGACGCCTATATCCTCAGCCAGCGTCACGCCGGTTGGCTCGCGCTTCCCCGGCTCTACGACGACGGCGGCCTGTCGGGCGGCACGATGGAGCGCCCTGCCCTCAAGCAACTCCTTGAGGACGTCAAAGCCGGCAAGGTTCAGATCATCGTCGTCTACAAGGTCGATCGGTTGACCCGGTCGCTCGCGGATTTTGCGAAGATCGTCGATGTGCTCGATAGCCACAGAGCCTCTTTCGTCTCCGTCACCCAGCAGTTCAACACCACCACCTCCATGGGGCGGCTGACCCTCAACATGCTGCTGTCTTTCGCCCAGTTCGAACGCGAGATCGCTGGCGAGCGCATTCGTGACAAGATCGCCGCCTCCAAGGCCAGAGGCATGTGGATGGGCGGCAACATCCCGCTCGGCTACGATGTCAGGGACCGCAAGCTGATCGTGAATGAGGCCGAAGCCGATACGGTGCGCCTGATCTTCCGCCGTTACGCCGAACTCGGCTCGGTCGCGCTGCTCACGGCGGAGCTCGATCGTCAGGGCGTCGTCAGCAAGCGGCGCGCTGGCGCCAGCGGGGATCTCGCAGGCGGAGCATCCTTCTCGCGCGGCGCGCTGTATCTGATGCTGCAAAACAGCATCTATCGCGGCGAGATCTCTCACAAGGGCGTTTCCTATCCCGGCCAGCATAAAGCGATCGTCGACGAGACGCTCTGGTCGAGCGTGCAGGAGCACCTGTCAGAGAGCCGGCGTGAACGCGCCATGGCGACAGGCGCGGAGGCGCCGAGCCTGTTGGCGGGTCTGATCTTCGATAGCGAGAATGCCCGGCTTTCCCCCTCGCACGCCGTCAGGAAGGGCAAGCGCTATCGCTACTATGTCTCAACGACGCTGATCGCCGGACCCCGCACCGGCGCGCCCAGAGGGCGACGGATACCGGCCGGCGACGTCGAAGCGCTGGCGCTCGATCGCCTGCGCGGCTTCTTCGCCTCCGCCAGAGAAGTCGGCGACGCCGTTGCTTTGCTTGATCTCGATGCGCAAACCCAGCAAGGGCTGCTGGAGCGATCGACACATCTGGCGCAGCGTTGGGGGGCGCTCTCCTCGCTTGAACTGCGCGAGCTCGTGCATGCCGTCGTCGAGCGGGTCGAGGTGCATGAGGCCCACATCTCGCTGCGGCTGAACCGGATGGCGATCGTCTCCTGGCTTCTGCCTGAGCTAACAAGCAAATCGACAGACCGGACGCCGCCTATCGATCCCCTGATCCTCTCCTCCGCCGCCAATCTGCGCCGCGCCGGGAAAGGCGTTCGGCTGGTGATCGGCGACACAGCTTCGCCAGCGCCCGATAGCGGTCTCGTCGCCTTGATCGCCGAGGCCTTCGCAACGCGCGAGATGTTCTTTTCGCGTGGCGACGACAGCGTTGAGGCCATGGCGGCGCGGCTCGGTGTGAGGCGCGATTATCTCGCGGTGCGAATGCGCCTGTCGTATCTCGCGCCCGGGATCGTTCGCGCCATTCTGCACGGCGCGCACCCCTGAGAACTCACGCCGACACAACTGGTCGCGTTATCCAGAAACCTGCCCTGTGATTGGGCGGCGCAACAACGGCTTCTCGGTTTTACGACAGCCTGAAACGACCCTCAACTCCGCACCAATGCTGGCCATCTGACGGGCCGAAAACGGCCACGAGAGACGTTTGCAGCGTCTTTCGGCGCTGCGAGGCGGTTTTCGGTCTCTGCGTGTCGGGAGTTGGACGAGGGCCGTGCCAACCGACGGATATGTCGGGGGTATTTCGGCAGACCCGAAAAACACGATAATATAATAAAAACAACCAGTTATGTGGCTGTGGACGCAGTCCGGAGCAAATGGGTCTCCGGAGGTATTCCCTGTTATTGCGAAAATAACAGGTGATTTTGAAATAACAGGGAAACCGGCCCCCAAAAAGATGGTTTTTCCGCATTAATTCAGAGAGTTGCGCCACGCCCACCGCGACCGGGCGTCAGACCTCTGAATAAATTCATATCGCGCAAATACAACAGGTTATGCAAATTACGCCATAATCTTGCCGTAATTTCACCGACTTTCCGCCACAAAAAATTGTCGTTTCGTGGGATTAGATTGCACTTACGTGGGATCAAATTGCACTTACGCGGGTCAAGATTGTCATTACGTGGGATCGAATTGCCATTTTGTGGGATTGGATTGCCATTACGTGGGACAAGATTGTCGTTACGTGGGATGAGATTGTCATTGCGTGGGACAAGATTGTCGTTTCGTGGGATCAAATTGCGCTTGGCCGGGTCCGGGACGGGGATAGCACTGGGCAGGTCGGGATAGCACTGGGCAGGTCGAGATGGCCCCCGGCTAGGTCAGGACGAGAGCGCTTATCCGGGACATGAAGCCGCCCGGCCCCGGGGTTGGAGTGTCATCACGGGACACGCCGGCGCAGCGGCCGGGCGCCCCCCTCCCCCGCGTCCCTCGACGCGGGATCATCCCCGGGCGTCGGAACTGTTTAGTGATGGCGACGCCCCCCGGGTCGATGAAGCGCTCTACCAGGCTGCTGGATTTTCCGGGGCCCGAACAGCCAGTGAAACAGGCGTAGCGCCAAGCTCATGAGAAATGATAACAATTTAACTTCAACAACTTAAAATCTCTAGACGTAATGATTTCAAGTGACGATAACGGCCTTATTCCGCGCCATTCCACGAAAATCTTGAATAAATTATTTGATGAGGAAAATGGCGGATAGATACACATTGTGTATGCCACATGTTAATCTGCAAAAATGATGGATGAGGCTTCCACATCTCAAACAACTAAACGCGCATCTCGCGCCATCAACCTCCGCATCCGTGAGGATTTAAGAAGTCTGATTGATCGCGCCGCACGCGCGCAGGGTAAAACTCGATCCGATTTCATGATCGACGCGGCGCGGCGGGCTGCCGAAGACGCATTGCTCAACCAAACCCTTGTTCTCGTGGACGCCGAAACCTACGCGCATTTCCTCGAGGTTCTGGACAAGCCGACGACGAATGAAGGCTATCGCCGCCTTATGGCCGCGTCCAAGCCCTGGAAGACATGAAGCTCCGCGAGCCTGTCCCGCTTGCGGAATGTCACAAGCTCGATGCTTTCGATTCCGGCGTCGCCACGCTCGACGAGTGGCTCAAGCGTCGCTCGCGGCCCAATCAGATTGAGGGAGCGTCAAGGACATATGTCGTGACCGACGATGAACTGCGCGTTGTTGGTTATTATGCAATTGCATCCAGCGCGATCGCTCTCGTCGATGCGCTGGGCCGCTTAAAACGTAATATGCCGGACCCTATCCCAATGGCGATCCTTGGTCGACTAACTATTGACCGGACCTGTCAGGGACAGGGACTTGGCGTCGCTTTGCTTCAGGACGCCGTTCTACGTATCCGACAGGCGGCGTCGATTATGGGCATACGCGAGATCCTCGTTCACGCAATTTCAGACGAGGCCAAACGCTTCTATGAACATCATGGCTTTATCGCCGCGCCCAAACAGCCAATGACTTTGATTTTGTCGCTCGCGGAATGAGCGTCTATCGACGACGTTCCTAACAATATTTTTCTACACATTCGAAATCATGACGCCAGATATGACCGACCCCTCTTGCCCTTCTCCTCAGGCGGAGGGTCTACCATACTCAGCTTCTCAAAATGCCCCCGCAGGCCGGCCGGCAAGGGTGCACCCCGTAAATCCAAAAACTGATCGTCACCGATAAGCCCTTCATCCTGCCGTACCGCGTTCCTGAGGAGACAGTCGAGGCGCGGGCGGTGTTCCAAGGCGCGCGACAATGGCCGGAACATTTCAAGTGGACCAAGAGATGCCGAAAACGATCCGGCTCGTGCCGGGGCCATAGGAAGCCGCATGAGTGGTCGGCCGTCATTCCGGCGACCGCACACAGCGCCCCTGGTCATTAAGAAACAACGGAATTATCTGCGGTCGCCCATAGCAAATTGACGATCATTTTGATAGACGTTTCATGACTTTGAAAACAAGATATTCCTTTGTTGATGAAACTGTTTTGAAGTATTGATTGAAAGGGCTCTCTGAATCATCGGATCATCTTCATTGATAGAAAGTATGGAGGCTCTTTGCATACCCGACTCAGCCAGGATGGTAGCGATATAGGCTCCGCTGGCTCTGCTCCGGAGGCTAAAATCGTTTGGCCCCAGAAACGGGAAGTGGTAAGGATAAAAAGTCATATGCGCCAGTTCCGGTCAGTTGGCGCCCTAATCTAGGCATAAAATTTATTTTCAGAAAAAAACAATAAGTCACGGAATACCTTTTTAAAATAAAAGACCGAATTTAATAACCACATCGAACAGAACGACGCGACTCCATAAAGTATTGCAATTTTGAATAGGAAGTGTAATTTAATTATTTATGCTCCATGCGGTTAAGGACATTTTGGCGATTTAGCCCATTCAACTATATTCGATGAATTAAAACAGTCTTGACGGGGAGAAGGGCGATGGCGGCTTCTGGCAATATTACACTTGTCTCGAGAGCCGCTGATGGTAGCCAAGCGAATACAAATAGCTGGTTGCCTGTATTTTCTCGTGGTGAGACAAAGATGGATTTCTCAGCCTACGCAACTTACATTGGTTTAGGAAGCGTAAATAATGGACCCATACATAGCTTCGTCAATGATTTACTTGCTCTTAAAGTCAGTATGGATTCTAATCCAAGCTAGGGTCGCGAAGGTGGCTTGGGTAGCAGCGGCGGAGTTGTTTCTTCCTACAGGATCAAGAACGTTTTTTTGCATTGATTGAGCAAAGTAGACACAAGATAAGTGGAACGAGAGTTTATAAACAAGCATTAATCAATAATTTTCAATCACATATGCTGGCTCGATGACATAAATTTCCGGATGGGATCATAAACCTAAACAGTTAGGATAATCGTGATGGCGGCTCCGGTCCTTGAAACTTCGATATCATCCATGATCGTTCCGAGCGCGGAACGGGGATATCTACTTATTAAATCAATATCTGGAGTAACTTGGGGATCAAAAATTCTTCCACAAGTTGATGGAAAATTTCTGATTTCAGGAGTGCTTGACGGCTTAGCCTTCTTGGCGCGATTCCTACCGGATGGGCGCATCGATATAACTTTTGGAGATAACGCAAGTGGTTTAGTTTGGGTTCCTAGCCTCCCGAACATGACCTCTACTGCAAGAATTTCTGACTTCGATGTACTGCCGGACGGATCGATAATATTCACCGGGAGGGAAGCTCCTAATGTCTATGTAGCAAAACTAACTCCTCAGGGTTTGCCCGCTTCTGATTTTAATTCAGGCGCAGGGAAACTTTCTGTCCCGATATCTGGAACCATAATCAGTGATCCGGGATTGATAGCTCTTGCCGACGGAAGCGTAATACTGGCAGCAGTAACAAGCATCAATAGATGGACAAACCACTTTACTATAAAAATATCTTCTTCGGGCAGCACATCAGGTCAAAACTATCTCGAACTGGGCTACGAAGGTGTATCCTTATTAGATATTGACCTAGGACCGAACAACACTTTCATTATTCAATCAGCTTATAAAGAACGCTGGGGAACATATCCTGTTTTTATCAAATTCATTGATACTGGCATACGAGATAACTCGTTTGGTAATGCTAATGGCATTAGAGGCTTAACGGAACTGGTTGCTCAAGACATGGCAGTCGCGGCTGATGGCTCAATATTTGCCGTTGGTGGCGGATCTATTGTGAAACTTGATGCTTTCGGAAATAAGGCAAATTTTGGCATCAATGGAAGTTTCTCGGATCCGTCAGCACAATTCTACAATATAAATCTCGATAATTTGGGGCGTCTAATCGTATCTGGCAGCCGTGCAGGTCTTGGATTTTTTATTGAGAGATATAATGCTGATGGAACAAAGGATTTAAATTTTAGAACTTTTTATTCCAGCGGCGCGGCACTAGTGACGAGCCCATTTCTAACAAGTATTGATCAGTATAATAATGTTTATGGATATTCAACAATTGAAGACCCTAACGGAGGTAATTCTTTATTGATCGTTGATTTGATGTCAAATGGAGATGTGAATACTTCTTTCGGTGTTATTGATCCAATGCCAGCCCTGTCGATTACTGCGACCTCTGCAGACAAGTTGGAGGGTAACGGCGGTCCCACGGCGTTCACCTTCACAGTGACACGCTCGGGCGATATGAGCGTGGCGCATTCGGCGAGTTGGGCGGTCTCCGGCGCGGCGGTAAACGCGGCGGATTTTGCCGGCGGCGTTCTGCCGTCTGGTTTGGTCAGTTTCGCCTTTGGCGAAACGAGCAAGCTGATTACTGTTAATGTCGCGGGTGATAAAACAGTCGAGAGCGACGAGGCGTTCACCGTAACGCTCTCGAACCCGAGCGCTGGCGCGACAATTGCCACGGCGTCGGCGGCAGGCGTAATCCGTAACGATGACGCAATGCTCACAACAATCCTGGAGGGCGACGCCAATCCTGCCGGCGACAGCGTCTCCATTCTCTTTCCGGGCACCACCGCAGTAACAGGAATCGCTCTGGAGGCCGTCGATACCAGTCTCGGAACATGGCAATATAGCCTAGATAATGGTGCCACATGGCTGACAATCCGCTCGGAGCTTCTCAATAGTTTAATGAATACGCTCGGGCTGCTACTGGGGCCGTCCCATAAAATCCGGCTTCTGCCCTATGGCGATCTGAACGGAACGCTGAAGGATGCGATCACCTTCCGCGCGTGGGACATGAGCAGCGGCGCGGCGGGCGAGTATGCCGTGACGACGCCGGTTACTGGCGCTTTCAGCGCCACGAGCGATACGGCCAGCATGACTGTGACGCCGGTTAATGATGCGCCGACGTTTGCGCCCGCAATTGGTGGTGGGAAGGTAATTATCCCGATCGGGTCTGACGCTGATTACGGCCGTAGTATGAAAGCTCAGATTGACGGCAAGATCATTGTCGCAGGGTTTAGCTTCAATGGATTAAATTTTGATTTCGGTGTGATCCGCCTAAATACAAATGGGACGTTGGACGCAAATTTCGGCTCGGGCGGAAAAACGATCATCCCGATAGGACAGAGCGAGGATCTGGCCTACGATGTCACGGTGCAGTCTGACGGCAAGATCCTTGTCGCGGGAACAACCAATGGGGATTTCAGCGTCATCCGGCTCAACGCCGATGGATTGCTGGACACAAGTTTCGCATCGAGCGGCAAGGCGATCATCCCGATCGGATCATTTACCGATTTTGGCTACAGCGTCATTGTTCAGGCTGACGGCAGGATCCTCATTGCGGGAGCTACAAGTAATAATGGCTCAATTAATGATATCAGCGTTATTCGCCTGTTTCCCAATGGAACCTTAGATGCGAGTTTCGGTACTGATGGTAAGGTGATCGTTCCGGTCGGCGGGAGTTATGATCCGGTCGGCGGGGGCTATAATAATGGCTCTAGCGTCACGGTTCAGGCCGACGGCAGGATCCTCATTGCGGGTAATAGCAACAGCGGCTCTAATAGTGATTTCTGCGTGACCCGGCTGAATGCCAATGGAACGTTGGATGCAAGCTTTGGCGCTAGCGGCACAGTGACCGTTCCTGTCGGGATGAGCAACGATTATAGCTACAGCGTCACAGTTCAGGCCGACGGCAAGATCATCGTCGCTGGGTTTAGTTGGGGCAACACTAGTTATGATTTCAGTGTTATCCGCCTGAACGCCGATGGTAACCTCGATACGAGCTTTGGCACCGGCGGTAAGGCGATTGTGCCGGTGGGGATGACCAACGATCATGGCTACAATGTCACAGTTCAGGCCGACGGCAGGATAATCATCGCAGGTTTTAGCTGGAACGATCCTGATTATGATTTCAGCGTGATCCGCCTGAACGCCAATGGTAATCTGGATTCAAGCTTCGGCACCGGCGGTAAGGCGATTATCGATCTCGGATCATACGGCGATTTCGGCTACAGTGTCACGGTTCAAGCTGATGAAAAGATCCTCATTGCGGGAACAAGCTCGAACGGCTCTGATTATGATTACAGTGTGATCCGCCTAAACTCCGACGGCTCTCTCGACGCCACGTTCAACGGCTCTGCGCTCGAAACTCTGGGCGGAAGCGCCAGCTACACGGAAAACGCTGCCGCCAGCCCGCTTGATGCCAGCGTTTCGATCTATGACGCTGACCTCGCAGCATTAAATAACGGTGCCGGCGATTACAGCGGAGCCAGCGTCACGCTGGCCCGCCGGGGCAGCGCCAATACCGAGGACATCTTTTCCGGTCATGGCGATCTGTTCCTAGACGCTGCTTCCGGTGCAGCAATCCTCTCAGGAGTTACGATCGGTAGCTTCATGCAATCCGGCGGCGCGCTCTCGATCCTGTTCAACACCAACGCCACGCAGGCGCGGGTGAATGCCGCACTCTCCAGCATTGGCTACCGAAACAGTTCAGACATGCCGTCATCGAGCCTCGCGATCGACTGGACTTTTTCAGATGGCAACAGCGGCGCGCAGGGCGTGGGTGGCGTACAAACCGCGACAGGCTCAACGACGATCAACATCACGGCGGTTAATGACACGCCGGTTCTCGACCCGACATTCTCCCCGGCTCTTGACCCAATCCTTGAAGGCGCGACCAACCCAGCCGGCGTTACGGTCGCCGATCTCGTCGTCGATGGCTCCATCACAGACCCGGACGGAACCGCTGTTGAGGCCATCGCCATCGAGGCTGTCAATCCCTCTCTTGGAGCATGGCAATACAGTCTCGACAATGGCGCGACATGGCTCACGATACGCGCCGAGCTTCTCAACAGTTCGACGAATACGCTCGGGCTGCTTTTGGGGCCGACGAATAAAATCCGGCTGCTGCCCTATGGCGATCTGAACGGAACGCTGAACGACGCGATCACCTTCCGCGCCTGGGATATGAGCAACGGGATGGCGGGAGAGTATGTCGTTACCACCCCCGGGACCGGCGCTTTTAGCGCCGCGAGCGATACGGCGAGCATTACGGTGACACCGGTCAACGACGCGCCGACCTTCTCGCCGGCAGTTGGCGGGGGCCAAGCGATCTACAAGTTAGGTCTTCCAACCTATACGAGAGTACCGGATTATTTCGCCGGGTACTATAAGGAGATCCCAACATACAGCGCAATAGCCCAAAGTGTCACTCTTCAGGCAGACGGCAAGATGATCGTCGCGGGGACCACTGACTATACCTTTACTGAGTATATGGGTGCTTCGTCACAACAACAACTATATTCAAATTACATTGGTGGAATCACAATCGCTAGATTGAACGCAAATGCAACTTTGGAAGAAAGTTATTACATTGGTGGGCAGGTGCAAGGTATATTTGGTCCCAGTGTTGTTGGCGTGGCACTCGGTCAAGGAAACAGCGTCACAATTCAGGATGACGGCAAGATTGTCATTGCGGGTACTGATCTCCAAGATTCGGATTTTTGTATAATTCGCCTGAACGCAAATTTAACCTTGGATAATGGTTTCGGACCCAGTGGCAAGGTCATCATTCCCATCGGGAAGGACTTTGATGAAGGCTCTGGCGTTTCGATTCAGGTCGACGGGAAGATTCTCGTCGCTGGGTTCAGTGCCAACGGTACAAACCGTGATTTCAGCGTAATTCGTCTGAACAGCGATGGCACACTAGACTCGAGCTTCGGTGTCGGCGGCAAGGCGATCATCCCACTTGGCGTGACTTATAATGTTGGCCAAAGCATAATGATCCAGCCTGATGGCATGATCCTTGTCGGTGCGAGAAATATCTCCAACGGTTCGAACAATGATTTTTGCTTGATTCGCCTGAAGGCCGACGGTTCGCTGGATGTGAGTTTCGGCTCTGACGGCAAAGCAATCGTTCTTGGCGGTGGGGGCTCCAATTTCACCATACAAGCCGACGGCAAGATTCTGGTCGCGGGTTCTACCTTTATCCGTTTAAACGTCGATGGAAGTATAGATACTACATACGTAGCGCCTGACACGCAGATCTTCTCAGGCGTTTCAGGTCCCAGTGTGGTAACTCAAGCCGATGGTAGAATAATTTCCGTAGGAGCGGGCGTTTACTCTGATGATTATTATGGCTATTTAGGTAATCCACTCATCACTGTCCAATCTACAGGTTTCAGCGTAAGCCGCAGTAACAAAGACGGATCCCCCGACGCAACCTTCAACGGAATTCCGCTCAATACGCTAGACGCATCGGCAACCGTTATTTGGGGCGGCGCTGCTATTATTCTCGATAACAGCGTGTCGATCTCCGATCCGGACCTCGCTGCTCTAAAAGACGGCATAGGTAATTACAACGGCTCCAGCCTTACACTGATGCGACATGGCGGTGCCGATGTCGGCGACCTGTTCTCTGGCCAAGGTGACTTGGTCCTCGACTCCGGAGCCGGTGAAGCAATTCTTGGCGGCTTGACGATCGGAAGCTTCTCACAAATCGACGGTGTGCTCACGTTTCTTTTCAATGCGAACGCGACACAATCGCGTGTAAACCACGCATTGTCTAGTATCGCTTATCAACTTGTTTCTGATACGCCTGTCACAAATGTCCAAATCGACTGGACGTTTTCCGACGGCAACAACGGCGCACAGGGCACTGGCGACGCACTCACCGCGACCGGATACACAAATGTTGCAGTCCAATATACGACGATGTCGATAGCAACGTTGTCTGTGAACAAGGTGGAGGGCCAGTCTGGCGTAACAGCCTACACATTCACCGTAACGCGCACCGGCCCAACTAACATTGAGCATTCTGCGAATTGGACGGTCTCCGGGGCGGAGGTGAACGCGACGGACTTTGTTGGCGGGGTTCTGCCGAGCGGGATCATCAGCTTTGCGATCGGCGAGACCAGCAAGATCATCACGGTCAATGTGGCGGGCGACACGACCATCGAGAGCGATGAAGCCTTCACGGTGACACTCTCAGCTCCCAGCGCCTGGGCGACTCTCGGAACAACGACGGCGATCGGCACGATCGTCAACGATGACGCCGAACTATCAATTGTGGCGACCTCTGCGGACAAATTGGAGGGTAACAGCGGCTCCACGGCCTACACATTCACGGTGACCCGAACAGGCGGCACGAGTGTAGCGCATTCGGCGAACTGGACGGTCTCCGGCGCGGTGGTGGATGCGACGGACTTTGTCGGCGGCGTGCTACCAAGCGGGATCGTCAGCTTTGCGGCGTATCAGACGAGCAGGTTAATTACAGTCAATGTTGCGGGCGATACGACGGTCGAGAACGATGAAGCCTTCACGGTGACGCTATCGGCTCCGAGCGCCGGCGCAAATTTGGGAACGGCGACGGCGATCGGAACGATCCGCACTGACGAAGCAGAACTGTCGATTATTGCAACCGGCGCTGACAAAGCTGAGGGCCAATCCGGCGCGACAGCCTATACATTCACCGTGACGCGTTCGGGCGATACCAGCGTAACTCATACGGTTAACTGGGCCGTTTCCGGGACAGAGGTTAGCTGGTCGGACTTTTTCGGTGTTGGATTGCTGAACGGCACCCTCAGCTTCGCGGTCGGCGAGACCAGCAAGCTGATTACCATCAATGTCGAAGGCGATTCGCTTGTCGAGAGCGACGAAGCCTTCACGGTGACCCTGTCTACTCCGAGCGTCGGGGCCACGATTGGGACAGCCAGTGCGATCGGCACGATCCGTAACGATGACGCATCATTGTCGATTGCAGCGACCTCGGCCAATCTGCTGGAGGGCCAAAGCGGAACGACGGCCTACACATTCACGGTCACGCGCAGCGGCGACACGAGCGTCGCGCATTCGGCGAACTGGGCGGTCTCCGGCGCGGCGGTGAACGCAACGGACTTTGTCGGCGGGGTTCTGCCGAGCGGCATCGTCAGCTTTGCGGTCGGCGAAACC
>CAIQCB010000066.1 GCA_903870245.1 uncultured Methylocystaceae bacterium
CGAAGTTCGTCGCCGGCGACATGCCCTGAGCGACCGACGGTCTGACATAAAATAAACAAGCCGGCCGGAGACCCGTTCTCCGGCCGGTTTTTTATCGTCTGCGTATACTCATGGGGCAGAGCGTTATCGTCTCACGCAGGCGAGGGAAAAATCCGCGCTCAATCCGCCGCTCAATCGCGCCAGATCCCGCCAACGCCCCCCCGCCAACTCGTCAAACACGCAAATACGCCAGACGCGAAACACGCCCCAACCCGCCCGGCCAGGCGCAGTGAGTAAAAATATATGAAAATGCGAGAGCTCTGGAGTTGAGGCGTCAAAGGATCAACAATAAACCTCTCCGGCGCCGCGCTGTAGAATGCCACGCCGAAAGATTATGACGGCGCGATATTGAGGCGACCTTCTCGCAGCGCTGTGCGGATTGTCCATGCCGGGATATTTGCCGTAAATCAAACGGTGCGTCTATTAGACGCAAATTCGGGTAGGCTTTTTGCTCGCCTCATCAATCAAATTCGGGAAAGATGTCGCCACAAATCGCAGCAAGCGACGAAATATAAAAGGGGTGGAAATGAAACACTGGCGTGTCGCGCTCGCGTTGATCGCAGGCGCATTCCTGTCGATGTCGGCCACGCTGGCGCGTGCCGAGGGCGGAGCCGGTCCCGAGGCGATGTCAATGGGCAATATGTGCATGGTCATGTTCGGCTATGACATGATCCACATCACTGCCTATCAGCCGGGCAAGTCGCGCAGTGAATATTGCGAGCAAATTCCCGCCGCCGGTCTGACGGTGTTTTCCTTCGATATCGAAAATCCGTCCTTTCGCGACATGCCGATTGACGTGCGGATCATTCGCGATCCTTTAACGCCGGTCAGCATCGATACAGATGTCGAGCCCCTGACAGAGAAACATCTGCCATTTAAAAAATACACCAAAGGCACGTTCAGCTTCGATCATGAATTTAAAAATACTGGGCACTACATCGGTCTAGTGACTCTTCAGCGCCCCGATGGCACGCGAGAGCTGTCGATGTATAAATTCATGGTCGGCGAGACTCTCTGGGCCTGGGTGCCGCAAATCGCCGGAACAGTCCTGATCGGCGGCATGCTCTTCGTTTACTGGAAACATACGAAGCCTTCGGGGGCGACCAAGACTTCTTCCGATACGCCGACAACTTGATTCATGCCCCTCGAATGCTCATTTCACAAATAAGATGGGTCAGTCTTGTGCGTCCCGTGCGCAATTGAAAGAAATGTCAGGAACGAAACATGAGAAATTGTCTTAGCTTTCAGAACTTGACAGCGTCGGCGATCCGAAATGCCCTGTTTGCAGGATTTTGCGTCATGCTCGGGACTGCGTCTCCCGCCCTCGCGCATTCTTTCCTGGTTGAGGCCACCCCGTCGTCCAAGGATCACGTCGCCTCATCTCCCAAAACAGTCAAACTGCGTTTTGGGGGCGGCGTCGAGCCATCCTATTCGAAGCTCACCATCGAAGGGGCTGATGGCAAGGTTCTGGCCGAAGGGGCCATCGGCGTGCCTGAAAAGGATCGCGAACTTTCGGTCAGTTCCCCCGATTTGACCCCGGGCAAATATGTCGTGCGCTATCGCGTGCTATCGAAGGATGGTCATATCGTAGAGGGCAATTACGAGTTTTTTGTCGATCCCAAATGACCGTGTCGTATTGCGCTTGCGAAACGGGACCGATCGCCGCGTGACGAATACCGGAAGTTCGTCCTTTTCGAGAAGTGAGTTTGGGGTCGGCCGATCCGACTGATCATACGGGTGAACGAGATGTATCTTTCGCTGGCGTTCATTCGCTTTCTTGAAAGCGTGCCCGCAGCTTTTGCTGTCGGTCTTATCCTCTTGCCGAGATTGATCGGCGAAGACTCCGAGAGATTTAGAAAGCCAATCGCCATCCTCGCCGTTTTTCGGGCGGTTATCGGATTTGCGCTTTTGTATTTTATTTGCCGGCAAATCATTCCGGCGGATCGTCCCCTGACAACCGATCTGATCCTACAATTGACCCGCGACACGGCGGTGGGCTGGGCCTGGATAGCGACGCAATGTCTCGCTTTCGTTTTCGCCGGCCTGACGCTCTATCGGGTGGTCAAGAAGTCCGAAGTTCTGGATCGCGTCACGCTCTGGACCGGCGTCGCTCTTTTGGCCGTGGTTTCGGTGACGGGACATGCGATCGACGATGGTTTGTCGAGGTGGACGCAAATCAGCTTTTTCCTGCACACGGCCGCCGGCCTTACCTGGCTCGGTGGATTGCTGGGTCTCGTCTGGTGGATGCTCACGGCGCACAGGAAGTCCCCGGAGCTTGCCGCTGAACTGGCCGAAAAATGGTCGCGGATCGCAAAAATCGCGATGGTCGTGGTTGCTGTGAGCGGGATCATCATCGCTCTTGAGAATGTCGGTAGCGTTCCGAATATGCTGGCCACGCCCTACGGTCGACTGCTGACCCTCAAACTCACATTTCTCGTTGGCGCCCTGTTTTGTGCTCTGCTGATCGTCAGATACATGTCACGCAGACCGGCCGGCGAATTTGATGTCGCCTGGGTTGGAAACGTCGGAGCCATTGAGGCGCTCCTGGCTCTTGGATTGGTGGCTATCGCCGGCTACATCGCAGTGATCACGCCAGCGTCTCACGAAAACGACATCTACTGGCCGCTGCCGTTCCGTTTGTCCTATATCGCCACCTGGGGACAAAAACCGGTCTTCCCATCGCCGACATGGTATTGGGCAATCGCGGGCGTCGCTCTTGCTATAGGCGCCGTTATGGTGTGGTTCACGCCTGCAACGCGCGAAAGGCGGTTATACGCCACGCCAGCGGTGACAATCGCCGCGCTTTTGTGCATCGCCACCTCGTTTTCAACCGAGGCGTTTACAGACACCTACAACGATCCAACCCAGGACTTTACGGCCGAGTCCGTCGCGCGCGGCATTGAATCATTTCAGGCGAATTGCACGGGGTGCCACGGTCCGATGGGCGAGGGAAATGGGCCTCTATCGAAGGATCTGAAAGACGCTCGGGGCGTTGTCGTTCCGCCGGCCGATTTGACGGCTCCGCATGTCGGCACCCACACCATTGGCGATATCTTTCATTGGTTGACGCATGGTTCCGCCAACGCGGTGATGCCAAGTTTCGCGCAGGTTCTGGACACCGATGATCGATGGGACGTTATTAACTATCTCCTTGTCTTGTCGAGCACCAACCGCTCTCGTTTCATTGGTCCGGGCGGCATGATCCAGTGGCTGATTGCCCCCGATTTTGCTCTGATCGACCAGAAAGAGGAGATTACGAGCTTCTTCAAACTGCGTGGCAAACCGACGCTTCTGTCCTTCGCCCGCTGCGAGGCAAACGGCGAGGCGGCCAAGTCGCTCGAAGGCAGTCTCGTCATGGCGGCAGATGCGGCGAAAGCGGCGGGAGTGAACTATGTCACCGTCTTTACCGGTTCCTGTCCCGAAGCTGCGAAGGGCAGGGAGGCGTTGCATCCACGAGCGGTCGAACGCGCCTATTCCGTTATGAACCGGTACCCCAACGAGCCCTATACTGATCAGATCGACGAATCGCATTTCCTGATCGATCGCTCAGGTTATATTCGCGCGCGGTTTCGTCATTTCGCGCCAGACAACGGCAACCATGCGCAATTAACCACTCAGGCGACGATCATGGCTCAGGAGCCGCTGGTTGAGATCAATCTGCATTCCCATTGACCCCGCCAGCTAGAGAATTCCGATGGTTTTCCGATCCGCGATAACGCGGGTCGCTTATGGGAGGTGATTAATATGATCAAGCGGCGTGATCTTCTTGCTCGCGGCATCCTGCTGGCGACAACGGCCGCTATGACGATGCTCGTGGGCGTCGGCGTAGCGCATGAATACGAAGTCGGTAAGCTCAAGGTTGAACATCCCTGGCTCCGCGCGCCGCAGGATGGCGACAACAAGGCGCAGTTCTTCGCTACGATCGAGAATAATGGCGATGCGCCAGACAAACTAATCGCGGTCAAATCCGAGAAATTCGGCAAGGCCGCCATATTTGGCGATGGCAAAAACCTCTCGACCGAAGTCCCCGTTACTATTGCGCCAAAGCAGAAAATCACGCTTGCGCCCGGCGGCGCCTATGTCGGGCTGCTTGATATCAAGAAACACCTTGAGGTTGGCTGGGGTCTGGAAATGACCCTGGTCTTCGAAAAAGCCGGCGAAGTCGTGCTTGATGCGGCGATCGACGCGCCGGACGCCAAACACGCCCATGACGCCGAAGCGATGGAGCGCTGGGAAAAGGCTCATGGCAAGGATAACAGTGGCCCGAAAACCGAGGGTGGTCATGAAGGACATGGCGACCACGATGCACATGATGGCCACGAAGGTCACTCGGGACATGAGGGCCACATGATGCATGACCATCATCACATGGAAGGCTCGCAACCCGCAGCTCCAGCCCATTAATGAACTCTAGAAAAAGCGAAAGGCCACACGGCAAATGCCGTGTGGCCGATTATTCAGGGTAGAGAAAATTATAAAAAACAATTATTTGTAATAGGGATTTAGCGATCGAATGTTACGTGTCGTCCTGAAAAACCTGTATTATCCATAGCTGTGTCGGCCTGACTGGTTGGACCTTCGACAGGCATGGCGAAACCGAGAACAAAAGCCGATAACGCCATGGCAATGATCAGCAAGATAGACACACGAAACTGACGCCTAGCCGACTCGCGATCGAATTTACGTATGTAACCGGACTCGGTTTTGTCGTCGTATTTGTCAACCAGCGACATTTTTTTGCCCCAGTATCCCAACTTTGCGGATCTTCACGGCTAGGGTTAGCTCGTTTGAATGATCTGTTGGCGGTTATGTCCTAGAAACGGGCGAGTAGCCAAAAGGTTGCATGCCCAAAGTAATTTTTTTTAATTTTTTTTGTTTTCCGCGGATCGACCGGCTTCGTGGCCTGGAGCCAACAAATTTTTTTGCGCTGCAGCGCACTGCGCCTTAGGGGTCATCGGCGCCTACAAGGGGGTCGGCAGGCAGAAAAAAGACCGACGCGAGTAGTCATAAAACCTTATAGACGATGCTCAATGCGTCGGCATTGTGTGCGACGCAAAAAGTCTGCTTCCAGACGCCTGTGATTTATGTCATCCAGTGCCTCCAGCGCCGTCGCCGATAGTCCAGTCTGGACGCCGTCGCGGCATGATCATCTGGAGGCTTACCATGTCCTTCCTCGCCAACGCCTTGTCCCGCGTCAAGCCTTCCGCCACCATTGCTGTGACCCAGAAGGCCAGGGATCTGAAAGCCCAGGGGCGCGAGGTTGTCAGCCTTTCCGTCGGCGAACCGGATTTCGACACGCCAGAGCATATTCGCGCCGCCGCCAAAGCCGCGATTGATCGGGGGGAAACCCGATACACGCCCGTGCTGGGTATTCCCGAGTTGCGCGAAGCTGTCGCCGGTAAGTTCAGGCGCGAGAACGGTCTCGATTACAAAGCCTCGGACACAATTGTCGCAACAGGTGGAAAGCATATTCTTTTCAATGCTTTTCTGGCGACGCTCAATCCCGGCGACGAGGTCATCGTCCCGGCGCCCTATTGGGTGAGCTATCCCGAGATGGTGGCCATTTGCGGCGGCACGTCGGTTTTTGTTGATACGAAAATGACGGACGGCTTCAAGCTTCAGCCAGAAGCGCTGGAGAAGGCGATCACGCCAAAAACAAAATGGCTGGTGTTGAACTCGCCCTCCAACCCTTCTGGCGCCGCCTACAGTTTCGATGAAATGAAAAGGGTGACGGATGTGCTGTTGCGGCATCCGCAAGTGCATGTTTTGACCGACGACATTTACGAGCACCTTGTCTATGGCGATTTTAAATTCGTCACGCCAGCGCAGGTCGAGCCTGCGCTCAAAGATAGAACCCTGACCATGAACGGGGTCTCGAAGGCCTACGCCATGACCGGCTGGCGTATCGGTTACGCCGCTGGACCGAGCGCGCTGATCAAGGCTATGGACTTGCTTCAGGGCCAGCAAACATCCGGAGCCTGCTCCATCGCCCAGTGGGCGGCCGTCGAGGCGCTGAATGGCCCCCAGGAGCATCTGGCTGTTTTCCGCAAGGCGTTTCAGGAACGACGTGACCTTGTCGTTTCAATGCTCAATCAGGCTAAATATCTCGAATGTCCCACGCCGGAGGGCGCATTTTATGTGTTTCCCTCCTGTGCGGCGGCCATTGGCAGAAAAACGCCTGAAGGCAGGAAAATCGAGACCGACGCCGATTTTGTGACCGCGCTGCTGGAAGCTGAGGGGGTGGCCGTAGTGCAGGGGTCTGCTTTCGGAGCGGGACCGAATTTCAGGATTTCCTATGCCGCTTCGGCGCTGGTGCTGGAACAGGCCTGCCAGAAGATCCAGGCCTTTTGCGCCAGTCTCGTTTGATCGTCTTGTCGTTGCTCGCGCTTCCCGGCGCTCTAGTTTTAAATCTGTCGCAGCGCCCGTCTTTGCGGGCGTCAGGGGGAGAACGCGAATGACGCTGTTCTTGCTGTTTGTTCTTGCCGCATTGAGCGCGGCGATCATTTATGTCTCATTGTCGCCGGACAGGTTCAGCGTCGCAAGATCGACTGTGATCGAGGCGCCGCCGGAGCGCATCTACCCGTTGATTAATGATCTTCATGAATGGGAGCGCTGGTCACCATGGGCGAAGCTCGATCCGGGTCAGGAGATTAACTACGAAGGTTCGCCGCTCGGGGCTGGCGCCGTTATGTCTTGGGCCGGCAACAGAAAGGTCGGTCAAGGCAAAATGAAGATCGCCGAGAGCAGCCCGAATGAGCGCGTGCGACTCCGGCTCCAGTTGATAAAGCCGATGCAGGCAATCCATGACGTGCAGATCGACCTTCATCCGTTGGGTGAGACGCGGACAGAGGTCGTCTGGAATATGTCAGGTCGAAACGAATTTGTCGCCAAGGCAGTCCACGCCTTCATGAACGCAGATCGCAGAATTGGAGAGCAATTTGAACAGGGGCTCGCCAATCTCAAGACTCTCGTAGAAACGAGCGCGTAACTTTCAGTCGTCGCCTCTTAATCATGTGATGCGCGGCAGGTCAGTCCCGCCGCGCACCTTCCGGGTGTTTTGAGCCTATCCGGCGGCGTCGTACATTTCCTCGACATGCTCCCAGTTTACGAGATGTTCGAGGAAAGTCTTGAGGTAGTCGGCGCGACGGTTGCGATAATCGATGTAATAGGAATGTTCCCAAACGTCGGCGACGAGGAGCGGCGCAGCGCCGTAGACAATCGGATTTTCGGCGTTTGGCGTTTTGCGGATCGCGGCCTTGCCGTCTTTGACTTCAAGCCAGACCCATCCTGAACCGAATTGCGCCAGACCTTCTTTCTGGAAGTCCTCCTTGAACTTGTCGACAGAGCCGAAACTGTCGACAAGAAGTTTCTCGATCTTTCCCGGAATCGGTCCGCCGCCTTTGGGCTTCATCCATTTCCAGTAATGGTGATGGTTGTAATGCTGGGCGACGTTATTGAAAATCGGGACGTTTTTTCCAAAGGCCGAGACGATGACTTCCTCAATCGGCTTGCCTTCGAACTCGGTGCCCTTGATAAGATTATTGGCGTTCGTCACATAGGTCGCGTGATGTTTATCATGGTGATATTCGAAGGATTCGCGCGACAAATAGGGTTGCAGGGCGTCATAGGGATAAGGCAGGTCTTCCAGCGTAAAAGACATTATTTTCTCCTGATCAGGGAAGTCGACTTCACGATCCCGGAGAATAACTAGGCCCCGCCACCGTTCCGGGCAACACGCAAATCGATATGCAAAACGTTATGTCCAGACAAAACGGCCCAGCATGAGCCAGGCCGTTTTCACAGTCTCAGCGCCTTGGTCAAGCACCAGGGTCATGCGAATGTCATGGGAATGTCAGGCGGCTACATGCGCCTGTTCGGCGTCCCTGTTGGCCTTGGCGCGGATGGCCAGCCACATTGCGACGACCAGCGACACGAAGCCGACGGCATAGAGAATGTATTCAATCATTCCCCATAAAGTGTAGAGACCGACTCCGAACGGGAAACGCGTCACCCATTCGTTGCCAAGATCGTCGCGAACCGTTACGAGCGCCACGTAGCGTCCGGCGTCCTTGAAATTGTGCTCGAACGTCAAGATTCCGTTGCGGTAGACTTTCGGCTCAAGGTTGACGATTGTGACCGCATCCAGATTGGCTTTTTCGTTCGTCCCGCCAACATCCTTAATAACCCTGACGCCGATGGCCATGTCGCGAAGCTCCGGCGAAACGGCGCTGAGCGCGATTACCGTCGGCCCCGTCTGAGCGATATCCTGACAAAACTCCTGCTCCTCGCCGCTGCGCTGGTATCCTATGAAGTGCAGGGTGTTCGGGCCGAGCTGCATCACGCAGTCGTCCTGTTCGAGTTTCACGCCGCCATGGGCCATGGCCTCTGTCGTCGACATGCCGATCCCCAGCGTCAGGCCAAAGAAAATTGCGATCGCGGTGAAGCGGCTGCGCGCCAATAATCCCCTCATGAGTTTTCCCCTTCCATGCGTTTACGGCGACGCCTGATTCGCGCGCGCCTCGGGTCCCGTATCGACGGGCCTGTAGGGAAGAGATTTGTTCGGATATTATCAAATACTATGCGACAACTAGACGCTTAAAAAATATATTTCATACTATTGAAAATAAATATTTTTATCAGTGTTTTGTCGAGGTTTTGGTCGTGGTGGTTACTACATCTTGAAGTCAGATAGAAAAATAATCATATAAATAGATTGTCTGAGAAAATTCCAAAAAACACCAATGTATTTAATTCAATATAAACGATAATTAAATTAATAATAATAAGACTAAAAATTATGATTTTGATCAAATATAAGTATAATTATTCATTCATTTTGATTTCATGTTTGGGTCTCCATCGAGGACGCCGTCTTGCATTGGCGTCAATGGCCGTGGAGCCGGACTGTGCTAAAATTCTTCATCGTTAGGGGATCGATATGAATCGTGAATTTACCGGATGGGGCGTAGTCGTTTCGGGCGGTCTGCTGGCAATGGTCGGCGCCTATTGGCTCTATGCCGGTTGGGATCACATTCAGATCGAACGAGGCTGGAGTCAGTTTATCGCCGGCGCGATGGCGCTCTCTGGCGGCGTTGTCACAATGGCCATCGGACGGCTGATCCGATTGCTTGTTACCCAGCCTCGAACCTTGGCTCAGACACAGGCGATCGGGCGAGAGGCTGCATCGTCGTCATACGCCAGAACTGCGGCAGTTGCGCCTGAACCGCAAAGGATCGCGCGGCCGCCCGAGCAAACAAGGTATGCAAGCCCTCTATCGGCTGAGGAGGCGGTGAGCTACGACCCGCCAGCGCCACAGGTGAACGCCAATGTCAGACCAACAATCACCGAAGCCCCCGGCTGGAGCCACGCATCCATTTCTCCCGTGACAGAAGCCGCGCCCGGTTCGGATGAAGATTATTGGCGTCGCCAGGAATCAGATTATCCCGGCGGTGAGGAGCCAACGGAGGTCGATCGCACGGAGGTCGATCGTTATGTGGCGGGGGATTCGACCTATGTGATGTTTTCGGATGGCTCCGTCGAAGTTCACTCGCCCGCCGGAGCCAGGCTCTATGCCTCGCTGGAGGCCCTTCGCGCAAATCGCGCGGAGAGATAAAGTCCCAACGGGATTTTTACTGGTTCTCGCCGCCGCCCCACATCAGATACAAAGCGGCGTCTCCCGGAACGCCGTCAGGAAAATCCACGATCTGCGCCGCGATCTGGAAACCTTCGGGTTGCAATTCGTCCCGCCAACGCCGGAAAATGTCAGCAGGCTCTCCTCTCAGAGTTTCCGGCCAGCGTGCATCTGGAGCGTTGATCGCCCTGCCGCCATCGCTGCATAGACGCGAGGGGAAGCGGATCAACATGAATTCGCGCATGCCTGAGCTGGCGGCGTTGCGGGCGCTGGTCAGCATCTGGCGCCATGCGGCGTCAGAAAGCCGCTTCGCCGCCATCTCCTTGATACGTTGCTCGCGCAGCTCCTGCGCCTGTTGACGGTGTTGTGCCGACTCAGCTTCAAGAGCCAGCTCATGCGCCGAAACTAAAGCCCGAAATTGCGCTGCTGAAAATTCGCCTTGGTGTGGTCGATCGACATCGGCGGAGGGTTGCGATGAGACTACTTCGGTTGAAACAACATCGGTTGAACGCGCCGCCGCATCGATCACCTGTTTGCTCAAAAGCAATCCGACCAGCCGATCTCCACTCACGACAGGGATGCGTTTCAGTGGGCGGTTTTCCAGTAGTCTCAGAATTTCGACCAGTGCCGTCGTTTCGTCGACGGAAACAGGGTGGGGAGTCATGAACTCCCGGATCGATTTGGACGTTTGATGGGCGGCCGACGCGCCGTCTTTTCCGTAATCCGAGATGTCGCTGCGCGTGACAATGCCGATTGGCGAAAGTCTTTCGTCGACAACCTGAATCGCACCCGTCTGACAGCGCGAGAGCAAGCTCGCCACGTAGGCGGGATCGGCGTCCGCCGTCACATAATAGGGAAACTGGCTGTTCATCAGGTCACGGGCGATCATGGGGGTTTATCCGTTCATTCGGACAGTTCGATGGTGACGGGCACATGGTCCGAGGGGCGTTCCCATCCCCGCGCCTCTTTCAGAACTTCCAATCGTTTCAGCGCGCCGCCAAGTTCCTCGCTGACAAGGATGTGGTCGAGGCGTCGCCCTCTGTCTGACGCCGCCCAGTCGGCAGCGCGATAGCTCCACCATGTGTAAAGTTTTTCTTCCGCCGGCACGAATCGGCGCAAGGCGTCGATCCATTTTCCGGCCCGGAACACCGCCGTAAGTTTCTCCACCTCCACAGGCGTGTGGCTGACAACTTTCAGCAGCGCCTTGTGGCTCCAGACATCATGCTCCAGAGGGGCGATGTTCAGATCGCCAACAAGCATTGCCCGTCCTTTCGCGATCTTGTCTTTTTTGATCCAGTCGCGCATTTCGTCAAGAAAATCGAGCTTGTGGGCGAATTTTGGATTGATGTCGCGGTCCGGCTCGTCGCCGCCTGCAGGCACGTAAAAATTATGAAGGGTGAGCGGGCCGCCGTTGATCTCCACCTCGGCGGAGATGTGGCGTGCATCGCCCTTTTCGCAGAAGTCGCGCTTATCAATCAGCCTGAGCGGGTTTTTCGATACAATTGCGACGCCGTGGTAGCCTTTCTGGCCGTTGATGACGACATTGCGGTAGCCGAGCGCGTTGAAATCCCTGACAGGAAACTCGGCGTCACGACATTTTGTTTCCTGCAAACAAAGAATGTCCGGCGCGCGGGTTTTCAGGAAATGCGCGACAAGCGGCATTCGCAGGCGTACGGAGTTGATGTTCCAGGTTGTGATCTTCACGGCTTCCGGCTTCTATTTGTTCGCTTTGTCTTTCCCGCTGAATAGAAAGGGCGCCACGTCGCCGACGCCGGGCGCCTTTTCGGCGATAAATGGCGTCGGGCGGCATACCGCCATGGCGGAGAGACCTACGCGTGCGGTGAGAAGGCCGTTAAGCACACCCTCGCCGAGCTTTGCCGAGAGACGCGACGCAAGTCCATGGCCCAGAACCTGTTGCAATAGCGTATCGCCGACGGCCAGGGCGCCAGTGATCGCCAGATGCGACCCGACCGAACGGGCGAGTTTGAAAAATCCGAACAGGCCTGGTCTGCCGCCGTAAATATCGGCAATTCGGCGCATCAGCACGATCGCCTGACCGGCAACGAAAATCACATCCAGAATGGCGCGAGGGCTGATAGCGGTAACAACCGAAACACGTTTAGCGGCTGCTGCGATCTCCCTGCGGGCGATCTCGTCGAGGGGCGCAACGAGATGACGTTCGGCGAGATCAATCAGGTCTCTGCCGTCCATGATCTGACCTGCGTATTCCTTGACAAGCGCGCGCGCTCTTGCGCTCTCGGGACGTTCTGAATAGAGGCGGCCAAGATCGGCCACGCGGGCGCGGGCGGCTTTCTGATCATTGGCGGCGTGGGCCTGGGCAAGGGCCACATGCAGCCGGGCGATCTGGTTTTGACGCATGATGCTGCGGATTTCGCGGAAGATAAACACGCATGCCGCGAGCGCCGCAGCTCCGGCGAACGCAAGACCGACGCCGCCAAGAATGGCTGAGTGTTTGAACAAGTCTTCTACGAAGTTCCACGCCCAAACACTCAGCGCGAGCGAGAACAGGCCGCTGAGCGCTGTCAGGAAAACGCCGCCCCAGGACAACACGATGCTTTGCAGCAGCCCTTTGGCCTGCGCGGCTTCTATCGCCGTTTCATCGCCGGTGAACCCATCGACGAGTTCGGCGGTTTCGCGAGCGAAGGCGTCCATTTCCGCTTCTATGAGCTCGGCTCCAGAGCCATGGGCCGGCTTCGGCGGGACGGTCTCGTCGCCCTCCAGACGAAAAGCGCGGGGGCGCTGTCGACGCTCGGTTTTGGTTGTGGGCGGATTGCTCATTCCGGGAACCGTGTTTGCATCCTCTCAGTATGCCAGAATTTAGGAGCGGTTGCGCTATGCCGCGTAAATTTTCCATACGGCGCTTCCCGGACGGCCAATTCGTTCGATCACGGCGCGGTCATGCTGAAGCCGGTTGCAGGAGCGGGGCGGCTCCTTTAGCATTAACTTCGCCGTTTTGTTCCGCTCCCGCCATTTTGCCGTAGCCCATGACCACATTCATCCAGGACGCTCTCGCGCTGTTGCTAGGATATCTGTTGGGCTCAATCCCCTTCGGATTGTTGCTGACGAGATGGGCTGGCGCTCCGGATTTGCGCACGATCGGCTCGGGCAACATCGGCGCTACCAATGTTCTGCGAACCGGACGCAAGGACCTTGCCGCCGCAACCTTGTTACTAGACGCGCTGAAAGGCACGGTCGCAGTAATGATTGGTCGGTGGTTGGCTCCGGAAGACGGTGAACTGATCGCCGCTATCGCCGCCTTTCTCGGACACATCCTGCCGGTCTGGTTGAATTTCAGAGGCGGCAAGGGGGTTGCGACTTACCTCGGCGTCTTGTTTGGCCTTCATTGGCCGACCGGACTGATCTTCTGCCTGGTCTGGCTCGCAGTTGCTGCGATCTGGCGTTACTCCTCCCTGTCAGCTCTTGTCGCCAGTCTTGCCGCGCCAGCCGCGCTGCTGGGCCTTGGTAAGGGCGGACCGGCCCTGGTGATCGGTGTGATGACTGTGATCCTTTGGCGCAAGCATCGCGAAAACATCGCTCGTCTCGTTGCCGGATCGGAGAGTCGGATCGGGCAAAAGGGATGAGCGAGGCGACGCCGGGCGGGCGGCTTGAGGACGAGCAGCTGGTCGATTGGCTTCGTCTTATTCGCAGCGAGAACATCGGTCCACGCACATTTCGCCAGTTGATCAATCGCTATGGCGGGGCGCGTCAGGCTCTCGAAGCCTTGCCGGAGCTTGTTGCAAAAACCTTGCGCGGCCGTGTGATTCGCCTGGTCGACCGCGATGAGGTCTTGCGTGAGATCGCGGCGGCTCACGCGAGGGGCGTGCGGTTCATTGCCAGCATTGATCCCGATTATCCGCCGCTGCTGCGCGAAATCGCAGACGCGCCGCCCATTCTCGCTATACGCGGCAACGCCACTGTGACGCGTCGGGACGCTGTCGCGATTGTCGGGTCGCGCAACGCTTCGGCGGTGGGACTGGCCTTCGCTGAGCGTCTAGCCCGCGGCCTGTCCGGGGCGAATTACGTCATTGTTTCAGGGCTTGCGAGGGGGATCGACGCTGTGACGCATCGCGCCACGCTGATGACCGGCACAATCGCTGTTCTCGCGGGTGGACACGCGCGACCCTATCCTCCAGAGCACGAAAAACTGGCCGATGACATCGCAGAACATGGCCTTGTCATTTCAGAAATGCCATTCGATTGGGAGCCGCGCGGCCGGGATTTTCCGCGTCGAAACCGACTAATCGCCGGGGTTAGCCGCGCGACTGTCGTCGTCGAGGCTGCGCGTCGCTCTGGCTCCTTGATTACCGCTAAATTCGCCAATGACCAGGGCCGGGAGGTGTTCGCGGTTCCGGGCTCGCCACTCGATCCCCGCGCTGAGGGGGCGAATGATCTGCTGCGACAGGGCGCAAATATGTGCACGCGGGCAGAGGACGTCATCGAGTTGCTGGCTGGCGCTTCCCGGTTTTCTTCTCAAAAGGATTTGTTCGATGTGAGCGAGGCCGCCGAAAAGATCGAGCCTTTGTTCGATGAAATCGATTTTTTCGCTGCGCCGCCCGTCGCTTTCGTTCACGCCACAAAAGTCTCCGGAAACGCTTTTGCGAATATAGAGAAAACAGATTTTACGGGTGACCGTCGATCGCAAACGACCCCTTCGACAGAAAGAGATCCCTCAGGACTCATTATCTCCTTGTTGGGGCCGGCGCCGATCACGGTGAACGAACTGGTTCGAGTCAGCGGCCTGAGCGCTCAGGTCGTTCATGGCGTTCTTGTGGAGCTTGAGATCGTCGGGCGTGTAGAGCGTCCTGGAGTCGATCTGGTCTCTCTCGTTTACAATCAATGAAATATTATTATTAACTCTCGTCGTCCTTTATGCGCTGAGCCATATCGGCTTCTACACGCGCCAGATTGAGAAAATACGCCAACATCGGTAGTTTCGCCTCGCCGGCCATGCGAGCCAACTCCCCGCTGATATCAGATATGTAAGCGCTGACCGAGGCTTGCTGTTTGGCCATGATCCGCATTTTGTTTCTGGAGGGTGAGTGTCGACCTGAGTTGGTCGCCCTTGCGTGACGTGATGACACAGATCGCTGCATGGGTTCATGTCTCGCAAGAGAGGGGCTGAGTTCCAGAATTTTTTGACATTCATTTGACGCAACTGTCAAGCTTGCGTAAGCCGGCTTGGCCTTGATCCCCATGATTGAATGTTTACAAAATATAATCAAATACATAGATACGGTCTGATAGCGCGTTATCGCGCATCGGGCAGTCGCGACAGACGATCCAGCGCCCCCTGCAGAATGTATGCGGCGGCCATTCGGTCGATAACATCGGCGCGTTTGGCCCGCGAAACATCATTGGCGATCAGATCGCGGGTAACCGCCGCCGTGGATAGACGCTCGTCCCAGAAAGCGAAGGGCAGGTCGGTTAATTTTCGAAGATTTCGCATGAAAGCCTCGGTAGCCTGCGCCCGGGGTCCGGAACTCCCGTCCATGTTCAATGGTAGGCCGAAAATCAGCGCGCCAACCTCGAAATCATGCGCGCGCCGGATCAATGTCGTTGCATCCTGAGAAAATTTGGTCCGCTTGATTGTGTCGAGCGGAGAAGCGAGCCGCCTCTCCACATCGGATAGCGCCAGCCCGATGGTTTTTGTGCCGAGGTCGAGCCCCATCACGCGCGATCTGATGGGGAGGAGACGAGCGATTTCCTCAAGCGGCTGGACGACGGGGGACATATTTTTCGCTAGCATGGCGCGCCTTGCCGTTAAACCCCCCAGGTCGGGCGCATTGCGCCATGCAAGCCCAGGCGCTATAGCGCCCTTGCTGTTCCAAAGGACGGAGTTGAAAATGTCTGTCGATCCTGCGGTGGTGCGCCGTATCGCACACCTTGCGCGCATTGCCGTCGAGGACAAAGAAGTCGAGCGGCTGAACGGCGAGATCAATGCGATCCTCGCCTTTGTCGAGGCTCTGGGCTCCGTCGATATCGCGGGCGTTGAGCCCATCGCCTCGGTGTTGCCGATGCAAATGAAGAAACGCGCTGACGTCGTTGACGATGGCGGCATCGTCGACGACATTCTCGCAAACGCCCCCGCACGCGAGGAGAACTATTTCGTGGTCCCCAAGGTCGTTGAATAGACGACACTTCCTTCGCATCACTCTATATTACCTTCGCGTCACTCTATATTAAGAGACACATGTCCGATTTGACCCACCTCTCTCTCGCCGAGGCGCGCGATGCGCTGAAATCGAAAAAAGTATCGGCGCTCGAACTCACCCGAGCGCATATCGATGCGATGGAGGCCGCGCGCGCACTAAATTGTTTTATCACCGAGACTCCGGAGCTTGCGCTCCAGCAGGCAGGGCAAAGCGACGCAAAAATTGCGAGCGGAGAGGCCGGGCCACTTGAAGGATTGCCCCTCGGGATCAAGGATCTCTACTGCACCAAAGGCGTTCGCACCACGGCGGCCAGCCGTATTCTCGGCGATTTCACCCCGACCTACGAATCCACCGTCTCGGGCCATCTGTTGCGAGATGGGGCTGTGTCTCTGGGCAAGCTCAACCTGGATGAATTCGCTATGGGGTCCTCGAACGAGACCAGCGCCTTTGGTCCGGTGATATCTCCCTGGCGTCGCAGTGGAGACCCCTCAGCCAAAATTGTGCCGGGCGGTTCATCGGGGGGGTCATCCGCCGCTGTCGCCGCAAGATTGTGTCTCGGCGCGACAGCGACAGACACCGGCGGATCGATACGCCAGCCCGCCGCTTTCACCGGAACTGTGGGTATGAAACCGACCTACGGACGCTGCTCGCGCTGGGGCATTGTCGCGTTTGCTTCATCACTGGATCAGGCCGGTCCCATTACCCGCACGGTGCGGGACTCCGCGATCATGTTGCGCTCAATGGCGGGGCATGATCCAAGGGATACGACCAGCGTCGACGCGCCGGTGCCGGATTACGAAAAGGCTCTGGGCGCTTCTCTGAAGGGTCGTCGGATTGGTGTCCCGAAAGAATATCGGCTTGACGGCCTTTCGTCGGAAATTCTCGCTCTTTGGGATCAGGGGGTCGCGTGGTTGAAGGACGCCGGCGCTGAAATCATCGAGATCTCGCTACCGCATACGAAATACGCTCTCCCTACATATTATATCATTGCTCCCGCCGAGGCTTCTTCAAACCTCGCGCGTTATGATGGCGTTCGCTACGGCATTCGCGAAACCGGTCGCGACATCGCCGGCATGTATGAAAAGACTCGTGCAAAGGGTTTCGGACCGGAGGTGCGACGACGCATAATGATCGGCACCTATGTCCTTTCTGCCGGCTACTATGACGCGTATTATGTCCGCGCCCAGAAAGTCCGTAGCCTGATCAAGCATGATTTTGACGCCGTTTTCGCCGCAGGAGTCGACGCTGTGCTCACCCCCGCCACGCCTTCGCCAGCTTTCGCTCAGGGCGAACAGGGAGCGACCGATCCCGTCGAAATGTATCTCAACGACGTCTTCACCGTTACCGTGAATATGGCGGGTCTGCCGGGCGTCTCCGTTCCGGGCGGCCTCGCCGCCAATGGATTGCCACTGGGGCTGCAATTGATAGGTCGTCCTTTCGACGAGGAGACCCTTTTCACTCTGGCCGGCGCGATTGAGCAGGCGGCGCCAAAAATCGATTATCCACAAGCATGGTGGCGTGGGGTTTGATCATGGGCACAACCCGCGCCGATAGCGATGTCAATTTGCAAGCGCTGCAGGACGAGATGTCCGATGTGCGCCGGGTGATCGACGAGATTGATGACGAACTCGTCGCACTGCTCGCCAAAAGACAGCGCCAAATAGAACGCGCCGCGCGGGTCAAACCCGGGCTGGGCATTCCGGCGCGTGCGCCGGAACGCGTCGACGAGGTTTTGGCGCGGGTTCTTGGCGCTTCGCGGCGAGAGGGCCTCTCCGTCGAAGTGGCGATGAAGCTGTGGACCTCGATCATTGAATGGTCGATCCAGTATGAAGAGCGATTGATGGGCGACAAAGCGCCGAAAGGCGATGGACCGCTGGATGAAAGCGGCCGCCAATCCTGACGATGACTGTGTCGGCGGCAGTTTCCGGCGCGAGCCGGCGCAAAGAGTTTTCCGTCAAAAAGCTTGGGCTACTCTCCGAAAGAGGATGACACTGTGTCTCAATCGGCACCTTCCAAATACATCAAGGGCGCAACTGGCGATTGGGAAGTCGTCATCGGCATGGAGATACATGCCCAGGTGACGAGCCGCGCCAAGCTTTTTTCAGGCGCCTCAGCCGAATATGGCGGGGCTCCCAACGACCATGTCTCGCTCGTCGATGCGGCCATGCCCGGCATGTTGCCGGTCATCAACGAGGAGTGCGTGCGTCAGGCGATCCGAACCGGGCTCGGGCTTGAGGCCCAGATTAATTTGCGTTCCATTTTCGATCGCAAAAACTATTTCTACCCCGATCTACCGCAGGGCTATCAGATCTCTCAATATAAACATCCGATCGTTGGCGAAGGAGCCGTGATCGTCGATGTCTCGCCCAGCGAGCGAATTACTGTCGGCATAGAGCGTCTGCATCTCGAGCAGGACGCCGGAAAATCCCTGCATGACCTTTCCGCCACCGAGAGCCACGTCGATCTCAATCGCAGCGGCGTCGCCCTGATGGAGATTGTGTCACGGCCGGACATGCGCTCCTCGGATGAAGCTCGGGCCTATGTCTCGAAGCTGCGAACAATTTTGCGATATATTGGCTCTTGTGACGGCAATATGGAGCAAGGATCCCTGCGCGCCGACGTCAATGTGTCTGTGCGTCGGCCCGGCGGACCGCTTGGCACAAGGTGCGAGATTAAAAACGTGAATTCCATTCGTTTCATCGGCCAGGCCATCGAGGTCGAAGCTCGCCGGCAAATCGCTATTCTGGAGGATGGCGGCAAGATTGATCAGGAGACGCGTCTCTTCGATCCCGGTAAGGGCGAGACCAGATCCATGCGCTCAAAAGAGGAAGCGCATGATTATCGCTATTTCCCCGACCCGGATCTTCTGCCGCTCGAGTTCGATCAGGACTATGTCAACACGCTAAGGGCGCAATTACCGGAACTCCCGGACGCAAAGCGCGCGCGCTTTATCGCCTCATACGGCCTGCCGCCCTATGACGCGGGCGTATTGGTTATGGAGCGCGCAAGCGCGGATTTTTTCGAAGAGACGGCAAAGGGACGGGATGCGAAGCTTGCGGCTAACTGGGTGATCAATGAACTCTTCGGCCGCCTGAACAAGGAAGGTCTGGACGTGGCGCAATCGCCGGTCTCGGCGTCGGCTCTCGGCGCGATCATCGACCTGATCTCCAGCGATGTGATCTCCGGCAAAATCGCCAAGGACCTCTTCGAGATTGTTTGGAGCGAGGGTGGTGACCCGACGGAAATTGTCGAGTCCCGTGGACTTAAACAGGTGACCGACACCGGCGCGATCGAAGCGGCTGTCGACGCCGTCATAGCCGCAAATCCCGACAAGGTCGCGCAGGCGAAAGAGAAGCCAACCATGCTGGGATGGTTCGTAGGACAAGTCATGAAGCAGACAGGGGGTAAAGCGAACCCGCAAGCCGTGAACGAACTGCTCAGGCGCAAACTCGGGGTTTGACGGACCAAAATTTCATTCTGGACGAATCATAAATCGCGCAGAAGTGTGCGATTTTTTGAAATTGCTCCCCGGCCAAACAGTTTTTTTCAATTTTTTTTGTCTTCGACACATTTTTTTTAACGCGGTAAATCCGGCGTCTTACCGTCGCTATCCACCGACCTTTGTGGCGGGGAAAGCGCATGGCGAAATGAATTCATCACCTTCAGCCAGTGAGGTCATAACGCGCAGCCTGAGCGCGCTTCAGGCGACGTCTTCAGGGCGCGCGTCGCCACAAGTTGTTTTTAACGCCGCGGGATTCTGATGCGTAATTACATAAAAAACAGACAATTGAAAAAACGCTGCGTCTGATGTGGCGCAATCATCATGGTCGTCAATGTTTGAAACCTGCTTACGCCTCCTCCCTCGTTCGACTCTCCAGATGAAACCCTGGTGCGGCGCGAGAGCCGGTTCACATCGTCCCTGAAATCTGAACCAGATGAGTATCCTGACGATGAAGCGCGCGCCTCTTTCGTCATTTTGTCTTGCACGGGGGAGTTGACACTTTGCGCGTCGTGAACAAACACTTGAACCAGTGATTAACCTCATTGGGTTAATCGCGCGTATTGTCGGTCGACCAAATTCCGACAATCCGGATCAAGGGGACTTATTATGGCGAGAGCTACAACCAAGAAGCGTAAACCCGCCAAGAAGGCGGCGGCGAAGAAGGGTGCGCGTAAAACGACGCGTAAGGCTTCGGCGAAAAAGTCGACAGCCAAAAAGCGCAAACCCGCAAAGAAGACGAGCGCCAAGAAGAGCGTTCGCAAGGGAGCGGCTCGCAAGACAGCCCGTAAGGCTGTGCGCAAGACGGCAACCAAAAAGCGTGCGACCAAGAAGACCTCTACCAGGAAGACCTCTACCAGGAAGTCTTCGGTCAAGAAGGGCACGCGCAAGGCTACGGCAAAAAAGCGCGGTCCGCGCAAAGCCAAGGTCGCGCCACCAGTAGCCATCAGCTCCGACGAAGGCTAGACCTCGTCATTTTACAAGCTTTCTTCCAACGTCCGGACATCGTTCAGCGATTTCCGGACGTTTTCTTTAGGATTTGATCTTTTGATTAAGGCAGCCGGTGGCAAAATCCCGCCATCGTGGAAGATCGCTCTTTGTGATGAGTTTTTTTCTTGTCCACTCTTCGGCGCAGGCTCTCATGCGCATTCGCGACGCCCGCGGCAATGAAGGCGGTGGTGTCGATGTGTCGATGGGCGTTTCCGGCCCGAATTGACGAACCGTTGGAGGCGGCGGCCAGACATCCTGATTGATCGGAGATCGGTCTCCGGATTTTTTCTCGGTCGTCTTCGATGGAGGGGTGGTCTGTTTGGGAACAGCGGCGACGCCGGTCGTCTTGGACTTTCTCGTGCTGGCCCCGGAGGCCTTCGCAGACACGCTTTTTTCGGTCGACGAAGATGGAGGTCGCGGCCTTGAGGCATTGGACGCCGGCGCGGATTCAGCAGGTTGAGAGCCAATCCAAAGCAGCGTCGCCGTCAAGCGCAAACACATACGCCGCCATCCTGGCCGCTCCGACACCGACATTTCCCCCACCTCGCGAATTTCAATCTCGCATCCCCGTTATAAGCGCCAGCCTTTGAGTGCGGAAGCCGGAGATTGACGGATCGGTCAGCCGTGTGAGAGCAGTCAGGGCGACTGGAGGCGCGAAAATGACGGATCATCTCTCCGGCGGCGGGCAACATTTGCAGTTGCCGCGCCGTCCCCGCCGCAATCGCAAGAGCGAGTGGTCGCGGCGATTGGTGCGGGAAAACATATTGTCTACTTCGGACTTGATCTGGCCTGTTTTTCTGATCGAAGGCGTCTCTCGTCAGGAGGAAATCGCCTCCATGCCCGGAGTTTTTCGCTATTCGATTGATCGGGCGGTGGAAGCCATTGCCGAAGCGGCGGGTCTTGGCGTTCCCGCCGTGGCGTTATTTCCCAATATCGATTCCGGGTTACGCGACGAGGCCGCCAGCGCGGCGCTGGATCCGAATAATCTCGTCTGCCGCGCCTGTCGCGCCATCAAGGAAACCTGTCCGGAGATCGGCGTGATTACCGATGTCGCCCTTGATCCCTACACAAGTCACGGCCACGACGGTTTGCTCTTCGGGGATGAAATCGTCAACGACGCCACTGTCGAAGTGCTTGCCCGCCAGGCGGTGATTCAGGCTGGCGCGGGGTCCGACATCATTGCGCCTTCAGATATGATGGACGGCCGGATCGGCGCTATACGATCGGCGCTCGACGCTGAAGGTTTCGAAAATGTCCAGATCATGAGCTATGCGGCGAAATACGCATCGGCCTTTTATGGTCCATTCCGCGACGCCATAGGCACCAGCAAGACCTTGCGCGGCGACAAGCGCACCTACCAGATGGACCCGGCCAACACGGACGAGGCGCTGCGCGAGGTAGAGCTGGATCTTGATCAGGGCGCCGATATGGTGATGGTGAAACCCGGGATGCCTTATCTGGACATCGTTCGTCGTGTCGCAGACGCCTTCCAAGCCCCGACTTTCGCCTATCAGGTATCGGGGGAGTATGCGATGCTGATGGCCGCCGCAAAAAACGGCTGGCTCGACGGCGACCGCGTGATGATGGAGAGTTTGTTGGCCTTCAAGCGCGCCGGGGCTTCGGGGGTGCTGACCTATTTTGCTGTGCGGGCGGCGCGGCTGCTGGCCAATTAGCCTCCTTTGCCGCCATCCGCAGGCTGGACAAAATTGCCCCCGCATGGTTTGGATTTTCAGTCATTTCCATTCGCCGTGCGGGGCTGCCGCCTTGCGCGGCGAGACACGTTAATCCCCAGTGAGCGACATGTTCCGAGGTGTTTCTGCTCTCGCGGCTGCTTTTGTCGTTCTGGCCTTTTCGGGCTCGGCGCTTGCCGATTTCCGTCTGTGCAACAACACGACGACGCGCGTCAGCATCGCACTGGCCTATACCGATGGTCGCAACTGGCTTTCGGAAGGTTGGTGGAATTTGCGCCCCACCGCTTGCGAAACGATTTTGCGCGGCCCTCTCGCCGCGCAGTATTATTATGTCTACGCTATGGATGAGCGAGGCGGTGAGTGGAAAGGCAAAGCGTTCATGTGCACCCGCGACCGTGAATTCCGGATCGATGGCCGTGAGGATTGCTTCGCGCGCGGTTACGATCGGACAGGGTTCTTTGAAGTCGACACAGGCCGCGACGCGAAGAGCTGGACCGTTCAACTCACCGACCCGAACACAACGGCGCCACAATAGACGCATCGATCCGGGCGCGACAGCCCGGGGAAGGATATTGGTCAGCTTATGAGAAGGTTGCGGCGCATCAAGATCATCGCCACTTTAGGGCCGGCAACGGTGGATAAAGCGGTCATCGCCGGACTGGTGCGAGCTGGCGCCGACGTGTTCCGCATAAACATGAGCCATACGGATCATGCAGCTTTGGCCGCCTATGTGCGCCTGATCCGTGAAATCGAGGCGGAATTATCAAGCGCCATCGGCATTCTTGCTGACCTGCAGGGGCCGAAGCTCCGCATCGGAGCTTTCGAGGAAGGCTCGGTACATCTTCGCAAGGGCGATGTGTTCGTTTTCGACTCTGATCCGACGCCTGGCGACGTCTCGCGGGTTCGCCTGCCACATCCTGAGATTCTCGCTGCGCTTAAGGTCAACGACACGATTCTGATTGATGATGGCCGGGTGCGTCTTCATGTTGTCGAAACATCCCAGGACCGCGCCCACGCCGTTGTCGACGTTGCGGGTCGATTATCGAACCGGAAGGGCGTTAGCCTTCCCGATACAGAAATTCCAATCAGTTCGATGACGCCCAAGGATCGCGTTGATCTGGACGCAGCGCTCAAGGAGGGCGTCGACTGGGTCGCAATTTCCTTTGTTCAGCGTCCGGAAGACGTCATCGAGGTCAAGCAGATCACGCAGGGTCGCGCGCTCGTAATGGCAAAGATCGAGAAACCTCAAGCGATCACAAGACTTGAGGAGGTGATCGAGGTTTCGGACGCGCTGATGGTCGCGCGCGGCGATTTGGGCGTCGAGGTGCCGCTGGAGCGCGTGCCTGGCTTGCAGAAACGCATTAATCGTTCGGCTCGTCGGCTCGGAAAACCGGTTGTTATCGCTACGCAAATGCTGGAGTCGATGATCCTCTCGCCCCTGCCTACGCGCGCGGAGGTTTCCGACGTCGCCACCGCTGTTTTTGAGGGGGCGGACGCCGTCATGCTCTCGGCGGAAAGCGCCGCCGGCCAATATCCTCAAGACGCGGTCGCAACGATGAGCCGTATCGCGGAGGAGGTAGAGACCGACGCGACCTATCGCTCGATCATCAATGCTCAGCGCAGTGAATTACCCAATCCTACGTCGGCGGACGCTATCGCCGTCGCGGCGCGCGACATCGCCCGGACTCTACATTCTAAAGCAATTTGCGCTTGGACCTCATCGGGGTCTACGGCCTTGCGCATCGCCCGCGAACGGCCACAATCGCCGATCCTCGCCCTGACCCCGAAACGGGATACGGCGCGCCGCCTGGCTCTGGTCTGGGGCGTTCACGCCCTTGAGACCCGCGACGCCGTCGATATTGAGGATATGGTCGGGCGCGCCTGCGAATACTCCCGCAGCGAGGGCTTTGGCGAGGAGGGGGATCGGATCATTATCGTGGCCGGTATGCCGTTTGGCTCGCCCGGCGCCACCAATATGATCCGCATCGCTCATCTCGGCGACAAGCCCTGACGCTTAAAAGGATGCCCTTCGCCACTCCATTTTGATCGTGGCGCGGCCGGAGAGCGGATTTTTGCCTGCTTCGGTTTTGGTGAAACCATTTCGCTCGTAAAAACGGATGGCGCGAATGTTCTCAACGTTCACGTCAAGCTGCACCAGCCCCGGCGACGCTTCGCGAGCGGCGCGCAACAGTTTCTCGCCAAAACCTTTACCTGAACTGGACGGTTCGACGCAGATCTGATCGAGCCATCCGGTGGCGGGATCAATGATCACGAAACCGACAAGCGAAATGTGTGGGATTTCGACTAGACAGAGCGTTTGCGCTCCCGCGGCTTCGAGTCGTTGAATCTGTCGGGTCAACCAGTCGCGCCGCGCATCAAAATCGATGTCCGGAAAAGTTTCCCGCCAGGACGCCACCCACAGGTCGAGCAGGGCAGCCCAGTCGCTATCCGTCCGGAGCCGTATCCGGGTCATTCCCGATTGTCCGGAATCCGAAACGCAATCCGACGTCAAATTTTCCTCATTAATTCGACCAGTTGGCGATGGATCGCCTCGTTGCCCGCGCAGACTTCGCCTTTCGTGAGTATTTCTGAGGAGCCGGTGAAATCCGTAACAAATCCGCCTGCCTCACGCACCAGAACGACGCCGGCCGCTACATCCCAACTCTTGATGCCCCGTTCCCAATATCCATCGAAACGGCCGCAGGCGACCATGGAAAGATCGAGCGCTGCCGCGCCAAGACGGCGGATGTTGCCGATTTTGGACATAGCGACGCCAAGTTCTCGCTTGAAAGATTCATGATCCAGCACGCGGGCGAGAGGCGGTATGCCGCAAGCGACCATCGATTCTGACAAATTGCGCCTGGCTGCGACGCGCATTCTTCTGTTGTTGTAGTAGGCTCCCTGACCCTTTTCGGCAACGAACATGTCATCAGTGGCCGGGTTATAGACCACGCCGGCAACGAGTTGGCCTTCGCGCTCCAGTGCTATTGAAACGGCGAAAATAGGCAATCCATGCAGAAAATTGGATGTGCCGTCGAGGGGGTCGATATGCCATGTGTGGCTCTTGTCAGCGCCATCGATAATACCGGACTCCTCCATTTTGAACCCGTACCCCGGACGGGCCCTGGAGAGTTCCTCGAAGACTGTTTTCTCGGCTTTTTTGTCCGCCGCCGTTACGAAATCGCCTGGACCCTTTATCGAAACCTGCAAATTTTCGACTTCGCCAAAATCACGTTTGAGACCGCGACCAGCTTTAATTGCCGCCGCAGTCATTACGTTCATCAAGGCGGAGCGGATCATATAATTTCCTCGAGGGGGCTGAAGGCAGGGAGACGCCAAATGAGGCCGGGGCAGGGAGGACGTCAAGTCTCAATGGAATTATCCGCCAGCGACATCACATGGCTTTCATCTTTTTTTAACCAGATTGATAAAAAATTTTACATTCAGATCTCAAGGCAAAAAGGTTTAGGACATGTTTTGGCGAGACGCTTTCCTTTACGCCCCACAAGTGTTGATGACCCAAAATTCGAGCCGACGCACAGGAGCAGGCCATAAATCCTATGCGCAATCGCACCGAAGCAAACGATCGGATTTTCTGCGCGCCTACTCGCCGCTCAATATTTCGCAGGCGCTGCGGGTCATCTCTGTGGTGCTGATCGTTTTGGGTTTCACCAGATTTTCTCATGTCGCGCAGGACGGTCCGGGACCCCTCGTTAGCGGGCTGTCGGGCCATGGGTTTATTAGCGACTTGCGTTACAGGAGATAGGCTATGCGTCGAGGATTAAGGTTAAAAAACGGCTAAGCGCGCCAAGCTCATTCTCATGCGCTAGTTTGCCGGCAAGTTCAGCAACGGGATTTTCCCGGCGTTACTTGCACAGGCTTCAGATGCGTCAAAACAGCGATTGCTCCAATAATAATCCGCCTCCCGTCTCTTTCATCGAAAAACTGGCGGCCTCGGACGCCTTCAATGAGATGTTTCGCGAGGGTATGGGGCTTGTCGAGGAAGCCGCAGCCTATCTCGACGTGGAGGGACGCTCAGAGGCAAAAGTCTTGTCTCCCGTTCTTGGCCGGGCGTATGCCGCTGAGAGCATGCGTCTGACCACCCGTTTGATGCAAATCGCTTCATGGCTGCTATTTCAGCGCGCCGTCAACGAAGGCGAAATGACACGTCGTCAATCTGTCGGCAATCGCCGTCGCGTGAATTTGCAGCAACAGGAACTGGCGTCGCGGCCAGAACTCTTTCAACTTTTGCCCCAACAATTACAGGAGCTTTCCTTGCTCTCGATCCGTCTTCAGGCAAGGATTATTCATCTCGATCGTTTGCTCTACGGTGGATCGGGGACTGCGAGGTTGCCGGCTGAGCAACAAGTCAGTCCCGTTCAGGCGCAACTCAATCAGATCAGGGAAGCCTTTTCGGCATGACAATTTTATCTGCAGACTGAGGAAAAACAAAAAGCCGCAGACAATGCGGCTTTTTTCACGCAGCGCCCTGTAGGGAGGGCGGATTATTTCTTGCCGAAGCTCATATTGCCAAAACGCGAGTTAAAGCGCGACAGGCGACCACCACGATCAAGCAATTGGGTCGACCCCCCCGTCCAGGCCGGATGAGTCTTGGGATCGATGTCGAGATTCATCGTGTCTCCCTCCTTGCCCCAGGTCGAGCGGGTCAAATATTCGGTTCCGTCAGTCATAACGATTTTTATCGTGTGATAATCGGGGTGAATGTCCTTTTTCATGACGGCGGCCCTTCTGGCGATAAAAAGAGCCCGCAGCGCCTTGCCGGCGGCGGGCGGTTCTTCGTGAATAGGAAATTTTCGGATTTCTAGCCCAGGACGCGGCGCCGGGCAAGTGTTTTCGATCCGTCAGTATGAGTGTTTTCAATCTCGTTCAGGCTGCCAACATACGCTGGACCTCACTCACCAGATCTCGCAGATGAAACGGTTTTGAAAGGACTTTCGCCTGTTGCGGGGCATGGTTCGAAGGGTTGAGCGCGACGGCGGCGAAGCCGGTTATGAACATGACCTTGATGTCAGGATCGAGTTCTGTTGCGCGGCGGGCGAGCTCGATCCCATCCATTTCCGGCATGACGATATCCGTCAGGAGCAGCTCAAACGGCTCGACCCGAAGCTGGTCATAGGCCGAGAGGCCATTGTCGAAGGAAGCCACCTCAAATCCGGCCTGCTGGAGGGCTTTAACAAGAAAACGACGCATATCATTGTCGTCCTCGGCAAGGAGAATTTTCGGAGTCAATGCATCGACCATGATTACCCTCTTGGATCGTTCTGCTTAATCGTATTGCATTTTTGGCTTTTCTGGCGAAACAAACCGCATTTGTGTAAATATGAGGTGAAAATCCTCGCCCAAGGCGTTAACCTGATGAGGCGATTGAATGCGCCTCAGCGCCGACTGCGGACGGGTCAAGGCGGTCCCATGGACGACATCGAGAAAAATTCCGACGTGCCTGGGCTGAAACAGCCCGAGGCGCAAGAGTTATACGAGTTTCTCCAGCCCTACGAAGTTGTCGAGCCTGAGGAGCTTAGCTCGCCTCTGGTGTTTTCATCCCCGCATTCTGGCCGCCGATACCCGGACACCTTTCTGGCGAGCAGTCGGCTCGACCTTTCGACCTTGCGACGTTCGGAGGACGCTTACGTCGACGAGCTTTTTATCGCAGCGAGAGAGATCGGAGCGCCTTTGTTGCGCACGCATGTTCCACGCGCCTACCTCGATCTCAATCGTGAGCCGTTCGAATTCGATCCTAAACTGTTCGAGGGTCCATTGCCGGCCTTCTCGAACACGCGCTCCCTCCGCGTCGCGGCTGGTCTGGGCACAATCCCGAGGGTTGTCGCTGACGCGCGCGAAATCTATCGCGAGCGCTTGTCAGTCTCTGAGGGCATAAGGCGCGTGGAGGCTTATTACCGTCCCTATCATAGCGCCCTGCGCGCATTGATGGAGCGGGCAAGGAGTCGCTTTGGTCTGGCCGTCTTGATCGATTGTCATTCCATGCCATCGGCCAGCGCCCGAGACAAAAGGCGGATTGATTTTGTCATTGGCGATCGGTACGGCGCCAGCGCTGCGCGTCCGCTCGTCGAAGGGGTGGAGGAAAGACTGAACGTTCGCGGCTATCATGTTCAGCGTAATCGACCCTATGCGGGCGGATTTATCACCGAACATTTCGGCCGGCCGGCCATGGGGTGGCACGCCCTGCAAATTGAGGTGTCTCGCAGCCTTTACATGGACGAGGCCCTGATATGTAAAAAGGCGGCGTTTAACGAAGTCTCAAGCCATCTCACCGAAGTCATCGTTGGGCTTGCGCAGGATATTGAGCGCGAGTCGCTTCTGAGCGCGCCTTCCCACCGCGCCGCGGCGGAATAGACGTCAATTGCCGCGGAGATGTGATGAGCGCTGTCGACTTCGAAACATTCGTCAATCGTCTTGCAACGGTCTCTGGCGAGGCGATCATGCCATTCTTTCGCACGGCTATCGCCGCTGAAGACAAGGCTCATGGGGGCGCCTTCGATCCCGTAACGGAAGCGGATCGTTCCGCCGAACTTGTCATACGTCGAATGATTAAAGACACTTTTCCTGATCATGGCGTGATCGGCGAGGAGTTCGGCGACGACAAGCCACAGGCTGAGTATGTCTGGGTGATTGACCCGATCGATGGCACCAAAAGCTTTATTTGCGGTTTTCCGACATGGGGAACCTTAATCGGCCTGTCTCACCACGGTCGGCCCTGTTACGGAATGATGCACCAACCGTTCAGTCGTGAGCGTTTTACGGGTGACGGTTCAGCCGCGTTTTGGCGTGGACCGGCAAGGTCTTACGCCGCGGGGCAGGGGGAGACCGAGGAAAAACGTCGACTCTCCACCCGTTCCTGTCCGACGCTCGCGCAAGCCACGTTGATGACAACCTCGCCCGCGCTGATCGCGCCGCATCGACTTGCCGATTTCCAGAGAATCGAGCGTCGCGTGAGATTGTCTCGGTATGGCGGCGACTGTTACGCCTATTGCGCGCTTGCCGCCGGTCATGTCGATCTGGTAATCGAAACCGGCCTGAAACCCTACGATATCGTCGCTTTGATCCCGATCATTGAGGGGGCCGGCGGCGTGATCACAACCTGGGAGGGCGGCGATCCTGCGACCGGCGGAGAAATCGTCGCCAGCGGCGATCCGGCGTTACATCGTATGGCTCTCGATCTTCTGGCTGGATAATGCGTTCAGAACGCTCCTTGTGAATTTGCCTGTCCGATTGAATCAGACGGGGACATTGGCATTTTCTCTTGTTGAGATTTCTGCTGCCGAACCTTTTTTCTTCGGCGTAAAGCGCCCTGGTCCTTATTTGGCGCCCTTGCAGACGCAGCCTGATTGTTCAGGCTTGCATTTCACCGGGTATGAATGCGTCGAAGGCGCGCCAGAACTGCTCACGAAAAATGTCGCGTTCCATCAGTAATTCGTGTTTGGCGCCTTGGACGGGTATCAGCAACGCATTGGTCAAATTTCCAGCAAAGCGCTCGATCGCGTTGTTTGAGACAATTTCCTCCCGACCGCAGGTGAAACAGAGGATAGGCGTTCGGATACGCCTTGGATATTCCGGCGCGGCGAACCGTCCCATCAATCTAAAGGCGGCGTTGGCCCAGCCGATTGTCGGGTCGCCGATTACCAGTTCCGGCTTTTGTTGGACGATGGCGGCGTTTCGCGCAAAACGCGCCGGGTCTGTTGTCAGCCGGTTTTTTTCGAAAGGTTGCTCCAGCATCGACACCCCGCGTCCCAGAGGAATATACATGCCTCCAAGGCCCATCATATCGAGCGTCTCCGCCAGCCACCTGGAAGCTTTGGGAAACCGCACGATGGCGAGATCGATCATCGGCGCAACCAGCGCCATCCGCTGAAACGGCGGCCGTGCGCCGTAGGCCATGTCGAGCATGATGGCTCCGCCCATGGAATGAGCAAGGGCAAACCAGGGTTGCGGTCGTTCCGCCATGACCTCTGTGAGAAAGACTTCGAGGTCGAGCTGGTAATCGGCGAAATCGTCTACATGGCCCTTCCGCGGGTCGTCGAGTTCCCGCCCAGAGCCGCCCTGGCAGCGCCAATCGAGGGTGGCCACATCGAACCCGCGCCGACGCAAATCATTGATAGTCTCGAAATATTTCTCGATGAATTCATTATGTCCCTGAAATAGCGCCACTGTTCCGCGCGCTTGTCCCGCACTTGGAAAAACCGCCGCTCGTAATCGTCGACCATCCCTGGCGCGCAGGTGCACAACGCGAGCGTTCTCCGGCACGGGATTATCCCTGGCGGCCACCAGATCAATCATGTGTCCTCACGGCGTGGGTCCTTTCTCCAGACATCGGCCACGACCCGGTGGCCTGCGCCGCCCTGACTGAGATGTTTCCACCGTCCGGTCTGCTGGCGCGCGCCCCTTGAAAGCCCGGGAGCGGCTTCCCAACTGCCCGGTTAGCGCGGGCCAAAACGGACGCGCAAATCCTGCGGCGCGATCACGCAAGCGCGCTGCATGTCGCTTCATTCGGAGGATATGTCATGCGTCAATTCGATCTCTCCCCGCTTTACCGCCAGACGGTCGGCTTCGACCGGCTTTTCAATCTGCTTGATCAGACAGGCGGGTTTGACGGGGCTTCCAGCTATCCACCTTATAACATCGAGCGCACCGGGGAAAACGCTTATCGCGTGACCCTGGCGGTCGCCGGCTTCTCGAAAGACGAGCTTGTAATCGAGAGCAAGGAAAATACGCTCTCCATCAAAGGTTCAAGGGAGCAGGTCGCTCCAGTCGAGGGCAGGGAGATTCTGCATCAGGGGATTGCGGCCCGGGCCTTCGAACGTCGCTTTCAGCTTGCTGATCACGTTGTTGTTACCGGAGCCAGCCTGGTGAACGGGCTACTCCATGTCGATCTGGTCCGCGAAATTCCCGAGGCACAGAAACCGCGTCGTATCGAGATTGGCGCGGGAGCGCCGACTCCGACAGTGGTCGAGTCCCGGGCGGCGTAAACGCGCCACCGGTATGGCCAGGGGACGATATGGACTGGTGAGAGGCGCCTTGCTGCGCCTCTCATTTTTATTATGATATTGTTTTTAAATTGAAAAATAGTTATTTCGAATTTTTCGCTGGCCAGATTTCCTATCGTTGGCGCGAGTCTTTCTTCCCGGGCGAGCAGTTGCCGGAAAGGGTGGCCAGAGGCCTCTGCACCCATCAGGAGTAGCTTGTAAGCCGGCGATAAATCTGGCACGATCTTGGCCAATGTTAAGTCAGCGCTGCTGACCTTTCGCCACTCCAGAGTAAACTGCAGAGACCACTGTATCAAAACAGCTTTCGCTAAATAATCGTCCAAACTTGAGGGTAACCCTCAAGACATGGGCGTGCAGACCGGCGGACAGACTCAGTCGTTTAACTGCGTCGGAAAGGTCGCCGAGGGTCTATGCAGGGGTATCCTGTCGGTTCGTGCGGGACGCAATTCTCCCGGCGGTCCGATTATAAATGTCAAAAAACGAATGAAATGGGTCGTGCGCGTCGGCCGCGCCGAGCCGGGAGAAGTCTCTGATGACCAAGGTCCTGAAGGATACAGCCGGTCTGCGCCCGACCGGCCCCGCCGAGCGGATCGCGATCGGCCGTGACCCGCTGCTTCCCGTGGCGCAGGGTCTTTACGATCCATCCAAGGAGCACGACTCCTGCGGCGTCGGCTTTGTCGCCAACATGCACAACCACAAAAGCCATGCGATCGTCGAAATGGGTCTTCAGATCCTGCTTAATCTCGACCATCGCGGCGCTGTCGGCGCCGATCCGAAGCTTGGCGACGGCTGCGGCATCCTCGTGCAGATTCCGCATGCGTTCTTCCAGGAAGAATGCGCCAAAATCGGCTTCAGCCTCCCGTCGGCGGGAGATTACGCCATTGGTCAGTATTTTTTGCCCCGCGACGCCGCAACCCGCGCCAAAGCGCGCGGGGTCATCGAGTCAGCAGTGCTCGCGGAAGGCTTGACGGTTCTGGGCTGGCGCGAGCTACCGGTAGACTCTTCCGATCTGGGAGAGGCCGTACGCGCCGTAGAGCCTTTTCATGCGCAAATGTTCATTGGAAAGGGTCCCAACGTTATCGATAACGACGATTTCGAGCGTCGTATCTATCTTGGTCGCAAATCGGCGTCGAACGAAGTCTACAAACTTGGCGAGGCTGGACGGGAACTCTATTCGGTCTCGGTTTCGTCGCGCACCATCGTCTATAAAGGCATGGTGCTCGTTTCCCAGCTGGGGGACTATTTCCGCGATCTCAAGGACGAGCGTTTTGTTTCCGCTCTCGCGCTTGTGCATCAGCGGTTTGCAACCAATACGTTTCCATCGTGGCGTCTTGCGCACCCGTATCGTTTTGTCGCCCATAATGGCGAGATCAATACGCTGCGCGGAAATCTGAACTGGATGGCGGCGCGGCAGGCGTCGGTGTCCTCGCCGCTTTTTGGCGAAAACATCAACAAGCTCTGGCCAATCTCCTACGAGGGTCAGTCCGATACGGCCTGCTTTGATAACGCGCTCGAATTCCTCGTGCGCGGCGGCTACTCGCTTGCACACGCCGTAATGATGCTGATCCCGGAAGCGTGGGCCGGCAACCCATTGATGGATAGCGATCGCAAGGCGTTCTACGAATATCACGCCGCGCTGATGGAGCCCTGGGACGGACCCGCCGCCATGGCCTTTACGGATGGTCGGCAGATTGGCGCCACGCTCGATCGCAACGGCTTGCGACCGGCCCGCTATATCGTCACCGACGATGGCCTCGTCGTCATGGCGTCGGAAATGGGCGTGCTGCCGATTCCGGAAGAAAAAATCGTTACAAAATGGCGTCTCCAGCCTGGACGGATGTTGCTCGTCGATCTTGACCAGGGACGTATCGTCTCTGATGAGGAGATCAAGAAGGAGTTGTCGAACTCCCATCCTTACAAGGAATGGCTGGCGCGCACACAAATCCAGCTTGAGAACCTCAAGCCAGTCGAAGCGCGATCGGCGCGCGCCGACGTGTCGCTGCTCGATCGGCAACAGGCGTTCGGCTACACGCAGGAAGACCTTGATCTGCTTGTCTATCCGATGGCTGTGACGGGGCAGGAGGCTGTCGGCTCGATGGGCACGGACACGCCAATCTCGCCCCTCTCGGACAAGGAAAAACTGCTCTACACCTACTTCAAGCAGAATTTTGCACAGGTGACCAATCCGCCGATCGATCCGATCCGCGAAGAATTGGTCATGAGCCTCGTTTCCTTCATTGGACCGCGGCCCAACATTCTCGACCATGAGGGACTGGCGAATAAAAAGCGTCTTGAGGTCCGTCAGCCAATCCTGACGAGCGAAGATCTGGAGAAGATCCGCTGTATCGGAATGGTCGAAGACAGTTTCGATACCAAGACGCTTGAGGTCACCTATGACGCCGTAAAAGGCGCTGAGGGCATGCGCGCGGCGATTACGCATCTCTGCCAGCGCGCGGAAGACGCCGTTACCGGCAAATATAACATCATCATCCTGTCGGATCGCATGGTTGGTCCCGATCGCATTCCGATCCCGGCGCTGCTGGCCACGGCGGCGGTGCATCATCATCTTATTCGCAAGGGTTTGCGAACTTCAGTGGGTCTGGTGGTCGAGACGGGCGAAGCTCGAGAAGTGCATCATTTCGCTTGTCTTGCAGGTTACGGCGCCGAGGCGATCAATCCCTACCTCGCCTTCGACACGCTAGAAGCTTCGGTCAAGGAATTGCCGGCTGATGTCGATCCACACGAAGCCGTCAAGCGTTTTATCAAGGCGATCGACAAGGGTCTTTTGAAGGTGATGTCCAAAATGGGCATCTCCACCTATCAATCCTATTGCGGCGCGCAAATCTTCGATGCCGTCGGTCTGGCGCAGAAATTCGTCGACGAGTTTTTCACTGGAACGACGACGCGCATTGATGGCGTCGATCTTGACGCCATCGCGCGGGAAACCGTTCGTCGACACAGGCTTGCCTTCGGCGATGCGCCGATTTACCGCGATGCGCTTGATGTCGGAGGCGATTACGCCTTCCGCATTCGTGGCGAAGCCCATAGCTGGACGCCGCACACCGTCTCCCTTCTTCAGCATGCCGTGCGCGGCAACGCGCGCGACCAGTATCGCGCCTATGCGAGGGAGTTAAACGAGCAGGATCAACGTCTGTTGAACTTGCGTGGCCTCTTCCGCATTCGAGGCGCGCAGGAGGATGGCCGCGCACCGGTTCCACTGGAGGAGGTTGAATCGGCCAGCGAAATCGTCCGGCGCTTCTCGACTGGCGCGATGTCGTTTGGATCGATCTCCCGCGAAGCGCACACGACGCTGGCGATCGCGATGAACCGTATTGGCGGTAAATCCAACACGGGCGAAGGCGGAGAAGAGCCAGAACGATTCAAGCCGGAGCCTAATGGCGACTCAAGGCGTTCGGCGATCAAACAGGTCGCCTCGGGCCGTTTTGGCGTGACGACGGAATATCTCGTCAATGCCGATATGATCCAGATCAAGATGGCGCAGGGCGCAAAGCCCGGCGAAGGCGGTCAATTGCCTGGCGACAAAGTCGACGCCGTGATCGCCAAGGTGCGTCATTCGACTCCAGGCGTTGGTCTGATCTCGCCGCCGCCTCATCACGATATCTACTCGATTGAGGATTTGGCCCAACTTATCTTCGATCTGAAAAACGCCAATCCCAAAGCCGACATTTCTGTCAAACTGGTTTCGGAAGTCGGCGTCGGCACCGTGGCGGCGGGCGTTTCCAAGGGACGCGCTGATCATGTCACCATTTCAGGCTACGACGGCGGCACCGGCGCATCGCCTTTGACCTCCATCAAACACGCCGGTTCGCCCTGGGAAATCGGTCTTGCCGAAACCCATCAGACTTTAGTCCTGAACGGTCTGCGCTCGCGCATCGCCGTGCAGGTCGACGGTGGTTTACGCACGGGACGTGACGTGATCATTGGCGCCTTGCTTGGCGCCGATGAGTTTGGCTTCTCGACAGCGCCTTTGATTGCGGCCGGCTGCATCATGATGCGCAAGTGCCATCTCAACACCTGCCCGGTTGGCGTTGCGACACAGGACCCTGTCCTGCGCAAACGCTTTGTTGGCCAGCCGGAGCATGTCATCAACTTTTTCTTCTTCGTCGCCGAGGAAGTCCGCGAACTGATGGCAGAGATGGGGTACCGCAGGTTCGAAGAGCTTGTTGGTCAGATGCAGATGCTCGACAAGACAGACGCGATTTCACATTGGAAAACGCGCGGCCTCGACTTCTCGAAATTGTTTCACAAACCGCCGGGCGAAGGGGCCGCGATACGTCATTCCGCCCGACAGGACCACGGCCTCGACAAGGCGCTTGATAACCGCCTGATCGCGGAATCCCGGCCGGCGCTGGATCGCGGCGCAAAGGTGTCTATCGACATTGCCGTCAAAAACGTCGACCGAGCTCTGGGAGCCATGTTGTCTGGAGAGGTGGCCCGGATTTATGGTCATGCCGGCCTTCCCGAAGATACCGTCGATATCCGTGCGACCGGAACGGCGGGACAGAGTCTTGGCGCTTTTCTTGCGCGTGGCGTGACCCTGCGACTTGAGGGCGTTGCCAACGATTACGTTGGCAAGGGTCTCTCTGGCGGCAAATTGATCGTCCATCCCTCCCGCCATGCTCTCAAGATCGATCCTTCGAATTCCATTATCGTCGGCAACACGGTACTCTACGGCGCGATCGCCGGAGAATGTTACTTGCGTGGGGTCGCCGGCGAGCGTTTCGCCGTGCGCAACTCCGGCGCCTTCGCTGTCGTTGAAGGCGTTGGCGATCATGGTTGCGAATATATGACTGGCGGCGTGGTGGTGGTGCTTGGTCAGACAGGTCGTAATTTTGCAGCAGGCATGTCCGGCGGCGTCGCCTACGTGCTCGATGTCGCGGGCGATTTCGCCTCCCGCTGCAATCTTTCCATGGTCGACCTGGAGCCGGTAGGGAGCGAGGAGCTGGCGATGGAAAGCGTCTATCACCAGACCAACGACCTCGCCGCGCATGGACGCGTTGATATTATGAACGACATGACCCGCTACGATGCAGAACGTTTGAGGCGTCTCATCGCCAACCATCTCAAATACACGGGCTCGACTCGTGCGCGCGAGATCCTTGACGATTGGGAAAACAGCAAGACGAAATTCGTCAAGGTGATGCCGGTGGAATACCGGCGGGCCCTTAACGAGATGAATTCGCGTCGGGGTCAATCGCCTGGTTTGAAGGCGGCGGGGGCCTGACAGGCATTGGAGCGATCCGTCGCAATCAAAAGCTATTGCGACGGTAACTGAACGGTTTCGCCCGGACCGCGCTGAGTCCGGGAGTTCAGTCTGCGGCGCAGGCGCGTCGCCAGAGGCGAGAGGTTTGAAAGCAAAATGGGCAAGGTGACCGGCTTTCTCGAAATCGACCGGCAGGACCGCAAATACAAGCCTGCGGCAGACCGAATCCGCCACTATGACGAATTCGTCATTCCGCTATCCGAAGAGGCCACGCGCGGTCAGGCTTCTCGGTGCATGGATTGCGGTATTCCATTCTGTCACAACGGATGCCCAGTCAACAACCAGATCCCGGACTGGAACGACCTCGTCTATCATGGCGACTGGCGTCGGGCGCTTGAGAACCTGCACTCGACCAATAACTTCCCCGAGTTTACCGGCCGGATTTGTCCAGCGCCTTGCGAGGCGTCCTGCACACTGAACCTTCAGGACCAGCCTGTAACCATCAAATCCATCGAATGCGCGATTATCGACCGCGGCTTCAGGGAAGGCTGGGTGGTTCCGCTCAGGCCTGGGCACAAGACAGGCAGGAAAATCGCCATTGTCGGCTCCGGGCCGGCAGGTTTGGCTGCGGCTCAACAGCTGGCGCGCGTGGGTCACGACGTTCATGTCTATGAAAAATTGGCGAAAGCCGGCGGTTTACTGCGCTACGGCATTCCCGATTTCAAGATGGAAAAACATCTGATCGATCGGCGTGTCGAGCAGATGACCGCCGAGGGCGTCGTCTTTCACTATAACGTCAATGTCGGCGTTGATTTATCGGCGGGGGAACTAGTCGACAGCCATGACGCTGTCATCCTCGCAGGCGGAGCGGAAAAGCCGCGCGATTTACCGATCCCCGGTCGTGAACTGGATGGCGTGCATTTCGCAATGGATTTTCTGGCTCAGCAGAACCGCCGTGTATCTGGCGAGCCCCAGCTGCGAAACGAGCCAATTCTGGCGACTGGCAAGCATGTCATCGTCATCGGGGGCGGTGACACTGGCTCGGATTGCATTGGCACGTCGGTGCGTCACCGGGCTTTGTCGGTGACCCAGCTCGAAATCATGCCCCGTCCGCCCGAGAAGGAAAACAAGCTTCTGACATGGCCGGATTGGCCCCTGAAGTTGCGCACCTCCTCCTCCCATGAGGAAGGCGCACTGCGCGACTTTTCCGTTTTGACAAAGGAATTTGTCGGCCAGAATGGCGCAGTGACCGGATTACGTTGCATTCGTGTCGATGATCAGATGCAAGAGGTTCCGGACAGTTCTTTCACTATCCAGGCTGACCTCGTGCTGCTGGCGATGGGTTTTGTATCCCCGGTTCGGGATGGCCTGCTCGAAAAGATCGATGTGAATTTGGACGCCAGGGGGAATGTCGCTGCGGATACCCGGGCCTATATATCGTCACGTGACAAAGTGTTTGCATGCGGAGACATGCGACGTGGCCAGTCACTCGTCGTCTGGGCGATACGCGAAGGGCGTCAATGCGCCGCTTCTGTTGACGCCTTCCTGACGGGTGACACAGATTTGCCAAGGTGAGGATCATGGTCAGTGAGAAATTAAATCTATGGTATTGCGACACATTCGTCGCTCAGCCTTGGCAGTTCTTCTTTCTAATTTTGCCGCTAATCGGGGCGTTTCTCTATGGCCGCGGGAAGCAGAAGCTTGGCTGGATACTGATCGGCGTTTGGGTTCTCGTTCAGGTGGTTGTGTCCGCCGCAACGAATTTCGTCTTCACATGTAATATCGAGTGATCGACGTCTGTGAATGAATAAAAAAAGCTCCGGATAATGAAAATCCGGAGCTTTTTTTCATGTTCAAGGTTCAGACTATTCAGAGAACATTGACCGTTGTGCCGACTTTCACATGACTGAACAGGTCTGTGACGTCGGAATTCAGCATTCTGATGCAACCCGAAGACACGGCCTGACCGATAGACCAAGGTTCGTTCGAGCCGTGGATTCTAAACATCGTGTCTCGATTACCTGAGTAGAGATACATGGCGCGTGCGCCAAGAGGATTGTCCTCACCTCCCGACATATGACGGGGCAAATCAGGACGACGCTTGAGCATTTCCTTCGGCGGGGTCCAGTCCGGCCAGCTTTCCTTGCGGCCTATGCGGGTGCGGCCTTTCCAGGCAAATCCCTCACGACCAACGCCAACGCCATAGCGGATAGCCTGTCCGTCAGGCATCGAGAGATAAAGGTAGCGATTCTGTGTGTCGACTGTGACCGTGCCGGGCTTTTCCTCCGTAGGGTCCGACACAATTTCGCGAGTTGAGGAGGGGGTCTCTCTCGCGAGGCGGTTTCCATTCTCGGTTTCGTCGCGGCCGTCATTGTAGGAAGCGACCATCTCTTCACTGCCGGCAGGATATTGCTCGGCGGCGGGCGCGGCGTCTTCGAACAGGGCGAGGAAGGAGCGATCGTCGGCGCGGGCCGCTTGGACGCTGGTAAAAGCAAAAACGGTGGCCGCAGCAAAAAAAGTAAAATTTTTCCGGGCCATGATGTTGGGCCGCTCCGGGAAAAACTGCATTCTGGTCGCTCCTGTATCTCCGTTGACTGGAGAATGCGCGAGCCATCAATATCGTTCCGCGTCGATCAAAATATTCTTAACGATTTTTTTACTTTTATCCGCCACCTACTGCCCCGCGGTTCTGCTTGCCGTTACCTGGCTGCGCCAGCCGTCGCCGGCCTCCATGAGAAATCGTCAGCGCGATTTTTGCGCGGTGACTGGTCTCCACCCTGGACAAATACGTGACGTGCCAGAGCCCTCGCCGCCGCGTCGCCGCCCTCGGGCAAGGGATCGGCGGATTTCCGCGCCAGCGCGTCCTCGCGGGGAATGTTCTGGAGCGCGAGAGGTTGCGCCGGTCCGATCGCAGGACGATCCGCGAGGCTGGGGGCCGTCGAAAATGCTGGCGGAACAGGAGAGTGGAACTCGATGGGCCCTCCATTGCTCCCCCCGGAGCGGCTGGCAGGGATTGAATGGTCCGCCGGGGAAGCTGTTGGCGCCGTCGGTAGCGCAGCCAGTCCCTGCTCGGGGCGTCGAGACTGGTAAATTTTTCTAATTTCACCGGCAACAAAATGACCGACGCTGACGGCGCCGGCAGGCGTGAAATGAACGCCATCGGCCGAACGGATTTTTACGATCTCGCCATCAATGTCGGGACCGAAGGCGCTGTATTGTCCCTTCTCGTCCGAGAACGCCTCCCAGAGATCAATGAATATATCTCCCTGACGCTGGGCGCGTTCTTTGAAGATGTCGTTGAGCCGGGCCATGTCGGCGGAGAAACTTTCGCTCTTCATCACCGGCAGTCCCACCCAGATCACGGGTATTTTCTTTTCGCGAAAGGGTTGGAGCACTGCATCGACTCTGGCGACATAAAGTTCTCGCCATCTTGGGGTCATCGGATCGAGCGTCTCGTCGCCATTGCGGAGTTGCTGCCGGTCATTACTGCCGATCATCATGACTGCGATATCGATTTTTTGTCCTCCGCTGGCGATGTCTCTCGCCGCTTTCGACCAATCGTAAAAATCATCGCGCACAAGTCCGGAGCTTGGCCTGGAATCCCTGACGATTTTAATGTCCGGCGTATCGCTCAGGACCTCCTCAAGGCCATTCGACAGAAGCGCGCCGAGGGCGTCGCCCATGACGGCGACGGAATAAGTGGCCGCCACTCGTTGCGCTGCAGGCATCTCCGAAGCGGAGGACTGTCCGTCCGGGGTGATCCTCTCGCCGCCGGTTTGAGCGCGCGGCGCCGCAGGCGCAGCCCTTTCGGATTTTGCCGCGGGGGCGTTGTCCCGTCGCGTCTCGCCGCGTCGCCAATAGGTTGGAGCCCTGTTTTCCTGATGAGGCATGATTCGGCGCACCCGTGTCGGCGCGCTTGGCGCTGCCGGACGAGGTCTTGGTTTGGCTGCCCGCCCCCCGCCGCCGAACAGCCCCCCGAAAAATTCTGTGATAGGGTCTTGCGCCCGAGCATCCGGCATGACGAGCAGAAAGGCTGCGAACAGAAGCGCAATCCTGGCGAATACTTGCCGACTGACCGCCGGAATTATGACCTGCGCCATTTTCATTTCCTCAACATAGGAGCGACGCCAGGGATCGGCAAATGATCACGCTTACGTCGCCCTGAGGCGCTACGGCAGCACAACAGCGGCTTGACGCTTTGTCGCCTTTTCGTGTCAATCCGCTCAGGCGGTTCCGGGAGACCAAGGTGAGACGCAAAGAGGGACAAAGAGGAAGCGCAAGACGGTCGGGGTTGAGGGCCAGAGCGACGTTGATCGCCATGCTCCTGGCTTGCGTCCCGGCGACTGCAGAGCCCCGGCCGGGGGATACGCCGCCGGCGGAAAACAGAGAGTCCGGTTTCATGCCGGTTTTCGAAAGCTGCGCGGACGAGTCGGTGCAGGCTCTGATCATGCGCACATTTCAGGAGCGCGAACAATATTATTGGTCGTCGCCGCTAGAGATTGTTGGCTTCGAACGCTTCGTCGAGACGGGCGACCGGACCAACGGACTGTCCTACGTTCCGCGGCGCTATTGTCGAGCTGACGCGCTGTTTAACGACGGCCAGCGTCGCCGGATTGTTTACAACATCGGTTCCCAGAACGGCTTCATTGGCGCAGGCGCCGGCATTATATGGTGTGTCGTGGGGCTTGATCGCGAGCGCGCCTTCGGCCCCGATTGCCGCGCCGCCGGACCGTGAAGGATTGCCGATAACCATGACGTTCCTGTCTTCGCGCGGTTGGAGCCGCGCCCGTGCGAGCGCCGGAGCCGCTTTTTTGCTTGTTTGTCTGCTGCTCGCGATATGCCGCGTCGACCTCGTTTCGCCCGCTGCTGCGCGCGAGGATTGCATACTCGACAATTGCGCCGAACGGGCCCCGGCGGCGACGCCCTCACAGAGCGGCGCGTCCTACGGGATGGCGTCCAATGTCGGCAATTTCGATTTTTACGTCTTGGCGCTGAGCTGGTCGGCGGGTTTTTGCGAAAAGGTCGACTGGTCCCACGACCAGTGTGAACCGGGCAGGGGGCTCGGCTTCGTCGTTCACGGACTTTGGCCACAATACGAACGCGGCTACCCAAGCAATTGCGCGGGGCCTGGCAATCCCTCCAGCATTGCGCTGGAACGGGTCGTCGGTCTTTACCCTGACCAGCGGCTTGCCCGTTACGAATGGCGCAAGCATGGCACCTGCACCGGCAAGAGCCCCAGCGATTATTTTGCCGACGTTGCGCGCGCCCGGGCGGCAGTGACGATCCCCGAGGCTTTCGTCAAGCCGACCGGCGAACAGACCTACGCTCCCATGGATATCGAGCGGGTCTTTTACGCCGCCAATCCTCGCCTGCGGCCTGGCATGATGACGGTCGGCTGTAGCCGGGGCGTGCTGGAGGAGGTGCGGATTTGTCTGACGAAGGATTTGCGAGAGTTCCGCGCCTGTCCCGAAGTGGTGCGGCGCGGGTGCCGTGCGCGAGAGGTTTCAGTTCCGGCGCCGCTCTGAAGTCGCCGATGAAGAGTGATCGACGCGATTGTCGCGATCGCTCCGATTGTTGTGGCGCCGCGAGATTCGGCGTGGCGCCGTCTTTTTCTGTCTTCTTTTTGTTTTGTCGCGCGGGTTACAAACAGTTTCCGCACCGATTTGCGAATCGGACGGTGTAGCAACCGCGCGGACGAACCCCCCGCAAGGTCGCTCAGAGGGTCGTCCGGGCGTGTCCAGCCGGGCGGCCCTCAACCATTTTTCACCCGTCTCCGAAAAAAAACCCGGCCTGCGAGGGACGCAAGCCGGGCCAGTCATTGGGCGTGCGAGAAAGAGTGTCCGATCCCGCGCAGTTTTACTACCCGGCCAACACGACAACGTCATGACCTTATTGCCCGGCGCGGCGACCCGCGTCGGGTGCGACAACGCACATACAGGCCGCCCGTAATGGCGTAGATGTTTGCCGCGTAACGAAAGGATAAGGAGTAAGACAATGCATATTCTGGCTCACTTGATGATCTACGCTGGATTGACCGCAGCCTACCTCGGCATCGTGCTGGGTCTTATCTGAGGCGGCCCCTGCACTCTGTCGCCGTCGCGCCGAACATTGGCTATGATGGCTCATGAACTATCGCCACGGTTTCCACGCCGGCAATTTCGCAGATGTGTTCAAACATGCGCTCCTGGCCCGCATCCTTGTTTATTTAGCTCGTAAGCAATCGCCGTTCCGGGTAATCGACACCCATGCCGGCGAAGGCGACTACGATCTGGCTAATGAGACAGCGCAGCGCACACTGGAATGGCGCGATGGCGTCGGCCGGTTTGTCGATCTCTCGGACGCTCCGGCGTCGGCGCGCGCGCTGCTCCAGATCTGGCTCGATCTTCTCGGCCCCCTCGACAGCGACGGACGCCCCGTGCGGTATCCCGGCTCGCCGCTCGTCGCCGCGCGGCTGATGCGCGAGCAGGACCGTGCGATATTCTGCGAATTGCGCCCCGACGCATTTGCTGAGCTGCGCAGGCGCTTCGCGCGCGAACCGCGGATCAAGACCCTGCATCTCGACGGCTATCTGGGGCTTGGCGCTTTTATCCCGCCAAAGGAAAATCGCGGCCTTGTGCTCATCGATCCGCCCTTCGAGCGCACCGACGAATTCGAGGCGATGTTCGCCGCTTTCGAGACCGCGTATCGCAAATGGCCAACCGGGATTTACGCGCTCTGGCACCCGGTGAAGGACGCTGCGAAGGCGAAGAGGTTTTATGATTCTTTTGTCAAATCCGACATCCGCCGCGCTCTGCTGCTGAGGCTTGCTGTCGGCGGCCAAGGTCCCGGCGAGGGGATGGGGCTGCGCGAAACCGGGCTGGTGATCGTCAACCCGCCCTATGTGCTGGCCGAGGAGGGGGCGATCCTGCTGCCCTTCCTTGTCCAACGCCTCGCGCAGGGCAGGGGCGCCGGTTATGGGGTAGACTGGTTGACCGGGGAGTAGACGTCAGGGCAGGGCGGCGGCTGACGCGGGGGACGATTTTTGGTTAGTCTCGTTTCGATGACTCCGGATCGATTCATTAACAAATGGCGTGCCTCGACGCTGAAGGAGCGCTCGGCGTCGCAATCGCATTTCATCGACCTTTGCAAGCTGCTCGGAGAGGAAAACTCCACGGACGCCGATCAGCAGGGCGAGACTTATTGTTTCGAGCTTGGCGCCTATCTCTGATCAAGTTTAAACCTGTCGAAGAACTTTGGGTCCGTAACAAGAATTTTCTGTTCATGGAGACCGACCTGATAATTTTCACATATCTCAAGAATGCGTTCTAGATCGACAAGTTCGATCTCGATCTTGCCCGGCGCCTTTGCTTCGAATTTTGCATCCTCGGAATAGCAGGTGGTCGTAAAAAAATGCCCCTGGCTATGTGGCTGCCAATTGCGCCACGAAATCGTTGCACCTCTTCCGATGTGACCTTGCGGCCTGATCCATCAAACTTCTTGGCTTGAAACGCGATTGGCTGAAATACAAATTCATTTATGCGCAATCTACCTGTGCCATCGATCCCGCGATCTTTGGAATAACTGGTCGTCTGAACATCTTCGACGCCGACACGAGAAAGTAACTCGGAACAGAATTCCTCAAATCCGCGAGGACTCATATTACAGATCAAGGTCACGAGCGCGGGGAGATGGTCAGAATAGGGGGATGTCTGAGGCGACGGGGCAATTGCTTCTTCTTCGACAGGGTCAATCATGCTTTCCTGATTGGGAGCCTGGGATTTGGAAACATTGTTGACTGCTTTCGAGAGGGATTTTTCCTCCTGAACACGAGCGAATATTGCATCGATATCTGGTCCATCAAGGTGGGCGCTCGCCCCCTTTTCTGTAAGCCTCCAGACACCATGTGCAGCAGAGTCCATATAGCCGGTCTTCACCAGATATGATCTCGCCCACGCTAACTGATTTTCAAATTTAACGGCCCCCGATTTAAGCGTCTCGCTTCGCTCTTCTGGCGAGAGGGTAAGATTTTGAGCAATCAGTTCGTAAATCTCACGCGGGCGCGCCTGTCCCCCTTTTTCCCTCAGAGCGTCCAATAAAGGGTTCATGAAACGCAAAAACTCAGAGGCATATTCTGGCGAAGTTACAACGCCGGGATGGTTATTAATGACCATGAGTATTCCTCGGTCCTGCCCAAATGCCGAAAAATTGTATTCTCTCACCAACCATATATTACTTCAGCTTCTGGTTATTGATCACGCCTGATTTACCCGGGGTGTTGGGCGTGCGCTTTCACTGCCCATTGCCTTTCGGGGTCGGGATGACGCATTCTACCCAAGAGACGGGCGAGATCTGTTTTTAAAAAAGCAACATCGCGAGGATACATGGCGTTCAAACATTTCGCATCCGGCGCCGCGCTGATCGCCGCGCTCGCGCTTCCGACCGGCGCTTCGGCCCTGCATGGCGGATACCATCACGGCGGGGGCTTTCATCATGCCGGCGGCTTTCATCCCAACCATCCCGCCTATCATCCCGGGGTTCACCACCGTCCCGGCTTCCATCCCGGCTATCACCCCGGCTACCATCACCGTCCGGTTGTGCGTCCCGGCTGGGGTTATGGCGGCTGGCATCGACCCGGCTATGGCTGGCGCCCTGGCGGCGCCATCGCGGCCGGCGCGGCCATTGGTTTCCTGACGGCGGCGGCGGCCGCATCGGCGGCCCCTGCGCCGGGACTGTGCTGGTACTACACCAACCGCGCCCGCACCGCCGGATTCTGGGATTATTGCCCGTAATTCGGGTTATTGCTTTGTTTGACGTGGCGGCGGGAGGCAAAATCTCCCGCCGCTTTTTGTTTCCGTTTCGGGCCTTGGGCAGCAGCGGTGCGATGGAATGGCGAAAATCGCATGCTCAATGTCTGAAACCGGCTGACTGTTACGCCTGACTGAATTGTTTTGCTCTCAGATGCGGAATATGGGTCCGCACCAAGAGGAGCTGAAACATGAACGACCTCATCGTCTATGCCGGCATCGGACTTCTTCTCATTGGACTTCCCGTGTTGTTCGCGCGCTGGAACACAAACAAGTAACTCGTGAGGGATCATCGCGTTGGTCGCGATGATCCCTTTCGATCGATACAAATGGACCGGAGAAATTCTCGCGGCGGCGCAGGGCAACGCTTACATGGCAATCATGGTAGCTCCGTATTCGACCTGATCGCTGCACGCCTTAAATAAACCTCAAATAAAACTCGCATCAAGGAGATCAAATAAATGAGCGACATAAACTCAGGCAAGGAGCCGGACAAATACTCCGGCATGGTCGGCTTCGATATGGACCTCACCCCGAGCGTCTATATCTGTGGCGCAGCGGGCGCTGTGCTCGGCGCCATTTTGGCTTATTGGGGCACGTCGGATTTCGCCATTGTCGGCGCGACGAGCGTTACTTTTGCAGTCTTATCCGGCATCTTCGGGTTCTTCGTGCCGTGGTACAAACCCACCGACAAAGCGTAACACCAATCCACGATTTTCGCCTGGATTGTTGATATCATGACTCCTCTTCGGCGTTGCCCTATTGGGCGACGCCGTTATTTTTTGTGACCTTCGATAGCTTGAGCGCCTGCGTTCCGCTTGATTGGGCGACATGAGAATGGACTCCCTTGAAGCCCGATCCCTCGCGGCGAGGACTGTTTAGCGTGGCTCCGACCTCGAAGGCGAAAAACGCAATCCAGAACAGGAAAGGCACATATTTCATAATTCCAGAATTCATGGCGCCCTCCTGACGATCCGTCGGTAGGAAGACTGCCACGATTATTTTCCGACAAAAGCGCCAGCAGCGGGGGAATAAATGGAGCCAGATCAGCTTGCGCGTCGGCGCTCAGACGTTCGTCAAAGCTCCGATCCTTCCTGACTCGTCAGTGTTGGATAATCCGTATAGCCCTCGGCGCCCGGCGTGTAGAATGTGGCCGGTCTGGGCCTGTTTAGCTGAGCGCCGGCCCTGAAACGCGCCGGCAGGTCGGGATTGGCGAGGAAAGGCACGCCAAAGGCGACGGCGTCGACCTTGCCGTCGCGAATGGCGGCGTCGGCTTCCTCGGCCGTGTAGCCCATATTTCCGATCAGTACGCCCTTGAAGCCGGCGCGGGCGGGGGCCATCACATCGACTTTCGCCGGACCGGCGAAATCCCCGCGCATCATATGAAGATAGGCGATGCCGAAATCATTGAGCCGGGTGGCGAGCCACGAGGTTAGGCCGACGGGATCGCTGTCGGTCATGTCGTTATAGCTGTTCAGCGGCGAGAGCCGAACGCCCACCCTTTCGGCGCCCCAAACGTCGACCACCGCCTCCAGCGCTTCAAGCAGAAGCCGCGCCCGGTTTTCGATCGGGCCGCCATAGGGGCCATTGCGTTTGTTGACGCCGTCGCGCAGGAATTCGTCGAGTAGATAGCCGTTTGCGCCATGCACCTCTACGGCGTCGAAGCCGGCGACTTTCGCGTTGCGCGCCGCCTGCGCAAAGCCGGCGACAATCTCCGGGATTTCTTCGTCGCGCAGGGCGCGCGGGGTGACATAGGCCTGCATCCCTTGCGGCGTGAGGACCTTCGAGCCGACAATCGCTTCCGCCGACGGCGCGACAGGCGTCGCGCCGTTATTAAGCAACGGATGACAGGCGCGGCCGCCATGCCAGAGTTGCAGGGCGATGCGTCCGCCTTTGTCGTGAACAGCCTCGGTGACCATGCGCCAACCGGCGATATGGGCGCCGGCGTAAATGCCGGGTTCGCGCCAAAAGGCGGAGTTTCCGGCAATGGCCATGGTTGCCTCGGCGATGATCAGGCCCGCGGTCGCGCGCTGGGCGTAATATTCCGCCATTAACGGACCCGGGACGTGATCGCTCTCGGCGCGGCAGCGGGTGAGGGGGGCCATGAGGATTCGGTGCGGCAGGGCGAGGGCGCCCATTTTCAGGGACGAAAACAGCGCATCGTTCGACATGGGGGCTACCTTTCCGAATTTCATTGGACCGGGAGAGTGGGTGTTTTAAGACGGGGACGCAACAGGAAACCGTCATGATGATCTTGCGTTACTCGCCTGCTTCTCCATACGCCCGTAAAATCCGCATCGCCGCCGAACTTCTCGGATTATCGGACCGCATCCGCATCGAGCCCGCGAGCACAGCCGATCCCGACGACACGCTGCGTGCGCAAAATCCGCTGGGAAAAATTCCGACGCTGATCCTTGCCGATGGTTCGGCGCTCTATGATAGTCGGGTGATTGCTGATTATCTGGATTTTCTTGCCGGCGGCGGCCAGCTTACGCTCGCCGATCCAGAAAAGCGGTTCGCGGCGCAAAGGCTTCAGGCGCTGGGCGATGGCGTCAATGACGCCGCTTTGCTCATTCGTTACGAGATCGCGACCCGATCCGCCGCGCTGCGCGATCCTGAGGCGGTCGCGCTCCAGCAAGGCAAAATCGACCGCGCGCTGGCGTCGCTTGAAGCGGCGCCGCCAGCCGGTCCGCCGGATATCGGTCACATCGCGGTCGCCTGCGCCCTGGGTTATCTTGATCTTCGTTTCGAGGGGACCTGGCGCAGCGCGCATCCGCGCCTTGTGGCCTGGCTTGACGATTTCGCCGCAAAAATCCCGGCCTATGAGGCGACAAGGGCCTGAGCAGGCTTAATCCCCGGAGCGCGCGCGATTTGGCGACTTTGTCATGTTCCGGCGCCCCTGCGGCTGGTATAGACTTTGCTGCGAAGAAATCATTCGTGGAGCTGCGTGGCATGACGGCAAGCCGACTGGGCAGAGAATTGACCGTGGCGCTGGCGTGCAAGATCGTCGCCATCGTCTTGATCTATGTCTCGTTCTTCAGCCCCTCCCACCGTCACAGGCCAACGCCGGCCGACACAGCCGCATTCCTCACCGCCGGACCCGCCAAAAGCGAATAAAGGATAAGTGGATCAATGGAATTCGACGTCGTTACGCTCTCAAGGCTGCAATTCGCGCTGACGGCTTTGTATCACTTCCTGTTCGTGCCGTTGACGCTGGGGCTGTCACTCTTGCTGGCGATCATGGAGAGCGTTTACGTCATGACCGGCCGCACGGTCTGGCGCGACGCCGTAAAATTCTGGGGCACGCTTTTCGGCATCAATTTCGTGATGGGCGTGGCGACCGGCGTGACCATGGAGTTCCAGTTTGGAACCAATTGGGCCTACTACGCACATTATGTCGGCGATATCTTTGGCGCGCCGCTTGCAATCGAAGGTCTGATGGCCTTCTTCATGGAAGGAACCTTCGTCGGCCTATTCTTTTTCGGCTGGAAGCGTTTGACCAAAGTGCAGCATCTCGTCGTCACATGGCTGGTGGCGATTGGGACCAATTTCTCCGCCCTTTGGATTTTGATCGCCAACGCCTGGATGTCGAATCCGGTTGGCGCCGTATTCAATCCGCAAACCATGCGCATGGAATTGTCTTCTTTCCGGGACGTGGTGTTCAATCCTGTCGCGCAGTCTAAGTTCGTGCATACTGTGAGCGCCGGATACGTGACTGGCGCGATGTTCGTTCTGGCGATTTCGGCCTATTACGTTTTGCGGGGTCGGCATCTGGAAATCGCGCGTCGCTCGCTTACCGTAGCCGCCAGCTTCGGGCTGGCCTCGGCGCTCTCGGTTGTCGTGCTAGGCGACGAGAGCGGCTACACCGCCGGCGAGAACCAGAAGATGAAAATTGCAGCTATCGAGTCGATGTGGGAGACGGAGCCGCCGCCGGCGTCCTTCACCATCGTTGGCCTGCCCGATATCGAGAGCGAGACGACAAGATACGCCATCGAAATACCATGGCTACTGGGTCTTATCGCGACCCGCTCGCTCGATACCCCGGTCGAGGGCATCAAAGATCTCGTGGCGCAGGCTGAAAAGCGCATTCGCAACGGCATGGACGGCTATCTCTGGCTGGCGAAAGAGGGAGGCCGGGAGCATGTGGCGCTGCCCGACGCCCTGCAATCGTCCATGCGCGACGTTGGCTACACCCTGCTGCTCAAGAGCATCAGACAGGATGTCGAGAACGCCAGCGCCGAAGAAATTCACGCTGCAGCGCTCAAGACAATCCCCAATGTCCCGGTGCTGTTCTGGTCGTTCAGAATAATGGTGGGGTTAGGTTTCTATTTCATCGCATTGTTTGGCGCATCGTTCATTTTTTCTTGCAAGCGACGGCATGGACCGCTCTGGTTCATGAAATTGACGATGTGGAGTTTGCCTTTGCCCTGGATTGCCGCGGAACTGGGTTGGATTGTCGCTGAATATGGCCGTCAGCCCTGGATCATAGACGGGATCATGCCGACTTTTATGGGCGTTTCCAGCGTGCCAGCCAGTGATGTCGCCGCCAGCCTCGCGGCTTTCGTTCTTTTTTACTCTTCGCTGGCGGCTGTGGATCTGGCATTGATTGTGAAATATGTCCGGCTTGGCCCTCACGCTAAGACGCATGAACCAACGTCTTCTGGTCCCTTGCCGGTCCCTCAACCAACCTACGACGCGCCGCGCTGAGAAGGCTCCCTTCATGCCCGATTATATGACCCTGCGGATCATCTGGTGGCTGCTTGTCGGCGTGTTGCTGGTCGGCTTCGCGATTATGGACGGTTTTGATCTCGGGGTTGCGATCCTTCATCCCTTTGTCGCGCGCACCGACCTTCAACGCCGTGTCTCGCTCAACACCATCGCCCCTGTTTGGGAGGGCAATCAAATCTGGTTTATTCTCGGCGGCGGCGCTGTTTTCGCCGCCTGGCCCTTGCTCTACGCCGTCTCCTTTTCCGGCTTTTATCTTGCAATGCTGCTGGTGCTTCTGTCGCTGATCCTGCGTCCGGTGGCGATTACGTTTCGAGGAAAGATGGAGGCGCGAGGCTGGCGACAAACATGGGACTGGTTGTTCTTCCTGTCCGGTCTCCTGCCGGCGTTGCTGTTCGGCGTTGCTTTCGGAAATCTGCTGCTTGGCGCGCCTTTCCGCATCGATCAGTCCCTGCGATCGATATACGAAGGCGGACTGATCGGTTTGCTCTCGCCCTTTGCTCTGCTGTGTGGCCTCGTCAGCGTTACAATGATCGTCATGCAGGGCGCCGCCTGGCTAGCTTGCAAGGCCGAGGGTTCTGTCGCCGAGAATGCGCGATGGATTGGTCCGATAGCGGCGCTTTTGCTCGTGCTCCTTTTCATAGTTGCCGGCATCTGGATCGCCACAACGGTCGATGGCTATATGATCGTTGATGGCGGAGACCCCAATGGTCCTTCGAACCCCACCTACAAGACGGTGGTCGCCGATCGGGGCGCTTGGCTCTATAATTACGCCCTCTACAAATGGCCCGCGATCGCGCCGGCACTGGCCTGCGTGAGCGCGCTCATGGCGGCGATCTTTATGGCGGCGCGCAAATGCGGCCCCGCAATGCTGGCGTCGAGCGTTTCAGTGGCGGGCGTCGTGATGACGGCGGGTTTCAGCATGTATCCCTTCCTGTTACCGTCTTCGACCCACCCCAACGACAGTTTGACGATCTGGGACGCTTCCTCCAGTCGGACGACTCTGGGACTCATGCTGGGGGCGGTGATCATTTTCTTGCCGATCATCCTCGCCTACACTTCATGGGTTTATTACGTCCTGCGCGGCCGCGTCAGTGAGGCGGCGATCGAGCGGGGCGACGATTATTACTATTGAACGGAGTGACGCCGACCATGTGGTATTTCGCCTGGATTCTGGGGCTTGGCCTCGCCTGCGCTTTTGCAATTCTTAACGCCATGTGGCTCGAACTCGATGAGGAAATTCCCAATCAGCATAATTGGGAAGAGGACTGGACCCCGGAAGCGTGAGTCTGGCGGGAAAAGTCCTTATGCGGCGCGCGCTTCAAATATTATTTTCACTCATTCTTTTGGCAGAACCCTCTTGCGCCCAGACTATAGATTTGTCCGCGACGACAATTCTGGATCTGTCGCATCCTTTTGACGACAATACGATCCATTGGCCAACTGATCCCTCCGGTTTCGAATTGCGTTCCATCCACAGGGGCGTCACAGAAAAGGGATTTTTTTACTATGCCAATTCCTTTTGCGCTCCCGAGCATAGCGGCACGCATCTCGATGCGCCGATGCATTTTGCCGATGGTCGCTGGACGAATTCGGATATTCCGGTTGAGCGTTTGATCGGTCCGGCGATTGTCATCGACGTCACAACGAAAGCCTCCGTAACGACGGACTACCGCCTGACTCCCGAGGATGTGCGTCAATGGGAGGAGATTCATGGGGTAATTCCTGACGGCGCTATTGTTTTATTGCGCACCGGCTGGAGCGCGCGCTGGCCAGATCGTAAAGCTTACATGGGAGACGACACGCCGGGCGACGCAACCCGCCTGCATTTTCCATCTTATGGACCGGACGCCGCAGCCTATCTTGTGAACAAGCGACATAGTCGCATCCTGGGCGTCGACACGGCTAGCGTCGATTACGGACCTTCGCAAGATTTTCCAGTTCATCGTATATTAGGCGCTGCCAATGTTATGGGTCTCGAAAACCTCGCCAATCTTGAGAAGCTCCCGGCGACGGGCGCAACACTTGTAGCTTTACCGATGAAAATCGCCAAAGGCTCGGGCGCCCCTACTCGCGTGATCGCCTTCATTCCACGATAAGAGACGAGCGAAAAATTCCTTCGCAAGGATGATTATTTTGCAAGAAAGACAAGTGAGGCGCCGGCGGCGATAAGCGTAAAGCCAAGCAGATGCCGCCATGTGAGCATTTCGCCGAGCACGAAAACCGAAAAACCGGAAAAGATCAGTAGTGTGATCACTTCTTGTATAGTCTTGAGCTGTGAGGCTGAATAGACTCCATAGCCGATCCGGTTTGCCGGCACAGCCAGACAATATTCGACCAGTGCTATGCTCCAGCTGATCAAAATTGCGGCGGTCATATTCAGCCGGGGAAACTTCAGATGGCCGTACCAGGCGAAGGTCATGAACAGATTTGAGGCGACAAGCAGAAGGATCGGCGCCACGCGCGCCGAGACAGCAAAAGAGAACATGATGACCTGACTTGTTGGCGCTTCAGCTAAGATGTTTACCGAGGGGATTTACGCAGACAGAGATAACGGTGCTCCGCCGTATGTCGCAAGAAAATCCAGGGCTCCTTCATCTCGATTTCGGATGTGCCGCCATCGGCGTAGGAGAGTTTATACAACCCGGGACGCAATCGCCTCCAGCTTATTTTCACAGGTTGAGGGGCGGCCTCAGTCAGGACCCCTTTCTCGTCGAAACGCTCCTGCCACCACTCGGCGGCATTGACGGTATTGCCGTCATTGATCATCGTGCAGGACCAGACACCGTAAAATGGAGGGCCCCAGTCGGCGCAGGAGATGGTTGTCATCGACAGTCCCAAAAAGACAAAAGGGACTAAAGCCAAGCTTTTCATTGCACCGCTATCCGGATTACGCTCTACGCAGATATTAGGGTTGAAAATGTCCTGAGTGAAGTCGCTGTCCTGTTTGTTCGTCAAGTTACAAGGGCAATCGATAAAATTCCCATGATCGAAGGAGATTGTGATGAAAAGAGGAAAAGTCCTTGTTGTTTTTTGGTTGGGGATTGGCCTGGCCCCTGCATCGGCCTCGAGCGATGACGCCTGGAAGGCTTTCGCCTCGGATGTCGAAGACAAATGTCGTCTTGCAATTTCGAAGGTGCTTAAAAATCCCAAAATCGATGTGGACGCCGTGGGCACAGAAAGTCATGGCGTCGCTATTGGTCGTGGGACAGTAATCGGCGGCAAGCGCAGAAAAGCAATCGTTTGCCTTTATGACAAGAAATCCCGAACGGTGGACGTTAGCGGCGAGATGAATCCATGACTTCGCCGACGATATCAAAACCGATCCTAACGGAAAGGATCATTTCGAAAAGACTGATGCTGCTTGTTTTACTTATTTGCGCCATTGCGCCCGTTTTTCCTCTTGTGGCGACTTCCGAGGAGTTTATCGAGCGTGACTCATTGCGCGAGGTCATGGCGAAGAACGGCGTGGACGGCGCCTTTGTCGGCTATGACGTCAGTGCGGGCCGTGTTTTTCTTATAAATGCGCCGCGCGCGCGCAAGCGCCTCAATCCTGCATCGACATTCAAGATCGCCAACAGCCTGATCGCTCTTGAAACCGGTGTGGTTCGGGATGAAAACGAGGTCATTCCTTACCGCTCAGAAACACCGCCCTTGATCAGGGAATGGGCGCGCGACATGTCGATGCGCGAAGCCATCAAATTATCCAATGTGCCAATTTATCAGGAATTGGCGCGGCGTATCGGCCTTGGGCGCTACCATGAATGGCTGTCTCGTCTGACCTACGGCAACGCCGAGACCGGCTCCGTTGTTGACCGGTTCTGGCTGGATGGTCCGCTCGCTATCAGTGCTGTCGAGCAGGCGTATTTTGTCGCCGAACTGGCGTTACGAAAACTCCCGTTGTCTCGACGAGCCCAGGATGTCGTATGTGATATTATGAAATATGAAACGGTGGCCGATCATACGATTTACGCCAAAACAGGTTGGTGCCGCTCTTGCAAGCCGCAAATCGGCTGGTGGGTTGGATGGGTGCAGCAACGCGGGGGCGTTTTTGCTTTTGCGCTCAATATAGATGTCGTCGGCGTTGCGGATCTCGACAAAAGGATACCGGTCGCGAAGGAGCTTTTGTCGCAGTTTGGCGCGATCTGATTGACAACATATTTAACTGGCGTGTTTAACTTTCTTGTTTTCCGGGAGCTTTATACCCATATCAATTACCATCTCCAATCTCTTCAATTACCATCTCCAATCTCTCGGAAAGTAATGAAATGCTGTGGTCTTCAATTGATCCTGCCGTGGCAGCGGGCGTTGTCGCCTCCACTGCAGTCACCGACGCCGTCTATGTCTTTTTCAACGCCGCCGTTGCTGCGCGTAGAAGAGTCGCCGCCGCGAGCTGGAGTAGCCTGTGGTATCTGCTTTCGGCCTTCGCCGTGATCAGCTATACGACGAACGCAGCCTATGTATTGTTTGCGGCGCTTGGGGCGTGGATTGGCGGTTTTTTCGCCGTAACGGCGCTACAATATACCGCTTCCTCGTCTAAAATTGAGGAATAAGCCATTTACGCAATCGCGGCGTTCGAACATGGAGTTTTGACCATGATGCGCAAGCTCGGCTCTGATTATCTCATTCTGGGTATTTCATTTTTGGCGATAATCGCGGCGTCGGGTTCGGCTATGGCGCGTCCCGCGAGATGTGTGATTACTGGCAGCGTTCCCTATAAAGGCAAATGCGATTTTATGAACTCTGGCGCCAGCTTCTCTATAGCGCCGATTGGCCGCAATAGCTTCCCCGGCGGGATTAACCCCGTGAGCGTGGCCGTCGTTTCCCCTGGTATTGCGGAAGTCCGCGGCCTAACGCGAGAGGGGATTAATTCTCGTTGGGGAGAGGCCCGTCGATCGAAACGCGATCCAGCCTGCTGGGAAAGTTCCGATTTTCGGATCTGTGTGTATTAGCGAATTTCCCGGTTTCATTGAGCGTCACAGAAACTCTGATCTATTGGGTTGTCGTGATTTCTTTCACAGAATCACTCTCCAAATCGGAGCAAAGAGCATTTTCGCCGATGTTGCGCCGTGTGATCGCTTCCTCTTTCTTAACCTTTTTGTGGTGACTTTTCGCCGCTTCGGAGTTCGGTCACATGCGTAAAACACCTGTAGCTTTAGCTATCCTACTTCTCGCTCTCACGATTGGCCTTTCGGGCTGCGCCAGCAACGGACCCGCTATGCCGCAGGTGGCGGTGATGCCCGGAAAGGGCAAATCCTACGAGGCCTTCCAGCGCGACGACGCCTACTGCCAAAGCTCGGGCCAGGCGGCGATTGGCGGACAGTCGCCCGGCGCCGCCGCCAATAGCGCCGCGCTCGGCACAGTTGTCCTCGGCACCGGGCTTGGCGCGGCTTCTGGAGCCCTTATAGGCGCGGCGGCGGGCAATCGGCCGGGAACAGGCGCCGCCATAGGCGGCGGCGCGGGTATGCTGTTGGGGAGCGCTGTGGGTTCAGGTCAGTCCCGTCAGGCGGGTGGTTCTTTGCAGTCGCGCTATGACACCGTCTATGCCCAGTGCATGTCTGCTAAAGGTCACCGGGTCGGCGAGTCGCCGCTTGCTCAACCTGTCTATGCCGCCCCTGCGCCCATGTATCCTGCTTATCCTGCGGGCCCATATCCCTATTATTGATTCATGATCCAGAAGGATCGCCAAAGAGCCGTTTCCCGCAAGACAAGTCATGTCGTTTTAAGGTTGAGCCTGTGTTGTGGTTTGAAGCCTGGCTTTCTCGCCAGTAAGATTCAAACTTGATTTTTCCCGTCTATGAAATACAAATCTCCCTTGTTTTGGGGAGATTTTAATGACGGTTGAATTCGCTAAGCTTTCAGATCTTGAACTTTTTTCCCTGGTTGATCGCGCCCAGCAGGAAATCCAGCATCGCAAGGCAGCAGGCAGAGATCAGTTACGTCTTGAAATCAATGAGAAACTCAAGTCCCTTGGGTTCGGTCTTGACGAGGTATTTCCCGAAGTCGCAAAAAAACCTCGCAAGGAAGCCATCGCTCGCAGCGTTGAGGATGAGCGAAAATCTCCCCGGCCAAAATATAAAAATCACGCCACAGGCCAGACATGGTCAGGACGTGGCGGACGGCCGCCGCAATGGGTCAAAGACGCGATGCGCGAGCATGGTTGGGAAAGCCTGGAACGATTCAAGGCCGCCGACGAGTTTCTCGCGAGGGATTAGTGGAGTTCTTTGTTGGCGCATCGAACGTTGTTTGCGCTTCGCTTTATTTAAATTTCCAAGCATGGCCGATAATTTGAAACGGTTTTTTTAGACCGCTTTCTGGTCAATCTAATTTTAATCACATAATTTGTGATATTTATTTATCATAACTGATTTAAAAACGTTTGGGCCAACATAAATCAGCGGCAAAGCCCCATTCTCTGATTCGAAAGCGCCTTATCAAATCGTTTTTTCTTTGAATTTTGTGATTCCATTGGCCCAAATTATTGTTGACAATCGTGTAAAGAGCCGATTATCCAATAAAAATGACGTTAAATGTTGTCCATAACCAGTTTTCGCATTTTTCGCGCAGTAACTTGAGCATTATTTATGTTCCGCCCTTTTGTAGTTTGTCTTCATGCAGTCCGGCGTTGAGCCGCGCAAAACGAGAAGGGACGTTTTGTGAACTACATGACGACGACCATGAGTGATCGCCTTAAACAGGCCCGGGTTACAGCGGGTTTTTACAAGGCGAGCGACGCCATAAAAAAATTCGGTTGGAAGGCTTCGACCTATCGCGCCCACGAGAGCCAGCAAAACCAGTTTGACGCTGCGACGGCGCTCAGTTACGCGCGCGCCTATGGCGTCAATGCCGGCTGGTTGCTGACTGGCGAGGGCGAGATGAGCGTTCGCTATAAGGATGCGGCGTCTCGCACTGCGGGGCAGGCCATGCGTCTGCAGGAACGACCGGCAAGTTTCGACGCTCGACTGCCGATTCGGGGAACCGTCGCCTCAGGCGTCTGGATTGAAGAGCGTTTGATCGGCGACTCAAGCGAAAGTTCTCGCGCCAGCCCGTTCCCGCCCGATCCTGCCTATCCCGTCGAATCTCAGTATGATTTTACTGTCGGAGGATCCTCGTTCAACAAGATCGCCCAGGCCGGCGACAACCTGCGTTGCGTTGATTTGCAGGTAGCAGGTCTGGAGGCGGCGGACGGCGACCTGGTCATACTCGAGCGCCGAGCCGGCAATGGTTTGATCGAATTGAGCGCTCGCCGCATGCGTCGCACCGGCGAGGTAATCGAATTCTGGGCAGAGTCCTCTGATCCCATGTGGCGAACGCCCATAATCGTTTCGCATGGTCTGTCGACCGATGGACTGGAAACCCGGGTGCTGGCGAAAGTGATTTGGAAATACATGAAAATATAGGATTTCCTGTTTCAGCAAATGACCGGCAAGAGTTCCGTGCGTCCCTGAACGACACTGCACGATGATAACTGCGTCGGATTTGACTTCACTCGATTATGGGCTAATCGTCCGGAGGAGGGAATTGCATTCCATCGCTATCCAAATTTTCCGCGCGTCGTTGCGCGCGGGGACCGACCGCAGAGCCCACCCGCGTGACCTCCCACTCCCATTCGTCCAGCGCGCCGCTAAGCGCCTTGTCTTCCGGTCCGCTAATCGGGCGAGTGCGACCGCCGGGAGATAAATCTGTATCTCATCGCGCTCTGATTTTCGGGCTCTTGGCGATCGGCGAGACCCGGATCGAGGGATTGCTTGAAGGCGAAGATGTCTTGCGCACCGCCGAAGCCTGCCGGGCGCTTGGCGCAAGGGTCGTCAAACACGAAGAGGGAAGCTGGAGCGTTTGGGGGGCCGGACTGGGGTCTCTTGTTCAGCCTGGAGATACACTGGATTTCGGCAACGCCGGCACAGGCTCGCGCCTGATGATGGGCGTAGTGGCTGGACACCCGATCGTCGCGCGTTTCGATGGCGACGCCTCGTTGCGCAAGCGGCCAATGAAACGCATTCTTGATCCGTTGACGCAACAGGGGGCCCAGGTCCTGGAGCAGGCCGAGGGCGGACGTTTGCCCCTCGTGATTGCTGGCGCGAGCGAGCCTTTGCCATTCGAATACAAGACGCCGGTCGCCTCGGCCCAGATAAAATCCGCAGTATTGCTTTGCGGCCTCAACTCGCCCGGTCGCACTGTGGTGATCGAGCCGGAGGCGTCGCGCGATCATACAGAGAAAATGCTGGCCCATTTCGGAGCGAAGGTGACAAGCGATCCGCATGGCGCCCATGGCCGCAAGATCACGCTGGAAGGTCGTCCGGAACTCAGGGCGCGACCGGTAATTGTGCCCGCCGATCCGTCCTCTGCCGCTTTTCCGCTGGTCGCCGCCTTGATCACGCCTGGCTCGCAGGTGACGATCGACGGCGTGATGACCAATCCTTTGCGCGCCGGCCTGCTGACGACTTTGATCGAAATGGGCGCCGACATTGCGCTTGAGAATCGTCGGGAGGAAGGCGGCGAGGAGGTCGCGGACGTCGTCGCCCGCTATTCGACTCTGCATGGCGTCGACGCGCCGGCCGAACGCGCGCCATCGATGATCGACGAATATCCGATTCTCGCCGTCGCCGCCGCCTTTGCGAAAGGCGAGACTCGCATGCGCGGATTGTCCGAACTACGCGTGAAGGAGTCCGATCGACTCGCCGCCATCGCCGCAGGACTGGTCGCCAATGGCGTAGACTGCGCGATTATCGGAGATGATCTTATTGTGCGCGGCGGACCGGTGAGGGGCGGCGGCGTGGTTGAAACGCATCTCGATCACCGCATCGCCATGAGCTTCCTCGTGATGGGGCTCGCCAGCGCCAACAAGATCACGGTGGACGACGAGACCATGATCGCGACCAGCTTCCCGGATTTCAAGGGCTTGATGCAAAAACTCGGAGCGCGCTTCGCGTGAGCCTCGTCATCGCTATCGACGGGCCGGCGGCGTCTGGCAAGGGCACGCTGGCGCGCCGTCTTGCCGAACATTACGGCCTGCCGCATCTCGACACCGGCCTACTCTATCGCGCGGTCGCCTGCGCGCTGATCGACGAGGGCCTGCCCCTTGACGATGTTGTGGCCGCCGGAGCTGCGGCGCGCGGGTTGTCGCTCACCGAATTCGATCCAGAGCGGCTGCGTTCTCGCGAGATGGGCGAAGGATCCTCCGTCGTCGCCGCGATTCCGTCGGTACGGGCGGCGCTGATCGACATGCAACGGCGTTTCGCGGCCCGCGCCGAGGGGGCCGTTCTTGATGGCCGCGACATCGGCACGGTGATCTGCCCTGACGCGACGGCGAAAATTTTTGTGACCGCCTCGCCAGAGACGCGCGCCCAGCGCCGGGCGCTCGAACTTGCGGGCCGAGGCGAGCCCGTCAATTACGCGCTCATTCTCGAAGATGTGCGCACCCGCGACGCGCGCGATAGCCAGCGCGCGCTGGCGCCCCTGAAAGCTGCGGACGACGCCATTACCCTGGACACCAGCATGCTGGATCGCGATGAGGCCTTCGCCGCTGCGCTGGCGATTGTCGAGAAGGCGCGTGGCTGACGGACCTATTCCGGCAGGGGCAGACATGAGGCAGGTTTTCCGTTTTGCGCCCTCGCCGAATGGTTTCCTGCATCCCGGTCATGCGTTTTCCGCCTTGCTTAACGACAGGCTGGCCCGGGAAAGCAGTGGACGCTTTCTGCTTCGGATCGAGGATATCGACACGGGACGCGCCCGGCCTGAATTCGAGCAGGCGATTTATGAGGATCTCGCCTGGCTTGGTCTCGACTGGGAGCGGCCAGTCCGCCGACAATCCGAGCATTTCGACGATTATGCGCGCGCGCTAAGGCGCCTCAACGCGATGGGGCTGCTCTTCGCATGTGATTGCCGGCGCTCGGACATCGCCCGCGCCGCCCAAAGTCGTCCGGACTGGCCGCGCGATCCGGACGGCGCGCCCCATTACCCGGGAAGCTGCCGGCTCAAGCCGAATCGTTCGGCGGCGGAGATTCTCGTAACAGGCGGCTTCGCCCTGCGGCTGAATATGCGTAGGGCGGTCGAGCAGGCGGGGCAGGGGCTTACGTGGCGAGAAGGCGAGACCACCGTCGCCGCCGATCCCTCACGCTGGGGAGATGTGATTCTCGCGCGCAAGGACACGCCCGCGAGCTATCACCTTGCGGTTGTGGTCGATGACGCAATCCAGGGCGTGACGGATGTCGTTCGCGGGCGCGATCTGTATCATGCGACCAGCGTGCATCGCTTGCTGCAACGCCTGCTAGACCTGCCTGAGCCGCGCTATCTGCATCATGATCTGTTGCTCGACGCCTCGGGCGAGAAGCTGGCGAAGAGCCGGCAGGCGGAGAGCCTGCGAGACATGCGCGCCAAAGGCGTTACGGCCGACGCAATACGACAGAGTCTTGGATAATCCAGCTCTTTATTTTGCGCCTCGTGTCGCAATCTTTGCGGCGTTGCTGTTGGGGGCCTTAGCCATCAGGCCGTCGATTCGATCGCGTTCGCGCTTGAAGTCGACCAGCATTCTGCCCTCGATCTCGCGCGTGCGGGCGAGCTTGACGCGCATCGGATCAACGAAATGGCCGTTAACCATCACCTCGTAGTGTAAATGCGGTCCGGTCGAGAGGCCCGTCGAGCCGAGGAAGCCGACCGTCTGCCCCTGCTTGACGCGCACGCCTTCGGTAATGCCGCGCGCAAAGCCCGACATGTGATTATAGGTGGTGATGTAGCCATTGGCGTGCTGAATCTCGACGCGTCGGCCATAGCCCGAATCCCACTGCGCCTTGATGACGGTGCCATTGCCGGCAGCGAGAATCGGCGTGCCGATCGGCGCCGCCCAATCTACGCCGGTGTGCATTTTGTAATAGCCGAGAATCGGATGCTTGCGCATGCCGAAGCCCGAACGCGTTTCCCCGATAGAAATGGGTTTGCGAACCAGAAACTTGCGGCTCGATTTGCCGTTCTCGTCGTAATAATCCACGAGCCCGTCGTCGCCGGTCTGAAAACGATAGTAGCGATAGGTCTCGTTGCGGGTCGTAAGCGAGGCATAGAGCAGGGCGTCGCGGCCGGGCGTCGAGCCATCATCGGGCTCGTCGTAGAAAATATCGATGGAGTCGCCGCCCGCGACGCCGCGTTGCAGATCGGCGTCGTTGGCGAAAACGCGAATCAACTCGTTGATGATTTGCCTTGGCACCTGCTGTTTCAGCGCGGTCTCATAGATCGAATCGTAGAGACGCATGCCGCCGTCGTCCTCCTCGCCCTCGTCCGCGGTTTGCGTTCGGCGGCCGGTTTTGCCGGTGCTCATTTGCGCCGGCGTCGTCGGCGTCTGCATGAAGGTTCCCTTGTCAGTCGCCGCGACGATCGAGTCGATTTCGTCGTCGGAGTAGACCGAGACGCGCGCCAGCTGCATGTTTTTGCCCGAGCCGTCGAAATCGGCGAAGAGCAGCTTGACGCGCTGCCCCTCTCGCGCCGGCTCGCCGCGTTTGCTTTTGTAGGCGGCCATCACCGCCGCCGCGCGGGCCCGTGACACGCCATTGGCGAGCAGGACTTCCTCCAGTCCCTCGCCATGTCGGACGACCGCCAGCTTTTCCTCCATCTGGGTCGGCTGAGGCGTATCGCGCGGCGCAATCGTGACGTTTTCAGCCACCATCCGCACCTCAATCGAGGAAAAGGGGGCGTTCACTGACGCGCCCGGCGCGACGTAATTGTTCAGTCCAAGCGGCTCGATGGTCGCGGCGCGGGTTGTGCGTGACAACAGGGCCTGTCCGGGCAGGGGCAGGGGACTTCGCGAACCGGGCACGATGGTGGATTTGACCTGCTCAATCACCTGGGCCTGAGCCTCGTCGGCTGACAGGCGCGCCAATCGATTTTCTACTTCGACCGCGCCCAGATCATGGGTGACGAAGGAGACCTCGGCCTCGTCGAGCGCAGCGATAGGTTCGCCATTGTTCTCCGGGGCGCGCGGATCGGATGAGAGTTTCAGAGGGTTGTAGGGCGGCACTTCGGAAGCGAAGCTGGTCGGCGCCACGGTGAGCGTCGCCGCCACCCTTGTGAAGGCGCGGGTGCGAACGACTTCCTTTTCACCAGTCTTCGAGGTGGTGGCGGTTTTGAAGGTTTGCTTGGCGGCGACCACGTCAACCGCCCGCATCAGCCGATCACCCTTTTTCGGATTGACGACCTGACCGGTGTCGGCTTCCTCGGGGCGAATTAGCGTGGCGCGGGTAGGGGCCTCGGCGAAGCGGGTTTGCTGATCCAGAGCCGTATAGGCCGCAGAACTGATCAGGAGAGCGCCGGACAAACCCGTTAAAACCGTGCCAAGCAACCAACGCACCGAAACACGGCGCCGCTCGTCGGCGCTGTGGCGGCGACCATCGATTTCGATCGCCGGTTCTGTGCCGACATGAGCCCAGCCAACTGCGCCAGCGCCGACAGGAACGGCGCGACCACTCAAATTTATTGCCATGAGTCCTCAATCTCTAGCTGGCGGACACGGATTGACGATAGTTTAGAGAACCCGTGTGATCTTGGCAAAAATACACCCAGTTCCTAACCGCCGCATCCGCTAAAAGCTTTTCAAAATCAAGAAGAAGCAGGGAGTTCGACAAATTTCGGAACGCTCTTTCATGCGCGGCGGGCTGATTTACTCGAGCAGGGTCGAAAAAGATGGCTGGAAAAGACATATCGTGTGGGAAATTTATCGTATCGATTTGATTTAAAATGGATAAATAAGGGCGTGTGAATTTTTTCTAAACAATTTTCAAATTCTGGTTGACAGGGTCGGCGGGGCCTCGTATACCTCCATCCATCGACGGCGGCGCTGCGATCTCGCAACGCTCGGTGTCGCTTCTTCGTCTCTTAAAGCGGTCTCGGCCATCCGGCTGGTTCGTCGGAGCGAAGTTGCTTCTCTGGATGTGGCTTTCGGGTCTAGCATCGCTGTTACTGCTGTTTGACAATTTAATCGGAAGAAAGAGAAACGTGGACGGCGGAGGTCCTTGCGGACCGCCCTTCCTCGGAGGGGTAGTCGATGAGACACTCTGACGGTCACGTATTCTAAGTACACCATTGTCGAATCGTCGTGAGACGATGAGACAAGTGTGCTTGGGACTCGTCAAGAGATAGTGACCAGTCAGGTAAAATTCTCAAACTTGAGAGTTTGATCCTGGCTCAGAACGAACGCTGGCGGCAGGCCTAACACATGCAAGTCGAACGCCCTGGCAACAGGGAGTGGCAGACGGGTGAGTAACGCGTGGGAACGTACCCTTCGGTTCGGAATAACTCAGGGAAACTTGAGCTAATACCGGATACGTGCGAGAGCAGAAAGATTTATCGCCGAAGGATCGGCCCGCGTCCGATTAGCTAGTTGGTGAGGTAATGGCTCACCAAGGCGACGATCGGTAG